>JAETTM010000020.1 GCA_021769135.1 Lachnospiraceae bacterium | reverse complement strand
TGTTTCCATGGAAGAGTTCCTTTCCCAGCTTACCGATGAAGAACTTGTCTGGCTGACCAGGGGGGAAGGCATGAATTCGCCGAAAACTACTCCGGGAACGGGAGGGGCTTTTGGCGGCGTAACCGAAGAATTGCTGGAATATGGAATCCCCATTGGCTGCTGCAGCGACGGCCCCAGCGGAATCCGCATGGACTGCGGCAACCTGGCTTTTGCAATGCCGAACGGAACATGCCTGGCCTGCACTTTTAACGAACAGCTCTGTGAGGAATTGTATCAGTGGGAAGGATTGGAGCTTCGGAAGAACAAAGTGGATAATCTTTTAGGGCCGGGGCTGAACATACATAGGAATCCTTTAAACGGGCGGAATTTCGAATATTTTTCGGAAGACCCTTTGGTGAGCGGGAAAATGGCGGCGGCTCAGTTAAAAGGCCTGCACAAATATGGGGTTACGGGAACGATTAAGCATTTTGCCTGCAATAACCAGGAGGGCCGTAGGCATACGGTGAATGCCTTGGTATCGGAGCGCGCGCTGAGGGAGCTTTATCTGAAAGGCTTCGAGATTGCGGTCAGGGAAGGCGGGGCGGATTCCGTTATGAGTTCTTATAATCCGGTCAACGGCATCTGGACTTCCAGCAGCTATGACCTTTTGACAACGATTCTAAGGAAAGAATGGGGATTTTTCGGCATTGTAATGACAGACTGGTGGGCCAAAGGGAATGAAGAAGGGGAAGAAGGGAGCCGCCGGAATATGGCTCCAATGATTCGGGCTCAGAACGATTTATACATGGTAGCCGCGGATGCCAAATCCAATTCCAACAAAGATAATCTGATGGAGAAACTATCGGAAGGCAGCCTTACGAGAGGGGAACTGGCCAGGGCGGCGAACAACATCTGCCGGTATTTGATGACTACCCCTTCGTATTTGAGGATGAAAGGGATGGAGACGGATTTGGACAGGGAATTGGAAGAATGTCCTTGCCCGGAGGATGAAATGATACAGCAGGCGAAAGAGCTCGAGGTGAACCCCCAGGCGGAAATTATGCCCGAAGAGATACATCTGGGCGATGGGGAACATTCCTATTTCCGCATTCTGGCAAAAGAAAAAGGGGATTACAAGCTGGAAATGCTTTGCCGGTCTGCCACGGATAACGATTTAGCCCAGTTCACATTTTCCATATGGCAGGATAATCAATTGGTAAAAATGCTCTCCCTGACGGGGGCAGACCGCAGCTGGATTAGGTTCGAGGTGGATTTGAACCCCATTATCGAAGGCAGCTGCAGCCTGACTTTCTTTTCACGGCAGAGCGGTATGGAGATACGGGATATAAAAATATATTATGCAGCGGTTTAAGAAATGCCAAGGGTTGTTTTTGACAGCTGCTGCTGCAAATTAGTAAAGTCAGCGGGGCCGTTTTCCAGATAGAATTTGTGGAAACGGTACTCGCTGTATGCATTTCCCCACATTTTTCTGGCCTCCGCTTTTAAGTTCATGATTTCCAGATAGCCCAGGTAATATTTCAGATAGTTGGTAGGCTCTTCCACGATGTACTCGTAGATGGAGCGGGTGGTGGCCGGGTCGGATATGCCTACGGAAGCGAGTACCTTATGAACCTGTTCATAGGTGGCGCCTTCATAGTGGATAGCGATATCCAGCAGGGAGTAAAGGCATAACTGGATTTGCCGGTCCAATTTATACAATTCATAAAGCGCTTCTGTCTCTGGGGCGGCCTGCGCCATAAGGGTTTTGGCGTAATCATAGGCTTTCAGCTCCACATACATGGCCCAGCCTTCCACATAACCGCCATAGGAAAGAAGGCAGCGGACAGGGTTTATATCCGTTTTTTGGAAAAAAAGCTGGCTGTACACGGTTTGATAAAGATGGCCGGGATAGCCTTCGTGTGCCAGGGTAGTATAGAGCTCTACCCCGTAAGGGTTATTTTTCGGATTGATATAAATGACATTTTCCCTGATATCATCCAAAGGCGGCGTGAGATAAAACGCCGGACTGCAGTATTCCTGCAGATTCCTGGAAATGGATTTCACCGTACAGACAGGCATGGTATCCCCGGCCACATCGGACAGGGCGGGGAAATCCGAAACCATCATTTGCTGTAAATTTTTCAGCATATCCTTTGGCTCTTCGTAGGCGAAGGGCCTGTCAGGAAGGCTGACGGAGGCGGCTAATTCGGGATGGGCCTGGAGCAGAGTGCGCATAGCTTCAAAATTCCTGCTAAAATCCTGGAGCAAAAGCATTTTGATTTCTTTCATATCCCGGTAAGAACCGGTATTGGAGCGTATCAGATAAAGATAATATTCTTTCCCTTCAGGATAGTAGCTTAGCCCCTTCTCATTTTTCCCGCTTCCCTGCAAAAGGATAAGCTCATCGCCCATCTTTTCATAAGCGGGAAGCATTACGGTATTGAGCAGCCGGGAATTCTCGGACAGATAGGCGGCTTTTTCCTTTTCGGTAATGATGCCTTTTTCCATTAAACCATCCAGCCGTTCCTCAAAAGTAGTATTCAAAAAATGGGTGCCTGCTTCCAAAGAAGCCTTATCCATGACCGTATCGCATTGTTCGATAACCTTTGCCACAGAGTAGTCGGGCATGAACAGCCCCCTTTCGGTCTGTTCCCGAAGATACTCCCCAATTCCCTGGAAATAAGTGTCCGTCTGGTCCAAAAGCTCCAGATAGTCTTCCACATCCTGCTTGCTGCGGAAGGTATACTCCGCTAACAGGATGGGCAGCTGGGACTGCATCCCGGAGGAAGGGGAAAGGGGGTTGGCATAATAATATAGGAGCAACCCGTTTTTTTCGTTTTCCAGATAAGGAAACAGCAGGCGGTAGGTATAACTGTTCTTTTCATCCAGTTTATTTCTGTCTATGGAATGCAGGGTATCCAGGGCGGAGGTGAGCTCCTGTAAGGAATTGTTCCTTCGCTCCTGGGAATAGGAAGGCAGAAGGGGCGTATAGGACTCGATGCCGTAGTTTGCGGGATTGGCGACGATATAGTGCATATTCAACGTATTGCCGGTCAATTCGGAGACAAAAAAATAATCGCAGAAGCGGCCAAACCGCCGTGCATCTCTGCTTAAAAAAAAGACGGCGGCAGCAGAAAACGCAAAAAACAGCGCGATGGCACATAAGGAAGCTTTAAATTTACGGGAATGAATAATAGTTTTCAATGCAAATTACCTGGTGGCGTTTCTTTCATTATATGCTTGCGGAGAGGGGAAAATGCCCTGCCCGTCGCGCTGCCCATGAAAATTGATTCCTGTGGCTCGTTGCCCGCAGGAATAAAAATTGCTTTTGCGCCCATTGGGTGATAAAATGAAAACCATAATATTGTGCGTGGGGGTTACGATGGAAAAAAAACAGGCTAAATATATGGAGCTAGTGAATTGGATACAGGGGCAGATTGCGGCTAAGAAATTTCTTCCGGGGCAGAAGATGTATTCTGAGAACCAGTTGAAGGAAATGTTCCATGTCAGCAGGCAGACTGTCCGCCATGCCATCGGCGTATTGGAAGAAGAAGGGGTTTTGGTCAGGAGACGGGGCAGCGGCACTTATGTGGGCGATATTGGCATGGGAAATCCGGAAAACCGGACAAGGATTTCGGTGGTGACCACCTATGTGGACAGCTATATTTTCCCGAAGACTATACAGGGAATTGAGAATGTGCTTTCGGAAAGCGGGTATTCCGTCCAGATTGCCTTTACAAATAATCACGTCAGCCGGGAAAAAACTATCCTGGAGGATATTATAGAGCGGGATGAGGTGGCCGGCATTATTATGGAAACAACGAAGAGCGGGCTGCCTAACCCAAATCTGGAGCTATATGGGAAATTGCTGAAAAGAAGAATCCCCGTGATTTTTATTAACAGCTATTATCCCGGGCTTCCGATTCCCCATGTTTCCCTGGATGACAGGGCGGCGGGGGCAAAAGCGGTAAAATATTTGCTGGAAAGAGGGCATAGAAAAATAGGCGGTGTGTTTAAGATGGACGACGGGCAGGGTCATATGCGGTATGCGGGCTACCTGGACGCCATGCAGGAAGCCGGGATTGAAATGGACGATTCCAGCGTTGTATGGCTCGATACGGAGATGATGCAGCACTTGGGGGAATATCGGCATCTTCTTATGGGCCGCCTGAAGAACTGCACGGCGGCGGTATGTTATAATGACCAGATTGCCTTTGAGGCTGTTTCCATATTAAACAGCGTGGATATCCGCGTGCCGGAAGACATTTCCATTGTAAGCATCGACGATTCGGAACTGGCTATGCTGGGGGATGTGGCGCTGACTTCCATTCCCCATCCAAAGGATAAGCTGGGCGAGAAAGCGGCCCATAACCTGCTGAAAATGATTCGGAATCCGGCTTATGACGGAACTTTTGAATTCGGTGCGGAGATTGTGGAGAGGGAATCGGTGAGGACAGTGAGAGGGGCGTAGATTTTCCGCCAGGACTTTGCGCTTGCTGCAAAGTCCGTAGGAATGTGTGGATGCGACAAAGAAACCGGCCCTTTTGCCGTAGGCAAAACTTAAAAAAATGGAAGGAAGGTGAAAATGTATGTCTATTACCGGATATTACGATGGAACAGCAGTACGTGTAGATGAGCCATTGCCAATGGATCAAAAGGTTATTGTGATTCCAATAGTAAATGAGATGGATTTTGAAAAGTCAGCAGCGGGAGGCCTGCGTAAGTATGCAAACCCTTTGCTGGTTGAGCAGGAAAAAGATGTGTGGAGGAAAGCGGCAGTAAAAAAACATGTGGGAGAATAACCAAGTTGAGATGAAATCAGCTTGGTTATTTTTTTGAGAATTGTAAAGAAAAATCTTTTAAGCCAAATATAGAAAATTGCCAAAAAATAAAACCCTTATGGAAGAAAAAGGAACAAAATATACGAAAAAACTTTTTAAAAACTATTTACAAAGATGCAAAACTGTTATAAAATGTAATTACTTTAGCAAAGTATATGAAACTTTGGCGAGACTAATGTGCTTTCTGGATTTGGCCATGGAGAGGCTGCGAAAGCGCATACATAAGAAGGAGGAAAAAATAATGAAAAAAAAGCTTGCATTATTGCTTACGGCATTGCTGGTGTTCACCACTACAGCTTGCGGGGCGGACAATTCGTCAGAGCCGGCAGCTCCGGCGGATAACGCGGAAACGGAAAGCGCTGCTGCGCCGGAGACATCCGGGGGGGGGTGAAACGGAAACTGAGACAGATGAGGCTGTGGATGCTTCTCAGGCAGCGGCATCGGACAAATCGGGAGGATGGACAATCGGTATTGCGAACCGTGAAATTACCAATGACTATAACCGCCTGATTGCTTACGGCGCCCAGGATATTCTGGAAGCGGCCGGATGCGAAGTTATCATGACCGATGCGGAAACAGATTTCCAGAAACATAATGAAAATATCGAAACCCTGCTGAATTCGGGCATCGATGCCCTGATTATCCAGTTGGGCGACAATGAGCAGCTTGCTCCTCTTTGCGCAAAAGCAAAGGAAAAAGGGATTCCGGTAGTGACAGCAGGTATCGGTTCCCATATCGACAATACAATCTGCGATACGAATGCGGATGACGGCCTGGCGGCTGTCCTTCTGGCTGACGCTATCTTTTCCGGGATTGATTATACCGGAGACGTTTATATCTTTTATGTGCCTGGCGCCCCGTTGTTAGAGAACCGGTTAGCGGTTATTCAGGGCGTTGCGGCTGCATATCCAAATATCAATTTAGTTCCCGTTGCTACAGAGCATAATGTGTCCAAGGTGCAGACACAAATGGAAGAACTGCTGACGGCCAACCCGGAAAAGGGTTCTATAGCGGCTGTTATCGGAACCTATGATTCGCTGATTACAGGGGCGGTGGAGTCCGTTCGCCAGGCT
This sequence comes from Lachnospiraceae bacterium, assembly GCA_021769135.1. Taxonomy (GTDB): domain Bacteria; phylum Bacillota; class Clostridia; order Lachnospirales; family Lachnospiraceae; genus Kineothrix. The sequence continues at coordinate 53,989 of JAETTM010000020.1, read as the reverse complement.
GACCGTTCGGAAATCGTGATGGGCGGCATCGACGGCGATGAAGTGAGCTTCCAGATGCTGTTTACCGAAGGAAGCCCGTTCCAGGTTTCCGTTGTTATCGACGCGTCTTCTATCGGAGCAACCGCTGCCAATACCATTCTCGGCGTATTGGACGGAAGCGTAGATCCCTCTACTGTGGCAGCGAAGATACCTACCGCCTGCTACTGCGCTACAAGGCGCAACGGCGTGGAAGCGGCAGAGATGAAGTGGGGAGCGGAGATTTGGGAGAAAATTAACATGAGCCGTGAAGATGTGGAAGCGGCATACCCGCAGAATGACAATCTTTTGGTTTGCTATCCCACAGTTCCATAAACAGATGAAAAATAGTATATATTGATAAGGCAGTCAGATTTCGCGCCCTTTGGATTATACGGGGCGCGAAACCTGATATAACAGGCATAGTTTGGAATCTGGAAAGGAGTGTTCAAATGCCGGAGGGGCCAGTTTTACTTGAATGCAGGAACATCTGCAAAGCTTTCGGGCAAAACAAGGTTTTGCAGGATATCAATTTAGAGATAAGAAAAGGGGAAGCACATGCGCTTTTGGGAACAAACGGGGCCGGAAAGTCAACGCTGGTGAAGATTATAACGGGAGTGTATTCCAAAAGTTCCGGGGATATTTTGCTGGATGGGGAAGTGGTGGATATTCATAGCCCGCAGGATTCGGAGCGCCATGGCATTGCGATTATTCATCAGGACCAGCAGATGGTTCCTCTTTTTGATGTGACACGCAATGCCTTTTTAGGTTCGGAAATTACAAAATCAGGGGGCAGGCTGGATTTGAAAACGATGCGGAAGCAGGTGCAGGAAAAGCTGGAATTCATGCATGTTGATTTTACGGCGGATGCCCAGGTGGCTTCTTTAACGGTAGGCCAGAGGGAACAGGTGGCCATCGCTTCCGCATTGCTGAAGAACCCTAAGCTTCTGATTCTGGATGAGCCTACGGCATCGCTGAGCAGCAAGGAAATTTCACGCCTGTTCGAAATTATTAATTTGCTGAAAGAAAGCGGCGTGACAATTATTTATATTTCCCACCATTTGGATGAAATTTTCAATATTACCGAGAGGATTACCGTTTTGAGGGATAGCCGGGTACAGGGAACGGTGGAAACGAAAAATATAGACCCCAAGCAAATCATTTCCATGATGATTGGGCGGGAGCTAAAGGATTTGTACCCGAAAGAACCGGCGCAAATAGGGGATGTAGCCCTTAAAATCGATGACCTTTATTCCGGCAAGTTAGTCAGGGGCGTGAACCTGGAAGTCAGGAGAGGAGAAATTTTAGGCCTGGCAGGCCTGGTAGGCGCGGGAAGGACGGAAACGATGCTGGCGGTATATGGCGCGGAAAAAGTGAAAAAAGGGAACATCCTCCTGAAAGGGGAGCCATACCGCCCTGTTTCCCCGAAGCGGGCAGGAAAAGCCGGCATTGCGTTTATCCCGGAGGACAGGCGCAATGAAGGGATTGTACCGGCCATGAGCATTGCGGAAAATCTGTCTTTATCCGCCACAAAGTCATGGGCCAAAAGGGGCATTATCCGCAGAAAACTGCAAAGCCAGGGCAGCGGGCAGATTATAAAATCATTGAATATCGTATGTACGGGAGCGGGGCAGCTGCTGAGCGAATTGTCGGGGGGCAATCAGCAGAAGGTAGTTATCGGCCGCTGGCTTATCGACAAGTATGACGTATTCGTCTTTGACCAGCCTACGACCGGGGTGGATGTAGGCGCGAAAGCGGAAATTTACCGCCAGATGGTCAAACTGGCTAAAGCTGGCGGCGCAATTATTTTCATTTCTTCGGAAAATGAAGAACTGCTTGGTATTTGCGACAGAATCGCGGTGATGTGCAAAGGCAGGATTGTAAAAGAATTCCAGGCGAAAGAGGCGACGGAACAGGAGCTTCTCTATTGGAGCGCAGGAGGGGACGAACAGGAGGATGGCAATGATGAATAGTAAAAAAGTAGATTTCAGGAATGCCGTTATGCGCCGCAGCACAGGAATTGCCATGGTTGCCATTATTTTGATTATGGGGATTCGTGCGCCGTTATTTTTCGCTCCGGCGAATCTGATGACTGTTTTAAAGCAAAGCGGCATTCTTTGTATGACGGCGATAAGCATTACCTCCGTGCTGATTGTGGGAGGTTTCGATATGGGGGCGGGCGCCATGGTGCAGTTGGTGTGCAATCTGGCAGCGGGCATGATTATTTCCTATTCCAATCCGGCCCTTTCCTGGGGTGTGGGAATCGGCGTTGGTTTGGCCTTTGGCCTGTTAAACTCGTTCCTTGTTGTGTATCTGCATATCCCCACTTTTGTTACCACATTGGGAACTATGTATCTGATGAACGGACTTTCCGCCCTTTATAACAAAGGAACCGCATTGGCCATTAAGGAGACGGCGGGCTTCACCGTGCTGACCCAGGGGAGCATATTGGGAATCCCCAATATCTTTTTGCTTGTAATTTTGCTGTGCGGCATCATGCATTGGTTTTTCAAATATACGCGGACAGGACTCCGTATGTATGCCTGCGGTGAAAACCGGAATGCAGCCCAGCTGCATGGGTTAAATGTGGGGAAGTACCTGATTCTCGGCTATCTGATATCAGGAACTCTGCTCGGCATGACGGGCGTTTTCCAGTGCTCGTATAATTATGGCGCTTCCGCTGTGGATTATGGGATGGATTTCCTTGTGAAAGCGCTGGCCTCCGCATATCTTGGAAGCACTTTTTCCAGGACCAATGAGTTGAGCATGATTGGAACGGTAATTGCAGGCATTTTTATTGCGGCCCTTTCCAATATATTGATTATTAACGGGTTTTCCAATCAGATTGTATCGGGCGTCCTCGGCTTCGTATTGATTCTGTCCATTTTGCTGACAGTAATAAAGAAGCGGGATATCGGCCAGATTACTATTTTTTAACGAAAGGGCATGGAGGTTTGTATGGAAAATAAGACGATAAAAACAACTGCATTCTCCAAAAACAAGGCAGGGGAATTCTTTAAAACATATGGGGCGGTTGTGGGGATGTTTCTTCTGTTAATAGTCTTTCAGATATTTGACAACCGGTTCCTACAGCCTGCTAATCTCTGGGGGATTTGCAAAAACAGCGCATTCCTGATTCTAATGGCGCTTGGGATGACTTTTGCCCTGTCGGTCCGCGGGATTGACTTTTCCATTGCCCAGGTGGCGGATGCCGCGGCTGTTATTTCCGCTTTCCTGATTTTAAAGGATGTTCCGCCGATGATGGCATTGCTCCTTACTTTGCTGTTCGGCCTTTTCATAGGCCTGTCCAATGCCCTGTTGATGGCATATCTTGGGGTGCCGGCGCTAATCGGAACCCTGGGCACGATGTTCATTGTCAGGAGTTTTGAACTGGTGCTTACGAATGGCGCCCAGCCGCAGGTCCTGTTTACCATGCCCAGGTCCGTTACCGGAACATTCCTGAACATTGGACAGGGCTCGGTGCTGGGGCTGCCGAATGTAATGCTCATCGGGATTTTGGCCATTGTGGTTATTTATTTTGTGAGGGAGCGTTCCGTGCTGGGGCGGCATATGGATGCGATTAACGGCAATGTGCGTTCGGCTTTTCTGTCGGGCATTGACATCCGCAAAACCTTTGCCGCAGCATTTATCCTTAGCGCCCTGCTGGCGGCGGTGGCGGGCATTTTAATTTGTTCCCGCGCCGGAAGCGCTACGCCAAGGGCAACGGAATCCTATTTGAACGATTGTTTCGTGGCGGTTTATATCGGAACTTTATTGTCGAAGGATAAAAGGTTCAACGTTTTGGGCACGGTAATCGGCTGCCTGTTTGTAGGCTGCATCAGCAATTTCTTTACGCTGATGGGCATGGGCAACGGCATCAAACAGTTGTGCAATGGCTTCTTTATATTGATGGCAGTTATGATGGGCACGGCCCATCTGCGAAAGAAAAACTAAGATAGAAAAAGTAACACGGAAACAGAAAAAAACATGCGCAGACAAAGCGCGGAAAGGGAGGAAAACTATGTATAAAATTGATGCACATACCCATGTGGGCGAAGGGGCTGCGGTTTGGACCGGGCAGCAGGTTGTGGAAAGGATGGATACCATCGGCGTGGACAAAACGGTTATTTTCCCGTTTACGGAAGGGTATTTTAACAACGATTTAATCCCTCAATACGTGGAAGAATATCCGGATCGGCTGATTCCCTTTGCGGCGGTGAACCCGTGGAACACCCATGAGGCCGCGGATGAACTGGAGCGATGCTACCAGAAAGGCTTTAAGGGCGTGAAGCTGCATCCTACCCTGTGCGGCTTTCGGCTCAGCGACAAGAAGCTGGTCAATCCCCTTTTCGAAGTGACGGAAGCCTATAAAGGCGTAGTCATCGTACATGGTTCGGCGGATTTGTACAATTGCCCGCTGGAATTCGACCGCATGGCGAGAAGATTCCCGAAAGTGCCTTTGCTGATGGCACACTGCGGCTTTTTCTGGGAGTGGGAGCTGGCCATTGAACTGGCGCTGGAAAATGACAACCTTTATCTGGAAACGTCCAGGGTGCCCGGAATGGAAAGCTCGAAGATTATCGAAAAGCTGGGGGCGACCAAAGTTATCTGGGGAACGGACGGCCCGTTCTGCGACTATGAATGGGAATTTAACAAAATTAAACGCTATGCGAAATGCGAGCATGACTTCGATTTGATGATTGGCGGAAATATTGCAAATTTATTGGGCATTCAGTAAAATAAGGACAGAAGAGCAGCCTATAACGGAACAGCTGTTGAAAGGAGTATAGCGGCCAATGAATTTAATCGAAATGAAAAAAGCAAACCGGAGCCAGGTATATCAACTGGTCTACCAGAATCGGAGGATATCCAAAACGGATATTGCCGAAGTTCTGAATATAAGCATTCCTACCGTATCGCAATGTGTGAACGAATTAAAGCAATTGGATTTGATTATGGAAGACGGTTTTTTCGAATCCACAGGGGGGAGGAAATCGGTTGCGATTAAGTGCAGGGATGACATACGGATTGCTATAGGGGTGGATATCCGCAAGACAGTGGTGTATTTGGTGGCGTTGAATTTATATGGCGATATCATTAGCTCCAGGCAGCAGGAAATACTATTCCGTAAGGATGAGAGTTATTGTGCCCATGTGGCGGACTATATTATCGCGTTTTTTGAAGAACTGCATATATCCGGCGAACTGTTGCTGGGAGTGGGGATTTGCGTACAGGGCCTTGTGAGCCAGGACGGGAAATATATCGTTTCCGGGCGGATGATGGATGCGGACGGGTTTTCGGCAAGGGATATCGGAAAATACCTTCCGTTTCCCTTCAACCCTGTCCTGAAGCATGATACGGAACTGGCGGCATCCTATGCGCTGTGGAAAAATCCGGGGATTAAGGATGCCCTGTTCCTTATGCTGAACCCTAACCTTGGGGGCGCGATTATTTTGAACGGGCAGCTGCATAAAGGCAAAACCCAGTCCAGCGGCTTAATCGCCCATATGACGCTGATGCCCGAGGGCAAATTCTGCTATTGCGGCAAGCAGGGGTGTGTGGAGTCCTATTGTTCGGTGAATGCCCTTTTGGAGGGCTTCGAAGAAGAACTGGGCATATTTTTCAAAAAGCTGCGGGCGGGAGATGAAGCCCACCGGAGGAGATGGGAAGAATATATGGGATACCTGTCCCGGGCGATTTACAACTACCAGGTTCTGATGAATACCGATGTGCTGTTAAGCGGGGAAATGGCCAAGTATTTAACGGAGGACGACTTGGAGCGCTTGATGGAGCTGACGCTGGAAAGAATGGGCATCATGGAAAAACTGCCTCCTATCAGAGTGATTGGGGAAAACGATGTGGCCCCCGGCGTGGCGCTGTATTTTATTGTGAATTTTTTGAAGGAATTTATGCCGGATACCTTTCAGCATCCGGAATATTATGACTAGGGTTCGGGTGCAAAAGACCCAGCTCGCAGATGGCCCTTAGCGCTCGAATCCGATTGGGGAACAGCGAAAATGTTTAAAAGATACCCATAAGGTTAAGGCAGTAAATAAGGCCCAGGGCGATATGTAGGAAGAAGAGGATGCCGCCTCCGTAAAGGCCGATGGCCCGTTTGGCCTTGCTGCATGTATTATCGGAGATGAGGTCGAAATATTCGAAGGCGAAGAGCATCCAGACAATAAACATGGAAAGATAGGAGCCCCATATCCAGTTGCCGTGGCGCTCCCTTTCGCCGACTTCATAAAGGAAAGCGCTTTCTGCCCACGCGCATAGTTCATAGCATATTGCGGCCTGAACGGCCGTTTTTTTTATCAAATTCCTGAAATCAAGCGCCAATACGAAAAGGGGGAATGCAAAGGCCAGAAGGAAGGAAATGAATAGGTTGGGGGTAAAAAGCTTAAGGCAGCGGCCAAATTCGATGCCTATGCCTCCCTTGCTGTGGATGGCCGTATCCGTAAAAAAGGAAAATGTGAGCTGGAACAGCAACAGCCCCGCCGCCGGAATGAAGGTTCCGGCAATCGAGCAATATTTCAGGAAATCCTTTCGGCTCCGGATGAGGCGGATAATGAAGTAAAGCCCAAGGCCGGGAATCATCCCTTGTAAAAAGGAAGGCTTTGCCAATGCGCTGCAAAAAAGCAGGATGCTGAGCAAAATATAAGTTTTGCGCTCTTCGCGAATGCTTTTCCGGGAATCCAGCAATTGGACAATCAGGGCAAAACAAAGGATGGTAAAGCCTTTTACCGCAATATTTGTGGGGTTATGCCATGCGTTCCCGCTTCCCTGGCCTAAAAGATAATCGGGATTAAACGCAGGAAGATACAGAGGACCTACTATCATCAGGCAGGCGCCCCAAAAAGCTTTGCCCCAGGGGGATAAAGGCCTTTTTACAAAATAATCCCAGACCCAAAGGAGCGACCAATAAGCGAAGCAGTTGAATAAGGCAGTGGCTATGGCGGCCGAATCGCATAAATTGAACCGGAAAACGCGGTAAATGGCCTTTGTGATAAAATGCCATAGGGGGTAGGCCGCATAGTTTTGCATGAAATAGGGCAGATTCCGCCAACTCAGTTCGGCAGCCCATTCCCGGTGGGAAATATAATCCCCTCCTACAACTGCCGCAATGGAAAAAGTGACGGTAAAAATGAAAAGCGTTCCTATCATATATGGGATGGAAGAAAGCCTGCTGCTATGACCGGTATATTTCATAAAAATCCTCATTTCCGCGCTGCTTTTGTGCGTAAACTCATAACCATAATGATATGATTATAGCATATTGGCGGGCAAATTCAAGGAACTTTAAAATAGTCTTTTCTAAATATTTAATATATGATAAAATATTCCACAGAAATAATAATATGGTTTGTCTTAAGGCAAAGATGAAAACATAAATCAACAAGCCATGCGCAAAAATGCAGCGCAGAAATGAGGTTAAAAATGGAAAATCGCGAATTGCAAAAAAAAGCAAATGAAGTGCGCAAAGGTATTGTGACAGCGGTACACAGCGCAAAAGCGGGGCATCCGGGCGGTTCATTGTCCGCGGCGGATATTTTCACTTATCTTTATTTTGAAGAGATGAATATAGACCCGGCAAATCCTAAGATGGAGGACAGGGATCGTTTTGTATTGTCCAAAGGCCATACGGCACCGGGGTTATATTCTGTACTGGCACAGCGGGGATATTTCCCGGTAGAGGATTTGAAAACCTTGCGTAAGCTGGGCTCCTATCTGCAGGGGCACCCGGATATGAAGCATATACCGGGCGTGGACATGTCCAGCGGCTCCCTTGGGCAGGGGATTTCTGCCGCGGTGGGAATGGCCTTGAGCGCCAAGCTGCGGAATAAAGATTACCGTGTTTATACGCTGTTGGGAGACGGCGAGATTCAGGAGGGCCAGGTATGGGAGGCATCCATGTTTGCCGGCCATAGAAAGCTGGATAATCTGGTAGTAATTGTGGATAATAACGGCTTGCAGATTGATGGAAAGATTGACGATGTATGCTCCCCCTATCCGATAGATAAAAAATTCGAAGCTTTCAATTTCCATGTAATTAATGTGGATGCCCACGATTTTGACGATTTGAGAAGGGCATTCAAGGAAGCCAGGGAAACAAAAGGAATGCCGACAGCGATTATTGCCCACAGCCTGAAAGGGAAAGGGGTATCCTTCATGGAAGGGCAGGCTTCCTGGCATGGAACAGCGCCTAATGACGAACAATATGCGGTGGCAATGGCAGATTTGGAAAGGATTGGTGAAAGTTTATGAGTTCTGAAGTGAAGAAAATAGCTACGAGAGAGAGCTACGGCAATGCTTTAGCAGAGATAGGCGCCGAAAACCCTAATGTGGTGGTATTGGATGCGGATTTGGCAGCGGCTACAAAGACCGGGGTGTTTAAAAAAGCTTATCCGGAAAGACATATAGACTGTGGTATCGCGGAATGCAATATGGTCGGCATAGCGGCAGGGCTTGCATCTACAGGGATGATTCCTTTTGTCAGCTCTTTTGCTATGTTTGCGGCAGGGCGCGCTTTCGAGCAGGTGCGCAACTCGGTAGGGTATCCCCGCCTGAATGTAAAAATAGGTGCAACCCATGCGGGAATCACAGTAGGAGAAGACGGCGCATCCCATCAGTGCAATGAGGATATCGCCCTGATGAGGACGATTCCGGGAATGGTGGTTATGTGCCCGGCGGACGATGTGGAAGCGAAAGCGGCAGTGCGCGCTGCAGTGGAACATGAAGGGCCTGTGTATATGCGCTTTGGGCGTGCGGCCTGCCCGGTAATCAATGACAGGCCGGACTATAAATTTGAAATAGGCAAAGGGCAGATTCTCAGGGAAGGCACGGATGTGACAATCGTAGCTACCGGAATCTGTGTGGGGAATGCGCTGGAAGCGGCTGAAAAACTGGCGCAGGACGGCATCAGTGCAGAAGTGATTAATATCTGTACGATTAAACCCCTGGATGAAGAGCTGGTGGTGGCATCGGCGAAGAAAACGGGGAAAGTGGTCACTGCGGAAGAGCATAGCGTAATCGGAGGGCTGGGAAGCGCCGTATGCGATGCGCTGTGTAAAGCATATCCGGTTCCTGTATGCAAAATCGGCATGCAGGATGTGTTCGGAGAATCCGGTTCAGCGGCAGCCCTGGTGGAAAAATACGGGCTGGACGGAGCCGGAATTTATAAGACCGTGAAAGAGTTTGTGGGAAAATAAAAGATACTCTTGACAAAATATACGGAAATGAGGTAAAAACAACGCGGAAATGAGAAATAATATAATTTTGTCACCTTCCATCCTGGCAGCGGATTTTTCCATTCTTGGCAAGCAAATCAAAGAGGTGGAAGCGGCCGGGGCAGAATATCTTCACATTGATGTGATGGATGGCAGCTTTGTGCCTTCGATTTCTTTTGGCATGCCGGTAATCGCTTCTATCAGGAAAACGACGGATATAGTGTTCGACGTGCATCTTATGATTGAAAGGCCGGAGCGGTATATTGAGGAATTTGCAAAGGCCGGGGCAGACAGCATTACTTTTCATCTGGAAGCGGCAAAAGAGCCGGGAAATGTAATTGATAAGATACATAGTTTGGGAAAGCGGGCCGGTTTGTCGGTGAAGCCGGCCACGCCGATTGCGGATATGGTTCCTTATGCGGACAAGCTGGATATGCTGCTAGTGATGACGGTAGAGCCGGGCTTCGGAGGGCAGGCTTATATTCCGGAATCAACGGAGCGGATTCGTGAAGCCAGGAGAATATTTACGGAACGGGGCCTGGCTGCGGATATCCAGGTGGACGGCGGAATAACGGCAGATAACGCACATGTGGTGCTGGAAGCCGGCGCCAATGTAATTGTGGCAGGAAGTGCGATTTTTAAAGGAGATATCCGGGAAAATGTAAAAAATATGCGGAAAGCTTTTGCGGCTTTTGAAAAATAAAGGTTGATACAGCGTTGCATTCGTTTGGGAATTGATGCAACGCTGTAATAAATTACAATAAGCTGACTCGCGAAGCGTGGCAGCGTTTGTTTTTAGGCCTGTAATACATGCGGGCATGTATTGCAGGCTGAAAGAAAGGCATGGTCATTGGTATGTATAAAAAATTAGGAAGAAACGATAGATGCTGGTGTGGCAGCGGCAGGAAATATAAAGTCTGCCATGAGGCATTCGACGATAAGGTACTTAGATATTCCATGGAAGGGCATATCATACCGGACAGGGATATGCTAAAGACAAAGGAGCAGATAGAAGGAATCCGGGAAAGCAGTAAAATCAATATTGCGGTATTGGATTATGTGGCGGGAAAAATCAGGGAAGGCATGGCCACGGAGGAAATTGACAGGATGGTATATGAGGAAACGGTGCGCCTTGGGGGCATTCCTGCCCCTCTCCATTTTGACGGATATCCGAAGAGCGTATGTACTTCCGTTAATGACCAGGTGTGCCACGGCATCCCTTCGGCAGATGTTGTCCTGAAAAATGGCGATATTGTAAATGTGGATGTTTCTACCGCCTATAAAGGCTATTTTTCCGATTCTTCCCGCATGTTCTGCATCGGGGAAGTGTCCGATGAGGCGGCAAAAATAGTGCGGGTGGCCAAGGAGTGCATGGAAAAAGGGATTGAACAGGTGAAGCCCTGGAATTTCCTGGGGGATATGGCAGAAGCAGTGAACAGCCATGCACAGGCAAACGGCTGCAGCGTAGTAAGGGATATCGGCGGCCACGGAATCGGGCTGGAATTCCATGAAGAGCCTTTTGTCAGCTATGTAACAAAGAAAGGTACGGAAATGCTGATGATTCCGGGAATGGTATTCACCATTGAACCGATGGTTAATCTGGGAACATGTGAAATATTCATCGATGACGGAAACGGCTGGACCGCTTATACCGATGACGGGAAACTGTCCGCCCAATGGGAAGTGACAGTGGCGGTGACGGAGGATGGGTGTGAGATTTTGACGTATTGATTCCCGCGGGAGATGGGGCAAGCGGCTGTGTTTTTTTCTGCAAAAAGGGGAATGGTGTCCTAAAGATTGATGATTTTAAAATATGACTAAAATTTACAGCAAGAAATGGCTTGACAGCGTATGCTTCTTTACGATATATTCTTCTTACACTGTAGTAGTAAAAACAGAATAGATGGGCATTTATGAAACAATAGGCCGGAAGAATATTCTGCTACATATTCAATAAGGTTGTCGGTTTCATATTTGGCTGAAAAAAGAAAGGAAAGAGGGTATGAAAAAAAGAATTTTTGGTATTTTAGCCGCATTGTTGCTCATGGTGCAGGCGATGCCGGTGATGGCACAGGAGATGCCGGAAGGTACTGGGAACTTCAGTTATTCCTTCGATGGGGCTAATGTAGATGACGGCGGAACAATGACAACTGATGCCAATGGAAAAACGAAAGTGGTTGTATTCTTTAAAGTTGACTGTGGCCATTGCCAGAGTGTACTGCGTGACATCGCAAATAGTGACTGGATTCATGATGAAGAATTGGCTGATGTATGTGCGATTGCGATGGATCAAAAAGGGCCATTTAATAATCTGGTAGCAGCGTCTGTGGATGATGTGAAAGACTTTCGGTCGCAATGGTGTGCGAATGCAAATGGTAGAATTCAGTTTGGCATGCATTCACTTGTACAGACAGCAATGTGGAGATATGTTCAGGCTGCAAACTTAGCAGATGCAAATAATATGTATACAACCCCTGTTGTTGCTATAATTGATGCAGACGGCAAACTTCGGGATGTAACAAGCGGTTCTACAGATGTTGCCAGTACAATGAAAGGGAAATTAGAGGCTATTCAGTCTGGCAATGGGCAAAACCCTAATCCGGACAATCCCGATAACCCTGATAATCCGAATAATCCTGACAACCCTGATAATCCGAGCAATCCTGATAACCCGGATAATCCGCAGCAACCCAGCAATCCTGATGATAACCAGAACCCCAATCAGCCCGATACAACCCCGGATACCAACAGCGGGAAAACGGCTTGCAACCATGTAGGTGAAAGCAATGTGATAAGCCAGGCGACGGCGACCAGCGATGCAGTAGTAGCAGTGGAATGTGTAAAATGCGGTGCTGTTTTCCGTTATGAAACCGTATCGAACTCCGCATATGCCGCTTTCTTGAAAGAAACGGCAAATGCAATCCTGAATGCGGAACAGAACGGGGAAGTTGCTGTTAACACAAAGATTTGGACAAGCTTTAATAAAGCTGTATTCGAAGCTATGAAGTCCAGGCCGGATGTAAAAGTGATAGTGAACTATGTATACCAAGGCAATCCGTACGTATTGAACATACCGGCAAAGGCAAATGTGGATTCCTTTATGGATGAAAACGGCTTTGGCGGGTTCAGGTATATCGAACAGGTATTGAGCGCGAAGTAATAGTAGTACGTCCATACGCAAGTATGTACATAGAAAATATAGTAATTCGTTAATTTAATATTTTTTTATTGGCTGCCACATTGGAAACAGTAATTATGGAATTTGGCAATTTAGACATAGAGAATCAAATGTTAATTGCCCATATTTGCTTGTTGTGATGTGGCGGCTTTTTTAATTTTTTTATATTATCGGAAAAACGTTATGAATTGACGAAAAACAGGTGCTCGGTTATAATAAAAAAGTAGGATAGGGGGAAGGCGATATAGATTATGATGTTTGGGGTATCTGAAAAGGATAAATTCAAAATAGAGTATGCGGAACGAATAAAAGAGACTTCTGCCCGATACGGTATTTCTTATTGCACAATAAAGGATGATGAATATCCGGTAGGATTAAGGGAATTGAGCAATTGTCCGGCGGTCCTTTATTACAAGGGAAATATTGAAATTGTAAACCGATACAAGAATATGGCGGTGATAGGGAGCAGGAGCGCATCACAGACTGGTTTGGAACTGGCATATTCCGCTGGCAGAAGTGCGGGAGAAATTGGGCTGAATCTGGTAAATGGATTAGCATTGGGATGTGATACCTGGGCTTTAAAGGGCGCTTTGGAGACGGGAGGGAGATGCATTGCGATTCTGCCATGTGGATTAGAGCAGATACAGCCAAAATCAAATCTAAAGCTGGCACAGGAAATATTGGAGAAAGGGGGCTGCCTTTTAAGCGAATATCCAATAGGAACAGAGGCCAAAAAATATCAATATGTGGAGAGGGACCGTTTACAAAGTGGGCTGAGCCAAGGGGTATTAGTAGTTGAGGCGGAAGAAAAAAGCGGTACGATGCACACGGCTGACTTTGCATTACGTCAATTTAAAAGGCTGGCATGCTACTATTATAAAATAATGGGTTCTCCTTCCGGGAATAGATATCTGGAGGAGAGCGGAAAGGCAAAGATAATAAAAACAAATCAGGATTTAGTTCAATTCATGAGTGAAATTATTGAGGAAGATGTATTCCGGCAAGTATCTTTTGATGATATGATAATATAATAGAGGAAACAGTCCGCCCCACAATATTGACACTCAACCATCTTTATGTTAGTCTAACATTTACTTGGAGCACAATCGAAAATCAAATCCCCAAGTGGAAGGAGAACAGAAAATGTGTAAAGGAAAATACTATATCACTACAGCGATTGCCTACACATCGGGAAAGCCGCATATCGGCAACAGCTATGAAATTGTGCTGGCCGACAGCATTGCCAGATTTAAGAGAAAAGACGGATACGATGTTTTTTTCCAGACCGGCACCGATGAACATGGGCAGAAAATTGAATTAAAGGCACAGGAAGCCGGCATTAGCCCTAAGGAATATGTGGATAATGTGGCAGGAACGATTCGGAAGCTGTGGGATTTGATGGATACCTCTTATGATAACTTTGTCCGTACGACGGATAAGCCTCATGAAAAGCAGGTGCAGAAGATTTTCAGGAAGCTTTATGAACAGGGGGATATTTACAAAGGGGCATATGAAGGGCTGTATTGTACGCCCTGCGAATCCTTCTGGACGGAATCCCAGCTTGTGGATGGGAAATGCCCTGACTGCGGGAGGGAAGTAAAGCCGGCGAAGGAAGAGGCTTATTTCTTTAAAATGAGCAAGTATGCGGACAGGCTGATTGAGCATATCAATGCCCATCCGGAGTTTATACAGCCCGTATCCCGTAAAAACGAAATGATGAATAATTTTCTCCTGCCCGGCCTGCAGGATTTGTGCGTATCCAGGACTTCCTTTAAATGGGGGATTCCGGTAGATTTCGATGATAAGCATGTGGTTTATGTATGGCTGGACGCATTGACCAATTATATTACCGGAATCGGCTATGAGTGCGATGGGGAAAGCGGGGAACAGTATAAAAAATTATGGCCTGCCGATCTTCATTTGATTGGAAAGGATATTATCCGTTTCCATACGATTTACTGGCCGATTTTCCTGATGGCTTTGGGCGAACCGCTGCCGAAGCAGATTTTCGGGCACCCGTGGCTGCTGCAGGGCGATGGGAAAATGAGCAAATCAAAAGGGAATGTGTTATATGCGGATGACCTGGTGGACTTTTTCGGAGTGGATGCGGTGCGCTATTTTGTGCTCCATGAGATGCCTTTTGAAAATGACGGGGTGATTTCCTGGGAGCTGATGGTAGAACGGCTGAATTCGGATTTGGCAAATACTCTGGGGAATCTGGTGAACCGTACGATTTCCATGAGCAATAAATATTTTGGCGGCGAAGTCTGGAATAAGGGCATAGAAGACAGCATGGATGCTGATTTAAAAGCGGTGGTGACCGGAACTTATGATAAGGTCTGCGGCAAAATGGAGAATTTGCGGGTGGCGGATGCCATAACGGAGATTTTTGTCCTGTTTAAACGCTGCAATAAATATATCGATGAAACAGAACCTTGGAAACTGGCAAAGGATGAGGCGAAAAAGGACAGGCTGGCGACGGTGCTGTATAACCTGACAGAGGGGATTATGGCCGGGGCCTCCCTGCTGGAGCCGTTCATGCCTGGAACAGCAGCTAAGATTGCGGCTCAGCTGAATACGTCTTTGTATGAATTTGAGGATTTGAAGGAATTCGGCAAATATCCTTCAGGGAATAAAGTGACGGAAAAGCCGGAGATACTTTTTACCCGTCTGGATGTGAAGGAAGTGCTGGAAAAGGCGGAAGCGCTTTTCGAAGCGAAAAAAGCGGAAGCGGGAAAAGGGGATAAGGATGGAAAAGAAGAAGGACCGGCAGCGGAAGAAGGATTGGGCGATGTGATTGACATAGAAGCCAAACCGGAAATCACTTATGACGAGTTTGCCAAAATGCAGTTCCGGGTCGGGGAGATTATCGCCTGCGAACCTGTGCCCAAGTCTAAAAAGCTGCTTTGCTCTAAAGTGCGTATCGGAAGCCAGGTAAAGCAGATTGTATCGGGAATCAAGCAGCACTATACCCCGGAAGAGATGGTCGGAAAGAAAGTTATGGTTTTAGTTAACCTGAAACCGGCCACGCTGGCTGGCGTGGTTTCGGAAGGGATGCTGCTTTGCGCTGAGGATGGCGATGGCAAGCTGGCCCTGGTTACGCCGGAGAAAAATATGCCGGCCGGGGCTGAAATATGTTAAATTGATGAAATTATTATTAAAATCTTATAATTGAGGACATTATGGTGTATAATGAATCCATAGCATAGACTATTGTGCTGTCAATGCTATGGATTCCTTTGTTGCATTCCGGTACACCGCTTTATTTCCAATGGTGCAAGAGGAGCTGGATATGGGAGAAACGCAAATCGGCACGGTGCCGAAGAGTATGGACGGGAGGGCTGCCTATGGTAAAGAAGGAACAAGTGTATTTTGATTCTAGGGATAATAAAAATAAAATTCATGGAATACGTTGGATTCCGGAGGGGAATACGCTGGTATGTATTCTGCAGATTATCCACGGGATGGCGGAGTACATAGAACGGTACGAGGAATTTGCGGAAACAATGGCGGAAAAAGGAATTCTGGTAGTAGGCGAAGACCATCTGGGCCATGGCAAATCGGTGGCGGAAAAGGGTACATACGGTTATTTTTGTGAACAGGATGCAGCCACCGTGGTAGTCCGGGATTCCCACAGGCTGAAAAAAATGACCCAGGAGAAGTATCCGGGGGTGCCTTATGTAGTCCTGGGACACAGCATGGGCTCGTTTATTTTGAGGAACTATTTATGCCGTTATGGAACAGGTATCCAGGGTGCGGTTATTGTAGGAACGGGAATGCAGCCCAAACCATTGCTGTGGATGGGGAAAGCCGTTGCTGCAGTGCAGAAGGTATTCTGCGGTTCCAAACATCCGAGCGGCCTGCTGAACGCACTGTCCTTCGGAGGCTATAACAAAAGGATTCCGGGGCACAGGACAGTGATGGACTGGCTGACAAAAGAAGAAAAGATTGTGGATGCTTATATTGAGGATCCTTTATGCGGATTTACTTTTACGGTCAACGGCTTCCAGACTTTGCTGGAACTGGTGAACAGGCTGTATAAGCGGGAAAACCTGGAGAAGATGCCAAAGGGGCTGCCGGTGCTTTTCGTGTCGGGCGCGGAGGATCCGGTAGGAAACTACGGAAAAGGCGTGGAAAAGGCATACCGGTCATTTCTGGATATAGGGATGGAAAATGTACAGATGAAACTGTATGAAAATGACAGGCATGAATTGCTTAATGAAAGCGACAGAAAGAAGGTGTATGAGGATATTTATCTGTGGATGCAGTCAGCCATATCATTTTAAGTTGTTAAGATAGAAAATTTATTTAGAAATGAGGAGAAAAGAAAAATTATGAAGAAATTTATGAAAAGATTATTATGTGTGACGGCAATTTTATGCCTGACGGGAATGTTCAGTTTTCCGGCCCATGCCCAGGAAGGGAAAACGGTAATCGCGCTGGGGGCGGATTTATCCGCGGAGCAGAGGGCCACAGTGCTGGGGCTGATGGGGATTACGGAAGAGCAGCTGGCCGGGTATGAGGTTATCTATATCACCAACGCACAGGAGCATCAGTATTTGGATGCTTACTTGGATTCCTCCGTTATCGGGAGCAAATCCCTTTCCAGCGTTATGCTGAAAAAGGGCGCGAAAGGCAGCGGCGTAAATGTAACTACCAAAAATATCAATTACTGTACGACAGGGATGTACCGCAATGCGCTTCTTACCGCCGGTGTGCAGGATACGGAGGTAATCGTGGCGGCGCCCACGCAGATATCCGGTACGGCTGGCTTGATTGGGGCAGTGAAGGCATATGAGATAATAGAAGGCACGACAATCCCGGATGCCTCCCTTTCCAGTGCGCTGGACGAATTGATTACTACTGGGCAGCTGGCAGATGCGGCGAAAAATGTAAGCAATGATGAAATTGAAGAACTAATCGCCTATATTAAAGAAAAGGTTGCCAACGGGGAACTGGAAACGGATGCGGATGTGAAAGCCGCCATCGAGGAAGGGGAGCAGAAGTTCGGAGTAACCCTTTCGGAAGAAGAAATCCAGAAAATAGTCAGCCTGATGAATAAGCTTAGAGGTATGGGATTAAACAGCGAGTACCTAATCAGCCAGGCGGAAAAGCTTTATAACAAGTACGGGGCGGATATCGTGAACCATGCGGACGAGGCCATCAGTGAAGCTGTGAGCGATGCGGTAAACGGCGCGGCAAAAGGATTTTTCCAAAGCGTAAAAGATACCGTAAAAGATTTTTGGAACAGCTTGTTTTCATAATTGTTAAGCGCAAACAGGAATAAAGGATGTTGTTTGTGTAAATGATAACATTATAATTATGGAAAATTTATATGAATGCATGTAAGACATGAATGAGAGTTTGCAGGTTGTGGAAAGGGTATGGTTATTAATATGAAAATTGCATTTTACGGTACAAAGGCGTATGATAAAATCTGGTTTGAGCCTCTGGCTAAGGATTATGGTTTTGAAATCCGGTTCATTGAACTGCCGTGTAATGAAGAAACGATATTTTTGGCCAAGGGATACGATGCGATTTGCATTTTTGTCAATGATTATGTAAATGCCGAGATGATAAACCAGCTTTATGAAATGAAAGTAAAGGCTATTCTGCTTAGGAGCGCCGGCTTTAACCATGTGGACGTTAAAGCGGCGGAGGACAAAATCGTCATTCTGAGGGTTCCCAGCTATTCTCCGGAAGCGGTAGCGGAATACGCAATGGCATTGCTGCTTACGGTGAACAGGCATACCCATAAAGCCTATAACCGGACCAGGGATTTCAATATGAGCCTGCATGGGCTGATGGGGGATGACTTAAACCATAAGGTGGCAGGCGTTATCGGCACTGGCAAAATCGGCCAGGCGATGATTCATATTCTGAACGGCTTTCAAATGCAGGTGCTGGCCTATGACCCTTATCCGGTGAAAGGGCTGGAGGCGGAATATGTGACCATAGAGGAACTGATGCGCAAATCCGATGTGATTAGTCTGCACTGTCCTTTGACGGCAGCCACAAAGCACATCATAAATAGAGAAACAATTGCCATGATGAAGGAAGGGGTTTATCTGATTAATACATCCAGGGGCAGCCTGATTGATACAGAGGCATTGATTGAGGGGCTGCTCAATAAGAAATTTGCCGGGGTCGGCCTGGATGTTTATGAGGAAGAAGAGGGTATTTTCTATGAGGACCGTTCCGGCGATATCATAGAGGATGAGAATCTGGCAAGGCTGGTGACCTTCCCTAATGTGCTGATTACCTCCCACATGGGCTTTTTCACGACGGAGGCGATGCAGGCGATTGCAATAGAAACATTGGAGAACGCCTACGCGTTGGAGAACGGTTTGCCTTTGGTCAATCGGGTAGGGGTGGAAGCGGGCTGATGCTTGATGGGGGAAGCAGCTGTCGATGCATGTTCTGGCATTTGGGTACAGGCAGCCTGTCGGATCCGATGGAATCGGAAGACAGGAAAGGATGAGGGGATGAAAGAAACAGAATTTCCGTATGAAATCCGTATGGCGCATCGGGAGGAATGGGAAGATGCGATGGCGTTGGCCTGGAAAACTTTTCTGGATTTTGAGGCGGATGATTATACGCTGGAAGGAATCAGAAGCTTTGAAGACTTTATTACGGATAATACGCTGTATAATATGTTTATCATGGGGGCATATCCGATGCTTGTAGCACTGGATGGAAAGCGAATGGCCGGTATGATAACGGCCAGGAGCAATGCCCATATTTCCTTGCTGTTTGTGGACAGGGAATACCATAAAAGGGGTATAGGAAGGGCTTTGATGAAGGAATTGTGCGGATATCTGGAAAAGGTATCGGATGTCCGCAGGGTAACCGTGAACGCAGCCCCCTTCAGCACGGGATTTTATCATAAGCTGGGGTTTACCGACCTGCAGCCGGAGCAGATATCCTCCGGCATTCGGTATACCCCGATGGAGCTTCTTTTACCTTAAAAGAAGGCCTGTCATCAGGCGGATACAGAATGACGAAGAACCGAAGGTTTTTCATGAAGTGGCGAAGCCGCTTTTTTATAAAATACATAGAAATGAGGAAAAATATGGGAAGAATATTTGATATGGACAGCCCTGTGATGCGTTTCCTGGGCAGGGTGGCGGACTTGATGATACTGAATCTGGTGACACTGCTATGTTGCCTGCCTGTCGTAACAATAGGCGCATCCCTTACGGCAATGCATTATGTGCTGCTGAAAATGGTGCGCAATGAGGAAAGTTATATTGTCAGGTCCTTTTTTAAGTCTTTTAAAGAAAACTTTAAGCAGGCCACGGTGATATGGCTGATTATATTGCTGTTTTTGGTGGTTTTTGGGGCGGATTTAATGATTATCAATTATTCGGGGATGAATTTCCCTTCGGCATTGAAAATAATCCTGTTTGCGTTGGCAATGATAGGATATATGGTGATGTGTTATGTATTCCCCGTGCTTTGCCGGTTTGAAAATACGGTGCTAAAAACGATAAAAAACGCGTTGTTTATGGCTATCCTCAGTTTCCCTAAAACGGTTGCAATGATGGTTTTATACGTATCGCCCGTCATACTCATTTATTTCTTTACCATGGCGGTTCCGCTGGTTATTTTGTTTGGCATTTCGGCCCCGGCCTATCTGTCGGCCATGCTTTACAGCGGAACCTTTAAGAAATTTGAACCGGAAGAAGAGCCTTTCCGCGACAGGTTTGAAACAGGGGAAGGGATTGATATGGATGACGGCGGAATGACGGATGATGGCAGAACTGCCTCCGAGGGGGAAACTTTCATTGGTAAAAATTAGCGGGAGCCTGATAATGGACTAACGTTTGTACAATATGTATAAGAAAAAAATGATTTATTGTTCAATTTGACGCGATAACGAAATTGATATAGGTAATGTAAGCAATTTTGCCAATGTGGTAAGAAATATTTGTGGAATGTTGGTATAGCAAAAAACGAAAAACTCGGTTATACTTGCTTTAGAGTTAAGCGATGGTTCCGGGAATACGGAATAATAATACCAATTATGATTAGGAGGCAAATAAAATGGCAAGTTTATCATTAAAGAACATCTGTAAAGTGTACCCTAACGGATTTGAGGCAGTTAAAAATTTCAATCTTGAGATTGCAGATAAAGAATTCATCATTTTCGTAGGGCCTTCAGGATGTGGTAAATCTACTACACTGCGTATGGTTGCAGGTTTGGAGGACATTTCTTCCGGCGAACTTTGGATTGGCGACAAGATGGTTAACGATGTGGAGCCGAAGGACAGAGATATCGCTATGGTATTCCAGAACTACGCTTTGTATCCTCATATGTCCGTATATGACAACATGGCTTTCGGACTTAAATTAAGAAAGGT
Organism: Lachnospiraceae bacterium; assembly: GCA_021769135.1. Lineage (GTDB taxonomy): Bacteria > Bacillota > Clostridia > Lachnospirales > Lachnospiraceae > Kineothrix. Next base: position 33,206 of record JAETTM010000020.1, on the reverse strand, counting down.
TCCGAAGGATGAAATTGATAAAATGGTAAAGGAAGCAGCTAAGATCCTCGACTTGACAGCGCTCCTTGACCGTAAGCCGAAAGCTCTTTCCGGTGGTCAGAGACAGCGTGTTGCTATGGGCCGTGCAATCGTTCGTAACCCTAAAGTATTCCTGATGGATGAGCCGCTCTCCAACTTGGATGCTAAGCTTCGTGTACAGATGCGTATTGAAATCGCTAAACTGCACCAGAGATTGGGCACAACCATTATCTATGTAACACATGACCAGACAGAAGCTATGACGCTGGGTACCAGAATCGTAGTTATGAAAGACGGTATTGTACAGCAGGTAGATACGCCTCAGAACCTGTATGAGAAACCTCAGAACCTGTTCGTTGCAGGATTCATGGGATCTCCTCAGATGAACTTCCTGGATGCAACTGTTGAAGTAAAAGGCAATACAGCATGCCTTAACGTTGCAGGCAAGAGCATCGAATTGCCGGCAGCAAAATCCAAAAAGCTGATTGACGGCGGCTATGCAGGCAAGAAGGTTACTTTTGGTATCCGTCCGGAAGATGTATATGATTCCGATGAGTTTGTTAACTCCGCACAGTGCGTATTCGATTCCACAATTAAAGTTTACGAATTGCTCGGCGCAGAAGTTTACTTATACTTTGATTTGGCTGAGTTCCCGATTACTGCAAGGGTTGATTCCCGTACTACGGCAAGGCCGGGCGATGCTGTGAAATTTGCTTTTGATGTTGAGAAGATTCATGTATTTGACAAAGAAACAGAACAGGTTATCACAAACTAGTTTTAAGAGATTCTTGGGGGGGATGCGGAAGCATCCCCCTTTTGCGCGTGGCGCAGCCAGTGCAGAGGAAAGATGCGGTTAAGGCGGAACAGCGGCGCGGCCTAGGGGTGGAAGCTTTCCTGCTCAAAAGAGGCGGCATATAAGAAAGGAGAATGGTTATAAATATGATATCAAGTCAGGTAATCAGAACGAGTATTGAAGAACTGCATGCAATAACGAAGGTAAATCTATGCGTTTTTGATTTAGACGGCGCGGTGGTGGCATCTACATTTGATACAAAGGACATTCAAATAGGAATTGTGGTAGATTTTGTAACATCTCCGGCTGACAGCCAGGTGATTGGGGCGGATCATTTGCTGAAAATAAGAGATGAGGGGGAACTGGCATATATTTTAGTTGCCAGAGGAGGCAGCGATGACACCTATATGATTGCGAAGGTGGCAGTGAGTCAGATACAGAACCTTATCATTGCCTACAAGGAAAGGTTTGACCGCAACAATTTCTTCCAGAACCTTTTGCTGGATAATCTGCTTTTGGTGGACATTTATAACCGGGCAAAGAAGCTTCATGTGGAGGTGGCCGTACCCAGGGCAGTCATCATAATAGAAACGGGAACGGAAAAAGACGGAACCGAGGCCGAATTGTTGGGCAGCCTGTTTTCCGCCCAGTCCGGAGATTATATTACAGCCGTGGACGAGAGCAATGTAATTCTTATCAAGGCGCTGGGCCCCGGGGAAGGGTACGATGTTATCGAACAGACATCGGAAATGATAGTGGATATGATGAATACGGAAGCGATGATGAACGTGCGGGTTGCTTACGGAACGATTGTGAATGAACTGAAGGACGTGTCCAAATCCTATAAAGAGGCGAAGATGGCCTTGGATGTAGGAAAAATTTTCTATGTGGAAAGAAAAGTAAACGCATACAGCAGTTTGGGGATAGGAAGGCTGATTTACCAACTGCCGGTGAACCTTTGCAAGATTTTCATCGACGAGATATTTGGGGACAATATTCCTTTGAACTTCGATGACGAGACGCTGACAACCATTAATAAGTTTTTTGAAAACAATCTGAACGTTTCGGAAACTTCCAGGCAGCTCTATGTACATAGAAATACATTAGTCTACCGGATTGAGAAACTGGAGAAAAGCACAGGGTTGGATATCAGGACCTTTGATGATGCGCTGACATTTAAAATTGCTTTGATGGTTGTGAATTATATGAAGTATCTGGACACATTGGAGTACTGATGGGGCAGGTGCCTATGGCAAAGTGGAATAGAGTGAATGATGGGATGCAAAGCATTCTTTGGAGTTGGCCGCTTGGGTCAACTCCTTTTGTTACGATAAGCCCGCTCGCGGAGCGTGGCGGCGTTCGTTGCACACGGGCATCCAAAGGAAATGCAGCCCTACAGCTTGTCAGAATAAATGGACATAGAGATGCATAGAATGGGTTACAAAGGATTTTCAATGTCCGATGGGCTGGGAAAAAGGAGGAAATGGGATGTCCAATTGCTGTAAAAGGGTAGTATATCTTTCTTATATGGAATTTGGCAGCAGGGTAAAAGGGGCCGGGTTTGTAAAGGAAGAGCACCGGGGGAATGAATGGGCCTTCGATATGCATATATCGGGGATGACGGAATGGCCGGAAAAGAAATATGAGATATGTGCGGTGGACAAGAAGGGGGATGAATACGGAATTGGAAGTGTCTTTTTACATAAGGGAACCGGCCAATGGAAACGGGAAGGGAAAAACAACGAACCGGTAGGCAAAGGGATTTCCAGCGATGAAATCGTACGCCTTGTTGTGAGGATATCTGGGGATAAAATGATAGAAGGAAAACTGCAAAGGGGAGAAAACGGAACGGAGGAAGAAAGGACCGGCCCGGAAAACGCGGAAAAAACAGAGGAAAATAAAAGACAAAAGATGAGCAGACCGGAGTTTATAGCTGCGGAAAAGTGGAAGGGAGAGGAAAAGCCATTGACGCAGCCAAGGCAATGTTCTCCTGCAGAAAAAGAGGAAGGCGGCAAAGAAAAGAAAATACGGATGGAAGAGATGATATTGAATGACAAATGGGAGCAGCTTTGCCATATGTATCCTATAGTTCATCCATATGAGGACGAGAGGGAATATATATCCATTCAGCCGAAGGACTTTGTCATTATGACAGGGGATTTTCAGCATTTGGCAAACAATAGCTTTTTGCTCCATGGATTTTATAATTACCGCCATATTGTACTGGGGAAGGAATGGAGGGAGGAAGAGGAAGGCGAAGAAGCCGGGGAAGACTTTTACCTGGGAGTGCCGGGAGTATATTATGAAAGGGAAAAAATGGTTGCCCTGATGTTTGGCTTTGAGGCATTTGAATGCTCCGGGGGAAAAGCGGAACCGGGAAAATTCGGCTATTATTTGCGCCGGGTAAAAATTTAGTGGAGAAACATTCTTTTATATGTTATATTCCATAGCCGTCAAAAGCAGGGATGAAGCTTTCGGAGGAAACATCGCCGTCCTGGAGAAAGCCGTTTTCTATTCCCAGCGAAATGGCATAATCGACGACATCGTCATATTCTTTTGGTGTGACCGGGCGGTTTAATTCAGGATAAGCGTGAATGTCCAGAAAATCGGAAAGGGGAGTATATTGGCTCATAATACTGACGTATATGTCGTTTTTATAGGCGGAATATAAGTACTTTAGAATTTGTCTGGAATCCTCCGTACAGCCCGGAAGAACAAGATGTCTGACAATGACTCCCTTTTTCATTAAAGGTCCGGAATAATCATCCTCTTCCTGGCTTCCGCTGGAAATTTTCCCGGAGGAATTAGGGGTGGGCAGTTCCTGGGGGGCAAAGACGGGTTTTCCCGTTTGACGGACCATTTCTTCGATGGCAGCGGATGCATAGAGAAAATAATCTTCGGCAAAAGAATATTTTTTGCTAAGGACAGGGGAAAAATATTTTAAATCCGGCAAATAAATATCGATCAGGCCGTCCAATGTTTTAAGGGCTTCCGCTTTTTCATAGGCGCTGGTGTTATAAACTACAGGGATGGCAAGGCCGTTGGATTTTGCCCTTTGCAGCGCATGTCTGATTTGGGGAATGAAATGGGTGGGAGTAACTAAATTGATGTTGCATGCTTTTTGCTCTTGAAGATGAAAAAAGATTTCTTCAAGCCGTTCGGGGGATATTTTTTTCCCGGCCTGGCTTGTGGAAATAGGGTGGTTCTGGCAGAAAACGCAGCCCATATTGCAGCCTGAAAAAAAGACCGTGCCGGAACCGGCCTGGCCTGAAATACAAGGTTCTTCCCACATATGAAGGGCAGCCCTTGCCGCTGTTATTTCGGATGTCTGTCCGCAATAGCCCTTTTGTCCTTCCGCCCGGTTGACGCGGCAGTTTCTCGGACAGAGGGAGCATTCCCTTAAGTCTAAAATATAATCCATAGCAGTGGCCATGCCTTTCTGCAGCATAAATACTGAATTGCCCACTCATATCAATACCGTGCGTCCTGCGTTGAGCCGCATCAATATACGTTACCTTTACAGTTAACTCCGCCAGGCACCCTTACGGCACATGGGAGATTCCGCTTAGTGCTGCTTTGTTCCCAACCTGACACGGTTCACGGATTCCCATTGCGTAAGACCCGAACTTCAACGCCACTTATAAAGGGCAGCTATACCGAATAAAAGCCCGCGACAGAACATCACCCCTACTAAAGCGGATTGTAGGTACAGGACACCGCTAACGCCCCGGCTGCACGGTGCTCTAAGTATACTGTTTTTTAAGCTGTTTGTCAATGAAAAATTGCGGGGATTCAGCGGGATTATTTTGCAGATATATCGCCGCAGGCGGCTTTTTCCATTTTGTTCTGGAGCCGCAGTTCCTTGAAAAAAGTAGTCAGCATCTGGCTGCATTCCTCTTCCAGAACGCCGCGGGTTACTTTTACCTGATGGTTAAACTGGGGCATTTCCAGTATATTAAGGATGGAGCCGCCGCATCCGGCTTTTGGGTTCATGCTTCCCATGACGACTTCCGTGATGCGGGCCTGTACAATAGCGCCGGAGCACATCTGGCAAGGTTCCAGCGTTACATAAAGGGTACAGCCTTCCAGCCGCCAGTCGCCAATTTTGCTGCTGGCCTTACGGATGGCAGTCATTTCCGCATGGGCTAATGTATTTTTGTCCGTATTTCGGCGGTTATAACCTCTGCCTATGATTTTCCCATCGTAAACGATAACGCATCCGATGGGAACCTCTCCCAGCAAATAGGCCTTTTTCGCCTGTTTTAAAGCTTCTTTCATATATTTTTCATGAATATCCATGGCTTTCCTCTTTATATTGGACTATACGTCACTTGTTTTTGTCCATCGCGGTGGTATACTTAGTAATAGGAAAAAGGTGCGGCCGTAAAGGCATTTTTCCTATTGCAGTAAATAGCGGCTGCGCTGACAAATATATGATATGACATTGTATTTTATTTTTCAACCGGGAATTTTAAAGGAGTATGAGGACGGAGGGATAGACATTGCGGATATGCGGGCTAAATAAAACAACGCTTTTGGATTACCCGGGCCATGTGGCGGCTACTATTTTTTTTGGCGGCTGCAATTTCCGCTGCCCTTTTTGCCAAAATGGGGATTTGGTGTTAAGGCCGGAAAGCCAGCCTGTGATAGAAGAGGAAGAGATATACTCCTTTTTGGAAAAGAGAAAAGGCATCCTGTCGGGGGTATGCATAACCGGAGGGGAGCCTACGCTGGATAAAGATTTGGGCCCAGGGATAAGCAGGATTAAAAAGATGGGCTATCTGGTGAAACTGGATACAAATGGCTATCGCCCGGAAATGATTCGGGAACTGCTTGCGGAAGGGCTGCTGGATTATATTGCCATGGATGTAAAGAACTGCATGGAACACTATGGGGAAACGGCAGGATGCGGCCATATCAACCTGAATAAAATCAGGGAGTCCATAAATCTGATAAAAAACAGCGGAATAGATTATGAATTCCGCACAACAGTGGTAAAGGAACTGCACAGCGATGAGAATATGATAAAACTGGGGAAAGAAATAGAAGGGGCGAAAGCATATTTTTTGCAGGAATACCAAGAAAGCAGCGGGGTAATTTTCCCTGGCTTCCATAGCTGTACAAAGGAAGAAATGGAAAAAAAGGCGGCATTGGTGCGCGGTTATGTGCCGAATGTGCAGCTAAGGGGAGTGGAATAGGAACACGATTAAAAAATCGAGTAGTATTTCCGCCGGATTCTGCCGGTAAATCCATAGTCGATGATAACGGGGCGGTCATTCAGGATTCCCCAGTTAACAGGGCGGCACAGATCGGAGATAAGCAGATTATATTTGTGGGGAATATATTTTAAATCGTTTAGCTGAAAAAGTTCTTTGTTGGTTTTTACGTGAAAGAAATCGCGGACATAGGAGAAGTCCGTAATTGTTTTGGCTTTTTCCATAATGAGATAGTGGTTATCCGGAGAAATGAACAGGACCTTGGCAAAAAGGGTGGAATCATCCATTTCGGAGATAATGGATTCCACTTGATTCTGCGCATATCCTTTCACGTTTCTGGCGGCTTTTAGCACAGAGCCGTCATGCAAGTCATAAACTTTCCGTCCGGAACCGCTTCCCAGTAAAGGGTATGCGCCAGCGGAGAGTTGTTCTAAAATATCTGGCAAATGAATCGGAGCATCCATAAATATCACCTGAGAATTTGTAATATATTATCATTATATGGTGGAAATTGGGGGTTGGTGATATAGTTGAGGTGGTTTTTAGATGCTAAATATAGAAAAGATGGAATAAAAATATAACAAAGTATAATAATAATGTTATAAAAATGCCACATTTGTATTGACAAAAAAATTCTTAGTCATAAAATAATATTATAAAAGAGTGGAAGGAGGAAGCGACATGAATGAATTGTTAGGAAATCAGATTAAAATTCTAAGAAATGCCCGCAACCTGACACAGGAGTATATGGCTGAAAAACTGGGAATCAGCAGACAGAAATACGCCCGAATAGAAAATGGTAATAATAATATTACATTGGAGGTTTTAACGCGCATATCAGATATATTGGATGTAGCGGTAGGCGACATTACTAATATTCTGGATAAAGATAAGAACGTTGCATATAGAGGCGGCATAAGTGGTATGGAATCTGCACAGAAAATATTTGACATGCTGGATTTGTTTTATGCGAATAAACATTTGTATATGCATCTGCAGCCGGTGGACGAATCGAAATAATAAAGGGAAATGATTTGCATGAATGGAAATAGAAAAAAAGAGATAAGACAGAAAGCAGACGAATTTCGCAATTTGTGCAAAGTGAACAGATATAGCATAATCAATCTTTTTCAGGAATGTGGACGTTTTGGATATAAACTGATACGATACCCGATTGCTGAAGATGGAAATTTGGGTTTTTCATACAAAAAGAATGGGGATATTATTATTTTTACAAATTCATCAGTCCGGCTGTCCAGAGAACTGTTTACGCTGGCTCATGAAATCGGCCATGTTATGCTGCACTTAGAGCGAGGGGAATCCTTTTTGGATGATATTAGGACAATATCGGAAAAATCAGAAGATATAAAGGAGCAGGAGGCCAATTTTTTTGCGGCAAATCTTTTAATGCCCCAAAACGCTGTAAATGATTATTTTGATTTTGAACTTAATGCTCTTCAGGGGAAAACTTTGTCAGCATATGATGTAGCTAAAATGATGTCGGCGTTTAATGTTAGCTTCGAGATGGTTCTTAACCGCCTGGAAGTTTTAGGGAAGATTGCCCCGGATGAAAGAATCTGTTTGGACAATGAAAAGAATAAAAAGAGAGTGGGAAATTTACTTCGGGCAACAGGAGGAAATGCAATGCTGAACATTGCAGCGAATGAGATATCCATGCCTCCTGAATATTTGGATTATGCTATTTATAATTATAACCATAAAGCAATACCGAAAGAGACTTTGGAGAGGGTATTGGATTGCTATCATCTGACATTGGAGGATATAAAGGATGAAATAAAAATTGTAGAAGAAGAGCATGATTTGGATGAGCTTATAAGGAGGATGGAAGAGTGAAAGCCTCACTGGATACAAATGTGATTATTCATCTTTATAGGGCGAATCAGGAGAATCTGCTGCATAATTTTTTTACAGACGGCATTTTAATATATGAACAGATAAGAAATATAGAATTGAGAAATCATGGGCAGGATATATTGGATAGGCTGGACCAAGATATATTAGGCGGGAAAATACAGCTATATACGGATAAAAGATTAAGGGAATTAAATGTATTTCGGATTTTTTGCGAGAATGTGAAGGAAAATAAAAATTTATATGGTTCAGGGGATTTAGGGGAGATATACGCGATATCACTGGCACAAACTTTAGGCGCGTATTCGTTAGTTACTGATGACATAAAACAGGGAGGACCTTATATGTCATTGCTGCAATTTATAGATAATGATATTATGCCTTTTACATTTGTGGATATTATACTTTTAAAATATTTATCCAGTGAGGGGGGAAACAGTTGATGTAATAAAAGTTTTTGATAAAATTAACAGGATATCAAATTTAAAATGGTCATTGAAGGCGCATTTGGAAAGATTTATAAAAAGATTTTGGACAGACCCGTACCAAAAGAATGAAAAGGAATGGATGGAAGATTATTGCAGAAAAAATAATGTGGATGCGGTAAAAAAGATAAAGGAATTAAGAAATGCTATATGTGGTTGATTAAAAGATAAAACAACAGTATTTTACGTGCAAAAAATAAACGGATATGTTATAATGAGCTATACAAAAGCGCAATCAGACATGGAAAAGAGGTAAAGGTATATGGAAATGTTGATATTAGGCGGCGGATTGCTTATCATTATTATTGCAGTGATTGTATCGGTAGTGTCATCCGTAGTATCTGCAGTAGCAGCAAGCGAGGACGAGGAGAATCTGTAAATGTAAAACATAAAATATTTTTTAGATTTAGTTTATGAACGGTTATGAAAATTTATATGTTTTTTGAAAACAAAACACATAACGGACACATTTATGACTTATTATATGTTACAGATAGTTGAAGAACTCACTATTTAAAACTCACTATCTCCCCCCTCATAAGAAAATAAAGAAAAAAGTTCCGCTTATGCGGAACTTTTTTCTTTATTTTCTTATGAGGCGCCTGAAATATAATGCATATAATCTATTCCGGGAGGAAAATTTATGGAAAATATCAGTCTGCTGTACCCTGCGGGATATTCGGAAGAGAAACGTTCATCCCATAGGATGAAGAACTATGATTTCATTAAAGAGCTGCAGCTGGATTCTCTGGTGGTGCTGATTTCGGACAGCTATCGGGGGATGGCCAGCCTGAAGCTTCAGGACTTTTTTACCACGGATGAAGAAGTGCTGCGGTATCGATTGGATGTGGTGGAGGATTTAGTGGAGCATAAGGAATGGTATGAGGTTTTTTGCAGGGCAATTCCTGCCATACAGAATATTTCCGATTTGCGACGGGCCATGAGCAGCGATTTTTCCATAGAATCCGCTCTGGGCTCCATCCGTTTTCTGGAAATGTATATTGAAATTGTGGAGATGTTTGCCCAGGGAATCCTTTCTTCAAGGGCGGGCTCGGAGGGGTTTCGCGCACTGCAGGAAAAAGTAAAGGAAGTATCGGAGAGCGGGGAATACCAAAGCCTGAAAGAGGAATTGAGCAAAGAAGAGACGAATTTCGGCCTGGTGAAGAGCCTTACGCTGGGAATTAACCTGGATGAGACTTTACATGTACAGGAAGCGGGAATTGTTTCCGTCAATATGGAAAGATTCCATCCTGGTACGGTGATGGATAAGCTGTTAAAAAAGATGGGGAAGGACAGCATGGCTTTGATGACCCCTCTGTTTCCCATTAACAGGGGGCTTCATATCGGGGATGCGAAGGCTATAGAGACGACGGCCCGTTCGGCTTTGAACACAATCTTTGCCCGGACGGTCAAAAGCTTTGAGCCTGCCGTGCAGAAATATTTTTCGGTGAATACTTCATGGTTCGTACAGATGATGGACGATATCCGCTTCCTGACAGCAGGGGTGAAATTTATTTTGGATATGAAGGAAAAGGGGTTTGCCATGTGTAAACCGGAAATTGCATCTATGGGAGAAAAAAGATGCGATTTGGCCGGCGTTTACAATCCGGTTTTGGCGGCAAAGGAAGTGGAGAAGACTGTAGTATCCAATTCTTTTACCTATGATGAGGATGGCCGGTTTTATCTGGTAACGGGGCCTAACCATGGGGGAAAATCTATTTTTGCCTATTCCATAGGGATGGCCCAGGCATTGTTCCAGCTGGGATTGTTCGTGCCGGCGCAGCAGGCCCGGATTAGCCCGGCCACCGGCCTTTTTACCCATTTTCCCGCTTCGGACGAGGATAATTACGGAAAAGGAAGGCTGGAAAGCGAGTGCGCCAGGCTTGGGAAGATATTGGGGATGTTGGAAGAAACGGATATTTTGTTGATGGATGAATCCTTTTCCAGCACCAGCGGGATGGAAGCCGGATATATCGCTTCCCAGGTGCTGACCAGCATAGGAGCCATCGGCTGCGGAGGGATATATGTGACCCACATCCACGAACTGACCCAAAAACTGGAGGAATATAACGGCTATCCGGGGAACAGGGGAAAGATAGATAATCTGGTGGCACAGATGGAAAATAAAGAAAACGGGGTACGGAGCTACCGGGTGGAGAGGGCAACTCCCGATGGATTGAGCTATGCGAAGGATATTGCGGCGCGCTACGGGCTGTTGTGCGAATCCTATGGTATGGGGCGCTGCATAAAAGATAATTGAATTTATAAAAACGGATACGAAGAAAGGGAAATAAAAGAATATGGATTCCGAATCTCTAAAGACGATGGAAAGGCAGAAAAGAGCAGAGGAATTGGCAGAAAAAGTAATGCGCCTGGCGCGGGATAATATAGTGGTCAATATGCGTTTTCTGGATGTGGCCCTTTCACGGCTGAAAGCGGAAAGCCGAAATGGCCTGGGCGGGGCGGCAGCGGACGGGGAAAAGCTGTATTATGACCCGGTTTGGCTGCTGAAAAAATATAAAGAAGAGCAGGGTTACCCTATCCGGCTGTATCTCCATGTCCTTTTCCACTATGTTTTCTACCACAGTTTTGCATATGGGGAAAAGGAAGAAAAATTGTGGGATTTGTCGGCGGATGCGGCGGTGGAGAATGTGATACTGGAAATGAAGCTTCCCATGGGGGAATTAGAGACGGACAGGGAGGCGGGAAACAAGCTGCACTATCTGAAAGAAGACGCGGGAATGCTCACCGCGGAAAGGATTTACCGTTTTATTAAGAACAACCCGCTGACCAGGAATGAGACGGAACAGTGGAAAAGGCTGTTTTGCAGGGATGCCCACATTTACTGGCGGGAGAAGGAAAAGTATGAGATAACGCTGGAGCAATGGAAAAAAATAAGCGAAAGAGTAAAGGCGGATGTGAAATCTTTTTCCAAGGACAAGAATTCTTCGGAAAGCTTGGAAAAAAACCTTGCAGAAGCGACCAGAGATAGGTATGATTATGGGGAACTGCTGCGGCGTTTTACAGTTATGGGGGAGGATATGCAGGTAAATGACGATGAGTTCGACTACATTTATTATACCTACGGACTGTCCGCCTATGGGGATATGCCTTTAGTCGAGCCGTTGGAATATAAGGATGCGAAGAAGGTAAAAGAATTTGTTATTGCCATAGATACGTCAGCGTCATGCAGAGGAGAGATTGTTCGGGAATTTATCAGGAAGACTTATTCTATCCTGAAAGGAACAGAACATTTTTTCCAGAAAATTAATGTGCATATCATACAATGTGACAGTGATGTCAGAAGCGATACGAAGATAGTGTCAGAAGAGGATTTCCAAGATTTTATGAAAAACGGAAAGCTGAAAGGGTTTGGCTCCACGGATTTCCGGCCGGTATTTGAATATGTGGATGAACTTTTGGCAAAAGGGGAATTCGAAAATTTAAAGGGGCTGATTTATTTTACCGACGGATATGGGGTGTACCCGTCGCGGATGCCAGGCTATGATACTATTTTTGCTTTTTTGGATGAAAATAATGAACGGCCGGATGTACCCCCCTGGGCGATTCCGGTAGTGTTGGATGGAGAGAGTTTATGACAATTAAACAGGCAAAGGAATATATTAAGAGCACGGTAAACTTGTATTTGAAAAAGGATGAGTTCGGAGAATATCGGATTCCGGTGGTTCGGCAGCGGCCGATTTTCCTGCTGGGAGCGCCGGGGGTGGGGAAGACGGCGGTAATGGAACAGATTGCCCAGGAACTGGGAATTGCCCTTGTGTCCTATTCCATGACCCACCATACGCGGCAATCGGCCCTGGGCCTGCCTTTTATTGAGGAAAGGGAATATGGGGGGAAAAGCTACCGGGTTTCGGAGTACACTATGAGCGAGATTATCGCTTCCATATATGAGGTGATGCAAGAAAGCGGTATCAAGGAGGGGATTTTGTTTTTGGACGAAATCAATTGCGTCTCTGAAACATTGGCTCCTTCCATGCTGCAGTTTTTGCAATACAAAGTGTTCGGTAAGCATAAAGTGCCGGAAGGGTGGGTGATTGTGACGGCGGGCAATCCGCCGGAATACAATAAATCGGTGCGCGAATTCGACGTGGTGACCATGGACAGGCTGAAAGTCCTGGATGTGGAGGCGGAATACAGCGTATGGAAGGAATATGCCCAGGAGCAGGGGATACACAATGTGATTACCAGCTATCTGGAGCTGAAAAAGGAGCATTTTTACCGGATAGAGACTACGGTGAAGGGGCGTTCTTATGTGACGGCAAGAGGATGGGAGGATTTATCCCAGATTCTTTACTTGTATGAAGAAGAGGGGCTGACGGCGGATGAAACGCTGATTGGCCAGTATCTGAGAAATGACAGGATTGTCAAGGAATTTACCGCTTATTATGATCTATACAATAAGTATAAGAAAAATTATCATGTGAAAGAAATTCTGGAAGGAAAAGCGCCGGAGGAGACGGTGGCCAGGGCGAAAGCGGCGGCTTTTGACGAGCGGCTCTCTTTGCTCAGCATGCTGATGGATAAAGTAATCGGAGAAATACGGGAGAGGATGGAAAATGCGGATTATCTGAACGAGCTGGTGCCATTGTTGAAGGCTGTAAAAACTGTGGCGGGAAATGGGCCAGCCAACGCAGCGGCATCAGGAAATGGAGCAGCCAATGCGGCAGCGGTATCAGGAAATAGAGCAGCCAATGCGGCGGCAGGAAATATGGCAAGAAATACAGCAGCTGCTATGATGGAAGATATGCTGGCGAAACAGGTAGAGGCAAAGAGAAAGGGGATGGATTCCCTGCAGATAGCCAATGCCCTTTCCGATGCGGACAGGAGAAAACATAAAAGGGTAATCCGCTTTTTGGAACAGGCGGGGAAGGAACTGCGGGCCGGGGATGCGGGCGAAGGCGGGGATGCCTTTTTGCAGATTAAAAGGATGTTCGATGCCCAGGTAGGGGAGATGAAGGCGCAAGTATCCGGAACGAAGGAGAAACTGCATTCCCTGTTTGCGTTTACCAGGGAAGCCTTTGGGGAAGAGAACGAAATGCTGATTCTGGTGACGGAACTGACGGTAAATACGGACAGCGCCCGTTTTATCGGAATGTTCGGGTGTGAAGATTACCAGAAATATAACGGGCAGCTGCGCCTGTCCGGGCGGCAGGAAGATTTGCGGCGTGAGATTGAGAAGCTGGAATTATAAGGAAGCTAAAGGATGAATATGAAAAGCGATAGGAAAATGAAGGGATGAGCATGCAAAAGGGAACATGGAAAACGAAAGAAGGTGATTTTGCTTACCGGATGGAGGGCGGAAGGGAAGAGAATGAGCGGTGGGCAACGATAACGGATTATAGCGGAACACATTCACAAATACATGTTCCGGCCCGGATAGAGGGAATAACGGTAAGGGCAGTGGAAAAGAAGACGTTTCTAAGCAGGAAAAATCTGCGGAAAGCGGTTCTTCCGGAAGGAGTGGAAGAAGTCGGCGACTGGGCATTTGCTTATTGTACGAATCTGGAAAGCGTGTGGCTGCCAAAGAAAAAGCTGAAACTGGGCAACCGCATTTTCATGGAATGCCCGGAAATGCGCAGGATTTATGCGTATAAAATGACAGATGCGCCGGATGGAAGGCTGGACGGCACAAATACAGAAATCCCTGCGGAGTCGGCCATGGAGAAAGCGGAGGTTTGGGAACAGGCGGCAAAATTGCCTGTATCGGCTGCCCAGGAACAGACAGCAGCATTGCTGGCGGCAGCGGCAGTGATGCTGGATGCGGAATATTTGCTGGATGTGCAGGAAGCGGGCACGGAAGCCTGGATAAAAAAGTGGGATGCCAGAATGGGAGCGGTGATGGAAGCGGAGGACGGCGATGGATATACGAAGATGATACTCTGCGGAGAAGAGGATTACGGATGCAGCCTGGAAGAGTTTATCAAAAATAAGCGGAAGGGCAAAGTGCGTCTGGCCATGCTTCGTTTGCTGAACCCTCTGGGCTTGGCGGAAGAGGCCGCCGCCTTATGGAAAGGGTATCTGCTGGCACATACGAAAGGCTGCGAATCGGAAGAAACCTGGGAAGTGCTGTTGGAAGAACATGGCCATGAAGAGAATTATTTCAGGCTCTTCACAGAGATTGGGGCATTGCGGGAGGATAATTTTGACGGCATCCTGAAGGATATGGGGGAAGGATATGCAGAAATGAAGGCATATTTTATCGATTACCGGCAAAAGAATATGGGCGGCATGGATTTTTTTGACGGGCTGTCATTGGATGGAGCATAGGAGCCTTGAAATATTGGAAAGAAGCAGCTGGAAGGGAAAATGGCATATGGAGCCGGAATAGGAGGATTCCATGACAGAGGAAATGTTGATTGATGATATTTTAAAGCATTTGGACAGTGAGACACAGATGGGCGTAATGAGGATGAGCGTGGAAATGGACGAAAAAAGCGATAAGCAAGCCCAGGTGTCGCATAAGTGCTGCCATATGTACGGGCGGCCTGCCAATGAAACGGTGGGGCTGTTAGACAGCTATACCGATTTGAATGCCGGGAGGCCGGATAATGAAAAGTGAGAAGCCGATAAGAAATTCTAATCATGAATTATTACGAATCCTGTCCATGTATATGATAGTGTTTGTCCATTCGGGTATTTATCTGGATTATTTTTGTACTGGAATGGCTGGAAAGTTTTTTAGCGGCGCTATCAATGGAATCTGCAACATTGGGGTGACCTGCTTTATTCTGATTTCCGGCTATTATGGGGCACGGTTTGGCATAAAAAAGTTCGTGCGTATGGAATGCATGATGATTACTTATTCGCTGCTGGAAACTGTTGTATTGCGGTATGCGATGCCGGAAACCATGGAGGGCGCCGCGCTCCTGGAACAGGTCATCAAGTCATTGCTGCCGTTCATTACGAGAAAATACTGGTTTTATTCCAGCTATGTGTGCCTTTTGCTGTTAAGTGGCTACATACAGAAATTTATAGATATGATGGAACGGGAGGAACTTTCAAGGTTTTTGCTCCTTTTATTGTTCCTGTTTAGCGTGCTGCCTACTTGCTTTTATTTTGAACTGGTTCCTGACAGTGGAAAAGGCCTTGTGCAGATGGTTATGATTTATATAATAGGAAGATATATAAGGTTATTTCAGGACATTTCCATGCCGAAATGGGCTGGGCTGGTATTTTGCGGCTTGTGGGTGGTAAATGGCATTTCCCATGAAATTCCTTTCCAGCTGGGCGGTGTGAGCCATCATTTGTGCAAAGATAATAGCATGACCAATATTATTATGGCAATTATCTTATTCTATCTGTTTAAAGAGATGAAGCTGAAATCGAAAATAGTCAATAAAGCGGCGGGTCATATATTTGCCGTCTTCGCCCTGAATTATTCTCTGGTTTCGGTAATTATGGAGCGGATGATGAAGGCGGGATGGAAAAGTCCGGATGGGATTTTGGGATTCCTGGCGATGGCTTTGGCGGTATTCCTGATTATGGCACTATGCCTCATGATTGGAGTAATCAGGGAATGGATATTTGGAAGGGCAGACAGGAAACTGGGGGATGCGGTATTTGCGGCTGCCGGAGCGGCAGAGATTTTTATAAAGAAGAGGATAGTGGATTAAAAATAAACACCCCGCCGCTGGCAGCTTGTAAAATGAATCTTTGCCGCTTGCGCCGGGGGGATGATTGTTTCAGGAATAGGGAGCATAATATGCGCCATATGTCATATCACATATAATGAATCTGCCCCTTGTATTTTTCGAAAAGGGTTTTATTGAATTCTTCCCCGCCATCCACATTGGCGCTGTGGAAGATAGGGGGCTCGATGCCCATTTCCAGCAGATATTCCACGGTGCGCACTACAATCATATTGACAATGGTGCATCCTACGGCGCTGGAAGTAGGGGCGATTTTCTGGTTCATGCCTGGCAGCAGGATGCTGGAATCTTCAAAATCCCCGCAGTTATCGATTACGACATCACATACTTCGAACAACTTTTTCCCGCTTTTATGCCTGCTGGTCACGCCGTTTGTATATTCCATGTTGGTGAGGGCGGCGGTGGATACGCCCATTTCCTTTGCCTTGATGGCCATTTCAATAGCTGCCGTATTGCGCCCGGAAACGGAGTGGAGCAGCAGAAAATCGCCTTCGCCGATAGGGGAGTGTTTTAAAATGACTTCCGGATAGCCATCCAGCTTTTCCATAGTGGAAGTCTGTGTCACAGGACGGGTATTCAGCATAAATTCCGAAGGCAGGATAGCATTCAGGACCGCCAGCCCTCCGGTGCGGTAGAAAAGTTCCTGGGCCAGAATCCCCGCATGGGATGCGCCGAAGGCGAAAACGCAGTGTTTGGCGGCGATGGTTTCTGCCATTTTTTTGGCGCAGGCATCCATGGACTCCCATTGGGTATCTCGCACTTTTTTCAAAATGCCCTGTACATGTTCCAGATAATCAAAGCTCATACTCATCATAGAATTCCTCCTGATATTATATTTTTACCTTATAGGAAGGTTCGCCATTGGACGGAAAGAAGTGTCATAGACACTTTTTTATAAAGGAAAGCAGTTCTTTACGGTTTGTAATCTGCGCCATACGGGCGCGGTAAACGGGGTCGCCCAGCAAATCCATCAATGTAAATACATCCTGGATATGTTCATTCTGCCTGGGAACGGCCATGCAAATGCACCAGGATACCGGGTCATGTTTGTCATGCCCAAAGGGAACCGGGTTTTTCAGCCTTAAAAGCGAAAGGCCGAAAAAGTGCACGCCGTCTTTGGGGTCGGCATGAGCCAGCGCTACGCCGGGGCAGTAGACAAAGTAGGCACCGTTGGTTTCGCAGGATTGGATTATGGCGTTGGTATAGCGGGAATCAATGCTTCCGTCCATAAGGAGCGGAACGCTGCTTTTAGAAATAACCTCTTTCCAGTCCTGGCAGGCCACGTCCAGCAAAATATTTTCCTCTTTCAGAAGAAAAGGAACGGCTTTTGCCGCTTCCGTCAAGGGAGGGGCCAGGATGGGCTGCTTTTTTCGCCGGTTGATGCCAATGAAAATTTTCTGCAGCCGTATAATGTCCTCTTCTTCCAGCATAGGGGATACTTTAACCCAACTGTCTTCCGGTTCGTTTAAAGAAACCGTGGACAAGATAAAATCGTAATCGTACATTTTCTTTACGTCCTCCAGCTTATGGTTGGACGTGACAGCCAATATGCGTATGTTAAAAAAGTTTTTCAGCTGCTCCGCCAGAAAATTGGCAGTTCCGATGCCCGTATGGCATACCAGGATGACGCCAGGGGGAAGGTTATCTTCGTAATGACGATTAATGGCTACTACGAGATAAATCAAAATCAGGGCAATATCATCCTTGCTGTAACTCCTGCCGGAAGCACTTTCCAGCACGGAAATATGGCGGCAGATTAGCTGGTAAATGTCTGGATATTCTTCAATCATCTGCCGGGTATAATCGTTTTCCAGGAGGATTCCTTCCTCGTGGGCCCTATCGATATCCCGAAGATGGTTCTCCAACTGATCCACAATTTTAGCATCCTGATGAATGGGAATGGAGATGTCATGGCTGATTTTGGTAAGAAAACTGTTTAGCGCAACATGCAGCCGTACATCCCAAGCGTTTTCAAGAGCAGGACGGTGGTAAAAACGGCTTTGGCTAAACTGGGAAGCCAAAAAGCAGATTTCCGCCTCGTTATAGGTAAAACGGTAGAGGATGGAAAGCCGTCTGAGGATATGGGCGGACAGTTCTCCGGCAGCCATATTGGTCGAAGAGTCCGGCCGGGCTGTTTCTTCTATCATTTCCCCGCCGCATAGCCTGCCTACAATCAGCGAGAGCACAAAAATCATTTCGTCAAATCTGGTATCGGTAACTTCCAAATCATAGCTTTCCTCCGCTTCCAGAAGCAGGGGGCGTATTTCAGGAAAGTAGCTTTCCAGATTCCATTCATCATAGAGAAAACGTTCGTATATATTCACTTCCCGCCGCAAAGAAAAAGAAGAGCCCATGGAGGAGCGGACGATCCTTAGGATGATTTCCCTTCTCTGCAGTTCCCCGGCTTCAATGCGATATCCCTTGTTCATGGAAGGGGCAAATCGAATGCCGTATTCCGAAAGGTAGCGTTTCACTTGCTCGATATCTTTTAATAAGGTAGTCCGGCTGACATTGAGCTTTTCCGACAGTTCATAGAGATTGCAGTAATCATTGCTGGCCAGAAGGAGCAGGAAGAGCAGCTGCCCTCTTTCTTCCGGGGAAAGCCGGTAAAAATAAAATTCGTTATCCACGGCGGCATCCAGGAGGATACCGCTTTCCGAAGAATCCCCGGTAAAAGAAATTCCTCCATTGGATATATCCAGGCTGGCGGACAGTTTTTGTTCCTTCAGGAAATCCTGTATGGATTGTATATAATTTCGTATGGAACGGGTGCTGACGCCAAGTCGGGATGCCAAATCTTCATAGTGGAAAAACTGTCCGGGAGAGTTCAAAAGTATGGCGAGAAGTTTGCTTGTCTGTCTGTTCATAATATAAAAATCTCCTTTCCCAGTTTAGTTTCATTATAACGAAGGCCCAAAAGGGGAGGAAGACAAGATTGTTTCCAATCCCGTTGAAGGATTGTGAACTATGCAGCCAGGAACAAAAGTGCTATGCTAAATATACAAAAAATATGATAAAGGAGGTCTTATCTTTGGACAATATTTTGAACGAGAGCCATATACGCATCAAGGAAGAGGCAGAGGACTGGGAAGGAGCAATCCGAAAAGCCGGCGATGTCCTGGTGCAGGCGGGAAGCATTAAACCTGCCTATATCGATAAAATGATACGTTCGGTCAAAGAGCTCGGCCCCTATATCGTGATTATGCCTGGGTTTGCCCTGGCGCATGCGGCTCCCTGTGAGGATGTGGTAAAAAGCGATATTGCGCTGATTACGCTGAAAAATCCGGTTTGCTTTAAAAGCCCAAATGACCCGGTATCCGTGGTGTTGTGCCTGGGATGTACGGATAGCAGCTCCCATCTGGACATGCTGTCCGCTATTGCCGGGCTTCTGATGGAAGAAGGGCGTATCCCGGAAATTGCGGGAGCGGACAGCGCCAAAGAGGTGATTGGGATTCTGTCAGGGGCAGAAAAATAGAATAGAAAGGAGGGAGAGGGATGGGAACGATTCGAATTCAGACGGTATGCGGGTTTGGCTGTGGTTCGTCATTGTTCCTGAAAATGAAGATTCAGGACATTTTAAAGGAAAATAATTTGGAGGCGGAGGTTTTCTGCGGGGATATCGGCACTTGTATTTCAACCCCCTGCGATGTTATCTTCACTTCGGAAGAATTGGCAAGCAGGATTAAGGACCGCAGCAAGGTTCCTGTGGTAACGATTGGAAGCTTTGTGAACAAAAAAGAAGTTACGGCAAAGACATTGGAATTTTTCCAGAGTTTAGAAGGGTAAGGGAGGACGGATGCCGCGTCTTGCGGGCCATCCTTATGTCTGACAAAAGCGCTGACGAAAGTCGGCATCGAAAGAAAGGAAAGGTTTTTTATGGCTATACTTAATTTTATTATCAATGAAATATTCGGGCAAGGGGCCATTTTCCTGGCCTTGATTGCAATGATAGGTTTGATTTTGCAGAAGAAGTCTTTCAGCGAAATCGTAAGGGGAACAATGATGACGGCTATCGGATTTTTCGTATTATCCCAAGGAACCGGCATTATCACAGGAAATTCCATCAACGGCCTGGCGGCGGCATTTAATACTATGATGCCTACGGCGAATGGAAAAGCGGATATCGATATGTCGGGATTCGGAACGCAGATAGGTATCGTTATGTTGATTGCATTTGCCTTTAATCTGCTGTTTGCCCGTTTCACCAAATGGAAATCCGTTTTCCTGACCGGACATATGCTGTACTGGTTCCCTTATGTATTCATCGCAGCGGGCGTGGATGCAGGATTGACGGGCGGCAAGCTGATTGTGCTGGCAACTATTTTCACGGCGGCATATATGGTGATTTCGCCTAACCTGATGCGTCCTCTGGTGAAAGAAGTGACGGGGGATGACAGCTTTACCATCGGCCATCCTACGACGGTTCTTTCCCTGATTTCCGGATATCTGGGCAAGGCAATCGGGAACAAGGAAAAATCCACGGAAGATATCAAGTTCCCGAAATCTCTTGGGTTTTTACGTGAAGTATCCATTACGGGCTCGATAGTAATCTGCCTGACATATATTGTTATGTTCTTTATCTTGAAAATTAACGGCTTTGTTCCGGCGGAAGTTTGGGGTTATGCGGGCGGAACAACAGGCATTTTTACTTATATTTTTACACGTTCTATTTACTTTGGCGTTGGCGTTACCGTTATGCTTCTCGGCGTGCGTATGTTGATTGGGGAAATCGTTCCGGCTTTCAAGGGTATTGCGGAAAAAGTGGTGCCCGGTGCGATTCCGGCGCTGGATTGCCCGGTTATCTTCGACTGTGCGCCCAACGCATTGATTATCGGCTTTATTGTTGCCATGATTACTTCTACGATTACGATTATTTTGACAGCGGGCATGTTCCCTACGGTTATCATTCCGTTGACATTTACCTGTTTCTTTGAAATCGGCTGTGCATCCATTATCGGGAACGCTACAGGCGGTATCAGGGGATGTATTGTAGGGGCGGCGCTCAGCGGCATTATTATGGTATTTTTGGTGGGCTTTGGGTCTTATTTCTTCGGGAATACCATTAACAACTGGATGCTGGTGTATGGCGGACAGGATTTCTCGCTTTGGGGAATTATTGAAGGGTTGATTGCGAGGATTATTTCGTAGTTCCGGAAGCACCGAATAATTATAGCGGCAAATATAAATATGCATATAAGGCAGGGAATTACGCCCTGCCTTTGCTTATTTTTATAATGCTTATGGCGGGATGGGCGATGCTTCATCCAGGAACACCGAAAACCTCCCCTACGCAAAAGGAACCATTGCATTTCGGAAGAAGAGCGGATATACTAAGCTTAATGGAAAGCTTAGGATAAAGGGATAATGGAAACAAAGGGATAATCGAAACAAAGAGATATTGGAGATATTGATGGTAAAGCATTGGTATGGCATGGGATAGAAGGAGAACATTTTATGGCAAGGACGATTGGCATAGGGAACCAGGACTTTGAGAAAATTAGGGTAAATAACATTTTCTATATTGATAAAACGAAATTCATCAAAGAGTGGTGGGAGAGTATGGACAGCGTTACGCTGATTACTCGGCCAAGGCGTTTTGGGAAGACACTGAACATGAGCATGATGGAAAAGTTCTTTTCCGTTAGCTATGCCGGGCGCGGCGAGTTGTTCGAGGGGCTTTTCGTATGGAAGGAGGAAAAATATAGGGAACTACAGGGGACATATCCGGTTTTGTTTATCAGCTTCGCGGATGTGAAGGAGAATTCCTTTATACAGGCACGGAAAAAGATATGCCGGATTATCAAAGAAGCTTATAAACAGAATGCATTCCTGCTGGAAGGCGGCTTGCTGGATGCGGGGGAGAAGGATGACTTTATAAAAGTGTCAAGCGACATGGAGGATAACGAGGCATCCTATGCCCTGAAATCATTATCCAAATATTTGGAGCGCTGCTATAAGAAAAAGGTGATTATCCTTTTAGACGAGTATGATACGCCCATGCAGGAGGCCTATATGAATGGGTATTGGGATGAGATGGCGGCATTTATAAGGAGCCTGTTTAACTCTACCTTCAAGACGAACCCATACCTGGACCGCGCCATTATGACGGGCATTACAAGAATAAGTAAAGAGTCTATTTTTTCGGATTTGAATAACTTGGAAGTGGTAACAACGACTTCTGAAAAGTATGCGGACTGCTTTGGCTTTACCGAGGAGGAAGTATTCGCGGCGTTGGATGAATTTGGTATGGGCGGGCGGAAACAACAGGTAAAAGAGTGGTATGATGGGTTCACTTTTGGAAAGCGGTCGGATATCTATAATCCATGGTCCGTCATTAATTTTCTTGATAAAGAGAAGGTGGGGGCATATTGGGCCAACACGAGCAGCAATGGCCTTGTGGGGAAATTGATACGGGAAGGCAGCCCGGAGGTCAAGGAAACGTTTGAATGTCTGATTCAGGGCGGGAGCATCCGCATGGAAATAGATGAGCAGATAATCTATAACCAGCTTTCCGAGAAGAAGAACGCAGTCTGGAGCCTTTTGCTGGCAAGCGGGTATTTGAAGGTGGAGGATTATCAGGCATATATGACGGAATACGGGGCATGGAAGGAAGAATATGAACTGGCGCTGACGAACCTGGAAACCAGGGTCATGTTTGTCAACATGGTGAAGGGGTGGTTCGACAGGGTATCCTCCGATTACAATACCTTTATCAAGGCAATGCTGGCCGGCGACACGAGGACGATGAACATTTACATGAACAGGGTATCCACGGAAATGTTCAGCAGCTTTGATACGGGTGGCAAGCCCTCCGAAAGGCAGCCGGAGAGGTTTTACCATGGATTTGTACTGGGGCTGATGGTGGAACTTGCCGACAGGTATGTGGTGACTTCAAACAGGGAGAGCGGCCTGGGCCGGTATGACGTGATGCTGGAGCCGAGGGATAGGGAAAACGATGCGTTCCTGTTGGAATTCAAAGTGCAGGACGAGGGCGAAAAGGAACTGGCCGATACGGTGCGGGAGGCACTGCGGCAGATAGAGGAAAAGGGTTACCAGGCGAACCTTATGGCGAAAGGAATCCCGGAAGGGCGTATACGGAAGTACGGGTTTGCGTTTTGCGGGAAGAAGGTGCTGATTGGGGGGAGCGGCCCTGAAAGGAAGCGCTCATGACTGCAGAAAAAATAAAATATCCCCTGAAAAATAAATTGATTGTACTGATACTTGTGGCGATGGTGCCGATACTTTATATTACGATTTATCTGATTATGGCGCTTTTAAATTACAGCCGCGCTTATGACCAGATTGTGAGCAGCATGACCGTGGCGAATAACTATAATATGAACTTTAAGGAAGAGATGGACGAAAGCCTTTATAAGCTGGTGGTCAGCAATGTGACCTTTGATACCATCGAAGAGGACGGAACGTTAAAAGACCCTTATAAGCTGATAGATGAGCTCAGGGATGGGAGCAATAATCTGTTGGCGATGACAACGGACAGGGAAAGCCGGGTATGGCTGCAAAGCCTGCTGCGGAATGTGGATACGCTGGAGGACAGGGTGGATGATATTAAGACTAATCAGGAAGCGGAAGGGCAGTATGAAAAGAATATAGACATGCTGTATAATGATATTTACATTCTGACAGAATTGATACAGGATGATATCCAGTATTATATTTATTATCAGACGAGGAGCATCGAGCAGCTGAAGGTTCAGCTGAATACGGAGGTGGAGCATGTTATTCTGGTTAGCATATTGTTGGGGGGATGCATCGTTGTCTTTGTGATTCTGATTACCAGCGTCATTTTGAATAGCATCACAAAGCCGATTCAGGAACTTTGCAGGATTACCAGCCGCATTGCGGAAGGTAATTTTTCGGACCGGGCGAAGATGCAGACGAAGGATGAACTGGAAGTGCTTTCGGATAGTGTGAACGATATGTCGGAAAACCTGGAGGTTATGGTGCATCAGATTAAAGAGGATGAGCGGAAGATGCGTTATGCGGAACTGCGGCTTTTGCAGGAGCAGATTAACCCCCATTTTTTATATAATACCCTGGATACCATCGTCTGGCTGATAGAAGGGAACGACCCGGACAAAGCGGTGGATGTGGTAGTGGCGCTTTCGGAGTTTTTCCGGCTGGTATTGAGCAAAGGGAAGGAATATATTTCTGTCCGGGAGGAAAAGGAGCATATCCGCGGCTATTTGGAGATTCAGCAGGTACGCTACCGGGATATTCTTGATTATGAAATAGACATAGATGAAGAACTGTACCAGTATAAGATTTTGAAGCTGACGCTGCAGCCCCTGGTGGAAAATTCCCTATATCATGGCATTAAATATAAACGGGCCAAGGGAAAGATATGGATTACAGGAACAATGGAACGGGGCGGCGGGGAAGAAAAGGACAGGATTTTGCTGTGTGTGCGGGATAATGGAGTGGGCATGGATGAGGAAGAGCTAAAGCGCCTGCAGGCGGAAATCGTCAAGCCATGCAAAGAGACGGAACGGGGGTTCGGGCTTGCCAATGTGAATGAACGGATTCGAATGAATTTCGGCATGGAATACGGGATGACGATAGAATCGGAAAAAGGCGTGGGAACAAAGGTCAGCATAGTCATTCCGGCCGTGCTGCTGTTTGAAAAGCCTGCCGGGGAGCTGTTGCCGGAAAAGATGGATAAAAAAGAGGAAAGCGCATGAAAAGGATATTGGAAAAATTAGAAGAAGTTTTTTTCGGACATGTGGGAATCTGTATCCTGCTGCTTTGCGTTGTGCCTTTTATTTTTGTCAGCCATGGCCTTTTTTGGGAAATCGAAATCGAACAGACGCCCTCCGATGCAGGGATGGAAGATTTGATTGTGGTTGGTTTTTCCCAGCTGGGCAGCGAATCCGGATGGAGGACGGCCCATACCCTTTCGATTCAGGAGGCGCTAACAAAGGATGAGGGTTATTTTCTGATATTCAACAATGCCAGACAGATTCAGGAAAACCAGATTAAGGCGATTCGCAGCTTTATTTCCCAGAGGGTGGATTATATTGTTTTCGCGCCGGTGATTGAGAGCGGCTGGGATACCGTGCTGCAGGAGGCGAAGGATGCCGGGATTCCGGTAATCATCATAGACCGTATGGTAAATGTGGAGGACGATTCCCTTTATACGACATGGATTGGAACGGATGCCTGGAAAGAAGGGGAGAAGGCAGGAAAATGGCTGGAAGAATATCTGCGGAAAAAAACAGGCAGACTGAAGATATTAATATTGTGGTATTGCGGGGAACGATAGGCTCCACAGCGGAAATCGGCAGGACCCAAGGGTTTGAAGAGGTTGCCGCCGGCCATGGGAACTGGCATATCCTGGAGTCCGCAACGGCGGATTTTACGGCGGCGAAAGGGGAAGAAGTGATGGAACAGATGCTTCGCCGCTATCCGAAAATCGATGTGCTTGTATCACAGAATGACGATATGACAATGGGGGCAGTGAAAGCGATGCAGGAAGCCGGGGTCAGCTTTGGGGAAAACGGGAAAGTGGTGGTGATTTCTTTTGACGCTATCCGGGATGCCCTGGAGATGGTGGAAGAAGGGCGCATTAATGTGGATATCGAGTGCAATCCGGTCCAGGGCGCCTATGTGAATAAAATCATTCAAAAGCTGGAAAAAGGGGAACCGGTGGAGAAAAGCTATGTGGTAGAGGAAAATGTTTTTACGAAAGAGAATGTGGGGGAGTTCCTGGAAGACAGGACATATTAATGATTGACAGGAGAGGGTTGGCAGATGCTGAAAGTATTTTTGGTGGAAGATGAAAGTATTGTCAGGGAGGGGTTAAAGAAAAATATCCCATGGCAGGAATATGGCTATCAGTTTATGGGGGAGGCAAGCGATGGGGAAATGGCGTTGCCCATGATACGGAAGATACGCCCGGATGTCCTGATTACGGATATCAAAATGCCTTTTATGGACGGGCTGGCACTAAGCCAGATTGTAACGCAGGAAATACCGGATATCAAAATCATCATTATCAGCGGCTATGACGAATTTGAATATGCACAGCGCGCTATCCGCGTGGGCGTGGAGAGGTATCTGCTAAAGCCGATTACAAGGGGCGCCCTGCGGAAAGTCCTGATGGAGATACGGGAAAAAATCGAAACGGAAAAGGAACAGAAAAATTACCTGGAAACTTTTCAGAACGAAATGAAGGAATTCGAAGATTATGCCCGGAGGAATTTTCTGGAAAAGGTCTTTGGAGGGGTTTTGTCCGTACAGCAGATTTATGAGGAAGCGGCAAAGATTTCCCTGGAGCTGGACGGCCCGTGCTATAATCTGGTGCTTCTGAATCTGCAGGTGAAGCGCCGGAATCCGGAGATGGCCATGCAGGAGCCGGAAGGCTTTGATAAAGTGCGCGAGGCGCTGTTCCGATATTTTATGCGTTTTCCGGAATATCTGGTTTTCCGCTGGAATATCAACCTTTATGTGGTTCTGATAAAGGGCGAGAAAGAGCGGATGGAGGAATTGGAGGAGCGCTGCATAAATAATATAGAAAAAATTTGCTCGGAAGAGGAAGATTCCATGGAATGGTACGCAGGGGTGGGGAAAACGGTGGAGAGGCTCTCCCTTTTGCCGGAGTGCTATACCAACGTAAACCATATACTTGCCCATCGTTTTTTTAGTCCCAGACGGCATATACTGACGGAAAAGGATGCGGTGGAATTCCTATCAGGCAAGGATACGAAGAGCTTTGAGTCCGTGGACAGCGCAAAGATGAACCCGGAGATTATCCAGGGCTTTTTAAGGGAAGGAACGCTGGAAGAAACGGAGGATTTCATAAAGGGCTATCTGGCGGGGGTAAAGGATGCGCTGGATTCCAGGCTGTTCAGGGATTATCTGTTGTTAAATGTGCGCTTTACAGTGGTAAATTATATGGAAATGCTCGGCATTGGGCAGCAGGATGTCCTGGCGAAGGATGACAATGAGAAAGTGCGTGAAGTGTCCGTAAATGGCGGAGACCTTTATGCCTACATGAAGGAGCTTTTGGAACGGGCCCTGACGCTGCGGGATAAGGAGAACGAAAATCAGGGCAAACGGATGCTGAAAAAAGGGCTGGAATATATCGAAGAGAATTTCAGCGATGAATCCCTTTCCTTAAACAGCGTAGCGGGTGCAATTGGCGTCAGCGGGAACTATTTTAGCAGCGTCTTCAGCCAGGAAATGAAAATAACTTTTATTGAATATGTTACGAAAAAGCGTATGGAGAAAGCAAAAAAATTGCTGCGCCAGAGCGAAATGCATTCCGGGGAAATCGCAGCAAAGGTGGGTTACAAGGATCCTCACTATTTTAGTTTTGTGTTTAAGAAGACGGTGGGCTGCACGCCCAGGGAATATAGGAATGGGAAATAATTGCCCGCTGCGCTGCCGCTAAAAAACAGCTTTCAGAGGCAGGAGGAGGCGTAACAGTTCATCAGAAAGGCTGAACTGTTATGGGGGAGGCCCAGAACTCCGTTTTACGGTGAGGCGCCAGGGAAGCTTCTGGGATGAGGCGGGGGAGCCTTTTATCAGGTTGAGGATGCTTTCGGCGGCGACGGTTCCCATTTCGTGGCTTTTATGGGATAAGGACGTGATTTGCACCGGGGAAAGGTCGCTGAAATAGGAGTTATCGAAGCAGACAACGCTAAGGTCTCCGGGAATCCGCATATTTTTATAGGTCAGTTCTTTTATGAGCCAGTAAGCGATTTCGTCATTGTAGCAGATGACGGCGGTAGCATTTTTTAGCTGTTTTGAAATAAATTCGGATAAAAATCCTGTGTCCTGCTTTTTCTGCAGGGCGGTGAGCCTGGCGGTATCAAAACGGCAGATGCGCTCTTCGTCAAAGGGGATATTTTCATCCCGCAGGGCGGATAAAAGCCCGAAAAGGCGTTCCGTGCCCTGTATGTCATCCGATTTGAAAATGCCGGCTATTTTTTTATGCCCTAAAGAGACAAGATATTTTGCCAGATAGTAGCCGCCTCCGTAATTATCGTCTTTTATGGAAAGGTAATCCGGCATATTGCAGTAATTCCCATGGAAAAACAGTATGGATGCGCCCTTTTCAGAAAGGCGTTCATACAAATCGTGATTCGGCGTAGGAAGGCTGGTTTTGCATCCTTCGCTTAAAATGCCGCGGACAGGGTGTTCCAGCAGCGAAAGAAGAATCTCCCGTTCTTTGGAGATTTGGTTGCCGGTTACATAAACTGTGGCGCTAAAGCCCTTGGCTTGCAGCGTGCTTCGCATATCCGCAAGGAGGCCGGGGTAAATATATTCCGTATCGGAACATACCAAAATCGCCACATTATCTTTCTCGGGGCTGCCGGACAGGCCGGTGGCATAAGAGCCGCTGCCCTGCCGCTTTTCTATTAAATGTTCGGCTTCCAATATGGAGAGGGCTTTTCTTACAGTCTGGCGGCTGACTCCGTATGTACGGCAGAGGGCGTCCTCCGTAGGGAGCCGGAAAGTATCCCCCGCGTTTTCTTTTATAAGGTTTTTTAACAGCTCGGCAAGCCGAATATATTTTGCAGGCATGAAATGTTCCCTTTTCTTTTATAATTTGCATAAAACTGTTTTCCGTAAAGACAGCATATAAGAAAAGGGCTATTAAGAAAAGTGAAAAATTTCTTGACTTTTTTATAGGGAGCCTGTAATTTTCTATATTTTATCAAAAGTAATTCTTGTTTTATGCAATTTGGCATAAGCTTTAAAAGGAGAAATCAGCAAAAAAGTATGCGCTGATTTTGGAAAATCTTAAAATATCAAACCAAATCATGAAAATTCCAAACAAAATGACAAAATTTGTATCAAAAAATGGCATATTACATAAAAATTTGTATTGTTTATAAGAATGAAATTAGAAAAAGTGCACAAAAATAGGTTGCGCGCAAAAAGTAAATCGGATAAAGTGAGATTACGGAAACAGCAAGGCTGTTCCAACGCAAAAAAATATTATTCATTAGGGAGGAAAGACAATGAAGAAAAAAATTGCGTTATTATTAATTGCTGCAATGACAATTTCCACATTAGCTGCATGTGGCAACTCAGCAGCAGAAGCACCGGCATCGACCACGGAAGAAGCGCCGGCTGCAGAAGAGGCAGCACCTGAAGAGGAAGCGCCCGCAGAAGAGGCGGCGCCCGCAGAAGAAGCATCTACAGAAGAAGCAGCTGCGCCGGCAGCGGACGGCGAACTCATCAGAGTAGGTTTTGCACAGGTTGGCCACGAATCCGACTGGCGTGCAGCTAATACAAAGAACTATCAGGATACCTTCAGTGAAGCGAACGGCTATGAATTGTCTTTCGTAGACTGCGACAATGACCATGCGGTTCAGATTGAAACGGTTCGTGGTTTCATCGAGCAGGAACTTGACTACATCTGCATCGCTCCGATTCAGTCCGCAGGCTGGGATACGGTTCTTCAGGAAGCACAGGATGCAGGCATCCCGGTTCTCATCGTTGACCGTGCGGTAGACGCAGACCCTTCTCTTTATACGACGGCTCTTGGCTGCGATATGATTGCTGAAGGCGAAGCAGCGGGCAACTGGCTGGCTGAGTACCTGAACGGCGAAGATGCGAACATCCTCGTTATCGAAGGTTCCGTTGGCGCATCCGCAACGCTTGGACGTACAGAAGGCTTTAACAACATCGTAGCCCAGAATTCCAACTGGACAGTCCTGGATTCCCAGTCCGGCGATTTCACACAGGCAGGCGGCCAGGAAGTTATGGAATCCTTCATTAAATCCTACAGCGATTTCAACGTAGTTGTTTGCCAGAATGATAATGAAGCATACGGCGCAATGGACGCAATGGACGCAGCAGGCATTACATACGGTGTTGACGGCGATGTAACCATCATTTCCTTTGACGCTACACATGACGGACTTCAGTATACACTGGATGGCAAGATTACATGTAACGTAGAGTGCAACCCTCTGCAGGCTGGATTTGCTGAAGGCGTTATTCAGAAACTGGAAGCAGGCGAAGCGGTTGATGCCTGGACGCTGGTTGAAGATGAAGCTTTCGTAGCGCCCGGAATTGAAAGCCAATATGCAGTAACTATGAGCCAGGAAGTTCTGGATGGCCGCGCTTACTAATCATTGAAGGAATGAAGAAAACGTTAAGCAAAGTTGGGAGTAAAGAAAAGCTTTCGCTGAAATAAAACGTAAAGAGGGAGAAAATCCCGGGGGAACTTGGGTTTCTCCCTTTTACGTATTCTAAGGAAAATATAGTATTACCTGGGAAGAAAACTCTGGAAGGAGACGTCTGCATGGAAAATAATGTTATATTGAGTATGAAAGGAATTTGTATGACATTCCCTGGTGTAAAAGCGTTGGAAAATGTGGATTTCAATTTAAAAAGAGGGGAAATCCGCGCGCTCATGGGGGAAAACGGCGCCGGTAAATCCACGCTGATTAAATGTCTTACTGGGGTAAACAAATTTGAATCTGGAGAAATTTATCTGGATGGCATCGATGGGCCCATTGTAAATAGGGACACCATGGATGCGCAGAAAAAAGGTATTTCTACGGTATATCAGGAAGTAAACCTCTGCCCGAACCTTTCTGTGGCAGAAAATCTGTTCATCGGCAGAGAACCTATGACAAAAATCGGAACAGTAAACCGGAAGAAAATGAATGAAATGGCAGCAAAGCTGATGGAAGAGCTGGATTTGGATATCGATGTGACCCAGAACCTGGAAGAATATTCCCTGGCTTTGCAGCAGATGATAGCCATTGCCCGTGCGGTGGATATGGACTGCAAGGTGCTTATTCTGGATGAGCCCACTTCTTCATTGGACGATAATGAAGTGGCGAAGCTTTTCGGCATGATGAGAAGGCTTCGGGAGCAGGGGGTCGGCATTGTTTTTGTAACCCATTTCCTGGAACAGGTTTATGAAGTCTGCGACGGTATCACCGTTCTCAGGAACGGAACTCTCGTAGGGGAATACAGCATTGAGGAGCTGCCCCGCGTGAAGCTGGTTGCAGCTATGATGGGTAAAGATTTCGACGATTTGGCAAGCATCAAACCGGAAGGCAGCGGCGATAAATCCAAAGAGCCGCTCGTTATTGATGCAAAAGGCTTAAGCCATGTGGGAACGATTAAGCCTTTTGACCTTGAGATACATAAAGGAGAAGTAATCGGGCTGACCGGGCTTCTCGGAAGCGGCCGAAGCGAACTGGCCCGTGCGATTTATGGTGCGGACAGGGCACAGACCGGAACATTGAAGGTAAAGGAACAGGAAGTAACGATTAAGAACCCCATCGATGCCATGAACCTGGGCATGGGCCTTTTGCCGGATGACAGAAAGGCAGAGGGCATCATCGGCGATTTGTCCGTGCGTGAGAACATCATCCTTGCCATGCAGGCGAAGCTGGGCATTTTTAAGAAAATCCCGATGGCAAAGCAGATTGAGATAGCGGATAAGTTTATCGAACTTTTGCAGATTAAGACGGCAAGCAGGGAAACGCTGATTAAGCAGCTTTCCGGCGGCAATCAGCAGAAGGTTATTTTAGCGAGATGGCTTGCGACGGACCCGGATTTTCTGATTCTTGACGAGCCCACCCGCGGTATTGATATCGGAACAAAGACTGAGATTCAGAAGCTGGTGATTCAGCTTGCCGAGGAGGGGAAGAGCGTGATGTTTATTTCTTCGGAAATAGAAGAAATGCTCAGAACCTGTAACCGTATGGCAGTCCTTCGGGATGGTGCCAAGGTTGGCGAGATTAGCGGGGAGGAATTATCTCAGGAAGGGGTTATGAAGGCAATTGCGGGAGGTGCTAAATAATGAATAAATTGAAAAAAATTACAAAAATGAAGCTGTTCCTGCCTATCTTCAGTATGATTCTCGTTATGATGATTAACGTGATTTATGATATTGCCAGCGGGAATGCCCCTCTCAGCTTCTTTTCAATCAGTATTAATAACGGCATTCTATATGGGCGTCTCATCGACGTATTGAACCGGGGCAGCGAAGTGGCAATCCTTGCAATCGGCATGACGCTGGTGGTATCGGCTTCCGCAGGCACGGATATTTCGGTAGGCTCCGTTATGAGCTTATCCGGCGGCCTTTGCTGTATGCTGTTGGCCGGATACGGTGTAACCAATGTAAGCGAATATAATGTACCCCTTTGGGTCGGCATGCTGGCCGGTATTGCAATCGCATGCGTCTGCGGTCTGTTCAATGGGTTCCTGGTGGCATATATGAATATCCAGCCCATGGTGGCGACGCTGATACTCTGGTCTGCCGGCAGGGCTATAGGTCTTCTTCTTTGCAACAGCAATATCGTATACGTGCGTGTGCCTTCCTTCCAGTTTTTTGGCGGATATTGCGGCATTATCCCGACTCCGATTCTTATCGCGGCGGCCTGTGTTGCCATAGCCGCAATTGTCTTAAGGTTGACGGCGCTGGGAACATATATCCAGAGCGTAGGTATCAATAAAAAGGCTTCCAGGATTTCCGGCTTTAACTCTGCGAAGATTATCCTGCTGTGCTATGTGATTTGCGGTTTGTGCGCCGGCATTGCGGGCCTGGTGGCAACCTGCAGAATCTATTCCGCAGATACCAATAATATCGGCCTTAACATGGAACTGGATGCTATCCTTGCGGTAGCGCTTGGCGGCAACAGCTTAGGCGGCGGTAAGTTTAATCTTGCAGGCTCTATTATTGGCGCTTATACGATTCAGGCGATTACCACGACATTGTATGCGTTGGGCGTTTCTTCCGCGCAGGCACCTGTATTTAAGGCTATCGTGGTTATCCTGATTGTAGTTATCCAGTCCGGGCCGGTAAAAGATTATTTCAAAAAACTGTCCGCTAAAAAAGCAGCAAAGGAGGCGGTGCAGGCATGAAAAAATTAAAACTGGGTGGAAATAATATATTGCTCGCTATTACGGTAGCGCTGTTTGTAATCATGTATCTGGGCGGCTGCGTGATTTACGCGGATAAAGGATTTACCCACTTTCAGACATTTTTGAATGTGTTGATTAATAATGCGGGTCTGATTGCCGTTGCGGCCGGCATGACCTGTGTTATCCCCAATTAGTAGGAACAATACAGCTTTCTGGCGGGCGGCGGCACGTCAAGAAATATATATGGAGTTTTTAAAGAACCTCCCCGGAGCGGGGAGCGGTCAGCTTGTGA
>JAETTM010000019.1 GCA_021769135.1 Lachnospiraceae bacterium | reverse complement strand
ATATGGGACATTTTGTCCGCAAATCCGAGCTGGTTTACAGCTGCCGCGCTGTCTCCGCCGCCGATAATCGTGGTTGCATCGGTTTCAGCCAAAGCTTTTGCCACTGCAATCGTACCTTTTGCAAGAATCGGGTTTTCGAATACGCCCATAGGCCCGTTCCATACAACCGTCTTGGCGGATTTCACCGCATCCGCATAAAGTTCTGCGGTCTTATCGCCGATATCAAGGCCTTCCATATCGGCCGGAATCTTGTCGGCATCCACAACGGACACTTCGATTTCCGCATCGATAGGGTTCGGGAAGCCTGCCGCAATTGTGGTATCGATGGGAAGAAGCAGCTTTTTGCCAAGCTTCTCCGCTTTATCCATCATTTCTTTACAATAGTCAATTTTTTCATCATCCACTAAGGAATTGCCGATTTCATATCCTTTTGCCTTAAGGAAAGTAAACGCCATACCGCCGCCGATAATCAGCGTATCGCATTTTTCCAGAAGGTTATTGATAACATTCAGTTTGTCCGCAACCTTTGCCCCGCCAAGGATTGCCACGAAAGGCCTTACCGGATTTTCTACCGCATTCCCAAGGAAATCAATCTCTTTCTGCATCAAATAACCAACGGCGCATTCCCCGCCTTTAGCGCGTACACATTCCGTTACCCCCGCTACCGATGCATGGGCCCTATGGGAAGAACCAAACGCGTCGCATACATATACATCCGCCAAATCAGCCAGCTCTTTGCTGAATTCTTCGCCGTTCTTCGTTTCTTCCTTGCCGCGGAAACGTGTATTCTGAAGAAGGACAACATCCCCTTCCTTCATCGCCTCTACCGCTGCGGTAGCTGCTTCGCCCGTTACGTTGTAATCCGCTACGAAATTTACTTCTTTTCCCAATTTCTCGGACAGCCTCTTAGCCACCGGCGCTAAGGATTCGCCTTCGTTGGGACCGTTTTTCACTTTGCCCAGATGGGAGCAGAGAATTACTTTGCCGCCATCCTTAAGCAGCTTCTGGATAGTAGGGAGAGCTGCCACAATACGTGTCTCATCTGTAATTTCGCCATTCTTCAACGGCACGTTAAAATCGCACCTTACCAGGACGCGCTTGCCCTTTACGTTGATATCATCTACCGATTTTTTATTTAATCCCATGATAATCGCCTCCATATTAATTTTCATAAAGCAAACATACATAAAGGTCCGGCCCATATGACCGGACCCTTATAGGTCTTATTACATACAACATATTTGATTGTTAGAGAACAATCCTTCTCTTATTATGCTAATTCGGAGAAGTATTTGATTGTTCGAGAACAATCCTTCCTTCATTATGCTAACTCGGAGAAGTATTTGATTGTTCTTACCATCTGGCTCGTATAGGAGTTCTCATTGTCATACCAGGAAACTACCTGAACGAGGTTATCAGCGCCAACCATGGTCTGTGTAGCATCGAAGATAGAACCATAGGTGCTTCCTACGATATCAGAGGAAACGATTTCGTCTTCATTGTAACCGAAGGACTCTGTAGCTGCTGCTTTCATAGCTGCGTTGATTTCTTCTTTTGTTACGGATTTCTCAACTGTTGCAACTAAGATAGTGGTAGAACCTGTCGGCGTAGGAACACGCTGAGCGGAACCGATTAATTTGCCGTTCAGTTCAGGGATTACAAGGCCGATAGCTTTTGCAGCGCCTGTGGAGTTAGGAACGATATTGATAGCGCCTGCACGGCTTCTTCTCAAATCGCCTTTTCTCTGAGGTCCGTCAAGAATCATCTGGTCGCCTGTGTAAGCATGGATTGTGCTCATGATACCGGATTTGATTCCAGCCAGGTCATTCAGCGCTTTTGCCATAGGAGCCAGGCAGTTTGTTGTACAGGATGCAGCGGAAATAATCGTATCTTCCGGTTTCAATGTCTCATGGTTAACGTTGAAAACGATGGTAGGAAGATCATTTCCAGCAGGTGCGGAAATAACAACCTTACGAGCGCCTGCATTGATATGAGCCTGTGCTTTATCTTTGGATGTATAGAAACCTGTACATTCGAGAACAACATCTACTTTCAATTCTCCCCAAGGAAGTTTGTTAGCATCTGCTTCTTTGTAGATTGTAATAGTCTTTCCGTCAACTGTGATAGAATCCTCGCCTGCCTCTACCGTGTCAGCTTTAGCATATTTTCCCTGTGAAGAATCATACTTCAGCAAATGCGCCAACATCTTAGGGCTTGTCAAATCGTTGATTGCTACTACTTCGTATCCTTCTGCCCCAAACATCTGTCTGAAAGCAAGACGACCGATACGGCCGAAACCATTAATTGCTACTCTTACTGCCATTTTAGTTTCCTCCTAGAAAATAAATTTGTTTATATCATTTTGCCAATCATTCATAAACGATTGTCAAAATTTTATCATTAGGGATATTTTACCTAATTTGTCCAAAAAATTCAAGATGTAATTCAAAAATATTTATTATCCGCCGGTTATTTTATAAATTCTTTACAATTGCAGCAATTTTGCAGCCATTCTGCCCATGAAACGGTTTGCCGCCATTCCACTCGTGGATTTCGCTGCCTATCCCAGGGGGGGGCTTAGAGTTTTATAAACTCCGGCTTGCGTTCCGCAAAAACTGTATAATATTTGTATCCGCAGGATTTTAAAATATCCGCCGCCCGTTCAAACCCTTCCCCAATGCGTTCCGGCGCATGGGCATCGGAGCCCACCGTTACAATATCTCCCCCAAGATTGCGGTAGCGTTTTATGATATCCGTACAAGGGTTCAGCTCCCTTAATCCGTGCGGCACCGCTCCCGTATTCACTTCGAGCCCTTTCCCGCCCTCCACCAGCCGGTACAGGATTTGATCCAGGATATCTTTGTATCTATCATAGGAATAATCCCTGTCTTTCCCTGGCCCATAGCGCACCACATAATCCAAGTGCCCATATACATCAAAATCATGGAATACTTTTAAATTGTCCAAAATTGACTGAAAATATTCCCTGTATGCCTCTTCCTGCGTCCGCCCTTTATAAAAATCCGCATAATAAGGGTCTTTTCCGTTGCATATATGGGAAGAAGCAATCACAAATTCAAACTGATACTTTCCGGCATAAGCTTCCAATGCCCGCGCCAAATGGGGCTGAATGCCCAGCTCTATCCCGAAATGTAATCGAATCCGCCCCCCATACTTCTCCTTACAGCGCTCAAAGCCATTCGCGTAAGACTCGGTGTCCAGCTCAAAAAGCCCCTCTTCCTCCGCCTTGCTATAGGGATAATCCATATCCATATGCTCCGTAAAGCACATGGTTTCCATTCCCATGGCAATCCCTTTTTCTATCATCTTTTCCATAGGCGTGTCCGAATCCCCTGAAAAAGAAGAATGTAGATGATAATCCGCTAATATCGGCATAGCCGTTTCCTCCCATCGACGAATCGTTTCGGCCAGGCAGACTGCCAAAATGTACTTGCAGCTCCCGCTTTCACAAAATCGTTCCTCCGCCCAGCACGCACTCATTTTCATAAAATACCACCGCCTGCCCCGGCGTCACAGCTCTCACAGGTTCCTCAAAGCGGCATCTTATCCTGTCTTCCCCCACTTTCTCAATCGCTCCGTAAGCCCCTTTATGTCCATACCGGATTTTGGCCAACACCCTTTTGGTTCCCTGCAAATCCTCCATGCCCATATAATTGATTCGGTCACAGAAAAGTTCATCGGAAAATACATCTTCCCCTTCCCCTATGACCACCTCATTTGTATCCGGACAGATACGGGTCACAAATACAGGATGCCCCATGGAAAGCTGCAGCCCTTTTCTCTGGCCTACCGTATAATGGGTAATCCCCTTATGGCGCCCCAGTATTTCCCCGGAAGAGGTGACGAAATCCCCCGGCCCTGGCGCCCGTTCCCCGGCCTCCCTGTCGATGAACCCGGCATAATCGTTATCCGGGATAAAACATATTTCCTGGCTGTCCGGTTTCTGCGCCACAGGCAGCCCTGCCCGCTCCGCCAGCCCCCGGATTTCTTCCTTCCTGTATTCGCCCACCGGCATCAGCGTATGGGCCAGCTGATATTGGGTTAAATTATAAAGGGCATAAGTCTGGTCCTTTTGGTCCGTGGCCGATTTGCAAATGGCATACCGGCCGCCCGGAAGCTGCCTGATGCGCGCATAATGTCCTGTGGCGATATAATCCGCCCCGATGGCTATGCTCCTTTGCAGCAGAGACTCCCATTTTACATAACGGTTACATGCGATACAGGGATTGGGCGTCCTTCCATGGAGATATTCTTCCACAAAGTAGTTCATCACCTTTTCCCTGAATTCCTCCTTAAAGTTCATCACGTAATAAGGAATTTGCAAATACTGGGCCACCCTCCTGGCATCCTCCACCGCGGACAGCCCGCAGCATCCTCCGTTTTCTTCCTTTTCCAGTTCCTGTTCATCCTGCCATATCTGCATCGTTACGCCGATGACTTCATAGCCTTGCTCCTTCAACAAATAAGCGGCCACGGAAGAATCTACGCCGCCCGACATGCCCACTACCACTTTTTTTTTCATCCGGTTTTCCATCCTTACCATTTTACGTCTTCAGTATTTCCCAGCGCTCTATCAGCCGTTCCAGCGAAAATGCCGCATTGGCAGGGCTGGTGGAAGGCAGTTTGATGATTTCCGCCCCCGTCTTTTCCCTGCAGAACTTATCGTATAGCCGGCATGCCGTCTCACCGTTTCCATAAATTTTTGTTATATTCGTTTTGCCAAGCAGCCCTGCCACGTCATTGGGCACTACATTTTTTATGGAACTGTCGCTGGAGCCTTCGATATCGCAGGAAAAAATCACATCCCATATGGCGATGCCATGCTTTAGCAGCATCCCCTTTTTCCCCTCTATGGAAACCGGCACTTCCTCTTTTGTAATAGCCGCCAGCACTTTCCAGAACCGGTTCTGGGGATGTCCGTAGTAAAAATCATTTTCCCTGGATTTTACCGAGGGAAAGGTTCCTAAAATCAACAGCCTGGAATTGCTGTTATACACCGGTTCGAAAGTATGTGTCACGCGCATAGTCAATACTCTTCCTTTTCCTCTTCCCCTTCATGAATATCCGATTTCGGCTTTTCCAGCCCTTCTATTTTTATCCCATGCTTTTCCGCATAATCCCACAACGCCGCATGGATTGCCTCTTCGGCCAACAGGGAGCAGTGCACTTTCACCGGCGGGAGCCCGTCCAGGGCTTCCATCACCGCCTTGTTCGTTACCTTCATGGCATCCTGTATGCTCTTCCCTTTCACCAGCTCCGTAGCCATGCTGCTGGTGGCCACGGCGGCGCCGCACCCGAAAGTTTTAAATTTGCAGTCCTGGATTATCCCGTTATCGTCAATATCCAGATAGATGCGCATAATATCGCCGCATTTTGCATTTCCCACCGTTCCTACGCCGCTGGCATTTTCGATTTCGCCCACATTCCTTGGATTTTCAAAATGGTCCATTACCTTTTCACTATACATAATCTTAAACTATTGCCCCTTTCTCGCTATATAATCTTCATACAAAGGAGACATGGCGCGCAGCCTTTCCACAATTTCCTTAATCGTCTCCACAGTCCTGTCCATTTCTTCCAATGTGTTTTCCCAATTCACGGTAAGCCGCAGGGAGCCATGGGCAATCTCATGGGGAAGCCCGATGGCTAAAAGGACATGGGAAGGGTCCAAAGAGCCGGAAGTGCATGCGGAGCCGCTGGAGCCGCAGATTCCCTTCCGGTCCAGCATTATCAGCAAGGATTCCCCTTCGATAAACCGGAAGCTGTAATTTACATTGTTGGAAAGCCGCTTCTCTCTGTCCCCATTCAATCTGCAATAAGGGATTTCCTCCCCGATTTTTTTAATCAGGTAATCCCGCAGCTCCTTTTCCTTTTCTTCCCTTTCTTCCAGATGGGAAAAGGCCAGCTGTGCGGCTTTTCCCATTCCCACAATGCCCGGCACATTTTCCGTTCCCGCCCTTCGGCCCCTCTCCTGCTGTCCTCCATGGAGGAAAGAGCGGATTTTAATGCCGGTGCGGATATAAAGGAAGCCGATTCCTTTCGGCCCCTGGAACTTGTGTCCGCTGGCGCTGAGCATATCGATATTCATTTCATCCACATCGATGGGCAAATGGGCATAGGCCTGCACCGCATCCGTATGGAGCAGGACATCGTGCTCCTTTGCTATTTTGCCGATTTCCTTCATCGGCTGAATCGTTCCTATTTCATTGTTCGCGAACATAATGGAAATCAGTATGGTATCCTGACGGATGGCCGCTTTCAAATCATCCAGC
The DNA here is from genome assembly GCA_021769135.1 of Lachnospiraceae bacterium. Taxonomy (GTDB): domain Bacteria; phylum Bacillota; class Clostridia; order Lachnospirales; family Lachnospiraceae; genus Kineothrix. The sequence continues at coordinate 54,189 of JAETTM010000019.1, read as the reverse complement.
TTGACAATCCCGTTTTCATCCACGTCAATATACGTAATTTCATAGCCCTTTGACTCCAGATATTCACAGGTATGGAGAATGGCATGGTGCTCTATTTTGGAAGTAATAATATGCCTTCCCCTGGAAGCATAAGCCTCAGCCGTTGCAATCAGCGCCCAGTTGTCGGCTTCGGAGCCGCCCCCGGTAAAATAGATTTCGTTGTTTTTTGCCCCTATGGTGGACGCGATATACTCCCTGGATTCCATCACGGCCTTTTTGGCCGCCGAACCGAGGGAATAGATGCTGCTGGGGTTTCCATAGTTTTCCGTAAAGTAGGGAAGCATCGCTTCCACAACTTCCGGCGCGGTCTTTGTCGTAGCCGCATTGTCCAAATATATCAAATCTCTCATTCCTTCACTCATCCCTTTCTTTTTAATTCCTAGTAAACCACTACGAATTAAGTGTTTTCACTATACCACTCCCACATTGTTCTGTCAATAAAGGGGATGGCATATATTTATAAACAAATTTATCTTTCAGGTTATAAATGAAGAAAATAAACCCTCTCATCACAGGCACGATTATCCTTACCGTCACCGGATTTGCCAGCCGGTTTATCGGTTTTTTTTACCGCATTTTTTTATCCCGCGTATTTGGCGCTGAAGGCATGGGGCTCTATCAGCTTACTTCCCCCGTGCTCGCCCTTACTTTTTCCATCACCGTATCCGGCATGCAGACAGCCATATCCAAATTCGTAGCCAGCGAAACAACTACGAAGGATTACCGTTCCTCCTTCCACACGCTTTTCACCGGCTTTGGCATTTCCATGCTGCTGTCAGCGGCCTGTACGGCATATATTTATACTTTTTCCGATATCATCGCCGCCAAATTGCTGTTTGAGCCCAGGACAGCGCCGCTTTTGCGCATCATCTCCCTTTCCATCCCAATGGCCACGGTCCATTCCTGCATCAACGGCTATTTCTATGGAATACGGAAAACCTCTGTTCCTTCCATCACCCAGCTGGTGGAGCAAATCATCCGGGTGGGAAGCGTATATCTTATTTATATCACATATAGGGCAAAGGGGTATAGCCCTACCATTAATTTTGCCGTTGTAGGCCTGGTCATCGGCGAAGGGGCCTCTATGCTCGTATCCCTGGGGGCCATTTACCACCGGTTTTATTCGGTCAGCTCCTCCAAAAACATTATTTCCAAAGCCAGGCAGCCGATTTCTGCTGTCCGGGACAGCGCAAAGAATCTGCTGTCCCTGGCGGCGCCCCTTTCCTTAAACCGCACATTGATTAATTTCCTTCAAAGCATAGAGGCCATCTATATCCCCCAGTGCCTTATGCGCTACGGCTATGACAATGCAAAGGCGTTGAGCGTATACGGGGTGCTTACGGGAATGGCCCTGCCCCTGATTCTTTTCCCTTCGGCCATCACCAATTCCATTTCCGTCCTTCTCCTGCCCATCGTATCGGAAGCGGAAGCAAACGGCAACCATCAGGCCATCCGCAAGGCCGTGAAAAAATCAATCCGTTACTGTCTGCTGCTGGGCTTTCTTTGTACTGCCCTTTTCCTCGCTTTTGGGCGGCTGGCCGGACAGCTTCTCTATCATAGTTCCCTGGCCGGAAGCTTTATCATCACCCTTAGCTTCATTTGCCCATTTATGTATATTGCCAGCACGTTGAACAGCATTTTAAACGGTTTGGGGAAAACGGGGTATACTTTTGGATTCAGCATGGCCAGTTTGATGTTCCGGCTTTGTTTTGTGTTTTTTGCCATACCGGTTTTTGGTATACAGGGATACCTCTGGGGGCTGCTGGCCAGCCAGCTGATGCAGACGGGGCTTTGTATCTTGGCGGTGAGGGGGTATTTGCGTTAGGGGAGGGGGGAAATCCGGCAGGTTGTGGGAAGCATCAGGATGCGGTACCTGTTCCTGATGCTTCGGCCAAGGTTATCGACGGTGACTTGCACCATTAAGTCATAAAATTATTCAGATGTTTTGCTATTTAATTGGTCGGCTTTCTTTTTGGAAAGCCGGGAGATTCCTCTGAGGATGGCGTAGGACAGGGCCGAGAGGGATAGGAAGAAGCCCACGGTTATAGCGGCCGCTTGCGGCAAAGCTATTCTTTTGGCAAGTATCAGGCAGAATGGAATGCTGCATATTGCCGTGCATGCGATGCTGACGGCAAAGTCTTTTTCCGGGGTGCTTTTAACTATGCCTCCGTTCCAGGAGCCGTTTTTTATGGCAGTAAAAATGTATGCGATGCCGCCGGTAATGAATATTGCCGTTTCCCCCATAACCAGGGAGAGGCTTCCGTTCATGAGCATTTGCGCTATAATGGCTATGGCGCATGCCAGAAACATTATATTAAATGCAATATTTCCGGCTTTTGCAGCCCTTTCTTTCTCCAATTGATTGTAATCAGCTACTTTTAACAGGGTTTCTTTTAATTCGTTATTCATATTCCCACTCATCCTTTCTCCATTTAAAATTTCCTTGATTTCCACTTGGTAATATTCAGCTATTTGCACTAAAATACTCAGGTCAGGCAGATTATTCCCCGTTTCCCATCTGGAAACTGTCCTCCCCGAAACCCCCAGGATTTCCGCCAGCTGCTCCTGTGTAATTCCTTTCTCATTGCGAAGCTCCTTTAAAAAAGCTCCAATTTCCTTAGGGTTCATATTTGACCTCATTTCTGCGCGGCTTTTTGCGCATGCCAAGTTTGTGGATGCCGCGCGGACACAAATTTGGCTGTCACGTAAATATTCTCGCAACATAGATTTCCCCAGTTGCCTATTCACCACTATCTACTCCACATGAATAATTGCAAATCCAATAACCTTGTCAGAATATTCCCACAACCCCACCTTTTGCAACTATTCATCACCAATCTACTCCTTCCCAGCACAAAACAACAGGACACAAAGCGAGAAATCCCCCAAATTCCAACTGGACAGAAATGTCTGGCACCTTTCCTCTTGCGCACCTTCTTTCAATATATTATAATTACTTTTGTTTTCGAAGCAAAAGGCCCGCCGCAGGCTGCGGGGGCTTTGGCCCTCGCGGCAGTCGCCAAATGGACATGCCAGCATGTCCGCTTGGCTCGTTGCCCGCGGGAATAAAATAGCAGTTATGCAGCACAGGAGGTAACAGACATGTCTTTTGAATTCATAAAAAAACTTCCCACCCCGGATGAAATCCGTAAAGAATATCCAATGCCGGAAAAGCTGACTAAGCTTAGGGAGGAACGCAATAGGGAAATCCGGGATGTGCTCACGGGCAAGAGCGATAAGTTTCTTGTAATTATCGGCCCCTGCTCCGCGGATAATGAAGACGCAGTATGCGACTACGTTACCCGTCTCGCCAAGGTAAACGAAAATGTCAAGGACAGGCTTGTCCTCATCCCCAGAATCTACACGAATAAACCACGGACTACCGGAGAAGGTTACAAAGGCATTGTCCATCAGCCCGACCCGGAAAAGAAACCCGATTTTCTCGCCGGGCTCATCGCCATGCGGAAAATGCAGATTCGGGCCATTGATGAATCCGGCTTGACTGCCGCGGATGAAATGCTTTATCCCGAAAACTGGCGCTATGTTTCCGATATTCTTTCGTATGTGGCCATCGGCGCCCGTTCCGTGGAGGACCAGCAGCACAGGCTGACCGTCAGTGGCTTCGATGTGGCCGCAGGCATGAAAAACCCCACCAGCGGGGATTTTTCCATTATGCTGAATTCCGTTTATGCCGCCCAGCATCCCCACTCCTTTATTTACAGGGGCTGGGAAGTACAGACTTCCGGAAACGATTTAACTCACACGATTTTAAGGGGCTCCGTAAATAAATACGGCAGAAGCCTTCCCAACTATCATTATGAAGATTTAAATACCCTTATCTCTTTATATGGGGAAAGGAATTTGAAAAATCCGGCCTGCATCATCGATGCCAACCACAACAATTCCAACAAGCAGTTCAAACAGCAGATAAGAATTGTGAAAGAAGTGCTGCACAGCAGAAAGCTGAACACAGATATCCGCCAGATGGTCAAAGGCGTCATGGTGGAAAGCTATATCGAAGAAGGCTGCCAAAAAATAGGCGATGGGGTTTACGGAAAATCCATTACAGACCCATGCCTCGGCTGGGATGATTCGGAACGGCTGATTTATGATATTGCGGAATACGAATAGCCTTAAAAAATTTTAACAAAAAAGGAAAGCAGCATCGGGTTAATATAGCTTTCCGCTATGCTGCCGGCAATCATAATCCCGGCGATTACCAATATCTGTACCGCTTTCCTTAGAAGATACTGCTTTTTGGTGCCGTACTTCATGTCATATGCCCTTTCCGGATGATATAAAGCGGTGCTCAGCTTGCAGCACCAGTCCATCAGCATAATGCATGCCGGCACCAAAAGCAAATACTGGGGCATCGTCCCCGCCATCACCAGAGCAATCCCTTTTATCCCATAGCGAATCGATGCCACCGACAGCAGTATTCCTGCCATTGCCCCCGTCCAAAGGGCGAAAGCGGATACCGCATATATCCCCACATAGGTAGTGGCAAGAAGCCCCAAAACTATAACAATTCCTATACGTTCTTTTACTACATATAGAAAAAACGCCCCTTTGTCCACTTCTAAATATTGCAGACGGCTTAAAGATGCCGCATTTAAAAGTTCCATATCCTGCAAAAACAGGCCTCTCCATATATTAATGGCAAAAACCCCCGCCAACAAGCCTCCCAAATATAAATACAGCCAACACATATGCCGGCTGTCCGCTCTATAGATACGATACATTCTTTTCCCCGGTGCCCAGCTATTTATACAATATATGTACGGTGCCTGGAATACATACATGGAATCATGATAAGGGGCTGCCGCAGTACTTATCTTTATAAGACATGATAGCCGATATTGTCTTGGAATCTTCTATCTTCCCTTCCAATATCATCCGGCTTAAATCCTCCACCGAATAGGCCTCCACATTGATAAACTCATCCTCGTCCAGATTCTGATGGGATTTTATCAAGTTCCTCGCCACATAGATATCTATTTTTTCATTGCAGAACGCCACCGTAGTCCGAATGGTAATCAGCCATTCCAAATTATCGGAACGATATCCTGTTTCCTCTTCCAATTCCCTGGCCGCCGCATCCCTCGTCGGCTCATCGGCACCGTTCAACCCGCCCGCCGGTATCTCCAGCGTATATCTGTCCAAGGCATTGCGGTACTGGCGTACCATCAACAGCTTCCCGTCTTCGCGGACAGGGAGCACTGCCGCCGCCCCTTTATGGCCGATAAAATCCCACTCCACTACGTTCCCGTTGGGAACTTGGATGGTGTCTTTATAAAAATCCACAATTGTTCCATGATACATCAATTCCCTGTTTAACCTTTTAAATTCTTCTGCCATGTTTAACCCCATTTCTGCGCGGCATTTGTGGTTCGGCTTTGCCGAAGCTTTCCGCATAGTCAAGTTTGTAGATGCCGCGCAGACACAAACTTGGGATTGAAAATTTCCAATTTTCAATCTTCCTCCCTGGGCTTTCCAGTCTCGGAGGCGGAGACGGATGCTTTAGCATCCGCTTCGTCTCCTGACAAATTTTTGCTTCCTGCCATCAGCAGGCGTCCAACAGCTTCTCCACGCTCACCAGCTTTACGCACAGGACAAATAAATCTGCCGCCGCCGCCAATTCCTCCGGCGTGGGGAATGTGGGTGCCAGACGGATATTGCTGTCCTTGGGATCCTTTCCATAGGGGAATGTGGCCCCGGCACTGGTCAAAACTACCCCTGCTTCTTTACATTTCGCTACGATAGCCTTCGCACAGCCTTCCATGGACTCAAAAGAAATGAAGTATCCTCCCTTCGGTTCTGTCCATGTGGCGATGCCAAGTCCGCCCAGCTCATCCTTAAGCACTTTTAGTACCGCTTCAAATTTAGGACGCAAAATCTGGGCATGCCTTCTCATATGTTCTTTCAGCCCATCCAAGTCTTTGAAAAACCTTACATGGCGAAGCATGTTAAGCTTATCATAGCCGATTGTCTGAACTGTCATTGATTTTAAAATTTCATCCAGGTTCGCCTTGGAAGCGGCAACTGCCGCCACCCCGCCGCCGGGGAAGCTCACTTTTGATGTGGAAACAAACTCGTAAACCAAATCCGGGTTTCCCGCCTTTTCACATTCCGATAAAATGTCCAGGATTTCATCCTGCACATCCTCATACAAATGATGAATCGCGTAAGCATTATCCCAGAAAATCCTGAAATCCTTCGCCGCAGGCTTTAAGGCTGCGAATCTTCTCACCGTCTCATCCGAATAGGAATAGCCTTGAGGATTGGAATACTTGGGCACACACCATATCCCTTTAATACTGTCGTCCGCGCTGACCAATTCTTCCACCATATCCATATCCGGCCCCTGTTTTGTCATTGGCACCGCTATCATCTCTATTCCGAAATGCTCCGTGATTTTAAAATGCCTGTCATAGCCGGGTACCGGGCATAAGAACTTCACTTTATCCAGCTTGCACCATGGAGTATTGCCTAAAACCCCGTGGGACATGCAGCGTGAAACCGCATCATACATAATTGCCAGACTGGAATTCCCGCATACAATAACGCTGTCCGCACTGGGTGCCCCCATCATCGCTGCCATTAACTTCTTCGCTTCGGGAATACCGTCCAAAAGGCCATAATTTCTACAGTCAATACCTGCCTCTGTCTGGTAATCCGCTATGGAACCCAACACATCCATAATTCCCATTTCCATATCCATTTGGGATATGGACGGTTTACCCCTGGACATGTCCAGTTTCAGACCCTTACCCTTTACATCTTCATATTCCTTCACCAATTGAGTATGCAGCTTTAATAACTCATCCTTGCTTAACGTTTCATACGCTTTCATTTACACCATGCTCCTTTTGACAAATATGTTTTGGATAATCGTATACAATCATACACTTCGTATATTCTACTACAAGGTTTCCAATAGCACAAGAACTTTTTCATTTTTCCTATAAAAGTTTTGGGAAATAAAAAAGCAGTAAGCGCCGCCCACTCGATCAGCTTTGCTTACTGCTTGTTCTTTTCAGATGATTAATCCGCTATTTCGCATAATCAACCACTCTTGATTCCCTGATAACATTTACTTTGATTTGGCCTGGATATTCCAGCTCAGCTTCAATCTGCTTTGAAATATCTCTGGCCAGCAATACCATATCTGCATCAGTAATTTGCTCTGGAACTACCATTACGCGAATCTCTCTACCCGCCTGTATAGCAAAAGATTTGTCAACACCTTTAAAATTATTTGTAATATCTTCCAATTGTTTTAATCTGCTTGTATATGTCTCTAATGTTTCCCTTCTTGCCCCTGGTCTTGCCGCCGAAATGGTATCTGCAGCCTGTACAAGACACGCAATTAAGGAATGGGCTTCCACGTCTCCATGATGGGATTCCACCGCGTTGATTACCGTTGCGGATTCTTTATACTTCCTGCACAATTCAACTCCCAACTGGATATGCGAGCCTTCCATTTCATGGTCTACGGCTTTGCCAATGTCATGCAGCAGCCCTGCCCTCTTCGCCAGCCTTACATCCAGCCCCATTTCTGCCGCCAGAAGCCCGGCCAGCTGTGCCACTTCAATGGAATGCTTTAATGCATTCTGGCCATAACTGGTCCTGAATTTCATTTTGCCCAGTAATTTTATAAGTTCCGGATGAATGCCGTGCACACCTACTTCCAATGTGGCGGCCTCCCCTTCTTCTTTTATCATTACTTCCACTTCTCTTTGCGCCTTTTCCACCATTTCTTCAATTCTCGCCGGATGGATACGTCCGTCTACAATAAGCTTTTCAAGCGCAATCCTGGCAACTTCGCGCCGAATCGGGTCAAAGCCGGATAAAATAACAGCTTCCGGCGTATCATCAATAATAAGATCCACACCGGTCATAGTTTCCAGGGTCCGGATGTTTCTTCCCTCCCTGCCAATAATCCTGCCTTTCATCTCATCATTGGGAAGCTGCACTACAGATATCGTCGTCTCGGACACGTGGTCGGCAGCACATTTCTGTATCGCGGTTACCACATATTCCTTCGCCTTCTTATCTGCTTCCTCTTTTGCTCTGCTTTCCATTTCTTTAATCATTACAGCAGACTCATGTTTTACTTCGTCTTCAACAATTTTTAACAAATAATCTTTTGCTTGTTCGGAGGTTAAACCTGAGATTCGCTCCAGTTCCTGTAATCTCTGTTCGTTAAGTTTCGCAACCTCATCCCGCAGTTTGGAGAGATTTTCTTCTTTCGAAGCTAAACTCGCTTCCTTTTTCTCAATTGCTTCCGCTTTCTTATCGATGTTTTCTTCCTTCTGCTGTATCCTGCGCTCATAGCGCTGTGCTTCAGCCCTCCGCTCTTTGATCTCCTTATCCAGTTCGTTCTTTGTACGAATGGACTCTTCTTTGACCTCAAGTAAGGATTCCCGCTTTTTTGTTTCAGCAGTTTTCAGTGCTTCATCAATAATCTCCCTTGCCTTATCCTCGGCATTGCCGATTTTAGACTCTACCACTTTCTTGCGGTAGGCTGAGGCTGCAGCAGCAGATATTGGTATCGAGAAAACCAAGGTTACGATTACCGCTATTACAACATCCATGTACAGGAGCACCTCCTTATTTAGTTTTCATTGTACTATTATCTATTATAGAATGTAATACAAGCGATTTTACAACAGTTAAATTTTAAACTTAAATTGAACTAATGTCAAGAGAAAGTACGCTTCTTATTATATCCATATCGAATCCTTTTCTGTATAAATAGGCCGACAACTTCTGTTTTTCCTTATTTGTAGCAGTTTCCGGATTATAATTTTTTTTCCAAAGAATTTTTTTCGCCATGGAAAATTCATCGGGCGCCTCCCCCTCTTCCCGCATGGCATCCAATACCTCCCCTGCCAGCTTTCTGTCAATCCCCTTTTTATATAAATCCAGTTCCATCTGTTTCCGGCTCTTATTTTCCATATGATATGCGATAAAATCCTCCGCATATTTCCTATCATCGATATACCCGTATGATTTCACATAATCTATCGCTGCGTCAATCAGGCGTTGGGGATATTCCCCCTGGGAAAGCTTGTCCCTGAGCTGCTTTTCCGTATATGCCCGGGCCTTTAATAAATTCATGCATCTAAGCTTGGCCCTTTTGGGCAGTACATTTTCTATAATTTCAGAATATTCCTTGCAGCCTATTTCTTCCCCTTCCTTCACCTTGTATAGATGCAGTTCGCCTTTGTACAATACAAAGGCGAACTCATTATCTATAAAGACCCTCACTTTTTTGCTATTGATTTCCTCAATTCCCGTTACCCTCATTTCCTATGCACCCGCTTTTTATAAATAGCCCCTAAAGCCCAAGTTACAGTTGTTTACTTATCCGTTTTGTCCGCTTTCGAAGACTTTTTCTTTTCTGCCGTCGCCTGGTCATCCGCTGTTCCGGTTTCCTCCGTTCCCTTTTCCAATCCGAAATGGCTCCTTACCTTATGCTCTACCTCATTACATATTTCCGGGTTATCCCGCAGATACTGCTTTGCGTTCTCTCTTCCCTGCCCAATCTTATTTCCTTCATAGGCATACCAGGCCCCGCTCTTATTAATAATGCCGTTTTCCGCAGCCAAATCCAAAATATCCCCCACTGCGGAAATCCCTTCCCCGAACATAATATCGAACTCCGCTTCCTTAAAAGGAGGAGCAACCTTATTCTTTACCACCTTAACCCGGGTCCGGTTGCCGATTACTTCCCCGCTCTGTTTCAAAGATTCTATTCTTCTCACATCCAAACGCACGGAAGAATAAAATTTTAATGCGCGCCCCCCGGTCGTTGTTTCAGGATTTCCAAACATTACCCCTACTTTTTCCCGCAGCTGGTTGATAAATATTACTGTGCAGTTTGACTTGCTGATGATTGCTGTAAGCTTTCTGAGCGCCTGGGACATCAGTCGGGCATGAAGGCCTACGTGGCTGTCCCCCATATCTCCATCGATTTCCGCTTTCGGAACGAGGGCTGCCACCGAGTCCACCACCACAATATCAATCGCCCCGGAACGCACCATCGTCTCCGTAATCTCCAAAGCCTGCTCCCCGTTGTCCGGCTGGGATATGTATAAATTATCCACATCTACGCCTATATTTTTCGCATAAACCGGGTCAAGAGCATGCTCCGCGTCGATAAACCCTGCAATGCCGCCCCGTTTCTGCACTTCTGCAATCATATGCAGCGTGACCGTCGTCTTACCGCTGGACTCCGGTCCGTAAATCTCGATAATTCTCCCTTTCGGGATTCCGCCCAGCCCAAGCGCCAAATCCAGGCTTAACGAACCCGTAGGTATCGTCTCCACATTCATCTGCGCACTGGGGTCGCCCAGCTTCATAACAGCGCCTTTGCCATACTGCTTTTCTATCTGTACTAATGCCGCATCCAATGCCTTTAATTTTTCTTCTCTTTCCATTATCGATTCTCCTATCTTTTTATCATCGGGAGGAAACTTTCCTTTTCCCGTCTTAAACTATGGCAACAGCCGTTCAGATACCCCATCGCTGCTGGCATCCATATGCCATGCACATATACAAAGCCCAAGAACATTTGTTCTTTTTTATATTAAAACAAATGTTCGGTTCTGTCAACTGTTTCCTATAAATACTATATTATCACACTATAAGTCCTATAAACATCCCTCGCATATTCATTTTGCCGCTTTTTTGAAAATATGGCGATATGCCTGAACTGAATATAGATACCATTTTCTACGAATATTACCGTTTTAATATAGCATACCCGACGGGAAATGGCAAGGGCGGATTCCCCGCCCTTAGAAAACTTAGAAAACGTTAAGCAATATTGAACAATACCTTAATACCTCTGCAGGAATTTTTCATAGTCTTTATATGTCACCGTCACATAATACCCTCCCATATTCAGACCCACTTCCATGCCCATAGGCGTATAGAACATAATGGAAGTGCCGCCCTGGGAAAGATAATAAGCGATTTCCTGGTCGGACATATATTCCAAATCCTCCACCATTCCATTCTGCTGTTTACACCTTTTACGGAAATCCATGGCGAATTCATCATCTATTTGCATTATGCTGCTATTATCCAGGACTATTCCGTTTTCCACATCGATGTTCAAACAGTACAAGCCGTAGTCCGTCCAATAATCCGTATAGACCATCTCTGCAAAAACCACGCTCATCACATCATCATCCATATATGTCACATATCCTTCGGAATATACCAAAAATTGTCCATCAGATATGTTATTGACATATTCTTCATAATAGCTTTCAAAATATTCCGTCTCATCCGCAATAATGCTGTTAATCGCATCTATATTGGGAATATCGCCGCTAATCACAGGATAATCAACAGCAATCGTTACGTTGTCGTCATTACCCTCGTATTCGTAGTTCTCCCATGCGATCGAATAGTCCAAATCCTCACGTATGGCGTCCGTAATTTCCCCATAATAATCATCCCCGTAATCCGGCGCAGGAATATCTTCATACCATCCGCCGCTTCCCCTCGAAGAATCCCGTTCCCCGTAGTAATAGGGTTCGCCGCCTTCCAACGCCCCCGCCGGTATTACACGCTGATAGGAAGAAACTTTTACCAAGCAAAATATTACTGCAAAAAAGGCAATTACCAGAGCGGTCACCGCTACAATAGCCATTATGATAATGGCCGAATGCTCCTGCTTTCCCCGGTTCGGGCAATTCATGCATCCGTAAGGGCCGCATCCTCCCCTATTATAACAATTATAGCCGGGGGGCGTTCCTGCATTTCCGCCATATCCTTGGAAACCTCGGTTTCCCTGGCGCTCCCCATATCTCTGGTAGTCTGCATTCCTTTGGTTCCCTTCATATCCCTGATAGGGCCTGTCCTCCTGATACTCCCCGTTTCTCCGGGAAGCGCCGGATTCCTGATAATCCCCTTTCCCTTGACGGGATTCCCTTCCCGGAGTCCGGCCCAAGCCTTGCTCATCCATTCCAAGATGCATGGTTACCGGCTCATCCTCCCGGTCTTCTGTAGAATGCTGCCCGTCCAAAGGCGCCCTCCCCATATTTTCCTTCGGAAGAGTGGCGTAATTAAAGAATCGGTTCCCATCCGGCCCCTGCTTTTCTTCCTCTGGCATTGACCCGCTAAAAATCCCACCTGCAAACTTCATATCATTATCCAGCCCCGGGCTATCCATAATAATCCCCTCTCTTTCCCCCAACATGCCCCTATCCCACGAAACGCCTATTTCCTGTCAAATGCCATCTCGCTGTAGTATTCCAGAATACATTGACGCATGAGAATCAGTGCGGAAGAAACCGCGGTTTCCCGTATTTTCGCACGGTTTCCCTTGAAATTATATTTCTTAACCTTCACTTTTCCACATACGCTGCAGGCAATATATACCAAGCCTACCGGCTTTTCCTCCGTTCCGCCTTCCGGCCCTGCAATACCCGTTATGGATACCGTCACCTCCGCTTTGGAGATTACCGACGCCCCTTTGGCCATCTCTTTGGCGACTTCTTCGCTGACCGCCCCTTTTTTTTCCAACAGCCCTTTTTTTATGCCAAGTATCCTTCTTTTTGCTTTATTGGAATACGTAATATAACCGGATTTGTAAACATCGGATACGCCTGGAACGTTAATCAGCCTGGCCGCCAGCATCCCGCCGGTGCAGGACTCCACCGTACTGACGGACAGCCTATTGGCAACCAGCAAATCTACCACTGCTTTTTCCAGGGTAATATCCGTGTTCGTCGTATATACATAGGGGCCAAACCGATTCTTCAATTCCTTCACCACAGGCTTTACCAGCTTCCTGGCTTCTTTTTCATCCGCCGCCTTTGCCGTCACACGCAAATGCACCTCGCAGTTTTTCGCATATGTGGCGATGGTAGGATTGGTCTGGCTGGCAATCATATCCTTTATCATCGTCTCCGCTTTGCTCTCCCCTATGCCGCAAATTTTGACAGTCTGGGAAAAAATTACCCCTAATCCGCTTCCGGCAAGGTAAGGTATCATGCTGTTTTCGAACATCGGTATCATTTCATTGGGCGGCCCGGGCAGGAGAAGCACCCTTTTTTCCCCATCCTCTATAATAACCCCCGGTGCCGTACCGTTTTCATTATCTATGACGATAGCTCCTTCCGGCATCATCGCCTGTTTCCAGTTATTTTCCGTCAATTCCAGGTTACGGCTTACAAAATACTCCGCAATCCGCTTTTTGGAAGGCTCGTGAAGCAGCAGCTTCCTTCCCATCACCTTTGCCGTCACTTCCTTCGTCAAATCATCCTCCGTAGGCCCCAGCCCGCCGGATAAAATCACGATATCCGAACGTTCCAGCGCTGTTTTTAACACCCCAGTCAGCCTTTCTTCATTATCCCCCACCACGCTTTGGAAAAAGCAGGACAAGCCTAAATCCGCGCATTTCTCCGACAGGTATGCCGCATTAGTATTTACAATGTTCCCAAGTAAAAGTTCCGTGCCGACCGAAATCAATTCTACTGTCATAATCAACCTCTTATCTTTTCCGCTATTGCTTAGCAACCGTTTAAATGTGTTCATTGTTCCCATATTTTATTTCTTTACTTTGTTTCTTTCATAACCTCTTTATTTTTTACCAGATAATCCATGAGGGAAACTACCGTCAGCAGCAATGCAATCCACATAACAATATCGGTGAATAAACGAAGCGGCTCCAAATTGGCAATCATCAGGCAAATCATAATCATCTGGAAAGTAGTTTTGAACTTTCCCCAATAGCTTGCCGCAATCACAACGCCGTTATCCGATGCAATCAGCCTGAACCCGCTGATAATGAACTCCCTTGCGATAATAACAATGACTATCCAGGAAGGGATCCTTCCCAGTTCCACCAGGCAGATTAAGGCGGAGCAGACCAACAGCTTATCCGCAAGCGGATCCATGAATTTGCCGAAATTTGTTATTAAGTTATACTTTCTCGCAATATGCCCGTCCAGCAAATCCGTCAGGCTGGCCGCGATAAACAACGCCAGGGCAATCCATTTGTCGCCCTCCCCTGTAAGGGGCACCAGCATAAACAGCACAAAAAAAGGTATCATAGCCACTCTTAAAATTGTCAACTTATTTGGTAAGTTCATCGCACATCTCTCCTATCAAATCATATTCATGAGAACCTGTAACGCGGACCTGTACAAATTCCCCGCTCATCAGCTGCCTATCCGTGTTGATAAAAAGATAGCCGTCCACATTAGGGGCGTCTTTATAGGTTCTTGCCACATAAACGTCTTCCCCCGCCACTTTTCCTTCTATCATGACCGTCAGCATTTTCCCAATCATTTTTTCGGCCGCTTCATAAGCGATTTCCTGCTGCAGTTCCATCACCGCGTTTCTTCTTTCCTCTTTTATGTCTTCATCCAACTGATGGGGCATGGAGGCTGCGGGCGTATCCTCTTCCATAGAATATGTAAATACCCCAAGGCGCTCAAACTCCATTTCATCCACAAAATCCAGCAGTTCCTCAAAGTCCTCTTCCGTTTCCCCGGGGAAGCCCGTAATCAATGTCGTCCGCAAACAGATATCGGGGATATTTTCCCTTAACTTTTTCACAATTCCACGGATTTCACAGCTATCCGTCCGTCTCCCCATACGCTTTAATATCCTGTCCGAACCATGCTGCACCGGCATATCCAGGTAATGGCAAATTTTACTTTCCTTTTTCATTACCTGAATCAATTCATCCGTAATCTCTTCCGGATAACAGTACAAAATCCGGAGCCAGCAAAGCCCTTCTATCCCGCACAGTTTTTCAAGCAAAGCGGGCAGCTTCTTTTCCCCGTACAAATCCTTGCCGTACAAGGTGGTTTCCTGGGCTACCAGAATCAGTTCCTTCACCCCTTCTTTCGCCAGCGTTTCCGCTTCCGCCACCAGCTCCTCCATAGGGATGCTCCTATATGGCCCCCGAACTTTGGGAATAACGCAATAGGTACAATTCTTGTCGCAGCCCTCCGCAATCTTTAAATAGGCAAAATAACCGCCGGTAGTCACTATCCTTTTTCGGTTTCCTGCCGTCTTCCCATTCAAAGGTGCCAGATACTTCCTGCCTTTGCCCCTGGCAGGCGCTTCCCCGTCTTTGCCGGCCGTTCCATTGCCGTCCACCGCCTCTTCCACGGCTTCCGCAATTTTATCAATCGCCCCGGTGCCGATAATGGCGTCCACCTCTTCGATTTCCTTTCGGATTTCATCCTGATAGCGCTGCGCCAGACAGCCTGTCACAATAAGCGCCTTAATCTGCCCGGACTTTTTCAGTTCTGCCATTTCCAGGATGGCATTGATGCTTTCCTCCTTGGCATCATTAATAAAGCAGCAGGTATTCACCACTGCAATTTCAGCCTCCGTTTCATCGTCCGTAAAGGTATATCCCTTATCTGCCAGTATCCCCAGCATCACTTCCGAATCCACAAGATTCTTGTCGCATCCCAAGGATACCAATAATATTTTCATTTCTTCTATTAACCTTCCTCCCACTTTCGTTCCATCATTCCCCTATGCCTTACACAGAAAAGAATATGCCCGCAAATCATACGGGCACATAAAAGCATCAGCAGTCTTCAGGCTGCGCTTCTGCTGCTTCGGTTGTTTCTGCACTTGTTTCCATTACCTCTTCTGCTTCTCCATTGGTTTCTTCAGCTTCCGGGCTTGTTTCCGCCCCTTCTTTTGCCGCCTTTTCCTCATTCATTTTACTTTCTTCCGCTTTCCTGGCAGCCTCTTCCTCGCTTAGAATTTTAATCCTACCCTGATTCAGTTCCTCTACAGCAACTGACAGCGGCTTTTTGCCCCTTCCGTCTACCATCGGCTCTTCCCCCGAGATAATCTGCCTTGCCCTTTTGGAAGTAGCCATCACTATAGAATATCTGCTGTTTACTACCGGCGCTTCCCCCGGTTCAACCTCACTGTTTACTACCTTCATTAAATCGGAATAAGATGGATGTAACATTATTTTTCTCCTTTCACCAGAACGTTCAGTTCCTGTCGCATATTTTCTATAAATTCCTCATTCCTTCCTACGGATTTGTGGGCCGTACAGATAATGGAATGGAGTTCCTGCGTACACATTTCCAAATCGTCATTAATCACAATATAGTCATAGTTTTCAATCCCCTGGGCCTCTGAAACAGCGCGGCGCAGCCTCTTTGACACGACCTCAGGGGTTTCCGTTCCCCTCCCCGTGAGCCGGTTTTCCAATTCCTTTGCGGAAGGAGGCATGACAAACAGCAACAGTGCCTCCGGGAATTTCTCTCTCACCTTTAAAGCACCCTGTATTTCAATTTCCAACAGCACATCCCTGCCCATCGCCAGCTGGTTTTCCACATATTCCTTGGGCGTGCCGTAATAATTATCGCAGTAGCAGGCATATTCTATCAATCCCCCCTGCCCCACTTTTTCCTCGAACGTCTCTTTGGACACAAAAAAATACTCTCTTCCATCTTCTTCCCCTTCCCTGGGGAGCCGCGTGGTCATTGAAATGGATAGTGCATAATTATCATATTGGTTAACCAGGTTTTTCATCAGCGTGCCTTTTCCCGCCCCCGAAAATCCTGAAACCACTGCCAAAATACCTCTATGCTTCATTTATCTCTCCGTTTTCCGCCTGTGCCCTATTTGCAATCGTTTCCGGTAAAAGCGCCGACAGCACAAGCTGACTGTTCTCCATAACCAGCACCGACTTTGTTTTCCTTCCCTGCGTGGCATCGATAGCCATTCCGTCCTCTTTGGCATGCTGCACCATTCTTTTTATCGGCGCCGAATCAGGGCTGACAATAGCCACTATTTTCTCCGTATTTATAATATTCCCAAAACCTATATGAAGCAATGTATTCATTGGATACCTTCCCGGCCCAATCCTAAAAAACCAGATCTGCCATTATTCAATATTCTGTATCTGTTCACGTACTTTTTCAATCTCTGTCTTCAGTTCAATTGCACGGTTAGAAATTTCCAGATTATTCGTTTTTGAAAGGATTGTATTGGCCTCCCTGTTCATTTCCTGAGCCAGGAAATCTAATTTGCGCCCAATGCTTCCTCCCTCTATCAGCGTCTGCTTCGTGGTCTCGATATGGCTTCTCAAGCGTACCAGTTCTTCATCCACGCAAATCTTGTCCGCAAAAAGCGTTACCTCCATCAGCAGGCGGCTTTCTTCCACTTTCGTGTCTTCCAAAAGCTCATGGACCTTTTCCCGCAGTTTCAATTTATATTCTTCCACTAATTGTGGGGAGCGTTCTTCGATAAAGTCCAAATGCGCCAGCATCCCTTCCAGCTTATCAATCAAATCCGTTTTCAGCGCCTCCCCTTCCGTTATCCTGGTTTCCACAAATTTCTCCGCCGCCCCCTGCACCGCGCTGCAAAGGACTTTCCAGATTTCTTCCTCATCCGCCGTCTGTTCTTCCATGGTAAGCACTTCTGGATAGCGGGATAATACGGAAACCCTGATATCATTATCCAGCCCAAAGTCCTCCGCCATCTTCTTCAAATATTCCACATATTCGGCAGCCACTTCCTTATTGTATTTTACGCATACATTGGATTCCGTAAAATCTTCATACGTAATGAATACGTCCACTTTGCCCCGCTGCATATACTTTTTCAGTTCCGTGCGGACAGCCGCTTCGAAAAAGCCGAGTTTCTTGGGCATTTTGATACTTACATCCAAATACCGGTGGTTGACCGATTTGATTTCCGCCGTAACTTTACGTTCTGCCTCCGACACTTCACTCCTACCAAAGCCCGTCATACTTTTTATCATTGTCTTCTGCTTTCTCCAATCCAATGCTCTTGCGTATTTCATTTTATTATAAAATACCTCTTCCTTTGAGTCAAGGATTGATTTCCGCCGATATCCTTGAAAGTACAGCGAAAATATTGTAGAATATAACAATCCGGGATACAGCGACGGTAAAGCCGAAAGCCAAATCGTTGCTGTAAAATCATCACGTTACAAGGAATCATCCACAACGAAGAAATGAGGCTAATTATGGCATTTGACGGTGTAACTATTGCAGGTATTGTAAAAGAATTGAAGGATACCGTTTTAGGCGGCAGGATTTATAAAATCGCCCAGCCTGAAACGGATGAACTGCTGCTTACGATTAAAATAAACGGGGGGCAGCGGCGGCTGTTTATTTCCGCAGGCGCTTCCCTTCCCCTCATTTACCTGACGGAGTCCAACAAGCCAAGCCCTCTGACGGCTCCGGGCTTCTGCATGCTGCTCAGGAAACATATCCAGAACGGGCGTATTGTCCGGATTAGCCAGCCCGGCCTGGAAAGGATTGTCCGAATAGAGGTGGAGCATCTGAATGAGCTGGGCGATTTATGCACAAAAAATTTAATAGTAGAAATTATGGGCAAGCACAGCAACATTATCTTTACCGACGAAAAAGATATGATTATCGACAGCATCAAACATATTTCCGGTATGGTGAGCAGCGTCCGGGAGGTTTTGCCCGGACGCGGTTATTTCATACCGGAGACCCAAAAGAAACAAAATCCCCTGGCTGCGGACAGGGAACAGTTTATGCAAACCATCCGTTCCGCCAGCCAGCCCCTTTATAAAGCGCTTTACGGCTTTTATACAGGTTTTTCCCCTGTATTCGCCCAGGAACTCTGTTATAGGGCGGGCCTTGACGGCGATTATCCGGCCGCTTCCCTTTCCCAGGAGGATTTGGAAAAATTATCCTATGTTTTCTCCAACGTCATTGACGATATCCGCGCCGGTAACTTTGCGCCTAATATAGCTTATGAACACGGATCCCCCGCGGAGTTCTCCGTGCTCCCTTTTACCATGTACAGCCGGGATGACCGGACAAGCTTTCCTTCCGTCAGCGCCATGCTGGAGCAATATTATGCCCAGAAGAACGCTTTTACCCGCATCCGCCAGAAGTCTGCGGACTTGAGGAGGATTGTCCAGACCGCCCTGGAACGGAATGTAAAAAAATACGATTTGCAGCTGCGGCAGATAAAGGATACGGAAAAACGTGATAAATACAGGATTTACGGGGAACTGCTCAACACCTACGGCTATCAGGCCTCATTGGGGGATAAATCTATAACGGTGAGAAACTATTATACCGATGAGGATATGGCTATTCCTTTGGATCCCACGCTCCCTCCTTTGGAAAATGCGAAAAAATATTTTGATAAATATAATAAAATGAAGCGGACCTACGAGGCGTTGTCCAAATTGACCCTGGAGGTCAAAGAGGAAATACAGCATTTGGAATCCATCGGCGCCGCCCTCGATATCGCCACAGGCGAAGAGGATTTGGTGCAAATCAGGGAAGAATTGGTGGAAAGCGGCTATATCCGCAGGAAAAGCAGCGATAAAAAAGTAAAAATCACCAGCAGGCCTTTCCACTATATCAGCAGTGACGGTTATCATATTTATGTAGGGAAAAACAATTACCAGAACGATGAGCTCACTTTCCGTTTCGCTTCCGGCAATGACTGGTGGTTTCACGCCAAAGGCTTTCCCGGTTCCCATGTGATTGTAAAGGCCGGTAAAGAAGAACTGCCCGACCGGGTTTTCGAAGAAGCGGCAAAGCTGGCCGCCTATTATTCCAAAGCCAGGAATCAGGATAAAGCGGAAATCGATTATACGGAAAAGAAAAATGTGAAAAAGCCCAATGGTGGAAAGCCCGGATTTGTCGTTTATTATACGAATTACTCTATGGTGATGGATTCCGACATCAGCGGGTTAACTTTAGTCAATGAATAGCGGACAGGAATAGTCCGCTTGGAAAGGAATATTTTTATGGAAATATCTATGCAAAATATGAATACGGATAAAATCGCTATTCAGGAATTAACGAAGGATGAAATTATTGCCATTTACTCCACCCATTCCGTGCGGCATTTTCCAGCGGATGAAAGGAAACCCGTGTCATCTATTGACCGGATGGCCTCCGAAGGCATTTATATCGGATACGGGCTTTATTCCTCCAGACAACCGGATACGGAAAATTCCGAAGAACAGCCGCCTTCCCCATTGCATCGCAGGCAGTTGTTGGGATATGCTTTTTTTACCGCCCTCCCCGAACGGCAAATCTGCCTTTTAGACTATTTTGCCGTTATGGAAGATTTCCGGAGCCATGGCATCGGGTCCATTTTCCTCCAGCACATGAAAGCATCCCCTTCCCCCTATAAGGGTTTCCTTATCGAATCCGAAGACCCAGATTATGCGAAAGGGGAGGCTGAATTGTCCGTCCGCCGCAAAAGGCTGGCATTCTATGAGAGAAACGGAGCGGTCGCCACCGGGATAAAGGCCTCCGTTTTCGGCGTGCCCTATTGCCTGCTTTTCTTCCCTTTGCAGGACGGCGGCTGTCCAGATACGGAAATGTTGTGCAGTCATTTCTCCAATATATATCAACGAATGGTGAGCCCTTACCATTATGAAACCAATGTCCATATTTTCCCTCCATCGAGGTAGCAAAAAGCGGCTTTGTCACTTCATCATTTTATGTCCGCCTGGCGACGGACTTTCCTATAAGGAAAAACGGCACTCCTCATTTTAAAGGATATGCCGCTTTTTCCGTTTCCTGCTTCCCTACAAAGTTCCGCTTTTAAACAAAGATTTTACATGGTCGATTTCTTCCTGCGTTGCCTTTGCCGCCGGTACGTAATAAGACTTTTCCCTGGCAATCTGATACAGTTCTTCCTGGGATTGTTCGCAAGCATTGCGGAACTGTTTCAATGTCTGCTTCAATTCCTTATTTTCCGTCTGGGCAATCATACCGCCGTAACGCACCAACTCACCATTTATTCCTGCCAAAGTATCCGCTACCATTGTTTTTTCCTGCATTTTTTACCTCATTTCTGCGCGGCTCTTTGCACTAAGGTTTCATCTGTTTTATCAAGTTTGCGGATGCCGCGCGGACACAAACTTGCGACTGAAAACAGAAATTTCCAATCTTCCTACTGCAAAAACTTCATTAACTGTTGCTTGTTGTCCATTGCTGATTTCGCGCCTTTTTCAAAAAACTGCTTTACGCTCGAATCCGACGCACATTCTGCATATTCTTTCATTTTGCAGTGAGTGGTATCGTACCCGCCAATCAGATGACGCAAGTTCTGTAAATCCAATTCTGATAGACTAGCCATTCTTCTCCTCGTTTCTGCGCTGCTTTTTGTGCATCCCAAATCTGCGGATGCAGCGCGGACGCAAATTTGGGGTGAAGGATTGAAGACCTTTCACTTTTTACTTCCTGAAAAATAGTTGCATTTCTATTATTTCCTGAAAACCCTTTTTTATTCCCGCGAGCAACGAGCCAAGTGGCTGCTTAAAGTCAACCAAAGGTTGACTTGGACATTTGATTCTCCCTGCGTCCATTACAAAATCCCAATATGTTCCAGCAAAATTTTAAATCCAAGGCATATTAAAATGATGCCGCCGGCCAATTCCGCCCTCGCTTTATATTTGGTTCCAAAAACATTTCCTACTTTCACGCCCGTCACAGAAAAAACGAAAGTCACCGCTCCGATAAAAAGCGCGGCGCCCCAAATGTCCACCGAAAGGAAAGCGAACGTAATCCCCACCGCCAATGCATCGATGCTGGTAGCCACCGCCAGCACGGCCATTTCCTTTGCTCCCAGCGAGCCGTCCGCCACTTCTTCTTCCTTGCCGCAGGCTTCCTTTATCATATTTGCCCCAATCAACCCTAACAAGGCAAACGCGATCCAATGGTCTATGGATGTGATGCTCTCCCTAAACTGTACGCCCAGCAAGTATCCGGCTATCGGCATCAAAGCCTGAAAGCCTCCGAACCATATACCCACTACTGCCGCCTTTTTCCATGTGATTTCCTTCATAGCCAGTCCCTTGCATATCGCTACTGCAAAAGCATCCATCGACAATCCTGCCGCCAATGTAAAAATTGTTAAAAAGTCCATCTTTCCCTCGTTTCCGCACCGCTTTTGTGCCATCCAACTTCTGTCCGGATTCGGATCCCAAAAGTCACGCCCGCAAAAAACCCCGGCATCCGAACCCTATCCCGTAACTTAAAAAACCCATAGACAATGGCAAAAGCCACTGCCTATGAGTCTCATTCATTAAGGTAATACCAGATTCCCATCAGTATGTTGATATTACCGCAGCCCATACATTGCCAAGCTGCGAATTACTCCCTCATAGCTTTATCATCTACAGCCGTATCCCTTTTCATTCATACGGTTATTTCATTTATTGTATGGCAAATAAAAAAACTTGTCAATCCCCTATGTTTTCCTTATACTTTAAATAGCAGCCCGGACCGGGCTGCCGCTACACCAAATCTAAAAGAAAGAAGGCCCGACATGACGCTGACAACCTTATGCTACATAGAAAAAGAGGATTCCTACTTAATGCTCCACCGGATAAAGAAAGAAAAAGATATTAACAAAGACAAATGGATTGGCATCGGCGGCCATTTTGAATCGGGGGAAAGCCCGGAAGAATGCCTATTGCGGGAGGCTTTTGAGGAGACAGGGCTGACCCTTCATTCCTACCGCTTCCGCGGCATTGTAACCTTTCTCTGCGACGACATCACCGATTATTATATGTGCCTTTATACCGCCGACAGCTTCAGCGGCACATTAAAAAGCTGCAGTGAAGGCACTTTGGAATGGGTGTCTAAAAATAAATTGACGGAGTTGAACCTCTGGGAAGGCGACCTTATTTTTTTCCGGCTTTTGGAAGAGGATGCCCCCTTCTTTTCTTTAAAATTATGCTACCGCAACAATGTCCTCCTGGAAGCCGCCCTGGACGGGAAGCCCTTGGAGCTGCTGGATATCGTGGACAGCCATGGATGCCCTACAGGACTCATCAGGGAGCGTTCCCTCGTCCATTTGTATGGGAACAGGCACCGTACTTCCCACGTATGGATTGTGCGCCCCGGCAAAACCAAGAAAGGCGGCTATGACATACTGCTGCAAAAACGTTCCGCCAGCAAAGACAGTTTTCCCGGCTGCTATGATATATCTTCTGCAGGGCATATCCCTGCAGGACAGGATTACCTCCCCTCCGCCCTCAGAGAATTAAAAGAAGAGCTTGGCATTGCCGTCCATGAACAGGAACTAGAGCCAATCGGATGCTATGATTCCGTTTTCCAATCCGAATTTCACGGCAGGCCCTTTCATAACCATGAATACAGCGCCGTTTTTATGCTATATTTGGATGCGGATATCCCTTCCATGTCCATACAAAAGGAAGAAGTGGAAGCCGTCATCTGGATGGACTACGAAGAATGCCTGGAAGGCGTTCGAAAAAATACGTTCAGCCACTGCATCTTTTTGGAGGAACTGGAGATGGTCGGACGGGCTCTTGGAAATCACAAGGCGGAATGATAAGCCAAAAATCCTGGCTGCCCAAACATTATTTCAGCAGCCTCATTTTCCTCGCCAGCTTTACCACCGCCCTGCCCTTGGGAAGGCCTTTTAAATCCGCTTCTTTTACCGCCTTTAGCTTAATCACCAGGACAAAATACAGCAAGACCCCTACGAGAGCCGCCACGGCAAAAGCTATCAGGTTAATGAAATATGCGGATTCCATAAACATTTCCAAAAGATATTCCATGCCTTCATATACTCCATAGGCAGCCGCCCCCATTAAAATGGAACAAAACAGCGGCCTTGCGAAGGTTCTGTCCATTTCCTGTTTATAACCCAGATATTTCCTCATAAAGATGTTGTTCAGAATGCACATAATAATGGAATAGAGCACCGAGGCCGCCATAACGCTGTATACGCCCCAATCGGTATAATACAGCAGCGGCACGAGCACTGCTGTCTGGATGCAGATGGCAATTACCGCATTGATTACCGGCGTATTCACCTTCCCAATCCCCTGCAGCACCGCATTCGTCAACGTGGACAGCCCATAGAACACTATGGTAGCCGCCATTCCCATCAACAGGCGGGAAGCCAGTTCCAGGGAATCCAGCTGGGGGAAAAGCACCATCATCACCGGCCTTGCCAATATCCCGATGCCCACTGCGGCCGGTATGGAAATGAGCATCGTCACCTTAATCGCATACGCTATTTTTTTCTTTGTCTGTTTTACCGAACCTTGAGCGTAAGTGGCAGAAATCGTCGGCACAATGGCGGAAGACATGGCGGAGGCAAGGGCAATCGGTATATTGGATATCGTAACTGCCTTGGTGGAGAAAATTCCCATTTCCGTAGTTGCCGCCACTTTATCCATTTCTTTAAAGCTTACCATCATATTCAGGTATACGGTCTGATTCAAAGCCGTTGTCAAATTATAAATGCAGGTGCTTAATATAAACGGCGTCACCACCGCCATCATCAGCTTAAATATATCCCCATATGCTTCTACATTCTCCGTCTTGTCATAGGCGATGCGCCGGTTAATCATCTTCCGGTTCGACATATAGATAACAAACATAAACAAAAGGGCGGCCAGAACCCCCGAGCCGGTGCCCAGCGCGCTTCCGATGGCGCCGTACATAGCCTGTGTACTCGCATCCCCTCCCGACGAAACCGCTATTTGCACCAGCAGATAGGCGGCCCCCAAACTTACCGCCGCGTTTAAAATCTGTTCTAAAATCTGGGAAACCGATGTCTGCATCATGGTGCGGTGGGCCTGAAAATATCCCCTAAGCACCCCTAAAAGCCCGTAGAAAAAGATTGTGGGCGCAAAGACCCTGAGAACCGGGATAGAATTGCCCAGCACAAAAAAAGGTGCCCATAAAAACAACACAAGGCTTGCTATTCCACCGACTACCATAACATAAATGAGCGCACATTTAAATATACGCTGCGCATTACGGTACTCCTTTAACGCAAGCCTCTGGGCAAGCACCTTTGCTATTGCTGACGGTATGCTGTAGGAGGATACAAGAAGGACAATGGTATAAATATTATAGGCCGTGCTATAATAACCATTTCCTTCATCCCCAATAATACCTGTAAGCGGGCCCCGATACAGCAGCCCGATGATTCGGCAGATAATGGATGCTGCCGCAAGGATGCCCGCTTGCATAATAAATCCGTCTTTCTTATTATTGCTGCCTTGACTGCGAGACGCGCCCTTCTTATCAGACATAATAATATCCGTCCTTTTATCCTATCAGCCAATCATACATTTCCTGATACTTTTTAGCGGATACATGCCAAGAAAAGTCAACTGCCATCCCTCTGTCAATAATTTTGTTCCATTCCCGTTTCTTATCATAATAAATCCGCTCTGCATAACGGATTGTTTCCAGCATTTCATGGGCATTGTAGTTCGTAAAACTAAAGCCCGTTCCTGTGCTTTCAAATTCATTGTACGGCTCCACGGTATCCTTTAACCCGCCTGTTTCCCTTACGATAGGCACCGTGCCGTACCGCAATGACATCAACTGGCTCAAGCCGCAGGGCTCAAACAGGGACGGCATAAGGAATGCATCGCTTGACGCATAAATCTTATGGGATAGCGCTTCCGAATAAAAAATGTTTGCCGAAACCTTATTGCCATATTTCCAGTCAAAGTGGCGGAACATATTTTCATACCGCTCTTCGCCTGTACCAAGAACCACTATCTGGATGGCATCCTGGCACATTTCGTCCATCATGTAATCGATTAGGTCGAAACCCTTCTGGTCCGTCAGCCTGGATACAATGCCAATCAGCATCTTCTTGTCATCTTGTTCCAGCCCCAGTTCCGCCTGCAATGCCCGTTTGTTTTTAATCTTTTCTTTCCTGAAATTCACTGCATTATAATTATGTTCGATGTATTTATCCGTCTCCGGGTTAAAATCATCATAGTCCACACCGTTTACAATCCCCCTTAAATCGCCGCTTCTCGCCGTAAGCAGCCCGTCCAGGCCTTCCCCATAAAACGGCGTCTTAATTTCTTCCGCATAAGTATCGCTTACCGTCGTAATCGCATCCGCATATACAAGTCCGCCTTTCAGCAGGTTCGCATCCTTATATGCCTCCAGCTTATCCGGCGTAAAGAAATAATCCGGCAGCCCGGTAATGGACTTCACCGTCTTCACATCCCATTTCCCCTGGAATTTCAGGTTATGGATAGTCATAACGGTCTTAATTCCACGGAAAAACTCATTTCCCTGGAAACGTTCCTTCAAGTAAACCGGGATAAGCCCTGTCTGCCAGTCATGGCAATGGATCACATCCGGCCTGAAGTCAATCAACGGAAGCGTGGATAATGCCGCTTTCGAAAAAAATGAGAACTTGGTAATCTCATCCAGCACGTTGTCACTGTAAGGCTTGAATCCGTTGAACATAGATTCATTATCAATAAAGTAATATTTTACCCCTTCTATTTCGGCCTCCAATACGCCTACATATTCGTTCTTCCAATTGAAGTCCATATAAAAGTGTGTCTTGTAGGTCATCAGATCCTTCATTTCCTGTTTCATACATGTATACTTAGGAATCATGACTCTTACATCAAAATATTCCTTATCAATACATTTTGGCAGAGAGCCTATTACATCCGCCAGACCGCCCGTTTTAATGAAGGGTACACCTTCCGATGCCACAAATAATATTTTTTTCATAAGCCATACCTCCAATATGATTAGCAATATTATACATCATATTGGAAAGGTTTAAAAGATTTAATTGATAATTTTAAGAGAATTATCTTCTATTCCCTATATTGGAGCCGAATTTTATCCGCAATCAGGGCTATGAATTCCGAATTGGTCGGTTTCCCTTTCCCCGTATTGATAGTATAGCCGAACAGTGCGTCCAGCGTTTCCATCCTCCCCCTGCTCCAGGCTACTTCTATGGCATGCCTTATGGCACGTTCCACCCGGCTGGATGTCGTCTGATACTTTTTGGCAATAGAGGGATACAGCACCTTCGTAATAGAGCTTAACATTTCGCTGTCCTCCACGGACATCATGATTGCCTCCCTTAAATATTGATACCCTTTGATATGGGCAGGCACGCCGATTTCATGTATCATATCCGTGACATCCTTCTCCAGGTCACGTACTGTCTGCGCATTCTTCATGGCAGTATCCTGCCCCGGGATTATAGCTGAGCTCTTTCCTGCAGAGGGCACCGTAATCATTATCTGAAACTCTTTATCCATACTTATCAAATCGCCAAGTATTTTATAAACTCTCTCATTATCCTTTGTCGATGTTAGATTCAGCTGCTCCATAACAAACCTCCGACTTTTTTCATTGCATATATCCGAAAATCCAAAACAAACGCTAGAAATTTCCAAATACTGCTATAGTCTATTATAATGGAACATTATTTGAGTATTCAACCGTAAGGCATCGCATTAATGAGACAGCATATTTTCGATAAAAATCCCGTATCCCTTCGTGGAATCCTGTACAAGCACATGGGTCACCGCACCGATGATTTTCCCATTCTGTATAATGGGGGATCCGCTCATCCCCTGTACAATCCCCCCCGTCAGGGAAAGCAAATCCGTATCCGTAATGCGCAGCACAATTCCCCGGTTCACATTATCATTATCCAGATGGACCTCCATAATTTCTATATCATAATAGCGGGGCGTGCCGTCAATACTGCAGATAATCTGAGCCGGCCCCCTTACGATTTCCTGTTTCAGGCCTATGGGCAGGGCATCCCCCGACACCGTTTCAAAAATCTGCCCGTTACAGGTTCCAAAAATCCCTTCCATTGTATTTTCTTTGATTTCACCCAGGACATTATCCTCATCATATTCGATATATCCCGTTAATTCGCCGGGAGCGCCATCGCTTCCCCTGGTTATTCCGATGATTTCCGTATGGTACAGCGTACCTTTTTCCAATTCCATCAACGTGCTCGTATCCACATCATTGATTCCATGGCCCAATGCGCCGAAATCCGCATCATCGTTAATGTAGGTCATCGTTCCCACGCCCTGGGCATTATCCCGAATCCAGACCCCTATTTTATAATCCCCGGACTGGCTGGCCACCGGCCTGACGCTTAAAAGCAGTTCTTCTTCCCCTCTTTTCACCGTCATAACCAGCTCCTGGCCCTCGCTGTGCTTGATTTTTTCCATAAAATCGCTTTTCCCCGTGACTTCTTCATCGTTCACCTGGGTTATATAGTCCCCGGACTTTAACACATATTGGGATGGGGAAACCTTCTGCCCTTCCTCCCCTACAAAATCCCCCACTCCAATTACCAGCACGCCGTGTGTCTTCACATAAATGCCGATAGGGATTCCTGCCGGGGTAAGGGTCTTGTCCTGAATCACCTGTACCCCTACCGTTTTCAGCGGTATAATACCGAACAGTTTTAAGTCCAGAACATATTTTTCGATGGCATTCGCCTTTATTGTCACAGGCTTGCCCAAATCAATATGAATGCTGTCCTTCGGTATGTTCGATTTTACAAGCCCGCTCACTTCCACAGCTTCCTTATAAATTTCCCCGGAAGCGGGCACATGAAAATCCAGCGTCTGGTCCACGCCGGCTTTTATTTTTATATTAGAAGGCACTTTTCTCCATAAGGAAAAATAGCAGGTGCAGACTAAGGCTGCAAGGCTCCCTGCAAGGGCAAAATACAAACAGGTTCTATACTTTTCAATTTTGCTTCTATTTTTATGGCTTTTATAATTTCTACAGCTTTTCCTTCTCAAGTTTTCACATCCTTTCACCAAATCTTCCTAAGACAATCTTCTTTCGAAAAATTAACCCAAAGATATTTTCTTAAGAAAAACCTTCTTTAGTATGTGAAAAACTTAAGGATTTTACTTTAGTATTGTTTTGTATTTCTTGCCAATTCTTTCATTTCTTTTGCATTTTGAAGGGCCGCTTGCGTAATTTCCGCCCCTCCAAGCATCCTTGCCAGTTCCCTTAAGTCATCTTCTTCCGATATTTTCCTTATCGTAGTAACCGTGCGTTCCTTTTTTGCGCTTTTTTCTATTAAAAAGTGGACATCCGACATAGCAGCAATCTGGGGCAGATGGGTAATGCATATAATCTGGTGGTTCCTTCCCAGAATCCCCATTTTCTCCGATACCCGCCATGCGGTCTTTCCGCTGATTCCAGTATCGATTTCGTCAAAAATAAGCGTTTGTATGTCGTCTTTATCCGCCAAAACCGTTTTAAATGCCAGCATAATCCTGGAAAGTTCCCCTCCGCTGGCCACCTGGCTGAGAGGCTTTAGCTTTTCCCCTTTATTGGTAGATATCATGAATTCTACATCGTCATACCCATCCGAAGCGAGGGCATCCGGATAAGGACGCACTTGGATTTCGAAACGCACCTCTTCAAAATTAAGCTCTAATAACGCCTGCTTTAACAGCTTGCCCAACTCCTTTGCCTTTTTTTTGCGCACATCCGAAAGCTGCCCGCAAAGCTCCAGCAAAGAATTCTTTTCCCCCTCTATGCGCTGCAGGATTTCCATCCGATATGCTTCGTAGTTCTCCAACAAATCAAGCCTTTCTTCCCCCTGCGCTTTATAGGCAAGTATTTCATCAATATCGTTTCCGTATTTTGATTTTAAATGATTGATGAGATTGAGCCTTTCTTCCGTCCTGGCGAAATCCTCCCCATCGAATTCCAGTTCTTCCATATAGCCGGATATGGCCCTGTTAAAATCATTCAGCAAATTGTCGATGTCCTGCAGTTGGGCTTCCAGTTCCGCTAAATCATTGTCGTACGAAGAGACGTTTTTCAATTCCCGCAGGGCGCGTCCTAAAAATTCGCCGGCACCTTCTCCCATCCCATATCCCGTCATACGATAGGCATCTGACACCGATTCTTTAATTTTACGGCTGTTTACCATTTTACGGTAAAGCTGCTCCAGGTCTTCATCTTCCCCGGAGACCAGGTTCGCATCTCCGATTTCCTTCACTTCGAACCCTAAAAGAGCCGCTTCCTTCTCTCTGGCTGTTTCATCCCCTGCCGTTTCTTCCAGTTCTTTTTGCAGGCTTGTCAGTTCTTTATAGCTTTCCCGAATTTTATTTTTTAAATCAAACGCATGGGCTCCTGCAAAATCGTCCAATATTTCTTTATGCTTTTTCTTTTGCAGCAAAGTCTGATGCTCATGCTGTCCATGGATATCGATCAATATTTCCGCGATTTCCTTTAACTGCTTCGTTCCCACCGTTTCCCCGCAAACCTTGCATACGCTCCGGGAAGGCATAATCTTCCTTTGGATAATCAGCGTACCGTCCTCTTCCGGGAAAAAATCCAGTTCCTTCAGCCGCTTTTCCTGCTCTCCATGCACTTGAAAGACCAGCTCCACCAGGGCATACTCCGCCCCTGTCCGTATCAAATCCTTGTCCGCCTTCGCCCCCAAGGCCAAATTCACGGAGCCTATCACGATGGATTTCCCAGCGCCGGTCTCCCCGGTCAATATATTAAGCCCCTCTTCAAACGAAACTTCTTCTTCATCAATTAATGCCAAATTCTTTACGTGTAAACTTAACAGCATAACATCTCCTCTAAACTTATGTATCCGGGCAAAGCCAAAGCAACTAAATATCCATCATTTTATGGAGTTTGTCCATCACAGTCCTGGTGTCCTCCACTGTCCTTACCGCCATCATAATGGTATCGTCCCCGGCAATGGAACCCACGATTTCTTTCATCCTCATGGCGTCTATGGCAGCCGCTACAGCCATGGCCATTCCGGATACCGTTTTAATCACCAGGATATTCTGCGCCATATCCATAGATACGAACCCGTCCGTCAGCACACGGATATATTTGTCGCCCAGGTAGCTGTCATCCTGTTTCAGCACCACATATTTCTGGCGGCCATCCCCCGTCGGTACTTTGGAAAGCTTCAAAGCCCTGATATCTCTGGAAACCGTAGCCTGCGTCACCTGAAAACCGGAATTCCGCAGCCTTTCCGCCAATTCATCCTGTGTCTCAATGTCATAGTTTTCAATCAGTTCGATAATCTTTCCCTGTCTGTTCTTTTTCATAGAAATAACCTTTCCCTTCCTATTTTCTAAACGCTTAATTTTTTATGTAATACTTCCAGAAAGCTTGCTTTATTTAACTTTACGATGCCGGTTGTCGTTTCTGCCCGCTCAATCTCTACCTTGTCCCCTGTATACAGCATTACATTATGGCTCCCGTCAAAGTTAACCTCCACTTGCTGCACAGTTTCTCCCCTTCCTTCCCCTATCTCAATTTCTATTTTGTCTTCCGGGGCCAAAATAATACTTCTCGTATTCAATGTATGGGGACTGATAGGCGTTACCAAAATCAGCTCCGCTTTCGGTTCCACAATGGGGCCTCCGGCAGAAAGATTGTATCCTGTAGACCCTGTAGGCGTTGCCACGATGACCCCATCCGCATGGTATTCATTCAAAAACTGTCCGTTTACGCATATCCGAAAACGTATAATCTGCAAAGAGCCGCTTCTTGTAATTACAATGTCATTTAAAGCGTAAGAATTTTCGATTCCATATTCGGGCAGCCCGCTTTCCCTATGCTTTTTTTGATGAATGCTTCCCCGTACAATCCTGCCCGTAAGCATCATCCGCTGTTCCACTTCGTATTCCCCATCCAAAAGCTGATCCATGGCGGCTTCCAGCCCCGCCTCGTCGATTTCCGCCAGATAGCCTAAGGTGCCCAGATTAATCCCCAACAACGGGATATCCCGCTTGATAATATCCCTGGCCGCCTGCAAAAGGGTTCCGTCGCCTCCCAGCACAAGAATGCAATCCACATCCTCCGGAATCTGCGCCGCATCGGTGTATCCCTGTTCCTTTCCGGGCTCTTTCACCTGTATGGTGCATTTCTTGTTCCTGCTTTCCAGATATCGCCTAATATCCCTCGTTTTCTCCAATCTGCAGTCCTTATGCCCGTTTGTGATAATATAAAAATGATTCATTGCTTTCCCATCCCTATAGCGCCCTATGGGCCTCTTCCACCGTTTTCCCGATCAGTTCCTCTATTTCCGCCCTTCGGGATAATCCGCTTTTTTCCTCCAGGAGCCGTTCCAGCTGTCGTTCGCCTTGGGTTTCCGTCCAATTCCTGACGTCCTCCGATATTTCTTTTTTCTTTTCAATATACAGGAGATATTCAATATTTCCTTCCGGCCCTTTCACCGGCGAAAAGCTTAGCCCCAATATTCCAAATCCAATGCAGTCAGCAAAATCTATCACTTTGCCAATGACTTCCCTGTGTATTTCCGGTTCCCTAACTACTCCTTTTTTTCCAACTTTCTCTTTGCCGGCCTCAAATTGAGGTTTAATCAGGCAGACCATCTGTCCGCCGTCTTTCAGCAGATTCCTGGCTGGAATCAATATTTTAGTAAGGGAAATAAATGACACGTCTACCGATGCGAAATCGAGCACATCCTCAATTGCAGAAGGGAGCATATACCTGAAATTGGTTTTTTCCATGCATACCACTTTTTCATTTGTCCTTAATTTCCAATCCAGCTGTCCGTGCCCCACATCCACCGCATATACCTTGGCTGCCCCGTTCTGCAGCATACAATCCGTAAATCCGCCTGTGGATGACCCGATATCCATGCATACCATGCCCTGCAGCCCGATTCCAAAAGCATCAACCGCCTTTTCCAGCTTCAAGCCGCCCCGGCTCACATATTTTAGCGTGCTTCCCTTTACCTCTATCCATGCCTTTTCTTTATCAAAAGATGCCCCCGCTTTATCTTCCCGCTGTCCGTCCACAAATACGTTTCCCGACATAATAATTGCCTTTGCCTTTTCCCTGGACGGGGCAAATCCTTTCTCCACCAGCAGCACATCCAAACGTTCTTTCATATAAATCCATACCTCCAGAAGCCCGCGTCTATAGCCCGGCGTATTCCGCAATAATCCGCCTTGTTATCGAATCCGCATCTATTTCAATCTCCTGGCGCAAAAGCTCCACATTGCCGTGCTCCACATATTCATCGGGAATTGCGATGGAAAGAAAAGCTTTCCCCGATTTCTTCCGATCCAGAAGTTCCCTGACCCTTTCCCCATATCCTCCGCTGGCCACATTTTCCTCCATGGCAACGAATAATTTATGGGTCTCAAAGGCCGATTCAATCGTATCTTCATCCAAAGGCTTGACGAATCTGGCGTTAATCAAAGAACAGGAAGAATATCCCTTTTCCTTCAGCTGTTCCCGCACCTGGCACGCCGTCTTCACCATGCTGCCTACGGCTAACAGGCAGATATCCGCTTCCTTATAAATCCATTCGCTCTTACCATATACAATCGGCTGCCTATACTCCTTCAGCCCGTCATAGGCTTCCCCTCTGGGATACCGTATCGCAATGGGCGCCCCGAAACCAACGGCAAATTTCATCATATCCGACAGTTCCCATTTGTTTTTTGGGGCCATAATATGCATATTGGGAATGGAAGAAAGGTAGGACAAATCGAATATCCCCTGATGGGTCTCGCCATCGCTTCCCACCAGTCCAGCCCTGTCGATGGCGAACACCACTGGCAGATTCTGTATACACACGTCATGCAGAATTTGGTCATAAGCCCGCTGCAAAAAGGAAGAATAAATGGCCACGATAGGCTTTAGCCCTCCCGCCGCCAGCCCGGCGGCAAAAGTGACGCCATGTTCCTCCGCAATGCCCACATCAAAAAAACGCTCGGGATACATATTCCGGAAACGCTTTAATCCGGTTCCGTCGGGCATGGCCGCTGTAATGGCCACCACCTTTTCATCCCTTTGCCCCAGTTTCGTCATAACGGTGGAAAAAATGTCCGTATAATTGGCCTTCGCTCTCGGATGGGTGGGGAGCCCCGTTTCCACGTCAAAAGGTTCCGCCCCGTGAAACCTGGCCGGATGCCTTTCCGCCGGCAGATAGCCTTTCCCTTTCTGGGTCAGCACATGTACCAGGACAGCCTTCTTCACCCTTTTTGCTTCGTTGAATACGCGTACCATCTGCCCGATATTATGGCCATCCACAGGCCCTAAATAGGTAATGCCCATATCCTCAAAAAACATCCCTGGAATCACCAGCTGTTTTACGCTGTTTTTGGCACGCCTGATAAATTTCACCATCTGATTCCCATATTTGGGCATATCTTTTAAAGTATTATACACCCCGTCCCGCAAATCCAGATAGCTGTCCGCCGTGCGCACGTTATTCAAATATTTCGATACGCCGCCTACATTTTCCGATATGGACATGTTATTGTCATTCAAAACGATAATGAAATTGCTCTCCAGCCTGGCCGCATTATTTAATGCCTCATAAGCCATTCCTCCGGTTAAGGAACCATCCCCTATCACCGAAACTACGAGATGCTTTTCCCCATTCAAATCCCTGGCCTTAACCAGGCCAAGCCCTGCGGATATGGAAGTGGAACTGTGCCCCGTATCAAAAGCGTCGCAGTCGCTTTCCCTCCGCTTCGGGAAACCGCTCATCCCGCCATATTTCCTCAGGGTTTCAAAGCCGCTTCTCCTTCCGGTCAAAAGTTTATGGGTATAAGACTGATGGCCCACATCCCAGATGATTTTATCCTCCGGCAGGTTCAGCGCCAGATGCAGCGCCATCGTCAATTCCACTGCTCCCAGGTTGGAACCAAGGTGTCCGCCCGTCACGCTGATTTTTTCAATCAGAAACTCCCTGATTTCCTCTGCGAGGGGCTCCAGCTCTTCTTCGCTCATTTTCTTAATATCATTCACTTGACGAATATTATCCAATAGCATATCCATACCCTCTTCTTATTTTTCTCTGGTAATCAGCCGCTTAACTAAATCCTCCAAAAATTCATTCCGTTCCTTAAAAGAAGACAATATTTCCACCGCCTCCTCAGAAAGCGACTCCACATCCTTCACCGCCTGTTCCATTCCCTTTATGGTCACATAGGTGGTTTTTTTATTCTTTTCATCGCTGCCGGCCTGCTTCCCTAAAGTTTTCAGGCTGCCTGTCACATCCAGGATATCGTCCTGAATCTGAAAGGCGATTCCAATATTATAAGCGCTCTTTTCGATTTTTGCGATTTCTTCCTCCGCAGCCCCTGCCAGGATTGCTCCCGTCATCATCGCGCTTTGGATTAACGCCGCCGTTTTGTGTTCATGGATAAACAAAAGCTGCTCTTTTGTCATGCCCGATTCCATGTCTTCCGCTTCGATATCCGCGGTCTGCCCTCCAATCATTCCATAAATGCCCGCTTTGGCGGCAAATACGGAAAGAGCATGTGCGATACGGGCAAATTCCTCCTTTTCTTCCGCAAAGGAAAAAGCTTTCATAGCCGTTTCAAAAGCGAAGTTCAAAAGCCCGTCCCCTGCCAGAACGGCCATCCCTTCCCCGTAAACCACATGGGTGGTCTTTCTTCCCCGCCGGTATTCGTCATTGTCCATACAGGGCAAATCATCATGGACCAAAGAATAGGTATGCACCATTTCAATGGCGGCCATAAAAGGCTCCACCATCTCCCCTCCCCCCCGAAACATACGGTATGTCTCCTGCATCAGCATGGGGCGCAGCCTTTTCCCGCCGGCCAGAATACTGTAATTCATAGCCTGGATTACCGTTTTCTGGTATCCTTTCTCTTCCGGCAGATATTTCCCTATTATCCGCTCCACTTCATTCACTTTCGTTTCCAGTTTTTTGTCAAAATTCATTAATCTCTCCATTTCCTTCAATCTTCATCACTTTCTTTTCCACCCTGTCTATCTTATCGCTGCAAAATTTCAGGATTTCCATTCCCTGCTTATACTCTTTAAAAGAATCCTCCAGCGTAATATCCTCTGCCTCCAGCTTTTCAATCGTCTCTTCCAGCTTCTCAAAAGCCTCTTCCAACGTCAATTCCTTCCCATCTAATTCCATTCCGCACGCTCCTTCTCCAAAGCCTTAGCCGTAATAATCCCGTTTTGCACATGCACCCGCAGCAGGCTCCCTTCCTCCACGGATTCAATGGACGAAACGGTATTCCCCTCTTCGTCAGACACATAAGAAAAGCCTTGTTTCAGTTTATCCAACGGCGACAATCCTTTCATTTTCTCAATGTATACTTCCAGAAGATGCCTTTTCCTTATGAGGATTGCCTGCATGGCATTTTCCATTTGTTCTTCCAATTTCAGCGAGTAAGTCCTTTTTTCCCTAATCTGATTGGCGGGGCTTAAATATTTTAGCTTTAATCCGAGGTTTTCCAAATATCCCTTATACCAATTAATTTTATTTCCCAACAGCCTGTCCAGCTTATCCTTATATTCCATCAATAGTTCTTCAAACCGCGCGTATTCATACACCGCCAATTCCGCCGCCGCCGATGGAGTAGGGGCCCTCAAATCCGCCACATAATCGGCAATCGTTGTGTCCGTTTCATGCCCTACCGCAGAAATGACGGGAACTTGGCAGTCGAAGATAGCCTGCGCCACTATTTCCTCATTAAATGCCCACAAATCCTCAATGGAGCCGCCGCCCCTTCCCACAATCATCACATCCACGCCGAGATATTCCAGCGCATGGATACCGTTGACGATGGAGCCGGCAGCCTGTTCCCCCTGGACAATCGCAGGGTATAATATAATCTGCACATATGGATTCCTTCTGGAAGCGATATTAATAATATCCCTGACTGCCGCCCCTGTGGCTGCGGTCACTACGCCCAGGGTACGGATAAATCTGGGGATGGGCTGCTTATA
Organism: Lachnospiraceae bacterium; assembly: GCA_021769135.1. GTDB lineage: Bacteria > Bacillota > Clostridia > Lachnospirales > Lachnospiraceae > Kineothrix. Next base: position 17,611 of record JAETTM010000019.1, on the reverse strand, counting down.
GCAGGCCGCAAACATTCCCCTTTCCTCCAATTCCCTTTTCAGCCTGTCAAATTTTTCATAAAGAAGGCCGATTCCATCCAGTGTAATTTCCTTAGCATAAAGCTGGTATTTCCCATCCCGTTCATAGACATCCACCGTTCCGCCTACTACAATTTGCTGCCCTTCTTCCATCCGAAAAACAAGACCGGAACGATTTCCTGCAAACATAACACAGGAAATCGTTCCTTTCTTATCTTTCAAAGTAAAATAAATATGCCCCGAAGAATGATATTTGCAATTGCTCACTTCGCCCTTTACATATAGCGATTGCAGCATAAAATCCTGGGTAAACATATTTTTAATATAAGAATTTACTTGTGAGACGGTATAAACGTTCTGCATCTTATTTTCCCCATATCTGCACAACTTTTTATCAGCATACCGCCGCGAGGGCCGCATCCCGCTGCTCTGCCGCGTTGCAAGCTTTATGCCCGTTGCTTGCAGCGGGGTCATTGGCTCCCGGGCCTATGCAAACTTGGCAAGAATCCCATTGATAAAGGACGGTGAATTATCCTGCCCAAATTTCTTGGCCAGCTCCACCGCCTCGTTAATTGCTACCCCTGTGGGTATCTCGCTATCGTACTTGATTTCATAAACAGCAAGACGAATAAGGGTCAAGTCCACCTTGCCCATACGGCTGGTGTCCCACCCTTTCGCTGTTTTGTTTATCATATCATCGATTATCTCCAATTTGGAAACAATGTCCTGATATTTTTTTAGAATATATTGCTCGTCCTTTTCGCCCGCCGCGTTCTCTTCTTCCTGGAAAAATAATTCTTCCTGCTCCGGCATATCTTCTTTTTTATTGAATTCTATACGGAAAAGCAGCTTAAATATCTGTTCCCTTAGTTCTCTTCTTCCCATGGTATGCCTTACCTTATCTGTCCTTTTGCATATTAATGCCTGCAATGCGGATATTTACATCCAGCACATCCAGGCCTGTCATATTCTCGATGGCGCTCTTTACTTTCTCCTGCACCTTCTGGCTGGCCGCCGGGATATTGTATCCATAATCCATAACCAAAGCCAAGTCTACCCTTACCGACTTGCCAATCACATCCACTTTCACGCCTTTTTTCAGGCTTTTCACTCCCACCTTGCTCATGAATTCATGGGATATATTGCCCGCCATAGCAGACACCCCGTCTACCTCCGTGGCCGCAATCCCCGCTATCATGGCCACTACGTCATCCGCGATTTTGACGCTGCCCGCATTTCCATCTTCTTCAGACACATACCCGTTTCTATCTAATTCTTTTTCCATTTGTTTTCCTCATTTCTGCGCAGCTTTTCTCTTGCCAGGCCTGCGGATGCTGCGCCGCCGCAAACCTTTGGAACCTTTCTTTCATAATTCATATGCCGTAACAGCTTAAGGCAAGCCCCAACTGTTATCCCTGTTCCTACTATGATACCAAAATTTACGGATTTTGCATAGACCTATTTACAGCCAAAAACTCAAACTGAGCTGTTCCGCATTGTCCGCATATGCGATTACGCCGTCCGGGCTGTCCAGATAGCGGAAAATCTCCTGTTCCTCAATCAATGCCTTTTCCATCTGCATGTAAACATCTTCCCCGCTGCATTTCAAAGTAACATATGTGCTCCCTTTGTCATACTCCCGCTGAAAAAGTTCTCCTAAGCCGGTTTCATCCACAGAAGTAAAATAAGCCCCCTCTCTCACATAATAGTTTGCCTCCATCGCTGTGCATAAGGGCGGCTCCACTACGTTATCTATCTCATGGGTCCTGGTCAGCTGCTGGGTTGTCACGCATAGATAGTCATAATTAATTGTTGGCAGATGTTCTTTCCCATATTCATCCTTTTCCCCGGATTCTTCCATTTGATAGGAAGCGTCTCCCCATGTAGGGTCCACATAATAATAATCCCCATCTATTCGGACTAAATTCCAGGCATGTCCTTCCCCGTTCGACACGCTTCCGATAATAATCGTACAAAAAACATCCATTTTCCCCAAAAGGTACTGAAAAGCTTTCGCATAGCCCTGACAAACGGAACGCCCATACAGGAACACGGAACAGATATTTTGATTATCCTCCGCATCCGCATCGTATTCCGTATGGTCAATAATATATTCATACAAATATTTTACTTTCCCGTACTCATCCGTTCCTTCCGGTATGCCCTCTATACATTGCAAGGCGTAAGCCTCAATCCTTTCCTGCCTTTCCCTGGTCTCTTCTTCGTCATACAGATAGGTGCCGGTTACCGTAATTTTCTTCAATTCCTCCCCCAGCGTATACTTTGTAAACGTATAACCGTCCACGTAAAAGATTTCAGGATGGTCATTCAGCACACATTGGAACGCTTTTTCGATTTTATGCGCATCCAGAGAGGAAAGCTTCACTTCCTTCCCCCGTTCCTTCAGTATTTGCAGGATTTCCACATAAATCAGCTGTTCTTCCTCTTCTAAATGGTCAAAATTATAGTTTCCCTCCTGCTCCGCCAGCAAGACCGGTATTGTTTCCTCCGAAAGGCCTACCGACAGCCGTATGGAAACATCATCCTGTTCGCCGGTCATCAGCTCGGTGACTTTTTCTTTCGCAGAGGCCTCTTCCCCCTGCCGGATATCATCCTCTTTCGGGTAACCGCACCCGCCGCAAAGCAGCATTATCAGGGCTAAAATGCCCGCATACGGGGCAAAAGCCCAAATCCTCTTTCTCTTTCCTTCTTTTCTTCTTTTTCCGCTCATCATTCTTTTTTTCAATTAATCACGTCCAAACTCGGATAATATTAATCCTTCATTCCTATCCAGGGTCATACCTATGCTCCACTGGTTTACAAAAAGCAGCAACGGATTCCCCTTCATATCCCTTACTTTTTTCATATCCGAAGTGCCGGTCAGCTTCGCCATATCTATTTCCTTATTTTCCACCCACCGGATATGTTCATAAGGAAGCGGTTCTAGGCGTATATCCACATTGTATTCGTTTTCCAGCCGGTATTTCAGCACTTCAAATTGGAGCACCCCTACTACGCCTACAATGATTTCTTCCATGCCTGTATTGAATTCCTGGAAAATTTGGATTGCTCCTTCCTGTGCTATCTGGGTAATCCCTTTTACGAACTGCTTTCGTTTCATCGTATCCATCTGGCGCACCCTGGCAAAATGCTCCGGGGCAAACGTTGGTATCCCTTCGTACCGAAATTGCTCCTTCGGCATGCAGAGCGTATCCCCAATAGAAAAAATACCCGGGTCAAAAACCCCTATGATATCTCCGGCATAAGCCTCCTCCAAAATCTTCCTCTCGCTGGCCATAATCTGCTGGGGCTGGGAAAGCCGCATAACCTTTCCTCCCTGTATATGCCTTACTTCCATTCCCGCCTCATATTTCCCCGAACATATCCGCATAAAAGCGATCCTGTCCCTGTGCGCCTTATTCATGTTCGCCTGAATTTTAAATACAAAGGCCGAAAAATCCCTTTCCGCCGGTTCCACAAGGCCCGTATCCGCCCTTCTTGGCAAGGGCGTAGTGGTCATTTGCAGAAAATGCTGCAAAAAAACTTCCACCCCAAAATTTGTCAATGCGGAACCAAAAAATACCGGTGTCAATTCCCCTGCCCTCACGACATCCAGGTCAAATTCCGCACTGGCTCCATCCAACAGTTCCACGTCTTCCAACAGCTTGTCCTTCAGTTCTTCCCCGATATATTCCGATAGCTTCGCCTCATCCGAAACGGGAATCACGGTAGTCTCCCCCTCTTTCGTTCCCTTCTGCGTATCGGAATAGGTGTGAATACATTTTTCCTCCCTGTCATAGACTCCTTTGAAGCTTTTACCCGATCCAATGGGCCAGTTGATAGGACAGGTGGCAATCCCCAGCTCCCGTTCGATTTCATCCAAAAGTTCAAACATATCGCCGGCATCCCTGTCCATTTTATTGATAAATGTAAAAATCGGTATCTTCCTCATGACACAGACCTTAAAAAGCTTCCTCGTCTGCGCCTCCACCCCTTTTGACGCGTCAATCACCATTACCGCAGAGTCCGCAGCCATCAGCGTACGGTAAGTGTCCTCCGAAAAGTCTTGATGTCCCGGCGTATCCAGGATATTGATACAGAAATTCTCGTATTCAAACTGCAGCACGCTGGAAGTTACGGAAATTCCCCTTTCTTTTTCAATTTCCATCCAGTCCGAAACCGCATGCCTTGCCGTCGCTTTGCCTTTTACGCTTCCCGCCAGGTTAATCGCTCCCCCGTAAAGCAGGAATTTTTCCGTTAGCGTCGTCTTTCCCGCATCCGGATGCGATATAATCCCAAAAGTCCTTCTTCTATTTATTTCCTCCGCATAATTGCCCACGTTCTTTTCCTCCCTGGTTTTTTCACAGCACAGCTGTTTCTCATTGTCTCTTAACAGTCCGTTACAGCCCAGCGGACAGCTGAACTAATGTCATTTGGTTAATGGTGTCGGACGCTGCGAGAATGATAAAATCCTCCGTCGCCACGCTCTCGCTCTATGAAAAACGCAGCGGACACATAAGGCGCTAAAACACAGCGCCTAAGTGCCGGCGTTTTTCAAAGGGCTCCTTGAGGATTTTATCATTCTCGCAGCTGGCTAAGGTGTTAACTAAATGACATTGACAGCTGAACTGTAACCATAATGCGCATCAGCGCAATTCATTATACCATATGTCACCAATTTCCGTTAGGAAATTGATGACCTGCTTGCGCATCAGCGCAATTCATTATACCACACCTTAAGCTAAACTGTTAGTAATTTTTTACTCCGCCGCCATCGTACTGATAATAATCGTGTCCGGGGATACGCCGGTTTTTCTTGTAATGATGTCTTCGATCTGCGCCCTCTGTGCCTCGGACAGCTGTGTGGCATTCACTACCACATCCACGCCGGAATCGCTGATGCTGACCACGACATCGGAAAAGCCTTTGGATTCCAACAGGATTTCAGCCGCCGTTTCCTTTTCCGCAATATCCGTAATGGCTATCATATTGTTGATGGCTTCCTGCTTTTGCGTTTCCGTAATATTGGCATTATTTATAATCTCCATCAATGTTTCCTTATTTTTGGCCCTTGTCTGTTCTTTCATTAGTTTGGCGCTGGATAAAGAATTCATTCCTGATGTGGATGTGAAAACTGCCTCTCCGGGCACCTCGCTGTCCGTAGATGTGGTTTCTTCTACATTTTCAGCCATTCCTTCATCCAGATAATCCGCAGTAATATCGGTGATATCCGTATCCAGGCTTTCAATATCCCCATAAGCAGAAGATTGCAGGATATCTTCATCGGAAATATCCCCCACGGCCTGCAATTCATCATCCGCAGAATCCAGAGACAAATCATCGGACAGAAGAATGCTGCCGTCATCATTCACCACGGTATCGCTGTCCACAGTCATAATTTCCTCTTCCGTTACCTTTGTACCTGCGAAATTCAGGTATCCCGCCACTGCAATCATAATCGCCAGTGCGGTAATCATAATCTGATTTTTTTTAAGCATATTTTTCACGCCTTTTCTCCCCTTTTCCTTATTCGGATTTCATTTTAACTACTTTAATTTTATGTGGCTCTATATCAAATAATGCCACAATTGCTTCAGTAATATTTCTTCTCACCTCTGGCCTATCCCCTCCCTGTGCCACCACCACTACACCTTCTATCATAGGCTGCAGCGTTTTAATTACATAGGGTGCGGAACTGCCGTCGCTTTGCCTGCTGTACACCGTCTCTTCTTCCTGATTCCATTCGTTAACGTTTCTATTCCCGCCTTCCGAATCGCTCTCCTGGGTATCGCTCCGCGTAATGGGCATATCTTTTTCCACTACCAGTTCCTCCGATGCGCTTACGGTCACCATGACCTTTACCTTCCCAGCCCCTTCCATTGCCGATATTGCCTGTTCTAATTTATTCTCCATATAGCTTTCATATTCCTCTGTATTTCCAAATTTTTCCGATTGTGCGGCTTCCGCTTTTTCTTCTGCCGCTTTTTCTTCTATTATACTTGTATTGCTATCCCATATTCCGTACTCGGATGTTTTTCCATTCTTTTTTTCCGCCGAGGGCAATGCCGTAATGATTAACAATATTCCGGCCAATATGCATATTACGAACTGGTCCTTCCTCATTTTTATTTTCGTCATTTTTGAAAGCGGCCCTTTATCCTGTGCCCGGTCATCCCTTTTTTCTTCATTCATCGCCGTCACCCTCATTCTTCCATGAATAGATTTTATTCATTAATTACGATATATTCCTCGTCCGTATGCAGGGCCGCCGCAAAATCCTGTTTCATATCCTCATGCCCCGTGTCCGCCCCCGCCAGCCTCTGGCCTATTTCCTCCCCGCTTATAACTTCTATTTTCTCTATCCGGATCCGTTCTTCCCCTCCCCGCTTTTTCCCCACGGTCACTTCCACCCTGGGAGGCTCTTCGCAAACCGTCACTTCCTTTATTTCGAAGCCGTATTCCCCGGCAATCCCTTCCAGCTTTCCTTTCACTTCCTCGCTCAGAGCGGCAGCCGCCCCGTTTTCCTCCTGATATTCCCATATGATATCCGCTTCCATCTCATCCAGTTCTTTTTGAAACCGCTCCACTTCTTCCCATAATTCCGCATTTTCCCCTGACAGGAATACAGCCCTCACCGGCACTATAAATTGGGCCAGTATCATCAGGCCAATCAACAGCTTCACATATTTTTCATAAGATTTCCCTGCCGTGAAGTGCAGAAAGCTTTGGGCGCATATGATAAATATGCCTATCCGCTTCATAAATTCCAAAAAAGAATATCCCATGAAATATTTAATCCCTTTCTTTTCAATTGGTCGTATATGCCACAATGGCTATCGTAATCATAAACAAAGCAACCGCCGTAAATGCCGCCTTAAAAAGCAAAAAGCTTCCATCCCCCAGCTTATCCGTGCATCCTGTAATCCTTTTATCTCCTACAATCCCTACCAAAGCCGCGCTGCCTTTCATCATGCACGCAATCATAAAAAGCTTTGCCAGCGGCACAAGGCAAATGGCCAGCAAAAGCAAAAGCATCAAAAGCCCGACGCTGTTTTTAATTAAAATTGCAGAACCGATTACCATTTCCGTCACCCCTTCCGCCAAATTCCCTATCCCGGGTATTGCCCCGATTGCCTTTTTCACCGCCGATGACTTCAGGGAATCCAGAACCGGCGCAATCATGGACTGGAACAGGCTGAGGGATGTAACGGCTCCCATCGCCACCTTTAACCCGGCGCCAATCCCTTTCTTTAGAAAATCCAGCAAAAGCGCCAGGCGTTCTTCCGCCCAAATCCCGTTCATCAACGCCAAAAGCACATAGCCGTAAACGAGAGGAATGAGGAAGGACAGCAGGATTTTCTCCACCCCATAGGCCAAAATCAGGGTAAACTGATAGTACACCGCCCCTGTCACCGCCCCCCTTGCCGCCCCAACCGCCATAAAGTAGGCGGGGATGAACATTTTAATGAAGAGGACGATGTTCCCCACAGTCTCTCCGGCGATATCCGCTGCCGCCAGAAAAGCTTTCATCAAAACCGACATAAGCAGCAAATAAAGAAAATAGAAACTGATATCCGCTATTTGATGATTCTGAAACACGTCCGAAAAGTTTGCAAACAGGGCGGAAATAATTCCCAGAATCATTACGGAAACAAAAATATTCTTCATCCCTTCCATTTCCGCAAAAATTTTTCCTTTGATGCCTTCCCACAGCAGCTCTACCGCCGTTTTGATTTCCCCATGCAATATATGGCTCCATATCCCCTTCATGTCCAGTTCGTAATCCGGCAACAGATTGTCCAGATTCCTGGCCGCTTCATCCAGTCCATATTTTTCCCATACGTCCGCAAAATCAATGCCTGTATCAGCCGCATACACCGGCTTGTACATCCCGAACCAGACGAAAAGAACCATTGCCAATACCGCCAATATCTTTTTCATCCCGCAATCTCCTGTATACTCTCCAAAATAGCCAGCAATATGGGCATGCCCGCCATCAGTACGGAAAGTTTGCCAAATATTTCTATCTGCCCTGCCACCGACGAATAACCCGCATCCTTGCATATGCCTGCGCATAATTCGCAAATATAGGTAATCCCTATGACTTTTAAAAGGATTCGAAAATAAGTATTATCCTGTCCGATATATTTCTCTATCCCTTTCATATTCCCGAAGACCGAAGATAGTCCGGATATTGCAAAAGAAAAAATGAGCAAGCAGACCGTAAAACCTATGTACAGCCCATATTCCGGCTTGCTGCTTTTAAACTGCAGCGCCAGCATGACGCCCGCAATTCCCAGAATCCCTACCTTCCATACATTCATTCCCTCTTCCCCCTCACTGTTCCTATTATTGCTGACGACACCCGATTCCTATAATTCAAACAAATTCTGAATCATGGTAAACAAATCGTAAATATACGGCACAATCCAGGTCAGAACGAGAATCAGGCCCGCCAGGCTTATCAAAAATGCATGTTCTTCCCTTCCGCTATGCTTTAAAATCTGGCTCAATATGGTAATCAGAATACCTACCGCCGCAATCCTGAATATCAGACTAACGCTCATTCGCCCTCCTACAGAAGCATAATGGCGAGCATAAGGCCGCCCATAATGCTTAAACTCATAATGACCTTATATTTATTCCACATATCCTTTTCCATCCTTTCGATGGATATATTCAGCTTATGTACGTATTGCTCCACCGCCTCCGCCTGCATCTCCCCATCCATATATCCAATGCAGCTTCCGAAATCGAGAAATACCCTTTTGTCCTCCCCCGCCGCAGGCAGCTTCTCCAGGCACTTTTTCATTTCTTCCTTCCAAATCGTATCAAAGGGCAGCCCCCGGTTAGCCAGCATTTCCTCCCTGATGGAGATAAATGCGCCCCTGTATGGCTCTTCCACCCTGGCCCCAATCCTGCTGCAGGCTTCCGGCAGAGACGCCCTGCTGTATGCAATTTCATTTTGAAACATCTCAAGAATCTGCCGCATTTGATATAAAACTTCCAGGCCGGCCTTCCATTTTTCCTTTATCGACCATCCCGTACCTACGCTCCCCGCCACCAAAAGCAAAACCCCTATAACCCGCAGCATACTCTGAAACTCCTGTCATAAATAGAACCTATCCCGCATTTTCCATCCCTTTTTTCCAACAGGATATACCTTCCGAAAACTTTCCTTTCCTTTAATTCCCTAAAGAAATTTTTTTCCATCACATCCTCCAGGGAATCCCCATGCATCGTGGCAATAATTCTGCTTCCGCACTGCAGCGCCCGGCATACCGCTTTTACGTCTTCTATCCCTCCCAGTTCATCTACCGCAATGACCTGGGGAGACATGGAACGGATGAGCATCATCATTCCCAAAGCCTTCGGGCAGCAGTCCAGCACATCCGTGCGCCTTCCGATATCGTTCTGCGGGCATCCCATATAGCAGCCCGCTATTTCGGAACGTTCATCCACTACCGCCACATTCATGCCCTCCCCGAACCGGCCCCCATCCGATATCTGCCTTACCATATCCCTGAGCAAAGTAGTTTTCCCGCAGCCTGGCGGGGAAATCAGCAAAATATCCTGCAGCCTGCCATTTTCGTAGACGTAGGGCATTGCCTTGTCCGCTGCCCCTTTAATTTCATGGGAAATACGGATATTCATGTAGCATATATGTTTCATGTTCCGTATCTGCCCTTCCTTTTCCATAATAACCTGCCCCGCTATCCCCACCCGATGCCCTCCCGGTATGGTCAAAAATCCCTGACGCATTTCATCGGCAAATGCATAAAGGGAATAATCGCAGATATGGTTCAGTATGGCATCCATATCCTGCCCTTCCATCTTGTCCGCCATGTTGATATCCCGGACAATCTGTCCTGTTTTATCCAAAAAAAATTCCTTCCCATCCATGATAACCACAATTTCCCTCTGCACCCTGAGCCGGATTTCCTGAAGCATGTCCGCCTTCTGTGCCACCGCTTTCCATTTATCCCTTAAATAATCCGGAAATATACGCAGAATTTCCCCGCTTCCAGCCATCGTTTCCCACTCCTTCCGTCCTTATCTCAATATATGAAGCCTTGGCCAAGTTATTCCATCTTTTTCAATTTTTTGTATCTAAAAAAATACACATTGTTTTTCTTTTCTTGTAGACAATAAGGGATGAAAATGATATGATAATAGCAAAGAAACAGTAATCATTATTATTATTAAATAGGAGGTATTATTATGTCGAATGCAGCACAGGTTGAAAATTTAGTAAATTTATTGGACGGATATGCGGAAAAAGGCGGCCATCATTTGAATGTTAACGTACTTAACAGGGATACCCTTCTGGATGCCCAGAAACATCCTGAGAATTATCCCCAGCTCACCATCCGTGTCAGCGGCTATGCCGTTAACTTCATCAAGCTGACTCCTGAACAGCAGGCGGATGTTATCAGCAGAACATTCCATGAAGCCGTTTAAGCCATAAGGCAACGAACGCCGCCATGCTTCGTGAGCCGGCTTATTGTAACGAGCGCCGCCGCGCTTCGCGAGTCGGCTTATCGTAAGGAAGAAGGGCTGCCGCAGCGATTCCTGAACCTATCGCTGCGGCAGCCCTTTTATCATTTAATAGCTGCAAAACTTTAATGCCTGTATATTTCCGCCTTAAGAAATCTAATTCCCGGCACGCTTGTATATATCCTTATTTCCCCTTTATCATAAAATTCTTCTACTGCGATATCCTTTAATTCTACCCGATTGCTTCCGGCTTTCAGTTCTACAAATTCATTCGGGGCTTCCTCCTTGTATTTTAAATCCATATATCCAATCAACTCATTTTCCGTCTTTTTCCCTTCATACTTGTAATAAACCGTTACATCATAGATGCCTGGATAAATATTAGTATAAGGGCCATATACTAAAAAACCTTCCCTTTCTCCGGAAACATAGCTGTATTTTCCTTCTTTCATGCCGAATTGCGTATAGAATTTTCCTTCCGAAGCAGTTACTATTCTCTTTTCATTATCATTTACCGGAAAACATGGGTTTTCAAAAAAGTCCACTTCTCTGGAATCATCCACTTCATATAATGTATAGCCTCCCACTTTCATAATTTCCCTTCCGTCCGCTTCATCTATCTTTCTGGACGGGCAAACAAGCAAGTAGGAATATTTTTTCATATTTTCCAAGCACCCTTTTCCCAATGCCGCATTTGGCACTTCCACATACTCTGCTTCGACATCCATAAGGGTATCCATAACTTTAGCTTCTTCTTCATACCAGCCTCTCATAATAACCAACAGCTCTTTATCTTCCATAAAACTGTTTAGTTCGTACCATTCTGCCTCCAATTCCGGCGAAACCCTGTATGCTTTCTTTATTCTTTCATATACAGCAATATTATTCACCATGCAAATGAGCCATATTCCTATGATAAGCAATGCAGTAACAGCAGCATAATTCTTTTTATACAGGATAGTGATTATTATAATTATGAGAATCGCCATCGCTATCCTTAAAAAAATGAGCCGGTTTCCAAGAACATCTTGTGCTATTTCATAATATCTAAGCATAAATCCATCTACATAAGAGCCTTCCCTAATTCTTCCCGGAATCCAAACAAGAAGAACGGCAATCAAAACCGGAAGCAAGTAAAGGATTCTGTTCCATGTATCCATATGTCCATTATCTACCCGCTTCATTAAAGAAGAAATAAACAGAATGAAAAACATGGGGAACAATGGTTCCAAATACCTCAAATGCTGGCGGATAGACTCTTCCCCCCAATCTTCTCTGACCGAAATCGTATATGCGATTACAAATACCATAACGAGAAAAGTAAGGAAAACATAGGCAAAAGCTTTTTTCTCAATTTGGTTTAAATATCTCCAACGCATTATTGGCAATACTACTGGCAGAACAAAAAAGGCCATCACCGCAAATAGCCCATTGTATACTACTGCATACAGCATAAACCGGAACCTGTCCACGGAAGCAATCGCATCTATACTCATTTGGTTATATGAATTCCCCATACCATTAAATATAGTCATTTTCATTATGATAAAACAGGCTCCAAAAGCAATCATCATTGCTGCCAGACCGCAAATTGTAAGTTTCCTTTTGCTTTTATCAATAAAACCCACGAATCCCTCTACTAACAAATAAGCTATTAAAAAGGATAATCCAATCTCTTTATTCAAATATAGCAAATAATTCAGAAATCCGACTCCAATGCTTCCTGCAATTTTGTATTTTACCCGTTTTTCTTCCATAATGACAATACAAAGGTAAAAATTCCAAAGGCAAAGAGGTAAATAAATGTTTTCGCTCATAAATGTCATCGTCATTGAGAATGCAGGCATCAGAACCAATGTAATTAAAGATATGATAATCTGCCAATTTTTATTAAAAAACTTTTTTGAAACCAGAAGCATTGGAACAACTGACGATGACATATAAATGCAATTCAACAATGTCACTATATTTAATTGCCCTTCTCTATCCCTCATAAAATTAGCCGGGGATATCAGCAAAGGGTACAATATTTTTTGGAAGTCTGTACCCCCCCCCGCATAAGCATGCGTCCTGATTCGAACAAGCTTCTCGAAATATGCAAATACCTGAGTTCGTCCGCATATACTCCGATGCATTTTTCATAATTTCCAGTGCCAAAACGTAGTGCTAAATTTCCTATAAAAATAAGTATCGTTACAAACCAAATCATTTTTTGATTCGAAACTTTTTCGTCCATTATCTGTCTCTTGCCAATCCGCATATCTGTTATCCCTCTGCTCCCTTTTTCTTAAAATCTCTACAAAGAATGAGCCAAATGTCATGCGCAGCAGATACATGGCTTCTGCACAGACATTTGACTCATTTTCACTCGCCTTCCCGACTGCTTATCCTGTATATAGCTATTCCCTATCTGGGCGACTGAGCCACATCTTTCATAGAAAAGCTGAGCCTTCCCATCTTATCCTTTCCAAGGCAGACTACCGTCACTTTATCCCCCAATGTAAGGACATCCTCTACCCGGTTGATTCTTTCCCTGGAAATCTTGGAAATATGGACCATGCCTTCTTTGCCCGGTGCAAATTCGATAAATGCGCCAAACTCTTTGATGCTCACTACGATGCCTTTGAAGACCTGGCCTTCCTCAAACTCCGTGGTGATAATCTTGACCATTTCCACCGCTTTGTTCATCATATCGCTGTCCGTGCCGCAGATAGATACCTTTCCGTCATCGGTAATATCGATTTTTACGCCAGTGCGGGCGATAATCTCGTTGATGGTCTTCCCTCTCTGTCCTACCACATCCCCGATTTTCTCCGGATCAATCTGAATGGAAATAATCTTCGGCGCATACGGCCCCACTTCTTTTCTCGGCTCCGCAATCGCCGGGGTCATCACTTCATTTAAAATATATTCTCTGGCCTCTTTCGTCCTGCGAATCGCTTCTTCCACGATAGGACGTGTCAGCCCATGGATTTTAATATCCATCTGGATTGCCGTAATGCCGTCATGGGTTCCGGCCACTTTAAAGTCCATATCCCCGAAGAAATCTTCCAGCCCCTGGATATCCGTAAGGACGATATAGTCTTCATCCGTTTCCCCTGTCACAAGCCCGCAGGAAATCCCGGCCACCTGCTTTTTAATCGGCACGCCGGCAGCCATCAAAGACATAGTTGATGCGCATATCGATGCCTGGGAAGTAGAGCCGTTGGATTCGAATGTTTCGGATACCGTACGGATTGCATAGGGGAATTCTTCTTCGGAAGGAAGAACCGGCACCAGCGCCCTTTCCGCCAATGCGCCATGCCCTATTTCGCGGCGTCCGGGCCCCCTGCTGGGCTTTGTTTCGCCAACGGAATAAGAAGGGAAATTATAATGGTGCATATATCTCTTATTCACTTCATTTTCGTCCAGTCCGTCAATCCTCTGCATTTCCGACAAAGGCGCCAATGTGGTCACCGTACAAATCTGCGTCTGCCCTCTTGTAAACATAGCGGAGCCATGCACCCTGGGAATCAAATCCACTTCTGCGGCAAGAGGACGAATCTGGGTAATTTCACGGCCATCAGGACGTTTATGGTCTTTTAATATCATCTTCCGGACTGTCTTTTTCTGATATTGGTATACGGCCTCTCCCAATAATGCCAGCCATTCTTCGTTATCCGCAAAAGCTTCTTCCAGCTTTTCCGTAATTTTTCTTATATTTTCTTCCCTGACCTGTTTCTCGTCGGTAAATACCGCTTCCTCCATCTCTTCCGGGGAAACGATATCCTTTATTGCCTCAAACATCTCCTCCGGTACCGCGCAGCTTGTATATACATGCTTTTCCTTGCCAACCTGGGATACAATATCATCAATGAAGGCAATCAGAGACTGGTTAATTTCGTGTGCCATATAAATGGCTTCCAGCATTTTATCTTCCGGAATCTCATTTGCCCCAGCTTCAATCATAATGACCTTTTCCCTGGTAGAAGCAACCGTCAGGTTCAAATCCCCCACTTTCCATTGCTCCTGGGAAGGATTGACAACGAATTCTCCGTCAATCATTCCTATCTGGGTCATTGCGCAGGGCCCGTCAAAAGGAATATCCGAAATGCATGTGGCAATAGCGGAGCCAATCATGGCCACCAATTCCGGACGGCAGGCCGGGTCAACGCTCATTACCATATTGTTTAACGTAACATCATTCCTGTAATCCTTGGGAAACAGCGGGCGCATCGGCCTGTCGATAACGCGGCTTGTCAGCACGGCATTTTCGGAAGCTTTCCCTTCCCTCTTATTGAAGCCGCCGGGTATTTTCCCTACAGCGTATAATTTCTCTTCATATTCCACGCTTAACGGGAAAAAGTCAATGCCTTCCCTTGGCTTGTCCGATGCTGTTGCAGTGCTTAACACCGTTGTCTCACCATACTGCATAAACGCACAGCCGTTCGCCTGTTTTCCTACTCTGCCGATATCCACTCTCAAAGTCCTGCCGGCCAAATCCATTGTAAACGTCTTGTAATTTTTTTCCATGAATCCTTTCTCCTTCCTATTTTTCCAAAGCATATCGACTTTGCCGATTGCCTTTATGATTAAGGCAGGAGATGCCGAAACTACTGATAAATATACGTTCCAGCCAGCCCATCCTACTGTGCGCATCCTTATCAGTGGTCTCGGAATATCCCCTCCGCCTTAACAGCCAAAAACCTCGCGAAAGCAAAAGGCGGACACACTAACTTTTCAGTCAGTATCCGCCTCTCGTCATTTATTCATTACTTTCTGATTCCCAGTTTTTCAATCAAAGAACGGTACCTCTCAATATCCACTTTCTTAAGATAGCTTAAAAGCCCACGCCTCTGGCCAACCATTTTAAGAAGCCCTCTTCTTGAATGATGATCCTTAGGATTAACTTTCAAATGCTCTGTAAGTTCCTGAATCCTCGCTGTAAGTATCGCAATCTGTACTTCCGGTGAACCCGTATCGCCTTCAGACCTTGCATACTCTTTAATAATTGCCGTTTTCTTTTCCTTTGAAATCATTTCCTCTTCCTCCTGCTTTTCCTTATGCCGAATACCAAGACCGGGCCGGAGTTGTCCCCTATCTGAGCATTGGCCAAATCTCACACTTAAATATCCTACCACATTTTTCTTTTCCTGTAAATACTAAATTTTCACGGTTCACTACTGCTGCAAGACCCTGACTACTTTGGCCGGCGTCCGGTAATTGTAATTGGAAATCTTAATGCCTGTCTTCGGGCTGCTGGCATGGACTACCTGTCCTCCGCCTATATAAATCGCCACATGGTTGATTCGTCCGCCTTTCGCATAGAAAATCAAATCCCCCGGCTTCGCCTCGGACATGCTGATTTTCGTTCCCGCATTGGCCTGGGAACCCGATGTCCTGGGAAGGTAAACGCCATATTTTTTAAATACGCTAAGTACAAACCCGGAACAGTCAGCGCCTTTTGTTAGGCTGGTTCCGCCCCATACATAAGGGTTCCCTACAAACTGCTTCGCGTACTGGCAAAGTTCAATCCTCACATCCGATACGCCCTGCCCATACAGCAATTCCGTCAAAGTAATCGCGGAACCCAGTTTTTCTTCTATGTTCACATATTCCGCCGACACATAATTTTCTTCATCGTCAATCATAATCTTTACCCAATCGCCCAGTTCTTCCACCACTTCCAGCTCCTCGCCGCTTGGAACCAATGTAATGACTTCGCACTCCGTATTGGGCTCTTCCCTTACTTTCAGGCTGGAAGTATTCACTACAGCCACTTTGGAAAGCTGTTCCATCGCGCGTTTTTTTGCCTCCCAGCCTTCCAGCAGGAATTCGCTCTTCACATATCCGTCCACTTTGCCGGATTTAATATGCGTCCATTCCCCTTCTTCTTCCAGCAGTTCGCATGCAGCATTCTTCGGGAGTTTCCCAATCAGCTTTCCGTTTTCATCCGGCGTCTGCCTTACATTTAAATTATCATCCACATTGGATATCCCTAAATTGGTATATCCCCACAAAGCCCCTTCGGCCTGCCTGGCCGCCACTTTATATTCTTCCGGCGTTTTCTCCGATTCCAAAAGCGCCAGTGCCCCCACGGGCTCAGCCACCACTTCGTCAATCGAACTATAGTAAGAATTATCTTCCGTTTCATTTATTTCTGCCGCACACACCGGTTCTCCATACGCGAGCAATGCCCCCGCCATACAGATTCCCGCTGCACCTATCCACTGATATCCCAAATGAAATTTCATATAATAACCGTACCTTTCTGTTAAATATTACAAATTTGTTACATATATTACGAGGTTATTATATCAATGGATTTCTTCCCTGTCAAGCCAAAATCTATATTACTTGGGAGAAATCAATTTTCGGTGACGGCAAAGCGCGGCGGCGGCATTCCGCTGGCAGAGTTCTGCTGGCAATATTTTGCCTGCACAGCGTTCGGTTTTAAGGCTATTGCGAAAAGGCAGCAATTTCACTTATGAAATGGTGAGTATCCAGGGAAAAACCGCCAAGGATGGCGGTTTTAAGAAGCATGGGCATGGATGCCCGTTGCTTCTGGCCCGTCCGCCTTCCAACTCTTCTATCCATTTCATTAGTGAAATCTGTCTTTTCGCTTAGCCGCAAAACCGAATCCTGTGCAGGCAAAATATTGCCAGCAGAACAATGCCAGCGGAATGCCCCCGCCGCGCTTTGCTGTCACCGAAAATTGATTTCCGTTCCCCTACTCCTCCGGGTCCGCATTCAATATGGAGAAAGCGATATTGGTAGCATGGTCCGCCACGCGTTCCAGGCCGGAAACTATATCGGAGAACAGCATGCCTGCCTCCGGGCTGCACTCGTTCCTTGTCAGTCGGCCCACATGGTCTTTCTGCAGTTCCCTCTCCTTTGCATCCACCGCATCTTCCAGACGCATGATATCTTCCAGATGGTCTTCCGAGCCGGTCGAAAACATTTCGAGGGAATATTGGATTAGATTATTCACCATATCCAGCATTTCGCCCAATCCCCTCTGGGCTGCCTTGCTGAAATTAACGTCCGTGCCAATGCGCTGCTTTGCAGAGTCCGCCACATTTTCCGCATGGTCGCCGATGCGTTCGATATCGTTTAC
>JAETTM010000018.1 GCA_021769135.1 Lachnospiraceae bacterium | reverse complement strand
TTTAAAATGGTTCTTGCACTTGTTTCAATCAATGCTCCTCTCATCATATCACCTACGCCCTTCTGCACATTTTCATATTTCCGTGCAATTTCGTTTATCACATCGCCGGATAAATCGATAATCGTTCGCTTATCAAACGCCCCAATCACTCCCTGCTGTTCCAGTTCGTCAAGCCTTTCTAAAATTTCATGATACTCCGCCTTCAATTCCTCCAGCTTCTGTCCATTACTATTATACTCAGGAAAACTTTTCTCATGTGAAAAAATGTAAAACGGAATCAGCATCAACAGACCTTTTTCAAAAATATCGTCCAATGAATACGTCTGCACTTTCATAATCGGCACATCATACTGAACCGTTCCGCCCGGTGTGACAATCACATATTTCATTTTGTCCGGTGTCTTTTTGTAAGTCCGAAGATACAGAACCGCCGTATTAGGAAATGTCACGGTCAATGTCTCCTCAGTCACCTCGCCCTCATCAAGGGCTATCTGTGCATCGTATTCGAAAAGCCTTATCATGATTTTCCCATCCGGCAAGCTGCTCTCGCACTCCACATGGTATTTCTTTGGTGTCTTTCCAAAAACTGTAAAATTCGTATCCGTAATCCGTTCTCTATCCGCCTCATCCTGCTGGTCTAAAAAATGTTCGTTGGGGAAAAATCGGATTTCTTCCTCCCCTGTATATGTTTCCCCGAAAATCTCGTTGATTACGGGGATAATCAGCTTCCGGCAATCATTCAGAATTGTCCGAAACGCCCCATCATATATATTTGCCATATCTTATTCCCCTCCTGTTTGTGTCCTTATCATATCATTTTTTTACCTTAAATTCAAGAATTCCAGCATCTCACACTAACCGATTGCAACAGTTCAGGTTACTATTCACGGTGCCTTGCACCCTGCTGCAAGGCATCCGGCCAAATGCAAAGTCCCGGGTTGCACTGTTGCAACTGACTTACGCACATCAAGGCGCAAAAGTTTTCCCCCACATAGAAAACATATTTGCCCCCTGCAAATAGTAAGGCAAAAAACGGTTAAACAAACTATAGCCAAAAGCCGCCATAACATATCCCATAATTCCCAGGCATATCAGCTTTCCAATCATTGCATTTATCATATTCCCCAGCCAGCAAATTTTCCGTATCCCTACCGTAACCAGATACATAAAAGGAATCAATACCGGGAGGATATACCTTCCCTGGGGTTGGAATTCCCAGGTATAGGAATAATAAACGCTCAGCCCTATGGTAATCGCGCAGAACAAAGCCATACAGAAGTAGAAAAAAGCTTTCCCTTTTCTTCCGCCTTTCCAGCCTTCCCGTTCCTCATAGTCGTTTCTTCCCTCCGCATTTACCACATTTATTCCCTTTATGGCAGGAGACCCTTCTCTCCAAGTTCCGGTTTTCCTTGTTTTCCTTACTTCCTTTGCCTTCCTGCAAGCCGCCTCGATTTTCCCCACCGGAAGCAATGCCGCGACGCACGCCACAATCCAAAGCCGTTTATAGTAAATATATATCAATCCATGGGTAGGAATAATCATAGGCCCGAACATGGCGATAAAACTATCCCTAAGCAGCGTAATATACCCTGTGTCAAACAGCATTTCCTTCAGGCTCTTCCCTCCATCCCGGTAAGTGAGCCTGGTGAGAGGATTAAATTCTTCGGAAGCCGTCAGAATGGCACATTCCCTCCTGGCGTTCATCGCTATGATATCCCCGTTATAAAGCACTGCATTTCTGCCAAACCACCAGCCAATCCCCAGCAGCACAATCAGAGAAATATAAAAGCCTTTCCGGAAAAGAGGCTTCCATTCCACCCGCACCACTCTGTCCATATGGATATAATTTCCCACAAACAGCAGAATAGCCGCTACTATCATCCCATATGCATTATAATAAGACATAGCGCATAAAATAATTCCCGCTGACAGCAGCAGACACCCCCGTCTGTCAAATCCCGCCCTTTGGGCCCGGAGAAGAACATAAAAAATAATGGCCACCGACAGCATTGCCATAGAATCCGTATTTACATAGGAATGGATAAAAATATTCTGGGGCAAAAAAACAACCAATAGCGTAAATGTCCACTGAATATACGGACTTTCCCATGCTTCCTTCGCGATTTTCCTGACAAAATAAGCCATCAGCACCCCAAACAGCACATTCACCATCCGCGCCGCCAAAAGAAGAACATATCCGTCATCGGTAAACAAACGCAAAAACCGCAGCAGAAAGCCCTGAATAATATAAGTAAGTATCGGCTGAAAAGCATAAGATGCCCCATACCCTGCCAAAAGCACCTCCGGATCCGCACCATGGGGCAGCGTGCCATGCCTGCATATGTAATTTACCACCTTAAACCGGTTGATTTCATCCGGCGGGTCGCCATAGGTCTGTACCATGGCAAAGCATGTAATGGACGCGAATACCAATAAATAAAAAATGGCTTCCATTGCACGCTCTCTCTTCTTCTTATCCCTCAATACTCCCACTTTTCCCTGCCCGCTCCTTTCCTCGTATGTGACTTTTTAAGCATTTGGGGCATACACATACACCGCATAGGGTTTTCCATCCGTTCCATACGCCCCAATCAGCTCCATTCCTATTTCCTCCCCATTGCTTATTTCAAACCGAGAAAAAATATACTTCCCCCCCATTTCCACAAATGCATCGCTGTCAATATATAAATCCTTGTCCGCCGCCTCAAAAGATTTCAAAGGGCTCACTACGGAAGCCTCCGTTCCGGAATAAAGGTATGCCCTGGCCCCCCAGTCATCGTAGTAAATCCGGCTGGGTTCCATCCGCTCTATGGCAGGAACAATCACCCGGCGGAAATCCTCCTTATACTGCTGGGGATAAAAGCCAAGATAGCCATCCAACGTAGCTATCCCGTTATATTCCAACACGGCCGGATGAAATCCATAGGCCGCCGCCCATTCCCCTTCATATCCAATCTCCTGCTTTATTTGTTCAAACAGTTCGCTGGAATAAAACTCTTCATAATTCATTTCATCCGTTTCTTTCCCTTTCAAAATTTCCAGCGCCTTGTTTTTGCATGTATGGTACAAATCGTTGTATCTGGAAGGCGTCAGCAATATAATCGCAAATGCGGCCAATGCCAGTAAGTTTGCGCCCCACCGGAATCCCTTGGGAAATTTCCGCCAGACCATTTCATAAGATAAATCGTATCCCCGCTGCAAAATAAGGAAAAACGCAGCATACCAGAGAAAAGGGCTGAAAAATACCGTTCGGTTGAACTGGAAGCCCTTTAACGGCGGAAGCAGCGTTTCAACCAGCCCCCGGAATGCCCCCCAATTGTAAATGCCATATATCAGGCTGTTAAACACCAGCAAAAGCATCGCCAAGTTATACACATCATGGAAAATTCCCTTCCAGTTTTTCTTCACCAGATATTTCCCGTTTACATATAAAAAATAAATTGCACATACCCACAAAACAAGCTTACCATGTACGCTTTCCGCATGGAACATGCCGTTCATCCATACGTCTTTGCTCTGGGCCAGAATCTCCCCCGCCGTCAAGTCTGCCTCCACAATTGATAATCGTATGGTTTCCACACCGCCAAAAAGCATCACATAAAAAAGCCTGTATTCAAAAAAAACATATCCGATTCCCAGCACAAACAACCCGCCGATTAAAGATACCGCCACCTTTTTATCCCTGATGCTCAGCCAGATAACCCCAACCACAAGATATGCTAAAATAAAAAAACCAAAATAGGAAAAATAAGAGAGAAACGGATAACAGAACAAGGCTATATACCATTTGGCCGATGGCCTGCGGTAAATCTGCCGCAGCAGATATAATGCCAGCGGAATGGAAGCAAAAGGAATCCCAAAGGCAGGAAACATATTTAAAACCCCGTAGGACAGGCCAAACAGCGCCGCCAACGGTTTATATTTTTCAAACTCCGCCCCATACCAGTCCTTTGCGAGCAGCCAGACCGAAAAAACTGACAGAATTACTTTCAGTAAATATCCGATAATATAAGCCGCAAAGGAGGGGAAAAAGAAATACAGCAATGTATAAAGCGACAGCTCCGAAGGAAGATTATCCCTGGAAACACCGCCTAAAAAAGGAACGTCTATACCATGGGCGAAAAAGCTGTCCGTATTTTTCAACATCTGAAACTGGGCGACGAACAAATCCAGATTATCGTGCACCGCAATATGGCTGCTTTCTCCAAAAAAAGCGTACACCCCGGCTACTGACAGCAAAAACAGCCCTATTAAAACCACATACCAATTATCAATAATTTTTCTCTTCATCCTTTATGCACTTTCTTCTCCCCTGCCAACCTGTACAGGGCGCTAATTGATTCAGATTTACCGCCTCCCGGCAAAAACCGCTTCCACCCGGTCATAAATCAGCACCGATAAAGCCGTGTAGAACAACCCCATATTATATATCATATAACGGGGCTGGCAGAAAATCATAGCGCCTACCACAAGCGAATTGATAATTACACCGCCCAACACGATTTCCGCCAGCACAACGCTCCTATCCCTTTTCGCCCAGCATTTCTTTTCCCATACCCAATATCCGTAAAGCCCCAGGTACAAAAGATATGCCCCTACCGCATAAATGTTCAAAAGCCGGTGCACCCTGGCAATGGAATTTACGAACCCTTTCCATGCGTTCGCCGCATAAACTCGAATCAAATCCCCTTTTTCCTGCCCCAGCAGCGTTTTCGTCATATCGCCGCAATATTCGTCATACTTTAACACCGCTTCTATTTCAGTACAATCCAAATTATCCCTGATATAGCCCTGTACCACAGGATTGATAATTCCATAACCGATGGCATCATAGCTATCCGCATAATGGGATGACAAATCCACCCAGCCTTCCGGCGCATAGGTGATTTTCAGTTCCTGCCTGTCCGCTTCCTCCGAAATATCCACATACAGTTCCCGGAGCACCTCATCCTCAAACAGGCGGGCATCCCCTCCGTCAGAGGTATAAATCAACGTACAGAGCATTCCCATGGCGGTTCCCGAATGCTCAATCCATGCTCCCCGGACACAATAATTATACAGCTTATCCGTAAAACGGCACGCAATAAAAATACCGGCCGTCAGTCCAAGCAAAAGCAGCAGCTTTTTCCCCCGCCTTTCCTTTATTAAATAATACAGCAGGGAAACCGCCGCCATCAGGCAAAGGCTGACCAGCATCTGTTTTCTCAAATTTACAAGCAAAAAAGCATAGAAAACCGTTCCAGCCAGATTTCCTGCCTTTTCCTCCGCTACATACTTATAAAGCTGCACGATAAACAGCACATACAGCGATAAGCCCAGCCCTTCCGTCATAATGCTGTCCGTATAGGAAGAGCCCCTGATGGCCACAAAGCGGCATAAAAAAGTCACCCCGAACTGGAAACCCGCCGTGAGCAGGGCCAGCAGATTGCTGCCATTCTTATACTCTTTCACCGTTACTGCCAGCTTCCATGTGGCATAGGCCGCCAAAATGCTCTGGGCAACCACTACTGGCATCAGATAGCCTTCCTCTCCGAATATCTTTCGGAATATCAATAAAAATGTAGGATACAGCGGCTCCCTGGTAATATTCATCGTAGCATAGCTGGGAGAATCCTTGCACCATACCGGCCCGTCATATAACGGAAAAAAGAGATAAAAGGCCAATGCTGCCACAAGCAGACAAATATCCCATTTATCCCATCTTTTTTTTAGCTTTTCTTTCCCTTTCACTGCTCCCTCTTTTTCCAACTTTTCTTCTTTTTCCTTTTTCTGTTTCCCAATCTTCTCCGGCTTATTTATCTTTTCCTGCTCCGCTGCTTCCGACTGCCCTTCCTGCATCGGCCTGTCAGTCCACATCGTCGTATTCTTTCCGCCTTTGAATCATATTCAGACGGAATTCGAAATCCCTTCTGTTTTTTAACGCCATATTGGAAAGAATCAGCCCGGAGAAAAAGGACTGGATAGCGGCAAGCATAACGAAACCGCATACAAACAACGTGGGGAATTTTTCCACCATGCCCGTTTTGATGAAATCCACCAACACCGGAATAAAGAAAATAATGGATATAGCCGCTAAAAAAACTGCCAATAGCGTAAAAAAGCCCAGCGGCTTATAATCCTTATAAAGCTTCCCTATAGTTCCCAGCACCTTTATCCCGTCTGAGTAAGTATTCAGCTTAGATTCGCTCCCCTCCGGCCTATCCCGGTAATCTACAATCACATTCTCTATCTGCATATTGTTGGACACCGCATGTATGGTCATTTCCGTCTCGATTTCAAACCCCTTGGAAAGCACGGGGAACGTCTTCACAAACCCATAGCTGAATGCCCTGTATCCCGTCATAATGTCCTTGATATCACAGCCGAACAGCCGATTAATGCTTCCCCTCACGAGGCTGTTCCCCATATTATGGAAAGGGCGCTTATTTTCCGTGAAATAGGTGGAGGAAAGCCTGTCGCCCACCACCATATCCGCATTATGGTTCAAAACCTTGTCCACCATTTCCGCCGCGTATTCCATAGGATAAGTGTCATCCCCATCCACCATCACATAACAGTCCGCCTCCACTTCCCGGAACATCCGGCGGATAACATTCCCTTTTCCCTGCATATATTCATTCCGTACCACCGCCCCGGCCCGGGCCGCCAGTTCGGCTGTTTTGTCGGTGGAATTGTTGTTATATACATAAATCACCGCTTCCGGCAAGGCTGCTTTTGCATCCGCCACTACCTTCGCGATAGTCTTTTCTTCATTATAGCACGGTATTAAAACTGCAATTTTATTCATTTTTACCCCATTTCTGCACCGTTTCCTGCCGCCAGTCCGGCCCATTTTTCCGGAGCATCTTTGCTTCTGCAATCATCATAACCTATATTTTAACAGAATATCCCTTTTTCGTCTAGGAAAATTGAGGGATGACACGTGAATGGCACGTGAATGGTCCGTGAAATCCATTTTCAGGGGCGGCGGGGCGGGCGGAGCGTTTGGCCAGTGCAGGATTTGGTTTTTCGGCTAAGTTAAAAAGCAGATTTCACTAATGAAATGGACGAAGGAATTGAGTGCGGACGGGTCAGAAGCAGCGGGCATCCATGCCCATGCTTCTTAAAACCGCCATCCATGGCGGTTTTCCCCTGGGAATCAACCATTTCATAAGTGAAATTTCTGCTTTTTAGCAATAGCCTTAAAACCAAATCCTGCACTGGCCAAACGCTCCGCCCGCCCCGCCGCCCCTGAAAATGGATTTCCCTTAAAGCATATCTTAGAACCCCTGATAAATAAACTCCGCCGCGCTATACTCCGGCCCATAATACCCCAGCAATATAATATAAAACAGCAGCGCGTACCAAATCAGAAACCGTACCGGCAGTTTTCGCTTTTCGATTCTTTCCCGCACCGGCCCCTTTTGCTGCAGTCGGGAAATTATCCAAAGAATCAAAAGAGATACAAGGGCAATCACGGCTTCGATAACATCCAAGCCCAGCATAAACAAAGAGCCATCCACTAATATCTGCGGATTCCATATGCTGACAGCGGATTTTAACATATTCCAGGCATCCGTTGCAGAAGCCGCGCGGAAAAATACAAAGCCGATGTTAACCAGGAAAAATGTGCGCAGCACACGTAAAGCATCCAGCCATCTGCTCTTTGAGTTTATGCCAAGCTTCTCCATTATTTTCTGGAAAAAAGGGGTTAAAAGTTCGCCGGAAACAATATAAAACCAATGCAGCAAGCCGGAGCCTATCACGAATTTCCAGTCGCCCTCATGCCATATGCCTACGGTGAACCAAAGGATAAACATAGCCAGGAAGGTTGTCAGCTGTTTCCCCCGTTTTTTCCCAAATTTTTTGCGCAGCTTTTTCCCAAGGTTGGTAAAAGCAGCCGTGCGCAGCAAGGGATAGAAGACGTATTCCTTCATCCACACGCCCAAGGTAATATGCCATCTGCGCCAATATTCGGAGATGTTTTTGGAAAAGAAAGGCGTTTCGAAATTTTCCGGCAAATAGATTCCAAAGGTCTGGGATATGCCCAAAGCAATATCCATGGAGCCGGAAAAGTTGGTGTACAGCTGAAAAGCATAGCATACGGTAGCAATCCAAATATAAGCCCCTGGATACTGGGCATAATTATCATATACGGTATTGACAATCAGATTCATCCGTTCCGATATCACCAGCACTTTAAAGAATCCCCACACCATGCGCTGCATTCCGAAAGTCACCTGGCGGTAATCGAAGGGATGGGGGGCGAAAAACTGTTCCCCGTCTTCCCTGTAGCGGAGGATAGGGCCGGAAAGAATGGACGGAAAATACATGCCGTATAGCGCTAATTTGAAAAAATTCTTTTGGGGTTCGGCAATTTTATTATATACATCCACAATATATCCTAAAATGGAAAAAGTATAAAAAGAAATGCCTAAAGGAACTAAAAAATGGAAAGGGGCTATCATATTTTCCGCCTTCCCCAGTAAAGACGCTATCCCATTGACAGTATTTATGCCGAAATTAATATATTTCAGAACTACCAATGCCCCTATCAGGAAAATGACGGACAAAAGCAGTGCCAGCCTGCGTTTTTTTACATCTTCCGTTCCTGCCATCAGGCGTAAGGAGACGTATGCAATCAATGACGCGGCGACAGGATAGAGTATGAGAATCCCATTCCCGGTGAACAAATAAAAAGCCGCGCTTGCAAAAAGTAAAAATATCCATTGCATTTTCCTGGGAATTATATAATATATAAATAATACGATTGCATAAAAGCATAAAAAATAAAAAGATGTAAAGTTTGCTGGCATACAACGGGGTTCCTTTCGCAAATATATAAATGTGTAACAGTTCAGCCTTTCGGCTGCCCTGTTACGAAATCCGACCATTTTGAGTTTTGCCTACGGCAAAAGGCCGGATTCGTTGCCGCCTCTGCACACTCGTACGGACTTTGCAGCAAGTGCAAAGTCCTGGGCTGAACTGTTACATAAATGTCCGTCACCGCATCCACGAACTTGACATGCGCAAAAAGCTGCGCAGAAATGAGGATAACCATGATACATTTAACAATACACCATATCGGATATTTAGTCAAAAAAATAAACCAGGCCATTGATGAATTTGAGCGCCTTGGCTATACTGCGGTATCTGAAACCGTTTATGATGACTTCCGTAAAGTCCATATTTGTTTTATGGAAAAGGACGGTTACCGTATTGAATTGGTTTCCCCCGCTGACAGCGAATCCGTTGTGGCAGGGCTTTTGAAGAAATATAAAAACAGCCCTTACCATATCTGCTACGAAACTCCTGCCTTGGAAGCCGACTTAAAGGCGCTAGCGGTCGAAGGTTTCACCGCCATCGATACCCCCACTCCCGCCCCCGCCCTTTCAGGCCGCCGGGTTGTTTTCCTTATGAACCGATTCCTTGGTATGATTGAACTTCTGGAAACGGTTTCCTTACCATAAACCCAATAGCCAAAGCCTCTGACCAGCACCACCAAGCTTCTCAGTCCTCTATCTGGCTCATAATAATGTCCGCCATTTCCCCTACGTTTTTCATGGTAACCACCTGGCCCATGGTAAACTTCATGCCAAATTCCTGCTCCACAGCCGCAATCAGGTTAATATGCTCCAGGGAATCCCAATCTTCAATATCGTCCGCTGTGGTTTCTTCGTTTACCGTAATGGATTCATCGTCAAATACATCCTGAAACACCTCGTTCAATGTTGCAAATACTTCTTCTCTTGTCATCTTTTTTTCTCCTATTCCAGTTCCGCAAATTCCCTTCCAATGCCCTTATCGCGGAGTAATTTCCGGTCGCTTCGCGTCCTGAAATTCTCCTGGGATATCATCCCTTGCATTGTCCGGGAACTTGCTGTTTTCCAGTTCCGCAAATTCCCTTGTTAACAAATTTCTATATATCTGTTTTTCTTTGTATAAGAGTCTGGGATTTTGTATTCCCATACTGTATTTCCTTGTTCGTCTTCCGCCGTCTTTGTAAATCCCTGCAGTTCGTAAAAATTTTCCACCATATGGTTTTTGGCCGTGGGATAGTAGTATCCTATTATTTCTGCGATGCCGGCCTGGCGGGCTTCCTCTGTCAGGCGGTCCATCATGGCATATTCCATATCCCTTTTCAGCACGCGGCAGCTCATAATCCATAAATCAATATGAAGGCTCGTCTCCTTTTTATGGCCGATGACAACGGAAACCACACCGTTATCCCCGAATTTATCCTCAAGCTTCCCGTATAAAGTGATGCAGTCCGCGCTGGCTGCCGCCTGTTCGATTTCTCCCTGGGTATATCTCTTCGTTGTCAGGTTGAACTGATTGCTTTTGTTGGTCAGCTGGGCAATCCTTGCCATATACATGGGCTCAAAGGGCCGGATAACGGCTTTCATTTCAAGAGATTTCAAATATTCCCCGTAATCCGCAAAGCTGCTTAGCTGTTTCTCCCTCATCCGGTTCGCCTGGTACATATCGCTCCGCTTCCTGTCATCCTCCGACAGCCTGGTCACCTCAAAAAACCCGGAGCGGTCCAGCACATGGATATAATGCTCCGGCCTGTCAATTTCCGGAACCGCAGTGCCGGGCATCTGCCTTCTTACGATTTCCCTCTCCGCCGGGTTGTCGTCAACAAACACAAGGCTTTCCGGCAGCACGTTCAACTCGGCCGCTATTTCCTCCATATTTTTGCTCTTAGGCTCCCAATTGGCCTTTATGATGATGAAGTCTTCGGGCCTTAAAACCCCCTCCGGATGATTCAATCCGGCCAAGGCATTTTCCTCTTCGTTTTTGGAATTGACGTTGAGCATAATGCCGATATCCTTATGGGCTTTGATATAACTTTGAAATTCGGCATATACCTGCCCCATGGACGTCTCCTGGCCAATTTCAAGGTTTTCCGCCCCATCATCCCCTACCACGCCTCCCCAGAGCGTATTGTCCAAGTCCAGGACAAAGGCTTTTTTATTTTTCCCGAAAATGGCTTTGATAATATTGCTCAAATTATAAGCAAATTCCGGTATCGCCTGCATACAGAGGCAGTATTTATACATATGCCAGTAAAACGGATCCGACCACTTATCCAACCCGTAGGCGGATGACATATAGTTGATATCGTTAATATAAAAATTCCCGTGGCTCTCCCCATACTGATAAAACCGCTCATTCAGCCTGGTCAGGAAGCGGGTCCTCCCGCTTATGCCCGCCCCGTCCTGATTCCCCTGCAGGCGGTAAAACGGGTATTCGAAATTATTCTGTATCACCGGGCAATGATAATCCGCTTCCAGCTTGTCCCACATCATGACGAAATGCCGGTATTGTTCTTCCAGGATAGCCTCCACCTTTTCCCTGCCATCCCCCGGCTCAGGGTACCGGACAATATTCCTGTTGCTTGTATGAATATATATCACGTCCGGCCCAAACGCATTCAATTCCTCATTGCTGAACATGGCATCCTGAAAATACTGCCCATACTCCGATTCGTAAAACTCCGGCTCAATCCCCTGTTCCAGCAAAAAAAGTTCCAGTATGCGCACAATATCATGGGTTGTGCTCCCCCCCAGCACGGCAATCTTTTTTTTTATCCTTGCCCCTTCCTGTCCGAGAAGCGCGCGCCTCAGCTTTTTTGAATTCTTCAGTATATATTCACTGTTAAACGGATATTCCAATTCTCTCAATGACTTTTCTCCCTAAAACAAAATCTGTTATATATTCTAACATATTTTCCCTTTTGCCGCCACCTCTAATTGTTTTTTTCAGCCTCATATGCCAAAATAATCTCTGTCAACTTCTCGGCGTATTTCCTACGCCCTTTTTCCGATAAATGGATCCCGTCTTCCAGATATTCGTCCGCCGTATAGGCATCCAGGCCTATCCCTTCGTAAGCATTTAAAAACAATGTATGCATATCTGCGGAAACATTGCCGCACACCCTGTAATACTGCGCTAAAGTGCCGCCGCCATTATTGACCATATTGCCGTCTCCCAAAAAGGCGCCGTCCTTTCCCCAGAACTGGGCATAATTCGGGGAACAAAGTACAATCTCCGCATCCGGGAAAGTCTCGCGCAAGTTCATGATGGCAATGCGCAGGGCGCCCACATAAGTATATTGATTATAGACCTCATCTTCATCGCTTATCGGTATCCCGCTTAAGAAATCGTTCATCCCATATTCGATGACGAAATAATCCGTCTGGGAGAAATCGCATGTGTTAAATATCTCCCCGGCACGGTATCCGTCTAAAATCTTTGGATCCACATTGCCGCAGATGGCGTGAACCACCCCTTGCAGGCAACGGGAATCCCATTCCGCGTAATTCGCATTTTCATAGGTGGTCAGGGCTGCCGTAGTCCCTCCCATGGCCAAATTATACACTTTGGCGTTACACCCCACACCTGTCAGATAAGCGATACCCGTTCCGTCCCGGTATCCGTCCAGAATGCTGTCCCCTAGAAAAACAATCTGCAGCGACTGTTCAGCTTCCGGCTCCTGTGCTTCCTCCTGGGGTGTTGTATGCACAATTTCCGGCTCCTGCAATTCCTCCGGATTTACCACCACTTCTTCCCCCTGCTGGCCGGCCGTTTCATCCTGCGCCGGCTGTTGTTTCTGCGCCGTCTCATTTTCCTGGTTCATTTCTTCCGTCGCTTTCGCCGGCTGGGGCGTTTCATTGATAACGATTGCGCTTCCTGCCGTATCCTCTTCCAAAGCATTCTCATCCTTGCCCTTACCGCATCCCATAAACAATGCCATAGAAAGAATCAAAATAACTGCTGCGCTCCATTTTTTCATAATTCTCCTCATTTCTGCGTCGGATTTGCCTGGGCTAAACTGCCGCTTTTGCCATCGCCGACAACTTATACTTGCATTTTTTACATTTTAACGCTATATTGCAATTGTGATATTTAATTATTATACCATATTTTAACTTTTGCAAAGCACTATTCCGGTTTATTAAGGAAATGTTCCGCAGACCTTAAAAAAAACTTAATATTTTTTGCATATTATCTACTTGGGAATAAAATGTGGCAAAATGCAGCAAGCTATTGCCACGTTCTTTTAAATCAACCACAGAAAGCAGAGATACTTTTTATGATATTTAATTCTATTCCGTTTGCCGTATTTTTACCGATTATATTTATTTTATACTGGGCTTGCCCTGCAAAATACCGATATATTTTCCTTTTGGCCGCCAGTTTCTATTTCTATATGTATATGAACCCCAAATATATTTTTTTCCTCTTAGGCACTACCGCCGTTTCCTATTTTCTGGCGCTGGCCCTTGAGTCCGCCAAAGATGTCTTCAGAAAAAAGCTGTATCTGTCCATTGGGCTCCTAGCCTTAATAGGCGTATTGGCTTTGCTGAAATATTCTAATTTCGTTATCGAAATTGCCGGCCTGCCTTCCCCTGCAATACAATTTATGCTGCCGGTGGGGATTTCATTCTATACTTTCCAGACTTTAGGATATCTCATTGATATTTACCGGGGGAAATATGCGGCGGAACGGCATTTCGGCTATTACTGCCTTTTTGTCTCCTTTTTTCCCCAGCTCCTTTCAGGACCTATCGGGCGCGGCGACGTGCTGCTGCCCCAATTGAAAAAGAAACGCACTTTCGATATATCCCAAGCATCTTATGGCATAAAACTCATGGCGGTAGGCTATTATAAAAAGCTTGTGGTTGCCGGCCTTCTGGCCCCTACCGTGGACAATATCTATGATAATCCCGACAACTACATAGGGTTGGTCTATATCATCGCCACCATTATGTTTGCTTTGCAGATTTACTGCGATTTCTCCGGCTATACCGATATCGCCATAGGATGCGCCAAGCTTTTCGGTATTGAGCTGTCGGAAAACTTCAAAAGCCCTTATTTTTCCCGCAGCATCAAGGAATTTTGGAGCCGCTGGCATATTTCCCTTTCCACCTGGTTTCGGGATTATTTCTACATCCCTTTAGGCGGCAACCGCGTCGGCACATTCCGTCATTCCCTTAACCTGATGGCCACGTTTCTGGTCAGCGGCCTTTGGCATGGGGCAGGCCTTAATTATATTTTATGGGGAGGGATTCATGGGCTCTATCAAATTATGGAAACTTTACTGGGCCGGAACAAGAAGGACAAACAGGCAAAGAGAACTCCCTTGCGGGATTTCTGTTTTACCCTCCTTACATTCGGAGCCGTTTGCTTTGCCTGGGTATTTTTCCGCGCTAATAATTTGAGCCATGCATGGCGGATTATATCCTTAAGCTTCCACGAAATTGGCAACTTCCACAATTATTTGCGAACCGCCATTATCTGCCTGGATATGTCCTATGCCTATATGTTATACTTATGCATTCCTGTCCTGCTATTAATGATTTACGATTATGCCTCCTTAAAAATAAACGTAATCGCCTGGCTTTCCTCCAGGAAGCCATGGGTACGCTATCCCGTATATATACTTTTTCTGCTGATTATTTTATTGTTTTCAGAAAAAGGGGTATCCACTGAGTTTTATTATTTTCAATTTTAAAGGTGCAATAAGCCTGAAATTTAAATGCTTTCCGGCCTATGCGCAAAAAGAAGTACAGAAATGAGGTAACTATGAAGAAGATTGCTTTATTTGCAGCTAAATGCTTTATCGTATGTTTTGGCACGTTATTCCTGCTTTTTTTATTGAACCTCCGCTATGAGCAGGTCCGTGACAATCCTTACAGCGATGCCGATAAATTTTTTCATATCAATGAATATCCGGATATCCAGATTTGCAATTTGGGCAGTTCCCATGGGGAAAATGCCTTTAAATATGATTCCCTTGCCTATTCCAGGGGGTACCAGTGCTTTAACTTTGCCATGTCCAGCCAGACTTACGATTATGATTACGCTATTCTTTCCATGTACCGGAATAGCTTTGACGACGACTGCCTGATGTTCATCCCGGTTTCCTATTTTTCATTTAATAATGAAGTTACCAATGAAAAGGAAGAGCAATTTTTAACCGCCAAATACTATACCTTTTTATCCCCCAAATATATTCCCCACTATGACCCTTATATCGACATTGTAACCCACCACCTCCCCATCCTTTCCGCCGGGGAAGATATTGCAAAGCTTCTGCCCTTCTCATCCTTGTCCTTAAAGGTGTTCGCCGCCGAAACTTCGGCCGCCCTTTCACCGGAAGAACAGGCCGCCAAAGAAGCGGAATTCCAGGAAAAAGCCCTGAACCGCTATCACCGGCATATGGATGAAAAGGAAGAATATTTTCTTCAGGAAAGAATTGATAATTTGAACGATATCCTTGCCTTTTGCAAAGAAAACGGCATCACTGCCGTTCTCATCACTACCCCATATACCAGCATGTATTCCCAATTGTTTTCCCCGGAATTCAAAGAAGAATTCTATACCACAATAGAAACCATCGCCGCCGACGCCGGAGTTCCTTACTATGATTACTCCGATGACGCACGATTCGCTGGCAGGCTGGAGCTTTTCTCCGACGCGGATCACCTGAATAATGAAGGCGCCGCCTATTTTATGAATATTCTGGAACAGGAAATACCGGAAATGCAGGCGTTTCTGCTCCGTGCCACGCCGAACCGAATACGATAAAGCGCTTATCCCGCATACTCGTTGCATGCCCTGATTACCATTTCCACCTCAAATTCCTCCATTTCAGGGAACAATGGCAGGGTCACGCAATGCTCCGCCAGATATTCCGCGTTAGGGCAATCCCCTTTCCGGTAGCCAAGATGGGCGTAGGCCTTTTGCAAATGGCAGGGCACCGGATAATGGCGGTGGCATTCTATCCCTTTCTCCTCCATATATCCCACAAACCGTTCCGCTTCAGGCACCGTAACCACAAATAAATGATATACCGGCTCCGTATTGGACGGGTGGGCCTGCATGGTAATTTGGGGGTTTTTTATCTCCTTAATATATCGCTGCCCGATTTCACGGCGGCGGCGCGTCCACTCATCCAGGTATTTCAGGCTGACGCTCAGCACAGCCCCCTGAATCCCTTCCATACGCATGTTATACCCTATCACATCGTGATAATAACGGACTTTGCACCCTTGATTTTTCCACGTATTAATCGCGTCGATGTATTCTTCCTTATCGCTTACCACGCTTCCGGCTTCTCCAAAGGCATACAGGTTCTTTCCCGGATAAAAGCTGAAACAGCCCAAATCACCCAACGTTCCCGTCATCCTCCCTTCATATTTTGCGCCATGGGACTGGGCGCAGTCTTCCACAATAAACAGTCCATGCCGGCCTGCAATCTCCTTCACCTTGCCAAATTCAAAGGGCTGCCCGTAAAGATGAACCCCGATAATCGCTTTTGTCCTCTCCGTTATTTTTTCTTCTATCCCGTCGGGGTCTATCTCCCATGTGTCTTTGGTGCAATCCACGAATACCGGGGTTGCCCCCGTATAGGTAGGCCCCCAGGCGCTGGCGATGTAAGTATTGGCAGGAACGATTACCTCATCCCCCTCCCCTATTCCCAAAGCCAGCATGGCAAGCTGCAAAGCCGAAGTACCGTTGTCCACGCCTGTAGCCGCTTTGATCCCCAGGTATGCCGCGAATTCTTCATCAAACTTATCCGCAAACCTCCCCCCGGAAAAGGCGGTTTCCTCGCATACCTCTTCTATCGCTTTCAAATATTCTTCTTTATGGTTCCGGTAGTTCCTCCCCAGATCGATCCTTTTCAGCATATATTTGCCATCCTCCATCTTACCGCCTCTTTTTATCATTTTCCTTATCAAATTCCCTCTTCAGCCTGTAAATCTGAACCAGATAATTTTTCACCGTTTTCCATAGCTTTACCGTAGTATTGTAGTCCTCCTGCCATTCCACCGGCATATCCATGATTTTCATGCCCATCCGTTCCGCCCGGAGTAAAAATTCAATGGTATAGAACCAGCCGTTGTCGTTCCCCGATGCGTCTACCAGCTTTTTTGCAGCGTCTTTCCTCAAAAAAGTAAAACCGCAGACCGCATCCGTACAGCGCATGCCGAATATTGCTTTTAAAAGGATGAGCAGTCCCTGGGAAGTAATCCTCCGATACCACTTTCTCCCCCTGGTATCCGATTTTTTGCTAAAACGGGTTCCGTTAATATATTCTATCTCGGGGCAGCTGGAAAAAATGTGAATCGCTTCCCCCAGATGTTTAAGGTTAGTGGACAAATCTATGTCCATATACCCTACAATCTCGCTGCGGTTCAGCTCTATCCCCTTCCGGAACGCGACTCCAACCCCTTTTTGGTTCACACGGACATATTCCACTTCTTCATATTCCTCACAAAGCTGCGCCGCAATTTCCGGCGTCTCATCCGTGGAGCCGTTATCCAGTATCATAAGATGATAAGGTATTGTACTGTTTTCCCGCATATACTTCATCGTCGTTTCAATCCCTTTGCGCAGCCGCAGCCTCTCATCCAGCACAGGGAACAAAATCGTAATATCCATTAAACAAACCTCCTCTTCCAGTACCGCAAATCCCTACTTCTGGGAAATTTTTTCTACGCCCTCTATCAGGTATCTTTGGTGCTTAAAAATCAGGCTGAGCATCACCGAAAGGTATTTCATGATGAATGTCAGCAGGCTGAAGACGCCGAAGAAGCCCAGGGAAAGAAAACCCATGGTGGACAGCCAGCCTTCCACCGGCTTGCTTTCGCTGAAAACGGAACTTATGATATAAACGATGACTCCCAAGGTAAATATGAGGAAAACGCTGCTTACCGCCAATGACATCCTCTCCAGCACATCAGTAAAATATATAAAGGAATCCATAGCCAGGCTAGTCCTTTCTCTTCTGTCCGTCTTGCTCTTATGCCTTTTGGTTCCTCCTTGGCTCTCGTAGGAAATGGTATAAGTTTTCAGCCCGCAGTTTCCATAAACCGCTTTTCGATACGGGATGTACTGTCCCATGGACATGACCCTGTTAATCGCGCGCCTGGATAAAATACGGAAGGTTTCGGGCCCTATCCTGTTCCTGGATTTGCTGGTCATATTGTAAAAAAGATAGAACAAACCGGAGGACAGCTTGGTTCTTCCCCTTCGTCCTGCCGATACGATATCGTACCCCGAAAGCATCTTGTCATATACATCCCTGATTAACTGGGGGGAATAGTCCGGATTGATATCGTCGAATTCATAAACAAAATCTCCGATTGCCATATCCCGGCCCGCATTCATAGAGGCTTCCAGGCCCTGAAAATAACTCATGTGGATTACGTTTATCATGCAGCCGCTCCACAGGAACTCTTTGCCTTCCGACATAGGGCCGGAAAAATAATCTTTCAACACTTCCACACTATCATCCTGGGAAGCATCATTTACGCATATTACTTCGTATTTTTCAAAATTTTCCTTAAACATTCGAAGCGCCATATCGAAAAACGGCGCAATCCGCTCCCTGTCATTGTGCAGATACACCACTACCGATACAAACTTATTTTCTTTCTTATCCGCCCCAACCATTATAAATATTCCTCCAAATCATACACTGTATTAATTTTGCCGGATAATACGCTGACAAAATATGGTTCTTTTGAATCCACCCGGATTCTCGTAGGCCGGGAATCATCCACTTCCGAAGATTTCAAAATAGGCTTCATGGAAAACAGAGAGCCTGCATATGTGTACTCCAAATCATCCCTCATATACTTCCCCGCCAAATGATCCATATATTCCCAGGCCGTTTCCGGCCTGTACGCACATTCGTTGCAGTTGGCAAGCTGCCCTTTGCCGCACTCCCCGCCTTTCTGGCACGAAAAAGAAGGCAGTTTATCATAGCTGGTCACATGGGGCGTAAATGTTACGGAGGTCAGGGAATGAAGCCCCGTCTTTCCAAAGGGCATAATGGAAAAAAACGGCCCGTCCATCACTGTAATCCCCATTCCTTTCAGCCTTTCCCCCGGCCTGCAGAGAATGATTTCACAAAGCTCATACTTAATATCAAAGGGTAAAAAGTCATTCCCTTCCACCAACTGCAATATCTGGTTTGTGGACGCATAGGAAGCATTCAGCACATACCCTGTACGGAATCTTCCGCCATCGGAAAGCTGCACTTCATATTCGTTACCTTTCCGGCATATTTTCCGGATGCGGGCCCTATATTTTATTTCCACATTGCTCTTCCCGGCAAGCTTTTCTACATAATAATCCCGCAGCAGCATCGCATCATAGGTATATTCTTCCGTCAGAAAAGCGCCGTCGCACATCCCTTCCTTGAAATACCTCTCCGCCGGAACTTCCTCGCATCGGATGCCCGCCGCCCTGCAGAATGACTGGAACTGTTTCTGATCCGTCCATGAAAAACAGGAGGATGTGGCATAAATCTGCTGAAAAGATGAATGAATGCAAAAGCTGAATTCATCCACGAAGCGTTTAAAGTATCCGGCCGATTTCACCGCGGTAGACAGGCTTCTGGGGTAATGGTATCCCATATGCACCCTGGCCTGGTTGATGTATGTTGCCCTTTGAAAAGGGGCCTCGTCATATTCCAGAATCAGGACTTTCTCCCCCTTATCCGCACAGTATAATGCGGCATACATGCCGTAAAGCCCCGCACCAATTATTATTTTGTCATATATGCCACCTGTTTTATCGCCCATAACGCCGCAAAATCCTCCGCCCCTTATTCCCTGGAAAGTACGCCTATGTGTTTCCCTCAGGGATAAACCCTCTCTATCACCACGCTGTTCACCATCATATCGCCGCCTCCCACGTTCCATAGCACAAACTCCAAATCCTCCGCCAGTTCCCCCAGCTCCACCTCATAGCTTATCTTGTTTTCCTCCATCACCACATCATGCGGTTCCAAATTCACATCCCCATGGCTGTAATAGCATTTTATATCCGCTCCGGTCATATTGCTCCCCGCCATCTCCACCCGGTATGTTCCCGGCAGGGCATATAAATATGGTCCATAAGAATTACCATAAGAGTGAATCATCCATCCTTCTTCCGTTACTTCCCCATTATTCAAAAAACGGCCGCTGCCCATATCATACCGATATGTCATCAATTCCTCCCCGGATAAAGGCTCCTGCCCTTCCAAAGGCGCGCTGCACCCCGCAATCAGCCCGTCCATACTATAGTAATGCAACGGATAAGCCGTACCTTTCTGCCTTTCATTATCAAAAAAAATGAAAACCGTATCCGGAGGACATTCCGCCAAAGCCCTTTCCCTGGCCTCCCTTTCCTTATCGCCTAAAGACCTGGCAAAGTAGAAATTGCTCAGCGTCAGCCCATAATCCGATGCAAAATCCCCAAAGGAAAATAATTGCTTCCTGCTGTTTGCCACATCCGAAACAAAACAGATATGCTTTAAATCTTTATTTTCCCCTATAGCCGTCCAGCCTTCCGAAGGCAGCAGAGTTTGATATACATCCTTCCTGGCATAAATTTCATGTTTCTGCGCCAGCATTCCCCTGATATCCGCCAGCTGCAGCGCCAGGCAAACCGCCAATACCAGATTCCCGGCCCTTCGCCCCAGCTTTTTCCTCCCCATGGAGACTCCTCCAAGCACAATGATATATACCAACGGCCATATCAGCCTTCCAGTAGCGCGGAAAACGCTCCATGCCTTATACAGTATGCCCGGCAGCGGCATCTCATACAACACCTTGGCTCCATACATCACCACATGAGAAGCCGACATTCCCAAAGAAAGCGCCCCTATAAAGCACCATACCGCAATCTGTATATGCCTTTCCAGCCAGCTTCCCCCTTTCCCGGATGAACCCTTTCCTTCTTCCAGCCACTCCCCTATCTGCATGAGCAGCGCCCATAAAAACAACGCCATCAAGCCAAGCCCCAAATAACCGAAGCCTTCATACTGGCTGTCCGTATAATACATATCCTTCCAATATTTGGACCAGCCCTGAGGATTCCACAACCCGTTTAAATTAAAGCTGTAATGTCCCAGCCCGTCATTGGAGGCTTTCATGCCTGAGCCAAAACCCCCGAATAAAAATATCGTCGCAGCCGCTGCAAGCACATAGGAACCTACGGGAAGAAAAGCTTTCCACTTCTTCTTCCCCTTCACCAAATCAAGCAGTACGAACCCTAACAGGATTACACCGCCCATGGGCAAAAAATAAATATGGATACCGGCGCACAGCATCCCCAAAACCCCCCAGCCAATTACCGCCTTTTTTGTATTTTGATAAACCGGCTCATAATAGACTATAAACATAATCCCCAATAAACACAGGAAATGGCTCGCCAGAGAAGTCATCCAATACATCCGGTTGATAAACACCGGGCATATAACAAAAAACATCCCTCCCAACACTGTCCAAAGGCTGTTTTCCGCATATTTTTTTACCAATTTGGCGCCAATCCCCCCCTGAAGCATAAAGCACATCAGCCCAAACCAGCCAAAGTACTGGAACTTGGCCGGGAGGAGGAAGCGGAACACTTTAAATATAAATGCGAACAAAGGAATAGAATCCGTGAATATTACCGATGTGGCATTCGGATATGCCATGGTATCTATCAGCCCAACAGGGAAACGCCAAGGAGCATGCCGGTAAAACTTCCATCCCAGATAATGCTGTGTCAAATCCCCATCCTCGCTGGTCAGCAGCCAATCCGTGTAACATGGGTTCAAAATATATCCCCCATAAATCAAGACAAACACCGCGGCTCCCAGCAGTGCGCAGATGATGATTTCCTTATTTTCGCTCCATATAGACAACATCCTGTCCTTCCGTGACGCTTTTCCTCCTGCTGCCTTTCCCGCTATCCCTTCCGCACTCCATTTTCTTATCTTCATCGCTTTATATGCCTTCCTGCCATTTCTTTTTTATCGCATCGTTAACCTTGTCCATCATACCACAACTTATCATATTTTTCCAGATATACCGATAGCCTCCTGAAAATCAGCCAATTATGCCTTGCCTTTTCTTTCCTTTCCCCTTATAATAGCCATTAAATAAGTAAACGCAAAATTATAAATCCGAGGTATCTGTCCATGAAATCACCGACCTAAGCACAACATTACATTTTGTTTACGCTGCTGTACAGACAGCGCTGTTGTTGTGCCCAAAGTCGCTCCCCCTGCTATAGGCGGCGGGGAATTACCCTTGCGCGCCATAAAGCGCAGGAGTGCGCCCCTACTGCCGCCCTTCTGTTTTCCATTGCCGCCATATCATGCATCCTTCTGGCATCCACCAGCCATGGCTTGCTTTCCGTCCTGGCAATCCTCGCCCTCCGCATCGCCCACAGCCTCTTCCAACCCTTACAGGCGGAACTGCAGAACCGCCGCATCGCCACCGCAGACCGCGCAGCCGCCCTATGCATCCTGGGCGCTTTTCTGCTAACATATGCCCTAACAGCCAAATGCTCCGCATGGTAATCCTATGAAAGAAAGAATTGTAATCTTATCCGCCATCCATTATACTAAAACAAGATACATCCCATCCGCCCTGCGCCGCAAATGACACACAGGCATTCTCCGGCATAGCCGGGCAAGAAAGTAAAGGTACAAATTATGATTAAAAAAGCAAAAATATTTCTATATACTTTCCGTCATGAATTCCTTATTTTCCTCCTTCTGTTTTTCACCCTGCTTTGCCAGCTTCCGGATAGACTTCATGACTGGAACAGCGCATGGTATGCCATGGATTATTCCCTGGGGTTCGATTCCCGCCTTTTCATCGGCTCCCTTCTGCATATTTTTTACCCGGATTTCCTTCCCGCAGAGGCTGCCTATACTTTCGTATTCCTTTCCCTCATCCTGCTCCTGCTTATGCTTTCCTATGTCCTTGGCTATGCCCTCCGCCAGACAGAAATGACTCCGGCAGGGCAACCCTTTGCCAAAGCAGGGCAGCCCTTTGCCAAAATACCATTCGGAAAATACTCCCAGGCAGGTAAAGGCCTCCTGCTCCTGATTGCCTTTTATCTTCTTTGCCCCGGCTCGCCCTCCTACCTATGGACTTCCGAGAACATGGGGCGGTTCGACGCCTATTTACTCCTGGTAACTTTAGCCGCCATTATCTGCTGCTTCCATATCTCTTCCCCCTGGCTGCAGCTTATTCCGATTACCCTGGCCGGCCTTATTGCCCTTAGCATCCATCAGGCTTTTTTGTTCCTCTTTTTCCCTCTGCTCTTTACTTTATACATGAAAGCGGCTGATGGGAAAAGAACGTCAAAAGCCTATATAATCTCCGCTTTTGCTGCCATGGCAGTTATGGGCATGGCTTTCTTATATTTCCAGTTTTTCTCCCATATCCGCATACCTTCCTGTGAAGAACTGGTCTTTCTGCTTTCCTCCCGCACCGACCTGCCTATTAGTGAAGTTGCCCTGAATTACGAGTACTTTTCTACCGTCGCCCAGTCCTCTTCCGATTTAGTGCTTAATCTGCTGGGGGAACGGATACGCTATGGGCTCGTTACCCTTTTTCTTCTTTCCCCTTTGGCAGCCCTTTATCTCTATGTCTGGTTTCATATTCTGAAATCTGCAATGAAAAAAGAAAAATGGATTTACATCCTCCTGCTGCTCAGCCACCTGTGCTTTGTTCCCGCTTTCCTTCTGACTATCGACTGGGGGCGCTGGTTCGGCGCATTCCTCACCATGCAGGCCTTGCAGATTGTAGTTCTGGCAGCAAAAAAGGATGTCCCGGTTTTATCCGCCCTCCATTCATTGGAAGGCGCTTTCCGCAAACATCCTTATCTTTTCATCGCCGCCGGTATCTGGGTCGGATCTCTCCACAAATTCCAGGCAACCCTCCTCCCCGATGCCCCTGTATTCTTTACTTCCCTTTATAAGCTTTACCGGCTAATCTTTTAATTGCCAGAGCGGATTGGGGCACGCGCCATTACAGGCGCGGTTCCCGCCCCATCAGTTTATCGGCCAGCTTCATGGCCAGTTCCACCACCAGGTCGGAATTATAATGTTCATGCTCGCCCCATCTTCCCAGGCCGTAAATTCCCATCGCTTCCGCCCAGCCCAACAGCCTTTCCATTATCTGGGGCTTATCGCGCGTATTCAAGGGATAGGCATACTCGTTCATATAATGGAACCTTCCCCCATCAGGCCCTATCCTCTCCTTATTGGTCTCCGTCCAATATCCTTCCGCTCCCGGGCAGAAGTTATGCCTTACCAGAATCCTGTGATAAGAAATCTCCCGCTGGGGATAGTAAATCCAATGGGCCGGCGTATCCAACCTTTCAGGGAAATACTCAATCTGCGTAGCACTGTGTTTCAGCCCTTTTATGTCCTGCCAAAGCTCCTTTGGCATTCCGGGAATTTCTTCCCATTCCGCCCATGGAACTGTACTCACGATTTTTTCCCCTTCATAGGCCGCGCCATTCTGACAATATACCTTATGCTGAAGGGCATCCAGCTTTTTCACGGCACTATCCGGCACGAACCTTTCTTCCACCGCTTCCTGCATGCGGCGCCACAGTTCCCCGAACCCATATTTTTTCGGATAATAGAACTGGGCATGTCCGGGCTGCTTCCCATAGGCACGCTTTTCTTCGCAGCTTTTCCTCGTTTCTTCATAGGAAACATTGGGAAGCTTATTCAGCCAGTAAGTTCCCAGAATATTTAAGTTGCTCCCGAACATTTTTTCATTATAAGGGAGCATATAATCTTCCGCAATCCGTTTTCCAAGCTTCCAGTAAATCCAGTCCACGAATTCCTCCGGCATTTTTTCTCCCCGGTTGCAGCCCGCTTCCGCTATGGAATCCAAATACTCTTTCTGTTTTCCGGAATCCATCTGCCAGATATTCGCCTCAAAAGGATGGCCGATATAGCCGCCCGCAAAGTATATCCTGGAATCCCTTTCAAATTTGTTCCATTCCTCTTTTGGCATAAAGCCGAATAAAAACCGGTTGACCTCCGGCCTGCGCACATCCAGAAAATGCCCGCCCCCGATGTCCAGGGGAGCCCCGTCCACATCCGCGCTCCGGCACAGCCCTCCGGCCTCCTTTTCCTTTTCCAGTATGAGAAAGGAATCCTCCCCTTTCTGCTTTAAATAATTGGCAAAAGACAGCCCTGCTGCCCCTGCGCCTAAAATCAGATATTTTACCTTTTCCATTATTCTTTCTCTTTCCCGGCTTTTGCAAATACAAAAAATTTCTGCCCTAAAAAGTTAAAAATGATAAACAGCCCCATTCCCACCAGA
This sequence comes from Lachnospiraceae bacterium, assembly GCA_021769135.1. GTDB lineage: Bacteria > Bacillota > Clostridia > Lachnospirales > Lachnospiraceae > Kineothrix. The sequence continues at coordinate 35,577 of JAETTM010000018.1, read as the reverse complement.
ATCGCCACATTTTCTTCCACTTCAATGGCCTCCATATGGATGAATTCCCCTATTTTCTGGGAATATCCCATGAAAAACTGGGTCATTACCTTTCTTACCAATGGCTTGGCTATCCCATAAGCCAACAAATAACATATGACCGTATTCACCGCAAACCGGAACGCGGAGCGCCAGTTATCCCCCTCCACCTGGAATGTCAGCTTTTTATTTGCAAAATAGGAAAAAATACTTCCAATCACATAAGAAGTTCCGCTGGCCACCCAGTAATTCCAATGCCATATATTATAGAATACCATAATCAGGACAAAGCCTAACAACGTATTGAATACCCCTATCATACTGAAATGCAGGACTTCATGAAATAATTTTTTCACGGGCGAGGCCCCCTTTCTCCTATTCCAATTCTTCCGTCACCTGTTATCAATGTCCTGTCAGAATAAGCCAGATAAACTGGGCGTTGGAAAACATATACCGCTTCAACAGCCTCTTAGGATCCTGAATCAGCCGATAGAGCCACTCCAAATAAAATTCCTGCATCCATTTCGGAGCCCTTTTCGATGTTCCGGCATGGAAATCGAAAGCGGCGCCTACTCCCAGCATAACCGCATTGATTTTTCCCCGGTGCTCATACATCCACCGCTCCTGTTTCGGTGCTCCTAAGCCCACCCAGACAAAGTCCGGTTTGGCCGCATTTATCATATCCACAATCTGTTCGTCTTCTTCTTTCGTCATTTTCCTGAAAGGAGGGGAATATACCCCGGCAATTTTCAGTTTAGGATAACGCAGCCGAAGGTTTTTCTCCAAAAAGCCCAGCGTTGTCTCCGTGCTCCCGTAAAAATAGTGGCTATACCCTTCTTTTTCCGAAATACGCAGTATTTCCGGCATTAAATCCGGGCCGGCCACACGCTGCGCCGCTTTATATCCCCTGAGTCTGCAAATCAGGGAAAGCGGCTTCCCATCAGGCACGGCAATCACCGCATTGTTCTGCACTTCCCTATAGGAAGCATCGTTGTATGCCATCACGGTCGTATGCACATTGGACACGCATACATATTCGCCCCGGATTCTTTCCAGGTTTTTCGTCAAATAATAGCACACCGACTTCATATTCGTTACTGCAATATCCACCCCTAAAATATTGCAGGATTCCGGCATGACAAAATTCATCCGTTTCCTGTATTTCCAGAAAATAGGAAAAATTTCCAAATCGTCCAACAGATACCGCCTATACAGCCTTCTCGGTTCCTTGAGCAGGCGGTACAGCCATTCCATCCCGGCATAGCTAATCCATCTCGGCGCCCGTTTTACCACGCCCGCCTCAAAGTCTATGGTGGCGCCGATATGAAGCGTCAGGGGAACGTGAAGAAGGTCCTTATACTTATAATAAAATTTCTCCTGCTTCGGCGTGCCCAGGCCAATGCAAAGGATATCCGGCTTTGCCTTATTAATTTTATGGATAATATCCGAAATTTCTTCGGCATCGTTTTCAAAAGTATAGCTGGGGGAATACACCCCGGCAATCCGCAAATGCCTGTACTTTTTCATCAAATTCACGGCAGCTTTCTGGGCCACGCCTTCCGCCGCCCCCAGAAGGAATATGGACATTCCCTCCTTTGCCGCCATTTTACAGACCTCCGGGAAATAATCCGAGCCCGATATTTTCTCCTTTATCGGGGTTCCCAACAGCTTGGATATCCATATCAACGGTTTCCCGTCCGTTAGGATTAAATCCGCCCCTTCATAAATTTCACGGAATAAATGGTCATGCTCTATTTTTACGATATGGTCTACATTCGGCGTCACTACATAGCTTTTGCCGCCCTTTCGTACAAGCCTTTTCGCTTCTTCCACCGCTTCTGCCATCGTCAGGTTATCCACATGCGTGTTCAGAAACCTCATTCTTTTATCGCTCATAACTGAAAACCCCTGTTCCTCTCCGCGCTGAGTGTCCGTTTCATGTCATATACTATAATGCTGTAACAGTCCGCCTCCGGATTCTTTGTTCCATTTACGCATTCATACGGACTTTGCAGCAAGCGCAAAGCCCTGGGCTGAACCGTTACATAATACTTTATCATTAATGCGGCTTTTTTTCAAACCTTTTCTGGGCGCCCGTGAAAATTGATTTCTATGGATAGCTGTTACCTTTATTTAATAAGAACTGGCATACACTCATTGACATAGCACCTATTTATCATATATGATTAGCTAAAGCCGATACAAAACCGGCACCAAGCAAGACTTTTACAAAATCAGAAAAACAGGAGAATACTAATGAAAAATCACCTCCAGAATCATAATTCCAGACAATTCATAAGGAATAGAAAGAGAATCTTTTCCCTTTCCATGACTTTGTTTATTTCATTTGTTTCTATAATGGGAAACTGCCTTTATAGCCAGGCTGCCGCCGATACGGCAGCATCCCAAACCGGGCCGGCATCCGGTGCCGAAGCAAATCCCGAAGGTACGGTCTCCCTGATTACCGCTATAGAGCCTCTTTCAACTCAGGACGCCAGCCTGTCCTTTGATGACAAGCCCGCCCTGGCGGATGTACAGGCTTTGTTGCCCAAAGAGCTCTCCGTCTTCCTGGACGGGGCTTCTTCCCCTACCCAGATACCCGTCACTTGGGAATGCGGCGACGATTATGAAAATACAGAGTTCGATGCCTACGATTTCACTCCTGTTTGGGATGAAACCCTTTATTCCCTTTCGCCGGCCCTGGATGCCTTTACGGATATCCCTTACATAACCGTCAGCGTACAGCAAGCCCTGTCTACGGTTCGTCTGGCGGATCCTGCCGAAGCAAAAGAAAGCTTGGCCAAGTTACTGGAAAGTAAAAATGTATATGCCCTTGTATATCTTTGCGATTCCTATGAAGTGAAGCAGCAGCCCGGGGAGAAAGCCGCCGCGTCTATAACAGTCTCATCCGGCCAATCTGTCCAGATTACCGGCGTGGCAGAAGATTCTTTATATAACATCTGGTACCAGGTACGCCTGAATATGGGAACCGCTGTCTATGACGGTTACATCGAAAGGGAAAATTTGGCCTATTCCGATGAAAATCTGCTTACATGGGAGGATCAGAACATCACCAGCCAAATGTACCGTATGATGGCTCCTGCCGCATTCGGCATTCCTGAGGATATCCAGCATTTTCCCGCCTCCTATCAGACTGGCCTTTTAAATATAAAAGCGGAACATCCTAATTGGATATTTGTGCGCCTGGATACGGGCATCGATTGGCAGACTGCGGTCCAGGAAGAAAACAAATCTGCCAGAAGCCTGATTTCCTCCCGTTCCAATATCGCATGGAAAAAAGCGCCTTATGACAATGCTTGGTCTTATCCTACCGACGGCATTTTGGCCTACTATATGGACCCTCGTAATTTTTTAACGGAAAAACATATATTTCAGTTTGAATTTTTGAATTATAATGCGAATTACCATACGGAAAGCGCCGTGCAGGCATTGTTAAACGGCACCTTCATGTCCGGGGCCATCCCCGGCGATGCCCAGGGGCAGACCTACACCCAGGCTTTCTGCAAAATTGCAAGACAAATCAATGTCAGCCCATTCCACCTCGCTTCCCGCGTCCGCCAGGAACAGGGAGACGGCAAATCGCCTTTGATTTCCGGCACTTATCCTGCATATCCCGGAGTATATAACTATTTCAACATCGGGGCTACGGGCAAAGGCAACGCGGAAGTCATTGAAAACGGGCTCAAAAAAGCGTCGAATTATGGTTGGACCACACGCTATCTTTCGTTGGAAGGCGGTTCCAACATAATTTCCAAAGATTACATCCAAAAGGGGCAGGGCACCTTATATCTCCAGAAATTCAACGTAAGCAGAATGTCTCCTTCCGGTTTATATCAGCACCAATATATGCAGAACATTGCCGCCCCTTCTTCCGAGGCTGTTTCGGTAAGAAAAGGGTATGCGGAAGCCGGCTCCCTGGATAACCCTTTTGTATTTTCCATTCCGGTATACGACAACATGCCTTCCGCCCCCTGTGCACAACCCACTGCCTTAAAGGAAGTAACTTTAAATAAAACATCGCTTTCTCTAAAGGCCGATGCATCCGTTGCCCTCACCGTTTCCATCGATGGGAAGGCTGCCGATGCGTCCTCCGTATCCTTCAGCAGTTCCGATGCCAAAGTTGCTTCCGTCGCTGCAGATGGAACAGTAACCGCACTTTCCGCGGGCACCGCAGTGATTAGCTGTACCGTATCCGGCGGAACCACGGCTTCCTGTACGGTAACCGTAACAAAAATTGACCCGGCCTATACCGTTCCGGTTCCGCAGGCCGTTCCCTATTCCCCCGGCCAAACTTTGGCCAGCATTCCGCTGCCTACGGGCTGGACATGGGATAATCCCGCCATTGTGCCTACTGTAGGGAATTTGGGGTATCCGGCGACCTTTACCCCATCCGACACCGGAAAGTATAATACGGTGCAGGCTACCGTTATCCCGTCCGTTCAAAAAGCTATTCCCAGCTATACGGTTCCTGCGGGCCTCCAGACCGCGGCAGGCAATACATTGGCCTCCTTGCGCCTGCCTGCCGGATTTACATGGGAAGCCCCTTCTACCGTATTGCAGGAGGGAACATTTTCCTACAATGCTTCCTACAATCCAGACGAGGCCAATTATGAGACCGTAAGCGGAATTCCCATTCCAGTCACTGCGGCTCCAAAAGCAACAGGATGTACCAACCACAGCTATGGAGAATGGGTGGTTTCCACTCCGGCAGGATGTACCAACCCAGGCGTGCAGACACGTTCCTGCCATTTATGCGGCTCCGTGGAACGCTCCGATATTCCCGCCTTGGGCCATCATTATGCCTCCGCTGTTACGAAAGAAGCTACGGAAACGGAAGAGGGAATCCGCACCTATACCTGTTCCCAATGCGGCGATACTTATACAGAGCCTATCGCCAAGCTGCCCTCTACCCATAAACACAATTATTCCTCTACAGTGACTTTAGACGCTTCCTGCACCCAGGCAGGCGTCCTCACTTATTCCTGCCCCTGCGGGGATAGCTATACAGAACCTATTCCTGCTTTAGGCCATAGTTATACTTCCCAGATAACTAAAGAAGCCACGGAAGCGGAAGCCGGGGTACGCACTTACCGTTGCTCCAGGTGCCAGGACACTTATACGGAAGCCATCCCTAAGCTTCCTTCCAGCCATAAACACAGTTATTCCTCCGCTGTCACGAAACAGCCCTCCTGTACGGAAAAGGGGCTTAAAACCTATTCCTGTTCCTGCGGCGATAATTATTCGGAGGAAATAGCCCCTCTAGGCCACGATATGTCCGACGGGAAATGCCGCAGATGCGGTTACACAGAACAAAAATCGAACGCGGATACTTCCGCTGGTTCCGCAAGCAATACAGCGTCCGGAGGCAACGGCCCTTCGGTTGGCAATCCGGCTTCCGGCATCAGCGGCAGCTCCGGCGGCAATTCGGCTGCCAGTGCCGGCAACGGCTCCAGCGGCAATGTCTCTTCCGGCTCCGGCAACGGCTCTGGCAGCAATCTATCTTCCGGCTCCGGCAACGGCTCAGGAGGCAATGTATCTTCGGACTCCAGCAACGGCTCTGGAGGCAATGTATCTTCCGGCTCCGGCAGCCCTTCTTCCGGTATAACAGGAGGTGCTGGCGGCAATAGCAGTTCGGACTCCCAAAACAATTCGACGGCCGGCAACGGTAACACTATCTCCATAGAGATGAAGGATACCACTGTTTTATACGAAGAAACTTTATCCATGATTCGCGGCCAGGATATTGATATTGTATTAAGTATGGGGAACAGCGTCAGCTGGGTTATTAACGGAAATAACATCATAGCCGATGAAGCAAACGGCATTGATATGGCCGTAACCTTAAACTCGGGTAATATACCCGAAGAACTTTTACAGCAGGCTTCAACCCTTGGCGGAACGGGGATTGTTCTCGAAGTCTCCCTCGCTCATGACGGTGACTTTGATTTCCTTCCTGTGCTGACAATCAATGTTGCGCCTGAAAATGCCGGACACATTGCAAACCTTTACTATTATAACCCGGATTCCTCCCAACTGGAGTTTGTATCCGAAGCAGAAATCGCCCAAAACGGCGATATATGTTTTACATTTTCCCATGCTTCGGACTATGCTGTCATCATCAGCGAGACGGTTTTGTCCGACAGCACCGTAATCTCCGTTTCCAATACTGACAGCGAACAGATGGAAACGGCAGTAGCAGCCGGCCCCGAAGAAACCGGTTCGGAAGACCCCGGCCAGCCTTCTGCTGCTTTCAGCCCTTGGGCAATACTGATTGTCATTGTCATCCTACTTATTTTAGCTGCTATTGCCGCTACTGCCTATTTTATGCTCCGTTCCAAAAACGAGGGGGATAAATATATGCCGGATGAATCCGAACCCGAAATAAATTCGGATGAAGAAGATTATTTTGATGATTATTTTGAAGAAGAAAAGCCGCGTAATCGTAAAAGCAAGCCATCCCCTGCGGATGACTATCATGAACCGAATCCTCCGGAGCCGGTGGGCAATCCTTCTTCCCAAGATAATTATTTTTATGACGATGATGAATTTGATGGATTTGAATAAGATTTACAGAAATATGGGAAATCCGGGCTTCCGGGTTTCCTTTTTCCTCTGGAGGGTATGCCCGGCCGATGCCGTTATACCCTCGTTACAATCACTTCGCAATCCCCGTTAAATCGGTATACCTTCTCGGACTTCGGCAAAAACAGGCTGTCCCCTGCCTGAAAACTCATTTCTTCCCCATCCCCTTCCTTCAGCCCCAGTTTTCCCTTCCCCTTAACACATATCACCGAGGTAAAGGATTCCTCTGTAAAAGCCAGTTCCGCCTCCCCCGTAAAATGATAAAGGGTCGAAATAAAATACTTGCAGCAGCAAAGGAGCCTGGATTCATACCCTTCCCCCTTTTCCGCCCCCGACTCAAATTTCTGGGGAACATACGGGCGGCAATCCATTACTTCCAATGCCTTTTGGACATGCAGCTCCCTATAATTGCCAAAACGGTCTTTTCTCCCATAATCATACATGCGGTAAGTGCAAGCCGAACTTTGCTGTATTTCGCAGATTAAAATCCCGCTGCCGATGGCATGTACTGTTCCTGCCGAAATGAAATAAACATCCCCGGGCGCCACCGGAACTTTATTTAAAATCTCCGTAACAGTATTCTCCCGGATTCGTTCCTCCACCTCTTCTTTCGTCACATGCTTTTTAAAGCCGCAGTAAATAAATGCATCGGGCTCAGCATCTAATACATACCACATCTCATTTTTGCCATATTCGCCTTCCACCTCCAATGCATACTCATCATCGGGATGGACCTGGACCGAAAGAGGCTTTTTCGCATCTATAAACTTTATCAAAATCGGAAAATCCACCAAAGACTGGCATTTCCACCCCAGGCTTTCCTTTCCTATCTTTTCCAGGTATTCCCCAAACAGCATCCCCTTATGCCGTCCGCTGGCCACCGTGCTCTGCCCCTCCGCATGGGCGGACAGTTCCCAGCTTTCGGCAATAATATCATATTCGCACCGTTTACCATATATTTCCTTCAAACGATTTCCGCCCCATAAATAATCCTTAAAGGCAGGCTGCAGCTTTATATAGGGCTCCAGACGGTATCCCAAATCTATTTCATTCAAATCCCTGCTTTCCACAGGAATCATATCATCTTCCGTCACGTTTTCCCCCACGGATACCTCAATAATCACCAGCGGGGTCATACCGATGTTGGAAACCTGATGGACCATGCCCTGCTCCACATTGACGACATCGCCCATTTCATAAGTTCCGCCCGCTCCATTCAGTTCTATTCTTGCCGTTCCGGTTACCACTGACCAATGCTCGCTGCGGTACCTGTGGCTATGGGCATAAATGGTTTTGCCGGGATGTATCAGGACCTTTTTCACCCGGTAGGACGGATCGTCAGCTACCAGCTCATAACTTCCCCAGGCCCTGTATACCAGACGGCTGCTTTCTACAAATGTACTCATCTGAGGATTTTCCTGGATAATCCTCTTTAATGCTTCCGATTCCCCTTTCCGTCCCACATAAACAGCATCCGGCGTATTCACCACCATAATACCCCGCAAGCCATTGGCCACCACTGTACTTCGGCTGCACTGGTTAATTATTTCCGTCTCTTCGCATTGATACAGAATCTGCCTGCCGCTGTCCGCATCCTGCAGTTCTGTTGCTTTCAAATCCTCCAAGCTGCCGATATCCTTCCATCGGAAACTGCAATGCACCACTTTTGCCCTAGTAGTATTTTCAAATACAGACTTCTCAATCGGTACCGCCGGTATTTTTTTCAAAACATTTTCCGTATATAAAATACTGTTTTTTGTATATTTTTTCTTCTTATAAGCATTTCTGCATGCCGTTTCCAGTTCCGGGGAATATTTTTTCAATTCCTGCATCATAATCCCCACCTGAAACATAAAAGCGCCGCTGTTTACCAGATATTCCCCACTCTCCAAATAAGCTGCCGCTTTCTGCCTGTCCGGTTTTTCTGTAAACTTCAGCACGTCTTCCCCCTGGCAGCGCAAATATCCAAACCGTTCTTCCGGCTCTTCAATATCCATCCCCAAGGTTACAAGGCAGCCTTCTTTGCTCAATTCCTTAGCGCGCAAAATGGCATCCTTATACTCTTCCCCTTCCACTAGCTGGTCGGTAGGAACCACTAAAACGATTTCCGACAACGGGAACTGCATACAGGCAAGCACAATCGCCGCTGTCGTTTTCCTCCCCGTTTCTTCCAAAATACAGCTATGGGTCAATCCCTGAAATACGCTCAGCTGATTTTCCACAATATAACGGTATTCCTTATTGGTAGCTATTACAAACTCGTCGCAAAAAGGCAGGTTTCTGCCGATAGTTTCCTGAAACATGGAATGGTTCTTCTGCAGTTTAATAAACTGCTTCGGATAACTTTTTCTCGATAAGGGCCATAGGCGGTCGCCCTTCCCCCCAGCCAGCACAATACACTTCATTTCTTAACTTTCTTACTCCTTTACCGATTTACTTTTCTATCTTATCACAAATGCCGGATTATGCAAAGCACAACCAATAAATGAGCCCATAAAATGAAGTTAGGAAGAGCATTTCCCGTTTATGGAAAATGCTCTTCCTAACTTCGCGCTTTAAGAATAAATACAAACCTAGTTTTCCTTTATGTCTGATAGATTAGTAATTTGAAAACTGGAGATTATGTTATTATTATAACCCACCATATGGAATTGTCTATACTTTTTAGTTGAACGTTGCTTTTTTCCGACAAGCGTTAAAATATTATGTATTTTTCCATTCAACTCATCTTTTCTTCATAACAATGATATACCTTTTCCAAACCGCTTTTTCGCCTAACCGACACGGGTACGCTCCTGGCATCCTCCAAAATAACATTGGTATTTTCTATCCTAAGGATATGGGCAAAATTTACAATGTAAGATTTATGGCATCGGTAAAATGCATTTCCCAACTGTTCCGACAAATAGTCCATCGTTTTTCTCACCGTGGAATAAGTATCCTTTTTATATATGATGGCCTCGTCGCCAAAAGCTTCTATATAGTAAATGTCCTTAAAAAGTACCCACTTGTCTTCCCCATTCACCGTAAGGCGAATCCCCTCCACCGGCTTCATTTCCTGCAAAACGTCTTGAATCGCTTCCATAAAATCCTTTTTTATATCTTCCTTCAACACATAACGAAACGCCCCTATCCTAAATGCATTTTTTAAAAAGGCCGTTCCGTCTGCAAGGCAAATAATCCTGGCCGCCGTATTTTTCAGCCAGCGCATTTCTTCCTGCCGCAAATAATCCATTTCTTCTTTTTCTATAAACAGTATAAGAATATCAAACTCTTTTCTGCTATTCATTACCCCTGATACGCTCTGATAAAAAGCCAATTGATAAACAAATCTTCCATCCTTCTCCACGGCTTTCCCAATACTTCTATCAACTTCCTGCCACAAGGGCGGCATGCCGCAGCTTTGACCCTCCCTTTCATCCGTACACAGTCCGGCTTTTCCTGCAGATAAAATAACCGCTATGTGTATCATTCTCAAATTAGTCCTGTTCTTTGACCTGTCCATAAGCTTTCCTTTCCGCTTTACAGCGAACGGATGCCCAACCATCGGGCATGTTCTGTACATTTGCGAATACATGTGTCTTATGACGCGGTTTCCTAAAAATATCCGGGCGTCAAAAGCCCTGCCTGTAGAAGGCGCTCGGCATATTGTACAAAAAAAAGTATGCGCAAATAACTTTTATGCATTTGTCCTAAGGGGTATCAGGCGAAGCCTGGTGGATTCCTTAGGAGAATGGAAAATAAGACTCAAAAACCGTGGGAGCCTCTGCCGAGCGCGATTTTCGTTTTCAAAGGCAAAACGGAATCTTCCGCTCATCGGAATGCCCCGTGCAATGGAATGTGCGCAACTTTTTTGTGCAATATGCCAAGCGCCTTCTACAGGCAGGGCTTTTGACACCCGAATCCTAAAAAATAAAAAACGGCAAAATTGTCAACATTTTTCTTACAATTTCAGCCGTCTCATTATATATATCTTATATGTAAGTCAAATCTTATAGTACTATTGTACCACATGCGTGTTGGAATGTAAATATGAGGAAGAGGTTTTTTGTTTTTTAAAGATGCTGGTGATTTGCAAAACTAAATTCCACCCCTTCTTCTCCTGACCATGGAAGTTATCCTTACAAAGGATGGGGTGGATTTTAATCTTACATTTTTTAGTGTATCATCCTCTTGTGCTGCTGGTATGAAGGAGGATACCACTATGAACAAACATAAACATTTATCCCTTGAAGAACGTTTTACCATCAAAACCCTGCTTGATAACTCTGCTTCCTTTAAGGAAATTGGCAGAGCCCTTGGCCGGGACTGTACCACCATTTCCAAAGAAGTCCGTAACCACCTGCTTTTTCAGAAGACCGGCTGCTTTGGGCGTCCTTTCAACGACTGCGCCAACCGCCGCAGCTGCCCCATCTCCGGCCTCTGTTCCGATTCCGATTGCCGTTTTAGGAAGTGCAGCCTTTGTTCCAAGTGCCATCTTTATTGTCCGGATTATTTCAAGGAATTCTGTCCCCATTTGTCCCGGCCCCCCTATGTCTGCAATGGCTGCTCGAAAAGAAAAAGCTGTACTCTCGAAAAGCATGTCTACTCCCCACGCTTTGCACAGGAGGAGTATGAAACCCTTCGCTCTGAAGCCCGTTCCGGCATCTGCATTTCTGAAGCCGAAGCCCTTCAGCTTGACTCCTTTATCTCCCCCTTGATTCGTAAGGGGCAATCCATTCACCATATCTGTTCCAACAACCCGGATGAAATCATGTTCTCTGAAAAGACTATTTATAATTATGTGGATGCCGGCATCTTTTCTGCCAGAAATCTGGATTTTCCTAGAAAGGTCTCTTATAAGCCCAGGGCTTCCTCACATGACTCTTTCAAAATCGATAAAGCCTGCCGAATCGGTCGTTCTTATTCCGATTTCCTCTCCTTTTTAGAAGGCTGGCCCGACTGCCCCATTGTCCAGATGGATTCCGTCAAAGGGCGTAAGGGCGGGAAGGTCCTGCTGATCCTGCATTTTGTCAAGTACGGGTTCATACTCGCCTTCCTCTGGAACAGGAACACTGCCGCTTCCGTATTTGATGTGGTTGAACGGCTTTATTGGGAACTGTGCCCGGACAGGTTCATGGGGCTTTTCCCGGTCCTTTTGGGGGATAACGGGAGTGAATTCTCAAATCCTGTTGCCTTGGAGATTGATGTGAGATTTAATCACCGTACACGGGGGGGCAATTGTGGCCCGCCCGCACCTTACCAGAAAGGTGGTGCAGAAAATAATCACGAATTCATCCGAAGGTTCCTTCCAAAGGGAACAAACTTTGATAACTTTTCACAAGCGAATGTAAACCTTATGATGGATTATATCAACTCTTATTCACGGGCAAGCCTTGGGGGCCACAGCCCGTGTGAAGTGTTCCGGATGTTTTATGGGCAGGAGGTTTTAGACCTCCTGGACGCACACTTCATTTCCCCAAATGATATCACGCTGCGCCCAGAGCTTCTAAAATAAATGAGAACCAAAAATACCAGCAGCACACTGATTTTCTAAGTACATAAGCAGCAAAATCCAAGGTGGAATTTAATATTTCAAAAAAATGGTTCAATTGTACCCACGCTGTTTTGCACCCAAAAGTCAGGTGATTTTGGTGGTTTCCCCTCATCATAACATAAAAATACCAGAAACAAACCTTTTTTGAACATAAAAATTTATCTCTAGTGGAATTTACCCTTACAAGGCGGAAGTTACCTTTTCATTTCACCCTTTTCAGTTATACTACAGTTATTTTATAGCCGCTTTTTTTCCAAGTTGATGGACCGCATATAAATAATTGCAAAAAAACAGCATATAGCTTAATGATAACATATAGCTATATGCTGTATACATATTATATTTAGGATAATCAGTATTGTATGTTTATTTTGTTGTTCTTTTTATTCTCGCCCTGAATCTAATTAACTCTTACCAAGGGCATACTTCCCATTCGCCAACCCAGCATTGTTCCGTATAATTAAATAGACGTCTATATAATACGCCATTTATATCTTTATATCTCCATTCAATCATATCAGACTGCGGTGCAATTCCCTCTTCCGATGCAGTGATTCCTGCCGGAACTTCACTTGCATGAACAGGCATCTCCCAAGCACTTACCAACATAAGCGATAACGAAGCTACAGATAACGCAGACAAAATATTCCTTTTTAACCCTTTTTTAATCATTCCCTTTTACCTCCTTCAAGCCTAGACAAGCTTGTGTATATTCAACTGAAATACTTTTGTTACAGATGCATAATACTGATTATCCGCATATACTAAATATTCCATTTTTATCATCTCAATTATTAGTTTATCATCCCCTTTACATATTATTTATCAATTTTATAGCCACAAGCAAATCGAAACCAATAATTTTTAGAAATATATGTATTGCACAATCAGTTTCCTTTCCAAAATCAATTTTCTTTCATCAATTTTGCCCGTTTTTCCTGTATCATTTTTTCCAGTTCGTCCAACTCCTCCAACGCCGTACTACTATCCTGTTCTTCCAGCAAAGCAGCCACAAATCTGGACGTTGTAATATCCTTGCATTGTTTCTTCTTGAAATCATTTGACAACTTATTTAATTCAAATTCTTCCAAACTAATCGTAGGCTGATAGCATCTGCCAAATACATTTCCGCTTTTTGCGAAATCGACTACTTCAATTAAATGTTTCTTGAGCATTCTCTTTAATGTTGTATGCACAGTGGCAATTTTCAAATCCTCGTCCACATCCGATATTTCGGATGCCAATAAAGGACGCCCTGCATTCCACAACGCATAAAGGATTTCAGTTTCCCGTTCCGGTAGATTGTACTTATTTGTTTTTTTCTCCATGATAATTTTCTCCGTCTTTATTCTACAGCATCAGAAAACTCCCCTTCTATTTAATACTTTTTATATTCTACCATATTTATTTTTAGGTGTAAATGTTATTTCCAATATTCTTTACCATATCCTTCATTCTATATCATCTAAACTATCGTAAATCTTTATATTTTCATCAGACATTTCCGCTTTGGATGTTGTTTTATAATAACTACCATTTAAATATATATCATACGTACCATCTTTATTATCCACGCCCCAGATTCCACCATCCCTTCCTCCTGCACTTGCATCTATTAGCTCTTCCGGAATAGAATATGGTTCAAAAACAATAACATTCGGACATAGTACAACAAGGCTTAATATGACTACCGAAAGCAAAATACTTGCCACAGTCTTCTTTCTGTTCACCTCCATATTTCTCAGCATCAGATTGATACGCTTATGTGTTGATGACGGACTTTCCTTTTTAAATGATACGCGCCAACGGCTTTCAGTCCTTTTATGTTGCTGTGTTTTTGCTACCCTTACCAGGCATTGGGAATATTCCAGCTGATATAAATCCGATAATCCTTCTACTATTTTAAAATCCACATTAATTTCCTGCATATTTGAAACCAAATCGCTTAACATATACATAAATGGATTCCACCAATAAACTGCTTTCAGTATCTCACAAAGCACTTTAATCAATGTATCCCCGCGATAATAATGCAGCATTTCATGCTTCAATATAAAATATGCTTCTTTATCCGTAAGTTCCAACTCCGGCATCACTATCACCGGTTTTATGATTCCGCAGACAAAAGGTATGCTTGCCGCTTCTTCCTTCACCAATTTAAAAGAATACTTTTTGCCATACTCTTCATTTACCTTTGATGCTATCTTGCAAATTCTTTCGTCCTCTAATTCAGGGCACCTATGTACGCTCCGTATTAAACCCATATAAGATTTCGCAAGCATGGCCAATGCTATTACTGCCCCGGTCAGCCAAATCAGCATAATCAATTCTAATATACTAATTGAGAAACCAAAGATATTAACCAAGGACACATCTCTTAAAAATATATAAACATCCGGATATATTTTATAAACAGGAATATTATTAGTTATCGGAGATTCAATCGGTATGAACATCCTCAACAGTATAAGCAGCATGCAAGCCATTAAGAATCTAATGTCCAAACGCAAAACCACATTATTATTTCTAAATACCAGTTTCAGCAATACAACGGCCACACTGCTAAATAGTATAATACTCACTAATGCGAGAAATGAAAACATTGCTTCCTACCTCCTTCACCTTTTGTTTCCATCCTTGCTCCCTTTTCCCTAAAATTAGAATACCAAGAATTCATCCCCATGTCCATGTTTTGTAGAAAATACAACAAAAATAGCGGATATTTCGATCGCAACTTCCACATCCACTATTTCCCCATGTAAAATTCCCCTTTTACATAACCGTTCTTCCGGTTGCAATAATATTACCATACTTTTCCATATTTGTAAATATTATTTATTAGAATATTTTTTTAAATAGAAAATAGTAGATATGGATTTATCACCCAATATCTACTACTTCTATTAAAACTTCCCTTTTACACAATCACCGAAGTGATTGATTATATATTACCACATTTTTCCTCTAATGTAAATATTATTTTTTTAGATTATTGTATTTTTTATTATCCACAAAAAAATAATTAGTTACTCAATTAATAATACTTCAACAATAAAATCTGCATAACAGACTTCCCCTAAAAAATTAAACATATTTTTGTTGTATTTAATGTATAAAATACAATCTTATGTTATTATTTTTCTATATAACACAACAAAAAGAAGTGAGGTTGAAAAAATTGACAAGTACGAATGCTATTATCAAAAAACTAAGAGAAGAGAATCATCTCAAACAAGAGGAAGTGGCAAAGTATTTAGGGATATCACAGCAAGCCTATTCCTATTACGAACTGGCCAAACGTGAGCTTCCCACCAGGCACGTTATTACTTTGGCAAAGCTATACAAAGTGACCACCGATTTTATTCTTTGTGTTAGCCCCAGCCGCACGGGCTCTTATGACTTAAATGTGGATTTTGTTCAAGGCATTACCATGAAGGATATTTTAATCGACCTAAAGAAAATGAATCCCCATGACAGAGAGGCACTGATAAAATACATAAAATCTCTAAACAGCACTCCTCAAAAACGGAAATCTTCGAAGAAAAGAGCTCCTAAAAATTCACCAGATGAATAGTGAACAGCCAACGGATGCCAGGCTTCGCCAGCCATCCTTATGTTAAAATCAAAAGCCAAATGCTTTCCACCAGACAATTTCCACCATCCTATTGCCTAAAAATCAAAAAGCATTTGGCTTATTATAATCTGCCGCCAAGCTGACCAATGCTTCCGTCAGTCTCACAGCTACCCACAATTGCATTGCCCTAATGGCCCGGCCGACCACTTCACAGCAACTCGCAATCCCATACGTCAATATCGCTGTCCTGGAATACTTCCTTCAGCCTGTCATGAACCGCTTCCCGGCTTACACCCTTTTTCAGAATCACCTGAAGGAAGCCCCCGCCTCCTGCTCCGCAAATCATCCGCCCGTCAATGAAAGGGGCGATGCTGTCAAAAATCTGGTCAATCAACGTATTTGTACTGCCCGCGTCTATTTTTTTAGATAATTCCCAATGTTCTTCCAGCAGCCGGGCAAAATCATCCACATGCCCCCGCCTAAGTTCAAACGCCATCAGAGAAGCTACCCTTTGTATTTCGTTCAAAGCGTTTACCGTATCCGGTTCGTTTCCAATATAATTCCCCACCACATCCCTCAATAAATTCCGCGCCAGCCTGCGCTGCCCTGTATAAACCAGGGCGAACCTCTCTTTCAGCTCTCTTTCCGTTTTTTCAGGGAGCCGGATATGATGAACTTTTATCTCCTGCTTAAGCCCGGGCGCCGCGGTAATGTATTTGATGCCATCCGTAATGCCTCCGACCTGGTCCTGCCAGCCGCCTCCGGTTGACATAATCTGCTCCATGCAAAGGACCGTACTGTACAGCTGCTCCTCCGTATATTCAATGCCCGTAAACTCCATCAGGGCTTTCACACAGGCCGCCGCCAAAATGCTGCTGGTGCCTAAGCCGCTTCCTTTCGGCACACCCCTCACTTCGGAATGCATAATAAAGCCGCCGCCCATCCGCTCCAATATCTCCTCCAGATTCCCTCCGTCCACAGGGATAATACCGCAGGCCAGCAACGCTGCCTTCTGTAATGCGAAGGGGTCATAAGGGTCCCCTGTCTGCTGCAAGGGCTCAATATGGTCAAATTCCCCATAGGCATCCATATCGCTGCTGTCGAAAACAATTTTCTTGTCCTCAAGTTTTTCCAACACTACTTCCACCGGCTTCCTTCCCTCCAGCAGGATGGCCGCATTTAATACAGTTCCCCCCTTTTCATTACAGTAAGGAGGAGTATCGCTCCACCCGCCGCCCCAATTCACCCGCAAAGGCAATTGTACTTTATGGCAGTCCATTACAATACGGCAGTTTTCATTTATTTTCAAATCCTGCAAAGTAGACTTGAGGATTGCATCCTTAATCCCCTGAAAGCATTCCGCTATATGGGCATCCCCTGATGAGCCGCCAATCGCTGTGCCAACATAATAATTCAGCCGGATTCTTTCACTGAAGTCCGCTTTTTTCAAGTGTTTTTCCAGCCACTCCAGCTGCACCGGGGAAAGTTCCTTTGTTTTAAGGACACTTGAAGCCTTTGCGGCCTGCTCCCCGGACTGAATCATTTTCAGAAGCTTGTCCATCTGCACCAGTTCTTCCATGCGCTTTTCCCATGCAATCAACGCTTCCGTATCCGCTTCATTAAAGCCGGAGCAAAGACTCTTACGCTTTGCCGCCCTCCAACAATCTATATTTCCTCTTCCCTGTGCCAATTCATATACATTCAATGCGGCATCCAGCGCTTCCTTTATCGTCGGGCAGGCCGGATAAAGCTTGGCATTCCACAAATACGCATCATCGCCCTCTTCCCACAATTCAGCTTTGGATATGTTATTCTTTTCAAGCAATTCTTTAAAAGGATGTCCCAGGAATGTGCCTTCCGCCAAGCCTCCCTTAGGGTTATCTTCCACCCCGTAAATCCTGGCCACAAAATTTCCATCCTTCTGTTTCAAACCATGGATAACTACATTAGAAGGAATTGTCTCATCGTGCACATCAATATAAGAAAGGAGCACATTATCCCCTATTTTAGCCCCATGGTGGACATAGCTCACCTCCAGATAGCATCCGTTTCCGCAGTCCGCCTGGCTGGAAAGCACGCTATGATAACCGGCCACACGGTCATGGCGGTAGCTGCTCCCCACATGCCGTCTCCATCCCAAATCCTTATAATCCTCCACGCCGCTTCTCATCAGCGCGAGTATTTCCCCTGTCGTTCCAAAATGGATAAACTTCGCCGGCACCAGACGTAAAAGCTTCATCCGAAACGGGCGCAGCGTCTCCCAAACCGTCCTTCTCGCCTCTTCCAATTCCTCACAGAAACAGCCTTCCGGCTTCTCTTTATAAAATCCTTCCAGCGTGGATTCCTCCGCTAACGGGTACAGGAAATCCCCATAAAGGGACAGGCGCACTTTTTCGTTCACAAACCGCTCAAACAGCCCCTCTTCAACCTCACCGTCTTTGGAAATCATCCCGTACAAAGCCGCCAGCATTTCTTTGGAAAAAATAACGGCCCCGGTATCGATATCCACACATTCCTGTTCGTTGACTGCCCCATAACTTCTCAAGGCCTCCACCGTCTGCTTATGCAGGAATTTTTTCACATTCCCATCTTCCCCCCGAAGGAACACCCCATGGTTTTTCCCCGTTTCCACATGTTCTTTAAAGGAAATAGCCGCCGCGCCTTTGCCGGAATAGTCAATCAGCAGAGGGTTGAAAAGGAGCAGCACATCCCCGGAAAGCAACAGCATCCCTTCCCTGACACGGGAAGGCACTGTTGACATGGCTATCATAAGCTCATCAAACAGCGTAGAAGCCCTTCCGTTGGGCAATTCATGGGGCACCGGGGAAAAAAGCTTCCCTAATGCCGAATACTGAGGAACCCTCTTGCTGTCACCCCCGGAATGAATAACCAAAATACGCAGCCCGGAAAAATCACCGCTTCCAGTCTGCTCCGCTATATATCTTAAGACACCCAGCGTTGCTCCGCCGCTGCCCACTCTTTTTCCTCCCGGGTCCGGGATAACCGCAAACTTCGTCTGTTCCGGAAGAAATTTCGCCTTCCTGCGTTCTTCCAGCTGGGCCAAAAACCCCTCCGCCTGCTGTTCATTAGATGCCGTCAAAACCACATAATCCCAATGCACAAACTGGGGCCGGACTAAAGAACGGCTGTAATCCGCCCACGCGTCTTCATAGGACTGGGATAAAAATAAAGATGAAATCGGATGCATAGATTAAATTTCCCTTCTTTTGATATCTCTAAC
The DNA here is from genome assembly GCA_021769135.1 of Lachnospiraceae bacterium. Lineage (GTDB taxonomy): Bacteria > Bacillota > Clostridia > Lachnospirales > Lachnospiraceae > Kineothrix. The sequence goes on along the minus strand of JAETTM010000018.1, from coordinate 16,605 downwards.
TTTAGCACATAATTCCAATAAATTCAATTAAAACCAAATGGCAGATGCTTCGGCCCTTCCGGCTATCTGCATCTGCCATCCCTCTATGTTTACCCTTTTACATGCAATTTCATAATACCATAAATTTCCAGCAGAGTAAATATTATTTCTCAAAATATTTATCCGTGGGGCTCATCTTTTTCATTTCAAGTCAATGCCCCTACTGTAAGCAATAGATATTGTTCCTGCGAAGCAACAGGGTATATGATAAATATTGTTTCCGTCAGCACTCATATCATTATCAGAATATATAAGGTATACTAGATTTAGAAAGTATAATCCCGCTTTTCGTAAAATAATGCCTTTTTACATATTCATTTAATTCTTCCGTATACTGCCCGCTCATAATGCTCTGATAGATTTGCTGCATCTGTTCGTTAAAAACAATTTTGACATAATCAAAACTCATCTTGGATATCAATTCTTTATCTCCTATATATTTACGCAGCTCGTCATATGCCTTACAGCCTGTCAATTCATTTTCATAAGGTTTTAAATAACTCTCCACCCGCTTTATGTATTCCCATGCATCCTCTTCCATGCCGGCCATTACATCCGTGTGCTCCAGAAAATGTTTTACGCTGTTATACACTACTTCCTGATTAAATCCCGGCCCTATCATAATTTCCCATATTGGCCATCCTCCTTCGCAATGTATATCCAAATATGGCTTCAGCACTTTATTGTCACACCTGTATTGCACCTTGGGTGGGAAGATGGACTGTCCAGGCTGGAATATCAGCCTGCTTTCCGATTCCTGATAAAAGTCATAACGTTTTACAAATGTACTTATGTATTTCCAAATCTCGCTTTTCCCTTCTGTTTTATCTACGGCATCTTCTGAATACAGCTGGTCTAAAATAGCAAAAGCCTTTTTCTCATATTCGTCTTCGTTCTCCATAGAATCATATGTCAGATAACATACTTCTTTCGGTATCAGTTCCCACTCAGCCCTTTTCTTCTCAGCTTTAGACTTTTCTTTTTCCATACTTTCCGTCCAAAAGCAATACGATTCTTTCTCAAAATTCATCTTTATGCTGACGCCCGACTCCCTGGCATAAATAGCCCATTGGCTAAGTAAATCATTCTTCTGGCAAAACGATATGGAATAGTACTCCTGCTGTCTTTTACATTCCTCTAATTTTTCATTGGTAAACAGAGTTTTTATCTCTTCCTTCCTGATGCTGCCCTCCATATTTCTATCCTTTATCCATTTCTCTACCAAGGTGTCTTTATTCGCCAGCAAATATAATTCCTTCAAGCCATTGACATATTCCTCCGAGTCATTCATATATCGTATATTAGTAGCGAATATATCCCCATTTCCCAAGATATATCGCAATGTGTCTGTTGTTGTATAATAGTACAATTCCATAAACTATACTCCTATTGGTATTTTTACCTTTAAAGTATTGATAAACTTCTCATCCTCCAAATCTAACCGCAGATAATCTATCCTCGATTCGCGCACTTTCAGCACATGTTCTTCTCCCACCAATTGGCATAAAATATTATAATTTGCAGTTCCCGTTCCCGTATATAGCCATAACCGGTCCGGCTTACATTTGTCCAGCCCCCTCGCATAACGCACGCTCGCTCTATGCATCGGAATTCCCTCTGAACCATCGCCATCCAGCATATAGTCCATAATAACTATTGCCTGTTTCCCTTCAGTATCCATATAGCTGTCCAATACTTTATCCATATTCCATAGGGAAACCGGTTCAATGGCAAAATTATGCCGCTCGCACTCTTCTATTTTTCTTTGGGCCAGTTCGGAATCCGGGTTAAAATAACATATCGCCAAAACATGCAGTTCTAATTCTTCCCGTTCCGATGACAATTCTTCAAATTGCTCAGCCAATGTAATTCCCTTTGCCAAATTGTCTTCTACAATCACAATATTATTCATGCCGAATCCCCTTTCTTCTCTTCACGCCAATGATACTTCTCCATGAAAACCGGAAGTCTAACCATAAAATATTTTCTTTGTTCCTCTGTAATGCATTCCGCCTGTATTTCGCATTCTCTACTGGTCAGCTTTGTTATCCATTTCCCCAACTGGATAACTGATTCCTCGTCCAAATGGCCCTCTGCAATGTCTTCATTCATTTTCCTCATTTTTGCCCATATCAAAGAATTTATGCACCTCTTGATATAGCAATTAAAACTCCACAATGAAATTCCGTCCTCTTCCGACTCGGGAACTCTGTTCCAGCTGCGGTTAATCTGTTCTTCAGATACAAATTCTTCACATTCATTTTTAATTATCAGGTAATCTTTTTCCCTATATACATCCACTATAACATTTTGCCACCCACTTTGTACACTAGAAATTTGCCTTTTCCCCCTCCCCTGCTCGGCAGCATTCAATATTAAAGAATATAGCAGCAGCGTAAACTCCTGAATAGAACGTTGGTTCCCCCCGTTGCACAAAATCTTATCGCTATTCTCAATCTTAGAAACTCTCAATTTTACAGATATCTTTTCTCTTGTATTTTCTCGATAAACAAATTCCCTGCCATTTCCAATCAATGGCGAAACATCGCTCCATATGGCCGGAGTTTTTATCCCCTCTTCATTCTTATAAATTTCTTTTCTTAACCCATCCCGGTAAAATTTGCTCACATTAATATCCGCAAGAAGGTTTAAAACATATGAAGGGTAATTCTGTAAATATTCCTTCTGCATCCCACTGCCTTTAAAATATTCCAGAGCTTGCCTATATTGCATTTCCTGTAAGTAATCCTTGGTATGGGTATACACTTTATTGCTGTTGTAGATTTTCAATTCTTTACGGATATGGACTATTTCATTTAAAAAGTCATCATTCTCTGGATTAAACACTTTTTCTTTCAGTTCCTGATAAAACACCATGACCTTACGCATATCCCGGGCAATCTTCAGTTTGAGTTCCGCCTCTTTCCCCTTCCAGTCGCTTTTAGCAATGCAAATCCACACGCTTCTCTGACGGCTTTCCAGTTCCCAAATAACTTTCCCTGATTCTATATCAATCAGATAGTTGTTCGAATGACAGTCTTTCCTATTCATACTGTCCAGCAGTTCTACCGTGTCCTTCGAAAGCTCCGTATTATAATCTTCGTGTCCAGCCCTCTCCACAATCGCAAGGTAATGTTTTTCTCCTGTAATATGAATAAATGGCAATTGCTTATCCGAATCAGGTTGATACAACATATCTACAATATGGTTATATTCATTTTCGATACTTGTCTTCCACTCATCCAGATTGTTTTCTTCTTTATTTTCAATAATAAACTGTACTTTGTCCGCCCGAAGAATGATTTTAAAAAGTGTTGCCAGTTCCTGCACCTTCCCCAATACTTCCGTATCATTTTTTCTGCACAGCCCTAAAACCTTCATACAGCAGGCAATCACATCCGCACCTTCCTCAGATACCTTATCTTTCGTCATATAGCCTTCCTGCTGAAATATTTTATAAAAATTGCCATATTGATAGATATCACATTCCTCGGCAATCTGTTCTCTTAATCTTCCGCTCTCCCCCCTTTCTTCTTCATTTCTACTCTTCGTTTCCACTTCCTTATGGATAAGCTCCGCCTCTTTATACAATATCTCGCTCCAATTAGGATTGTCGCACTCTAAGCTTTTCGCATAGCTCATGAAGTTAATGGATGGCAACTCCGGCAGGCTTTTAATAAATCGCTGAATGCGCTTTTTAATCTCATGCATATTTTCGGATGTCAAATTTGTATTTTCACGGTACATTTTCAAATCTGCCGCATTTTTCTCCATAAAATCAGCGAACATATTATCGGTTCTTCGATAATCATAATGCTCCTTCAGATTTTTAATTCTATTTTCCATACTTTGGCGAAGTTCCCTGGAGGCCATAATGTCCAGCTTTTCCAGGCCATCCCGAAACGCCCTCGTATTTTCCAGAATCACCCAAGCTCTATATTCTTCTGAAACATTTTTGAATTTACTTTTTGATATCTGTTCATCCAGCCATATGCTCTTATTTGTATCAGAGCTAGAACCTACCAGCCGGCTGATTAAAGTCATGTAATACTTTTCGAATTCCCTGTTCTCTTCTTCTGTTCCTCGCATAAATCCAAAAATTGCATCCATTTTCTCCGGCCTGATAATATAATTGCTTTTTAATTCCGTAAGCTGTTTCATTAAAAGCTTAACCAAATTCCGCTTATCCGCATCCTTGAGCCTTTTATCTCTTAAGATATTGGCATCCAGCCAGTTAAACTGAATAATCAGGTGCCTTTCCGCCAAATACGGCTTTTCCTTTTCCACCTTCTTTATTACCGTACGTAAACGCTGTTTTCTCACTACGGCTTCAATGAGCAACAGCATAATATCGAAAATTGCTTCCTTTACCGCCTTTTTAAAGACTAAAAAAGGGCGTGAAATACACTTAAGGTATGAAAGAAAATACTCATACCTGTCAGCTTCACGTGCTTTATAATCCACTTGCAATAATTTCAGTATTAAGAAAATTGTCTGTACTTTATTGTTCCCATGATATTTTTCATCCAGTATGCTTTGTGCCATATGCGTGCAAAACAGCCTTCTAAAGGCCCTCGAATCATCCGTTTTCTGTATTTTATAATACTCTTCCAACGAATAGAGGCGGAATTTCTGCCTGCAATGCTCCCAATATTCCGCCATTTGCAATGTGGAAGCAGTCTGATAAAGCAAATCCGCTTCACTTTTTAAATTGCAAAATACGCAGGAATCCCCATAGTTACGCAATGAAGATATATTAATATGGACAAACGAATAAAAATCAGATTCGCAGCATTTTACATACTGTCTTCTGCTTTGCATCGAATTACGGTCAACCAGAACAAATACTTTATCAAATATTTTAATTTCTATTTCTTCCGTGCTTTGCCCTATTCCCAAAACTGTCTCCACAAGGCTCTTGGCCCTATGGAATGTTCGCCCGCTGATAATTACATCATCTACAAAATGCACACACATCTCGCCATGAGCCTTCATAAGCCGAAGCTGCTCCACATAATTGCGCAAGTAAGAGAATTTTGTATAGGCATTACAACGGTATTCTTTATCAAAATCTATTCTCAACAGTATTGCATTGCCGCCGAATACCACATTATTTACCAACTCCACAAAACCAGCATTGCTGAAATGCATGGGTGCCACTATAATATGATATTGCAGCCGCTCTTCCCTGTGCCACTTTTCCGCCCACGAACGCAAAGAAGCCATGATTTTATCTTTTTCACGTATCCATATGTTTTCCGTTTTGAAATAATACAAAAAATGATTCTCATTGCGCTTCACATGCCCGTACAAGAATTCCCCTTTCAGGCACTCCAGCCGCTTTTCCTCTTCCTGAATCCTATGATATTCCAGCTTTGATGCATCGCCGGGAACATTCTCTACAATTCCGAAAGCCTGATTAGGAATCGTAGACGCAGCATTCACTTCAACCAGCGGAATCTCAGCCACCGGATTCTCGGGAAAACAAAAATCGCATTTCGTCGGTTCCTGATAATTGGCATGTGCATGGACAAAATACTTGGGCGTCGGCTTAATCTCACCATTGAGCAATATGACTTTTTTGTCCTCTAATTTCCAGTACTCATTTTCCCGGGCATTCCCGACCAGCAAAACTGCATAGTTATGAATCAGCCATTCTTCGTCCGGCTCCTTCTTATCGTTTTCATCCTTAAACAGACTAATCAAACGCAAATGAGTTTTCAGTGTGGAATTGATTAATACAATAACTGCAATTTTACGGTCTTTGAAATACTTTTTCCGTTCTTCATCCGATTCAAAAAGACGGTTATAACGAATCCTGTCCTTATGTAAAAATCCCCTTTTTTCCTCTTCCCTCTCCAGAATGATATAATCCACATCCTTTTTGTCCGGATAAAGGCTGTGTATCATTTCAATCATTTGTACAAGCACGGTCTCCGAATAAGTTCCGTATCCATACAACGTCAACTTATCAATACTTTCTATGCTATCTTTCATGTCCTTCACTAAAAGCATAGCAAATCTGGAAACAAACAGTTTATTGTCAAATAAAATATCCGCTTCATAAAATTCATCAATATGGATGGTCGAACCCAGCCTCATGTGGGTATGCTCCAGCTTGCATCCAAAATTGGAGTTTTGAATGCTGTTCTCCAATATGGAAGTTGTATAATGTTCGAACAGCGTCTGTTTTTCCCCATTAATTTCTACTTCGTGCAGAATATCGCACGGGATGTAACAAGCAGCCCCCTTATCCAAATCATGATATATGCTGTTTTTGCTCAAATACCATTCTTCCGACATAATGCACTTCATATGTGAAATATATGCGTTTATATTATCGGTATTCTGCCTGCTGCTCAAATCAATAACCAGTTCTTCAAAGTTCTTTGAATACAATATAATTTGAATTTTCCTTCCGAAAAACATACCTTCAATATCAGAGGTTTGAAAAAAGACCTTGAGAGTATCGAATATATTCCTTTTCAGGCTGTTACTGCATTGATAGAAAACTATCGCCAAGTCTCTATGGCAACGGAATAATGCTAAGATTAATGCCTTTGCCAATATTTCTCCAAAACTGTCTTCTATACCATCCAACGAGAAATATAGAATATCATTATCAGTTTCACTTAAAGACCCCTCCAAATATAGCGATAAATCTTCTATTCGGGAATTTTTCTCCGTTTGAGACTCATATTTCACAAGTTCCCAGTCAATAACCTTATCCCCTATCCGGTAGCTCATTGCAGCATCAACAAATCTGGCAATATTCATGCCGCTGTCCAGGCTCAAATCCTGTCTCTTAATTCCTTTTCTGATATTTTCTAACGGAAGGGCAATATGATATCTTGTACCCGGTATGCATTCTGCATTTTTTCTTTCAACATATGAAAAAAAGGATTCGCCTTCTTGACTCCTATATCCGCTATGGCTCTCTGCCCCAAAAAACCCATGAAATGTCGAAACAACAGATTGGAAAATGCGCAGCCCGAAATGCTTCCCTATATTTTCCGGCTTCTGATGGAATTGCTCCCAAATATTCTCTCTTCTCCCATCATCCAGGCTGAAAAAATCTCTTGGTTTTAAATCCGACAATTCTTCCTTCCAATTACCGTCTTCTAAATTTAAAAGAAAGTTTTCCGCAATATTGCCTCCCCAATTATCCCCGCAAAAGTCGCTGACAATTACCTCTAAAAAAATATTCTTTTTCTCTTTTTCCTCTAGATGGTAGGTATCTTCCATATAGGCGGAATCCCTTCCATGTATCCGAATTGCAATAGTGCCGCACTTCGTTTTTGAGTGAAATACAATATTCTCAGCCAGCTGACGTATTGCACTGGAATATTGCTGCATCTGAAATGAATATTCTTCCACCAAAGATATGTCAAACATTTCCTCTTTCGTACAGACAACATAGCACAATAAAATAAATGCAAAAACATCCATTTCCCGGATTATTTGAATCAAACGCCGCTCCGGCACCATCGAAAATGCATCTTTCACATCCTGCAGCAATTTTATTCCGCCATCCAGCAGGTCCCCATCTTCTCCTAGCTTGTCCATTTTAGATTTGCTTAAAACTTTATAAAGATATTCTTCGCTCAGTACTTCTTTGCTCTTTCTAAATAAACGCTCCAGGTTATCCTTATCCACTATTTGAAGAGGCGTAAATTTTCTGGAAAAAGTGATATTTTTTAACTGGGCCCTCCTTCTCTGCCCGTTTCGTATAAAAAAGCATGAATTATAAAAATCTTCATTCCACTTATTTACCCGATATAAAAACTGAGATATTTTAAAATAATCATCCTCCTCATATTCTTCAAACAAAACCAATATTTTGAGTTTTGCATAATAATGCTTGATAAGGAACAAATTATGGAGTTCTACAATATCGCTGCTTCGTCCTACCCTCACACAGTATATTACTTCATATTTTTCTGTTATATTCCTAATATCTTTTGGCGATTGTACTGTCCGATAAGAATTACCATCTTTCAAAATCTTCCAAATCCATTCCTGGTCAGAATAAGCAGAATGGTTCAAATAATACTTATAGGATACATTCCGCAGTTCAGCGGATGAAAGTTCGTCTTTTCCTTCCCGTTTATGAATAAAATTGGCCAACGCCGCATAACTATTTTCATCATCCGTTTCTATTCGAAAAATTATTGTATTCTGCATAATTCCCCTGCCCATTGTATAATCATTTTATCTTCTGTTTCCGTCCATTGCAGTTATTCGGCTTTTGTTCCATCGCCGTTCATTTTTCCAGGAACTCTTCAATCTGCCTCCCCATGCACTCTGCCACATCCCCGCCTTTCAAATACACCAGCGACCATTCCACAATCTTCTCCATCGTAGTTTCCACATTCCAGCGGGGCTTCCAGCCAAATACATTTTTTAGCTTTGAGCAATCCAGCTTTAAGAAGTTCGCTTCATGAGGGCCTCCATCATATTCGTTTTTCCATGTCACATGGCTGCCTGCGGCTGCGTTCCATTTTTCGCAGAACAAAGTAACCAGGTCGCCCGTTGTCCAGCAGTCCGTCTCATCCGGCCCTACGTTATAGCATCCTTCATACTTTTCCCTGTTTTCGTACTGGGCTTTCACAATCATCAGATAAACCGCTATCGGCTCCAATACATGTTCATAGGGCCTTGTGGAAAACGGGTTACGTACAATAATTTCCCTGTTTTCGGCCACTGCCCGGATACAATCCGGTATAATCCTGTCATTGGCAAAATCGCCGCCGCCGATTACATTGCCCGCCCGGGCTGTTGAAATGGCCACGTTTCGCCCTTCAAAAAAGGATTTCTTATAGCTGCTGGTCACAAGTTCCGAGCAGGACTTTGAATTGGAATAAGGGTCATATCCGTTCAGTTCTTCATTCTCCCTGTATCCCCAAAGCCATTCTTTGTTTAAGTATACCTTATCCGTTGTCACATTTAAAAAGGACTTCACCGAATCGGACTGTCTGACACATTCCAATACGTTTACCGTTCCCATCACGTTTACTTCATAAGTATAAACCGGCTCCTTATAAGAATCCCTGACAATAGGCTGGGCCGCCATATGGATGACGATTTCAGGACGCACCTCGTCAAACACCTGTTTTAAATGCTGTAAATCCCTCACATCGCCTATCACAGAATTCATCCTGGAAGATAAACCGCACATTTCAAAGAGGCTGGGGTCCGTAGGCGGCTCCAACGCATATCCTGTCACATCCGCCCCGATATCCGTTAATAGCTTGCACATCCAGCTCCCTTTAAATCCCGTATGACCGGTAATCAGTATTTTCTTATTCCTGTAAAAATCCTTATTAAATTCCATTGCTTTTTCCTCATTTCCGCATGGCTTTTTGTATAAATGCCATCTTGTATTTTTTATGCTGTTATCATAACATATCCTCCATCAAATGTCTATGACGCCCCTTTCGAACACATGTTATATATCAATCTCGCTCAAAGCATACTCGTTCATCGTCAAAATCGCATTATAAATCGTCCATATCGGATAATCCAACCCATTATTCCAGGCCCATATCCCATTTTCTTCCTTTGCCAATATTCCCTCCACTTCATCCCTTATTCTCTTTTCCTTGCTGCTATAGCCCAGCCTGAGCAATGCGATAATTCCCCAGAACGCAGTATAATGATAATAGGTTAACGGCCCGCCATTTCTATGCTGTATGGTTTCTTCCCAGTTTTTCCATTCCGCCTTTAGCAGCCACTCCCCACAGCTATGCAGACGTGCGGCCATCTGCTCCCACCCGTTGCTGCTTTTGGCATAATTCAACAGGGAAATTACCGCCAATGCCGTACAAATTGCAGAGCCTTCTTCATTTCCCACGCCCGGTTCCGTCCAGTACAACGGGCAGCCATCCTCCCCCAAATGTGCCTTCCACATAATAAGATTCCTCAGTTCCCCTACCTTTTCATGGGTAGGCTGACACTCGCACAGTACGTCCAAAGCCAACGTCAAGGTGGTAATGGAAGATTCGCCGTTTAATTTTTCCTTTTTCATCAGCCCGTTCAAATCTTCCAGCGTAATTTCAAATTTCTCCATATCCCCTACCCGATAAAAAGCCCTCAGTGCACATACCGTCGCTTCTATGCAAGCCTTTCCCGCCTGCGAGGAAGCCTTAAAGCCGCCTTCCCCTTCCAGCCTGAAGTTCCATAACGTATTGATAATGTCTTTTTTCCTTGTCATATAAGTAGTGGAGTGGATTTTTAACATGTCCGCAATAATCAGCCCATATGCCGTCGCCATCATGCTTACCCGGTCCGGCTTTATCATAATCAACAGCCTGCCCCAGCCGAATAACTTCTTTCCCCCTTCCTCTTTGATTCTCAGATTCTCCATCAGTATCCGCTCCATGCGGGCATACAATTCCTTTAATTTATATTTTTTTCCCACTTCATTATAATCGTTTTTCCTGTCGGCCTTATTATAATTATTTTCTCTATCAGCTTTCTTACAATTACTTTCTCCGCCAGCTTTATCATAATTACTTTCTTTGTCTGCTTTACCATAATTATTTTCTCTACCGGCTTTATTAAAATAATACTCCCCGCTCATCTTCACATTATCCCTGTTATAAGACAGCGCTTCATGGTAATAGATTTTTACCGACCTTTTATCCATTGTATCCATTGAAAAATCCAGTAGATAGAATCCCTTATTCCTGCCATCGCACGGCTCTCCGCAAATGGTTCCTCCCGATATCCCCAGCAATGACCTCTCGCCCAATTTTTCCTGCAATGAATCCCCGCGCGAAATTGCCGTATCCTTATATACCTCATTCCAATGCTTATGCCCATGCAGCACCATATGAAAACCATAATCCGCCAATATTTTTTTAAACCTGCCGGCATTGGTCAATAGTTCAAATTCCTTAACTTCTTCGCTGCACGCAATAGACGTAATATGATGATGCAGAACCGCTATTTTTATGTAGTCCTCATACTCTCCACCCAGCCTTTCCTTCAGTTTTCTCATACAATAAATGAAAAGCTTTATCTCTTCTTCCACTATCCTGGCCGGGTCAACTTTCATCCTTTTTTCCATCTCCCGGACTAAAACAGAAAATTCTTCATCATTCCCCCCATATCTCTCATAGTGGCCAATAATATCTTTCACCTCTTGATTATCCATCTTTGTCTGGCTGGGAAATGCGGAATTAAAAGCATAAAACAGAATTTTTTTCTCTTTATCCAGCAGAAATGGAACATTGATATGTTCCCCAGTCTTCGGATTTCTCATATTCCCCCCTTGTATTATTTGGGAGGCAGAGACGGCCGCATCCACCCATGACATCATTGTATAATAATCGTAGTTCCCATCAGCAATCCATGGAGTAGTATAGGTGCTCCCTATCATGCTTTGAAAGTTCTCCCATCTGTTCCCATCTGTTGCAGAATTGCTGGCTGTCACATCATGGTTCCCAGGCACAACAATAAATTTATCCACTGCCGGCAGCTTCCCCCGGTTAATCAATTTTCGTACCATACGGTTAAATTCCCGAAACCCCGCACGTCCTCCCCGGAGCGTAATATCGCCGCTCACCACAACATAGTCCGGTTTTACCGAAAGTTCAGCAATATAATTTTCAAACCTTCCTATCTCCCCCGACTTGCTGTCCACCTTTACAGGTATTTTGGAATCTATATTATTTGTCGGAGCGTCAGAAAAATGCAAATCCGATAAGTGCAGAACATATACATGCCCATGCTTGTTTTCCCCCGCCATCATTTTTTCTCCTGCCATCATTTCCTCATTTGCTTCTTCCCATTCCATCTTCTCCATCTCCTTATCCTTTGCAAAATATTTTTCTTCAAAAGTTCCCATACACCCATAATGGTCAAAACAAGTTTTTAATAACCGAAACTCCGCATTATCCTTTCTCTTTTTATAAAGGATATAATCATCTCCCCTCCCGTTAGGCCGGGTAGCTATCCGGCAGTCCGGCAGGCAGCTGTAATGCCGCAGCAGCCTGGGCATCAGCAAGGACAATTCCTCCCTGCTTACATTCAAATCCCCTCCTATGATTACATGGCAGTTCTCCTCGGCCAGTTCCAGCAGCTTTTCCTCCAATTCCAAATAAATATGCCGAAACTCTCCCGCATCTCTGCCGAATGAGTGAAAGGGAATACATTGGCCTGTAACGCAGCAGACTTCCCCCATATCCGTCTGCAGCTGCGCTATCAAAAATCCTTTCTCATGGCTTCTATATATTTTCCCGGAAGGCAAGCGATGTACAATATCCGGATTTTCCAACCGGAATATCCGGCTCTTCATAATAGGAAAACGGCTGGCAATCGCAATCCCCATTTTCCTTCCCAGCACCACATGGGAATCCGACAACATCCATTCCTTATAATATTTCATCCCGCCTTTTTTCCCAATTTCCCTGCCCATGGAAGGAAAATTTTCATCTTCTGTGAGCACTTCCTGGAGACAAACAATATCCAGGCCGTTATCCTCAATCAGCCCCGCCATATAATCCGCCGCATCAAACCATTTGTCTTGGTGTTCCGGCGCTTTCCGGTAAGGAACCCCTCCTCCGATATTGAAAGTCGCAAATTTAATCCAATTCATATTACACCCCATTTCACGCCCAGCTTTACTTTACTTTTTCCTTTAAATAACTGCCAACAATATATTCCGGATACAGCTCCCCATCCCCCAGTTCATCCATAGAATGGAATCCCCATCCTTTCAGCCATGCCTCATTAATGGTCCGCGCTGTATCCAAAAAGCCATCCCAAATCTGCTGTCTGGTCAGTTCCTTCGTCTCATATACCGGATAGCTTTGGCGGTCATAGTTCTCCCAATTTTCCTCTTTCCATATAACCCCCTTATCCGCCAAATCAATATCGTCCCTGGGATAAGGAACATATTGGGCATTTTTTATTTCATCTACACTTCTCGTTTCCAGAAGAAACCGGTATATTTCCTGGTTTTTTTGATATGTTTCCTGTGTAAACCCCGGCAATCCGGAAACGGTATATAACGTCAGATACAAACCGGAATTTCCCCGCACCAATTTTATTTTTTCCATAACCATATCCGGCAAAACCTTCCGGTTATTTTTCGCCAGTACCTCTTTGTCTACCGTTTCCAGTCCCATCCTTATTTCTCTAAAACCAGCGGCTTCCAACGCTTCCACTGTTCTTTTTGTAATGAATTCCGCCCGTATGTCGCAGGATAATATGAACTTATGGTTCAAATCCTTTAACGCTTCGCACACCTCCAAAAGCCTGCTTTCACAATATCCCAGCGTACTGTCGAAAAAATGCACAAGCTTGCCCGGCAGCAGCTGCTCCTGTATCATTCCAAGCCCTCCGTTCCGTTGACATTCCAGATAGGGCATTTGCCCGTCCTGGCAGTAAGAACACCGGAAAGGGCATCCCAAGGTTGTAAATATATTGATATCATATTCATTTAACGAATATGGCAAAATGGAATAATCCACATATGGTTCGTCCACAATTTCCTCATTTATCTCCTTATGGAGCATCCTGCCCACCGCTTCCTTATCATATCCAAAAGAATACCTGTCAAAATACGGATATTTTTCCATTGTTTTTTTCAATGCCACATTCACATGGGCTCCTCCAACTACAGTGACCGCCTTAGGATATATGTTTTTTATTTTTTCCGCCAGAAGTCCGCAGACTGGAATTGTGGGGCAGACGCATCCAAAGGCAACAATATCCGGGCAGCCTTTTGCCATTTCCGCTATATTTTGTTCCAGGAAATCATTTAAATGATAATATTGTACGCCATACCCCATTCTGCTAAGCAACGTAGCTATACGGAGCAGGCCTGTGGAAAAAGTTCTCTGAACAGGCCGCACATGGGGCCCTATCCTCCTCATCCGGGCATGTGCTTTTATTTTAAAATAATCTTTTTTTACCGCTAACAACTCCTGGTCAATTTCCTTTTTATAAGAAGTTGCATCTATCAGCCAAACAGTATCCATGCGTATTCCCCCAAATCATATAAAGCAAAAAAAGCCATTCAACTTTTGCTTAAATGACTTTTAATCGTTCCAATCGTTTTGCTATATCATATTCTTTTCATAAAAATTCCCCTTCGTTCATTCAATAAATATTTTATCTTTTGTATCGGTTGCTTTATTTTCCATTTGCCAAGCCCGCATTCGGACAGCTTATTATTATCCATATTATAAGATTATACATAGAACTCGACAGCCGACTTGTGATTTATAATCTTTTACATTTCATTATATCATTATTATTTTATTAAATAAATACAATTTCAAAAAATTCATTGATTTTAACAAAAAATGGGGGCGCATATTATTCCTTTTATTTCCCCTGCACATGGGCTTTTTCCCCAAAACGCATGTTTTGGAGGCTAAAACTCCATTTTATTAACATAAGGATGGCTGGCGAAGCCTGACATCCGTTATATATATAATATTACAACATTTATATGTTTCCTATTTTCTTTCACATAAATTTGTAGTTATTTCGCACACTACATACGAACATATGATATTATGTTAATCAATACAACGCATTGAAGTAAGGAGGAAAAAAGTTGACAAATATCCATATTAAAATCAAGGACTTGAGAGAGGGGCAGCAGCTTAAACAGCGGGAGGTTGCCGAATACCTGGGCATATCCCAGCAGGCCTATTCCTACTATGAGCTGGATAAGCGCGAACTCCCTTCACGACATGTGGCAAAACTATCCAAGCTCTACAATGTCAGCGCCGACTATCTTTTAGGCTTGAAACCGGAACTGTCCGAAGGCTATGATTTGAACGCTACTTTTGTCAAGGGCATCAAGGTGAAAGATGTCCTCATAAGCCTCCGGAAGCTGAGCCCGGACAATAAAAAGGAGGCCCTGAAGTATTTATCTTACCTGAATAGCACCCAGCAAAAGCAGTAGGCCAAATCCGGTAACCGCAGTTCTTGTCTTATTGATTAGAGAGGAACTGCGAAAAATAAACTATTACATTTTTGTATGTCCTTCTTATGTGTTCTTTTGTTATTATTCAACACGTTTTACAACATTTAATAGTTCCTATTTTTATTTTACATAAGTTTGTAGTTATTCCGCACATCATATAACATTTTGTGGTATTATTTTCGCAATACAACATATTGAAGTGAGGAGGAATATCATTGACAAACATCCATATCAGAATCAAAAACCTAAGGGAAGACAGCCACCTGAAGCAACGCCAGGTTGCCGATTATCTGGGTATATCCCAGCAGGCCTATTCTTATTATGAGCTGGATAAGCGGGAACTCCCTTCCCGGCATATTGTTAAACTGGCTCAATTATATAGCGTCAGCGCCGATTATCTGTTAGGCTTAGAACCGGAGCAGACTGAAACCTATAATTTGAATGCAACTTTTATAAAAGGCGTAAAAGTGAAAGACGTCCTTATAAGCCTCCGGAAGTTGAACCAGAGCAATAAACAGGAAGCGATGAAATTTTTGTCTTATTTACATAGCACCCAACAATAAACAGAATAGCGGTTAATTTTACATTTAGTGTATGTTATTTTACTATATGTGTAATTCGGATAAGGTGCAGACAATCACAGAACCAATCAAAACTTCTTTGTCTAAAGAGTCATCGGCGCAGCTTTTGTCTCGTGCGAAGCTGCGCATTTTTATTCCCGCGAGCAATAAGCCGAATATACATTCAAGCATGTCCACTTAGCTCATTGCCTGCGGAAATAAGCCCAAACAATTTTAGCTGATTTCATATACTGCTAAGGCAATTGTATTCACTAATTGTGTATTCTATTTTACTATTAGTGAATATTGCTAGCGCTCTTATTTCGCCTGCGCGATTACACTATATGTGTAATCAGTTTCTCATATAGTGGATTTTATGGATGCATTATTCTTTTTTATTCCAGACCATTCTTCGCTGGTATGATAAAAATTGCTTCGGCGCTTCATGAGGAATATTCTCTTTTTTGCCTTTTTCCGCCATTTCATGAAGATTTTTCTGTTTTTCATCAATTTTTATATGCATGGAAATGTATCTTCCCGTATAACAAAAAGGATGTTTCACATTCTTTCCTGTTCTAGATATAACAATCATAAATCCTCTGTTCTGAACACATTATATCCCTCATAATAATAGCTTGCGTCAATCCCCTTCATATATATTTCTCTGTCATTTATTTTATCGGTAAGCGCATTCTTCAGCAATAACTTTATTTCCACATCTTTAATCGGACTTCTCTCTATCGCAAGCAAATAGTCCGTCTTATCTACCTTCCCCCAATCTACCACTAATTTCAATTCTTTCTTTAACATAAAATCGAGCCAAATTCGAGCACTTCTCCCATTCCCTTTCCTGAAGGGATGTGCTATATTCATTTCTACATATTTTTCTATGATTTCATCATATGTTGTCTGGGGCATATTATCAATATGTTCCAGCGAAGCTTTTAAATACATTACAGGAGCAAATCTAAAATTCCCTTTTGCAATATTGACATTTCTTATCCTACCGGCAAATTCATAGATATCCTTAAAAAGAAAATCATGAATTTTAGCAAGCCC
>JAETTM010000112.1 GCA_021769135.1 Lachnospiraceae bacterium | reverse complement strand
CGGGCATAGGAGCGCAGGTCAAGCCGTTCCGGGCGGTCGTTGGCTTCCAGATAGCGGTTGGCCGTGTCCGCCCATCCCTGCCGCCAGATTTCGGCGTACTTCCGGTCGTTCCAGTCCACGGTGTTCTCCTTGTGGCTTTTCCATCTGCCGGACGGGAGCCGGATTCTTTCACCGTTCCCATCAAGGTCGTATACCTTGCGGCTTTTGGGGAGCCATTTCCCTTTTTCGTCCATCGCCCGCATGGTGAGCAGGATATGGGCGTGGGGGTTCCCGTCCCCCTTGTCATGGATGGCAAAGTCGGCAATCATGCCTTTGGAAACAAAAAACTCCCGGCAGTAGTCACGGATAAGGCCGGCATACTGTTCCGGCGGGATTTCCCTCGGAATGGCAAGCACGAACCTCCGGGCAAGCTGGGAGTTCCATTGTTTTTCCTGCGCTTCGGCAGAGTTCCATAAGGTATTGCGGTCTGCAAACTCTGGCGGCGCATGGGGTGGGAGCAGGATTTCCTTGTGGGTGACTTCATTCTTGTAGGGATAATATTTCTGCTCTTGGTCGTATTCAGAGAACAGCTTCTCGCCGCTCTGGTAGGCGGCGGCAGAAACAGCGGATTCATTGTTGCTCCGCTTGATGATGGTGATTTTACAGTGCGGGCATGGCAAGTGTGCGCCCTCCTTTCTCCCGGATTCCGGGCAAAAAAAGAGCAGGATAACTTTTTCAGTTTCCTGCTTGGGTGTGCCGTTGGATAGCGGCAAGTATTTAGTTTTTTGATGGATTGTCAGTTCGACAAACAGGAAGTTTTCATTCAGCAAATTCCAATGATAAACCTTCAACCATATCATTGTATACTGAACTCCCATCAAGAATAGTTCCAAATGTATCAACCCATAACGGTATATAGTCACATCTACTTGCTACCATCTGCGAACCAATATTCATTATAGAAGCAGAATAGAATGGAATAATATTTCGTGCCAGTAATTCTTTTGTCAATCCCCTCACTAAATACGTTCCCAATTTGGCATTTCTATATTCTTCCATAACATCTATACCTATTTCCCATACACCATCTGTTGATGATTCTGCGGCACCTGCTACTCCAATAATTTTATTATTGTCCTTTGCAATATAAACACCTTTTGTTGATGTAGAACCATTTTCATCATATGCTAAGGAATTTTCAAAACCAGTCAAGCCCGTAAGGGATAAAATATCTCTGCCAAAAAGATACTCGCACTCACAATTCGATGAAATCAATACATCTTCTGAATAATTGTCATTAGGAACATAATGTATTGTCTGCCCATAAACCAAAGGAAGTTCAAATATTTCATCTCTATTCTTGCTTTGTAAAAGTTCTCGAACTTTATAATGCAAATTCTCTGATGTACAAACCACAATACAATTTCTATAGGCTAGTATTTTAATATATGGTTGTTTTGCATTGAAGTTAACAGTATACACCGTTGATTTTCCATTTAGTTCGTTCGGACTGCAATAAAATTCCTTTGATAATAATTCTTCCATTTTCTTCTTAATAATCATTTTCATATTCATTCCTACAACCTCCCAAACAAAACTGGTACTATTATACAGCTTTAACTTGCTAAATGAAATAGGTTCTCTGTAAGATTTTCAGGTGGCAAGCCCACAAAGGGGTAGCTGGCAAAGCCAGCGCAGGGGAAGGGTAGCTTCCCCTGTGATGATTGGAGTAGATTGGAAATCTACGGAAATCATCCGCTGTCCGCAGGACGCCCCCGGCAGGGCGCAATGCACCACTTCCCCAAGTGGTGTATAATTGCGCCCTATCCAAGAACTCGGATAGGGCGCATTATCCGAGATAATCAATTATCCGAGGAAACTCTCAAAACCGCCAGCATAAAAGGCTTTCAGAGAAGTTGCCTCGGATAATGTAAGAACTATTTCAGGAAGTCAGGGAGCTGATGCTCTTTCTTTTGTGTAACAGGATTTTCTTTTTGATGGGAAAACCACTTTTCGTTCCAATCCCGGATATGCCTGTTTACGGTTCCCTGTGAAAGTTCAGCATACCGTTCTGTTGTGGAGATCGAGGAATGTCCGAGGAAATTTTTGATTGCCATAATTGGTACCCCGGCTTCCAACATATGTGTGGCAGTCGTATGCCTCATGGTGTGCGGGGTGTAGCGTTTTTCAAGGAACATTTCCGGATGCCCTGCTCTTGCGAGCATGATATATTTTTTATAAATCTCCTCAATACAGGAAATGCTCATCTGCGGATGGGTCTGGCTGGAAAAGATGTAGGCCTCCAACCGACCGGCCTTTCCCGTTTCCTCCAGATATCGTTCCAAGAGAGTTCCGCTAGGCCTTGCAATCACGATCCTCCGGGTTTTGTTTCCCTTTCCAGTAATTGTAAGCTTATAGAGGTTTTTCTCGGCCAGGAAGTCCCTGACTTTGAGATCGCAGATTTCCTGTGCCCTGGCTCCGCTGGCATACATCAGGTTCAAAAGAACTTGGTCACGGAAGCCCATCCGTTTCCCGGGATCAGGAAGCCGGAGCAGGATTGAAACTTCATCAAGCGTAAAGGTGGTCCTCGGCTGGACGGCCTCTTTTTTTACAGGCACTCTTTTCACCGCATTTGCAAACACAGTCGCTGCTTCAAAATTCCTGTTCTGTGCGTAACCGGCAAAAGAGGCCAATGCTGAAAGCCTGAGATTCCTTGTGGATACTGAGCATCCCCGTTCTGCTTCGATCCATTTCAGGAAGCCGTCAATAGTCTCGAAATTCAAATCCCGGAAGAGGATTTCACCAGCATTTTTCTTCTTTTCCTGATAAACATACTGGAACAAAAGGCGGAAGGCATGTTTATAGGATCTCGTGGTATTAGGGGAAAGCCCTGACGAGAGCGGCATATATTCCGTAAAAAACTGTTCCAGGAGGAGCATGAATTCAGGAAGTTTATTTTTCCTCATACGCCACCTCCGTGAATACGCCAGCGGCATAATCTTCAAACAGCTCCGTATATTCAGGGAACATATCACCACTGAATTTCAGATATTTCTCCGTTTCGTCCATGTCATGGTGTCCAAGATAGACTGACAGGAAAGGAACAGAGTCATCTGTCGGGCGTCCGTTTTTCTCTGCCTGCGCAAATGAATGGATGGCAAAATAGTGACGGAAGCAATGAAGGCACTGCCCTCTGGAATGGGATTTTTCCTGTACATACAGGCCGGTTTCCCGCAAGAGGTTCCTAAACCGAAAATCAAAGGTTCCTTTACTGACGGAAAACTCTTGGCCCCTGGCTGCCGGGAACAGACAGCTTTCCGGTTCTGTTTTGATCCCCATAGCAATGCAGTATCTTTCCAGCATCTCTGTCAATGTCCTGTCCATTGGAACAACACGCTGTTTGTTGTTCTTGGCATGGCGGATCAGGATGGTCCCATTGCGGAAATTTATATCTTTTACCCTGGCGGCAAGCGGTTCTCCCAGGCGGAACCCGCACCCAAGGAGCATCCGGAGCAGCATACAGAACTCCATGTCCGTCCGGCGGGTTTTCGGGTCTGTATGCCTGTTGGCCCAGCTGTCGGCGCAGGACAGAAGCGTTTGGATTTCCCTGTCCGAAAAAATATATGGGACATAGCTGTCTGATGTTTTGGGGCAGGCGGGCATGAAAACACTGTACCCCTTGTATTGAAGGTACCGCAAAAATTTGCGGAGATAGCTTACCTTATCGCTGACCGTTTTGGGCGCGTTTATCTGCTGGAGTTCCCTGATCCAGTGATTGATGGCTGTTTCCGTAACCCTGTCGGCGTTTTCTGCCACCAGCAGTGAATCGAACGAAAGAAGGGTTCTGCGTGTACTCCGCAAAGTATCATCGCTGACAGTCCCCTGGCTGATTTCCAGATATTCTGCAAGCTCATGTTTGAAAACCGACTGGAACTGTGTCATGACAGGCGCCACCTCCCCTCCAGAAAAGCAGCAAATGTACCTGTCGCCTCCATGACCGGGAGGGCGTAGTTCCGCAGCTGCTCCACATCCAGACTGACATAGGATTGGATGGCGTTCTGGTTTGTATGCCCAAGGGCTTTCCTTACCGCCTCATAAGGGATGTTGTCATTGACCATGGAACTTGCCAGGGACGACCGGAAAGCATGTGCGCCCTGTTTGCGTCCCGCCGGATCAATTCCAGCTGCCATAATGGCAGTCCTGACGATCTTGGTGATTGCCTGCACAGAGATATGGCTGTAAGGGGGAACGATGCGGAGAAATACATACGGGCTGTCATAGCAGGCCCGTTCTTCCTCTAAATACTGTTTCAGGGCGGCCTTTACATCCGGGACCATGGGAAGTTCAATGTCAACGCCGGTTTTGTGCTGTGTAAGCAGAATCAGGTTCCTGCCAAAATCCAGTTCCCGGAATGTCATGGATGAGATGTCCCCGCTCCTGATCCCCAGCCGTGTCGCAAGAAGCAGCACTGCGTAATCTCGCTTTCCATGTGGGGAGTCCCGGCCTACGCTGTTTTCAATTTTCAGGATTTCTTCTATTGTATAAACAGAAGGGTACGGCTGCGGCCTCTTGAAAAGAGGAACGATGCCGCTGTAATCCCTGTCGGTATGTCTGGCCTGATATGCATATCTGAGGAATGTCCGGATGTGTGAAAGGTACCATTTGCTGCTGACCATTAAACACGCGGCTCCTACATTTTGGGCGTTCATTGCCTGCGGCGCTGCGCAGCCTGTATCAGCCAGGGCGGATAAAAAGTAGTGCCCAATCTTATCGTGAAGATGGATGCTGCTTTCCTGAAGCCCCTTGCGTTTCCCGTCTTCAAGGTACTCCGCTAAAAGAGCCTCCATTTCCGGATTCAATTCGTGGTATCCGCATGGCACTGTGTTGGTTTCCCTTGTATGGTAACCCATAGTTAAAACCTCCTGTTTGATAGCTTTAACTGTACTATGCCCATGTGGATAAATTTTATCCGAGATTTTTTGCATGAACCCCCGCATACAAAAGGTTTTTAAGAATTTCCTCGGATAATTAAAAATCTCGGATAATGCGCCCTCTTTCAGAGGGGGATTTTCCGGGTTTCCGTTTTTCTGGCATTTTTACCGCTCCTGCTGTCTGGGTTTCTTATCAGGATATAACTTCCCGGCAACAACGGCTGCATGGCTTTTTATCTTGATTTCCCCATCCTGTTCGCTGTGCTTTGCGTTGCGGTAGCCCCCATCAGAGAGATAGAAACGGAACCGCTCCCCCTTAAAGCCAACAAAACAATCCTTCTGTACTTCCAACGTAATCATATGGCGGGTTTCCGGGTGGAACCGTTCTTTTCCTGACAGGTCATGCCCCTGCATGATTGGCTCCTGCAACTTTGCTGCCGCAAGTCGCTGGCGTATGGAATTGTCACGCTCTGCAAGGAACCGTGCTTTTGTGGCGGCGATAAACTGGCTGCACTCCGGCTCCGGTATCCGTTCCAGTTTTCGGACGGCGTTCTCCACGATTGCCTTTGTCAATATATCTTTTATTACCGGCACGATTTCCTTCATGCCCGCAAGGGTTTCCGCCTTGGTCGGTGCGGCATATTGATAGATGATGTCCAGTTCACTTTTTGAAAATTTCACTCTGCGTCCTCCTTCCGGTTTTCTGCAAGAACCTGTTCCACAAGACGTTTGGTGTCGCTCCGGCAGAACAGGACTTTTAAGATGGTGCTGACCTGCCCGTCCGTCACGGATTCCGGGTGGGGGAGATGGCTTTCCAGCATTGCCCCTCTGGTGCATAGCCGGTGCGTCCGTTCCTTCCGGTTCAGGGTCTTTATCTGGTGTTCCAGCATTTTTTCTTTATGCTGCGCCCGCCGCAGTCTGGCTTCGGTCTTTTCAATCTCATGGTTCAGTTTTTCCAGCTTCTCATTCATGGGCAGCGTCCTCCCTGGGGAGCAGGATATAGATGTGGCTGACCTCCCCGATTCCCTGACGGACACGCATAATCATCCCGGCCTGTTCCAGCTCGTTCAGGGAACGCTTGCAGGTCTGGGGGCTTCGGGAGAGTGCCGCCGCTATCTCCATGACGGGGAAGCGGATGAACAGAATCCCGTTGCTGTCCTCGGTTCCTTTTGTCAGGATTTCATCCAGCAGGCGGGCATACATGACCTTTGCTGTATTGCTGACCGGAAGCCGGAGCATTGCCTTTGGGAGCGGCATACAGGGCGGCAGGGGTGTACTGGCTATCATAAATTCATAATTCATTGGGTGGTGTCCTCCTTTTGGCTCGTTTGGATAGATAGCGGGGGCAGTCGATCATGACAGCCCGAAAACTCTGCTTACATTCATGCTGGCATTTCCGGCAGAGTTCATTGTGGCTTCTGCGCCCCCGGTCATTCAGGAAGAAAGCAAGTTCTTTCTTCAACTTTTTTGACATTCTCGGCATGGTGCCTCCTTCATAGAAAAACCGCCCGTTTCAGCAGTAACAGCCGGAATGGGCGGACAGTGGTTT
>JAETTM010000111.1 GCA_021769135.1 Lachnospiraceae bacterium | reverse complement strand
ACCTGACTTTGGTATCAGACATTAAAAAATGGCGTTAGTTTATAATTGATCAGCAGAATTGTCGTGTTTTATTTACGGTAATTCTGCTGATTTTTGTATCTAAATTTTTCTTGTGAGAATGGATTTGACCTGTGTTTCCGTTAAAAAATAGTTTGTCAATGGAAGTTTTAATTTCGCAGCCAGTTCCTCAATGAAATCCGTTGATTTTGTCGTGTTAATATATTTTGTTTCGCCTTTTGTAACTTTAAAATCCTTTATGAACTGAAAAATATCAGAAGTCGAATATTCATTTCCCAGCACCTTGAACTGAAAAAGCCTCTCTAACAGCACCGTCAGATAACAGATTAAGAAATGCCCTTTTATGGCCTCTTCTTTCTGCAGGAATACCGGACGTGCATCCAGGTCCGATTTCATGATCTTAAAGGATTCCTCGATCCTCCACAGATTATGATATGTATTGTAAATGTCCGTGTCTTTCATTTCCGTTTCCGATGTCACCAAAAGATTATAGCCGGCAAATTTCAGATCTTTATCAATCGCTTCCTGATTGATGGAGGCAGAGGCTTTGTTCCCGTTTTTATCTGTGAAATTGACATACTTCCCGGCTTCTCCGTATTCCGCTTTTTTTGCCTGGGAAGCGGTCAGCGACTTTGCCTTTTCGACCATCCGGTTAATCTCGTATCTTTTTTTGGATGCCAGAGAAGGGTTGTAGGTAAGGAGACGTTTTTCATGCAGCCTTATGGTGTGCCCTTTGCCTTCGTGTTCTACTTTGTAAGGGAACTCATCAATGCAGGATTTGTAACGGTATAAGAGCTTCCCGTGTTTATCTTTTACGTCGGTAAACCCGTCTTCCAGCAATACCCATGTTTTTTCTGCCTCGGGGAGGTTTTTAACGGCTTTTGAGAAAAGATAGCCATCCCCGTTTTTTCTGGAAAAGGCAATGTTCTGAGCGCAGTTAAGCCCTTTGTCCGCCACATGTATGGTCTTTCCGGTAACATTATTCTGGGATTTCAACTGGTCTATTACATTTCTTAAGATAGGCTTTTCCGACTCGTTGCCAGGATACATTTTCATACCAATGGGGATTTGGTGGCTGTCCAGAAGCAGCCCAAGGCCCACAATGGGTTCTTTTTTGTTTTCCTTGCTTGGGCCCTTGCGGCGGAAATCATCCTCCCTGTCGATTTCAAAGTAAAAGTTGGTGCAGTCAAAGTAGGTTTTTGAGGTGTCCAATCCAAAAACCTTGTTTGTCTGAACGGCAAATATTTCAACAAATTTTTCATAGTCGTTTCCCAGGAAAGAGAGGCCGTCCAGAAGCTGGTCATAGGAGTAGTGTACGGTGCCATACAGGTTGGGAAGGACCTCATGGAAGGTTTTGTATTTGCTGCAGGGGAGGACAGCCCTGGCATAAATCAGGGAAGAGAGCAGTTCATAAAGGTCATAGCCGAAATCATTTGTCAGCTTAAAATAATCAACATATTTTTTAACCTGCATTTTTTCAAGTATGGACTTAAGTGGGAAATAGCCAAGATATCGAATGGGGGAAACATCGGATATTTTGCGGATTCCGGCATCCGCCTTTTCCTGATTAAGGGAATCGACTTCTTTTTGGAAATAAGAAATGGGATTGGAAATGCCTTTTTCCATCCAGGTTTCAACAGAGCCGAGAGACTTATAACATTTATGTGCAGTTCCCTTTTTTTCATGACTGTAAAAGCTTTCGTCAATTGATAGATAAGTTCTTCCTTTTAGTTTGGTTTTCTTTAAATAAAAAGCCATGAGAGGCCCTCCTTTTTATAAAAATAAAATTTCAAGTATTTTGGGCAATAAAAAAAGCCTTATTTTAAGGCGGTTTCAAGGAGTTATATATAAAATTTGTTTCCAAAGAATATGGTGTTAACTTCTAAAGACGGGAA
The DNA here is from genome assembly GCA_021769135.1 of Lachnospiraceae bacterium. Lineage (GTDB taxonomy): Bacteria > Bacillota > Clostridia > Lachnospirales > Lachnospiraceae > Kineothrix. The sequence goes on along the minus strand of JAETTM010000111.1, from coordinate 6,539 downwards.
TGATTAGTTTTTACAGTTTTTCCGTCAAATTCCAACATATTTTTGTTTAGCACGGTTTTACCGCGCATGTTAAAGATAAGGATGTTGCCAAGAGGGGGCAACTTATGGTAAAATTTTATAAGAAGTAAATCGGAATTGATTTTACAAATATATAGGAGGAAAAAAAGAATGAAATCATTTAGCTACACAGTCAAAGACGAACTGGGAATCCATGCAAGGCCGGCGGGGCTGCTTGTAAAAGAGGCGAAGAAATTCACCAGCAGCATTACTATCAAAAAAGACGGCAAAACAGCTGATGCCACAAGGCTTATGGCCGTTATGGGCATGGGCGTAAAATGCGGCAACACGGTAGAGTTGGAGATTTCCGGCGATGATGAAGATGCGGCATACGATGCTATGAAGACATTTTTTGAGACGAATTTATAATCAATAACCCCGCCGCAAGCTATAAAGTTTCAAGCTTGCGGCGGGGCATTTGAGCATTAGCGCCGCCTTTTATGTATTATTTAATAAAACAGCGCTTCTTCCGTTGCCTTCTTGCATCATTCACCAAATCAACCTATGCTTATTTCCCAAACCGTATCACATTCCAGGAACATTTTTTCATCTGCGTGCGGAATACCCCGTCCTCCAGCGCATAATCCGTCTTGCGGCGCGGCGATACCCTCTCCCCGTCTGCCGAATTGACCACCTTCATATCATCGTTTTCCAGCACCAGATACTCTTTCACCTTATATCCTTCAAAGCATCTTACATCCGCTTCAAACTGGGCATCCTCCTTCACGCTCCGGTTAACGGCGAAGATGGTTACTTCTTCTTTCTCTTCGTTATATACGGCAGCTGCTTCCACATCGGTCACGTCCTCGTGGTTTTTGCTGTCATGCTTCGTGGAACTGATGACGCTGCGCAGTGCCGTGCCCCTTCCATACCGGGAAGCATGAAGGAACGGATAATAAATGGTCTGTTTCCATGCGCCGCCGTCCGTTTCCGTCATAATCGGGGCAATGACGTTTACCAGTTGGGCCAGGCATGCCATTTTGAGCCGGTCAGCATGCTGTAAAAAAGTAATCAGGATAAGGCCCACGAGGATTGCGTCCTCAAAATCATAAATATCTTCCAGCAAATGAGGGGCAATCTGCCATGGGTGCTCTTTCATTTTCTTGTTGTCGCTCTCCGTTGCATGGAACCATACGTTCCATTCGTCGAAGCTTAAGTTCAATGTCTTTTTGCTGCGCTTTTTCGCCTTTACATAATCGCAGGTGGCAATTACCGTATGGATAAACCGCTCCAAATCCTGGGTTTTTGCGAAGAAATCCTCCGTATCGCCCTCCACGTTCCCATAATAATTATGGAGGGAGATATAATCCACATAATCATATGTCTGCTCCAGGGATATCGCTTCCCATTCGGGGAATGTGGGCATATCCACATTGGAGCTGCCGCAGGAAACCAGTTCGATGGAATCGTCCATCAGCTTCATGGCCTTGGCGGTTTCCGCCGCCAGTCTGCCGTATTCATATGCCGTTTTCTGCCCTACCTGCCAAGGCCCGTCCATTTCATTGCCCAGGCACCATGTCTTAATGCAATATGGCTCCTTTGCCCCATGCTGCTTCCGCAGATTGCCGTAATAGCTGTTCGTATCCATATTGCAGTATTCCAGCAAATTCAATGCGTCGGCCACGCCTCGGGTGCCCAGGTTCACCGCCATCATGATATCGGAGCCGGCCTTTTTCGTCCATTTTGCAAATTCCCCCAGCCCGAACTGATTCGTTTCCAATGTTCGCCATGCCAGGTCCAGGCGGGGCTTTCTTTCCTCCTTCGGCCCTACGCCGTCCTCCCAGTTATAACTGGAAACAAAGTTGCCCCCCGGATAGCGGACAATCGGCACCCCCAGTTCCTTTACCAGCTCCAGCACATCCTTCCGGAACCCCTCTTCATCCGCCTCCGGATGGCCCGGCTGATAGATGCCGGTATAAACGGCCCTTCCCAAATGTTCGATGAAAGAACCGTATACCCGCTTATCCACTTCCGCAATCTTAAAATCCTTGTCCACTATCATTTTTGCTTTTGCCATACATCCGACCTCCTTTAAAATCTCTGCCTGCACCTACCATTTTTTATGGACTGCCGGGCAGTAATTCTTTTTCACCGCCGCCCGCATTTCTACAAAACAGCCGCATATCCGGCACATGCCGTCCAACAAATTTTCACACTGTCGGCAAAGGGAAAGCCGTTCCTGATAAAGGTCATCGGTTGCTTTTATGTCTTCATCCAGATTCTCAATATATTCATACATATTCTGAAAATATGTCTCATTTGCCAAATCCCTGGTCAGGCATTTCCGGCAGAACCTTTTTCCGAAGCCAGATGAGTGCGATAACGCTTCTGCGGATGAATTTACATTTTCCATTTTATATTTCCTTTACCTTCAGCTTTTCTTTGTTCCAACTAAATTAAATTTTAAAGGGAAAATGTCATTTTGGCAACTTCTATTCTCTAAACAGGGCCACGCTTTCATAAGGCCTTAGCGTCTCCACCTTATCCGCCTTATTTTCCCATGGATAATTCCCTGCCAATAATCGGAAGCCCCCGCAGGAAACCGGTTCTTCCAAATCCACATCTTTATCCGTCATATTATTTAAAACTATCAACTCCTGATTCCCCAGCAGCCGCCGGTAGGCAAAGATTTCCGGCTGTTCCCCATACGGGAATTCGATTCTTCCATCCCAAATCACCGGATATTCTTTTCTTAAACGGATAAGTTTTCGGTAATAATTTAAAACGGAATCCGGCTCCTGCTCTTCTGCAGCCACATTGATATATTTATAATTTTCCGGAAGCCCAATCCAGGGCTCCTGTTCCGAAAACCCGCCATATTTCCCATCATTCCACTGCATCGGAGAGCGGCTGTTATCCCTGGAACGCTGCCCCAAGATTTCCAATGCCTCTTCCTGGCTCTTTCCTTCCTGAAGCAAAATGTGATAGTAATTGATGCTTTCCACATCCCGGTATTGGCCAATCCCCTGATATCCCGGATTTGTCATCCCCAGCTCTTCCCCCTGGAAAATATAGGGGGTGCCCCTGAGGAAATGAATGCAGGCGGCAAGCATTTTGGCCGATTCCTTCCAATACTTTTTTTCATCCCCCATCCGGGAAACAATCCTGGGCTGGTCATGGTTGCACCAGAATACCGCATTCCATCCATTATGTTTTTCCATCCCGGTCTGCCATGTTTCAAACAGTTCCTTTAATTTCCGCAAATCCGCCTTTTCCAGCTCCCATTTATCCCCGTCCTTATAATCCACCTTTAAATGGTGAAAATTAAAGCACATGGATAACTCCTTTTCGTCCGGGTTGGAATATCTGATACAATGTTCCAGGCTGGTGGAAGACATTTCCCCTACCGTCACCATATCATGGATTCCCGTATCCGCCACCAGCTCTTTCAGGAATTCATGCACATGAGGGCCGTCGGAATAAAAGCGTCTCCCGTCTCCTTCCCAATCGTTTTCCAATATTTCAGGTTTGGAAATCAGGTTCACCACATCAAACCGGAATCCTTTCACGCCTTTCTTTTTCCAGAACCGAATAATTTCTTTCAATTCTTCCCTCACTTTTGGGTTTTCCCAGTTCAAATCCGCCTGGCTCGCATCAAACAGATGTAAATACCACTTTTTCAGCGAAGGCACATATTCCCACGCGGAGCCTCCGAACTTGGACTGCCAATTGGTAGGGGGCGCATCCGGCTTGCCCTCCCTGAAAATATAGTAATCCATATATTCTTTATCGCCGGACAGCGCCTTGCGGAACCATTCATGCCGGGTGGATGTATGATTGAACACCATATCCAGCATTATCCCCATCCCCCGTTTTCCCGCTTCCGAAATTAATTCTTCCACGTCTTCCATGGTTCCAAAAACGGGATTGATATTCCTGTAATCTTCCACATCATATCCGTTATCATTCATCGGCGATACAAAAAACGGGGTACTCCAAATGTAGTCAACGCCCAGGCTTTTTATATAGTCCAGTTTTTCGGTTATGCCTTTAATATCGCCGATGCCATCCCCGTTGCTGTCATAAAAAGATTTCGGATAAACCTGATATATACTGCTGCTTTTAAACCCTTCCATACCGATACCCACACCCTTTCTTTTTCAATCAAAAGTCGCTATTGCCGTTTTTCCGCAGTTCCCCTCGCCGACCCAGACAGCCGCTTCTTTCCTACGATGAACGTCAATACAAAGGGCACTGCCACCGCAATCGCCATGCAAACCGCGAAGCTGGCCATAGAACCCGGCTGTATGGAAAGAATCCCCGGCAGCCCGCCTACTCCAATGGCATTGGCCGTTGTGCCTGTGGCCACGCATACCACCGCCGCACAGGCCGAACCAATCATACCGCATACAAAGGGGAAAACGTATTTTAAGTTGATACCGAAAATAGCAGGCTCTGTTACACCGAGGTAGCAGGATATGCAGGCCGGCACATTCACTTCCTGCGCTTCCGCATTTTTCCTCTGAAGGACAATCATTCCCAGAACTGCGGAACCTTGGGCGATATTAGACAGCGCAATCATCGGCCAGAGCATCGTTCCGCCATAGTCCGCAATCAGCTGCAAATCAATGGCATTGGACATATGATGGAGCCCTGTAATTACCAGCGGCGCATATACGAAACCAAAAATTGCCCCGAAAACCACTTTGAAAGAACCGGTAATCCCCGCATATACTACCGAAGATATCACAGAACCGATTTTCCACCCCACAGGGCCCAGTATGAAGTGAGCCGCAATCACTGCCAGCAAAAGGCTGCAGAACGGAACTACAATCATGGATATCACCTGCGGCGTAATCTTACGGAAGAATTTTTCCAGATATACAAGGGTAAATGCCGCCAATATTGCAGGGATAACCTGTGCCTGATAGCCAATCATATTCACTTTAAAATATCCGAAATCCCATACCGGAATATCCGCAGCGGCTGTTCCTGCCACCGCATAGGCATTTAACAGCTGCCCCGACACCAGCGTCAGCCCCAACACAATTCCCAGCATTTGCGTGGTGCCCATTTTCTTCGTTACCGACCAGCAGATGCCCACCGGCAGCATATGGAAAACCGCTTCTCCAATCAGCCATAAAAAGCTGTCGATGCCCGCCCAGAACTGGCTGATTTCGCATAAGGTCTTCGTTCCGTTTTCAAATAAGTAAAGGCTGTCGATACAATTTCGAAACCCCAGAATCAAACCGCCCGTAATGATGGCGGGAATCAATGGCGCAAATATTTCCGCCAATGCCGTAATCATCCTCTGCAATGCATTCTGATTCTGCTTTGCGGCCTTTTTCACAGCATCCTTGGACACCCCTTCGATGCCGGATACCGCGATAAAATCATTGTAAAAATCCGACACCGTATTCCCGATAATTACCTGAAACTGCCCTGTCTGCGTAAAGCTGCCTTTTACCACTTTCATTGCCTCAATCTTCCCGATATCGGCCTTCCCCGGCTCGTTCAGCACAAACCTCATCCTTGTCATACAATGCGACACCGCGGCAATGTTTTCTTTTCCCCCGACAAGCTGCAGCAATTCTTTTGCGTCTTCCATGTACTTACCCATTTCCTACCTCCTGATTTTTTGTGTTGGTTAATTTCTCCCCTGATTTGTTTTCATTTCTTGTTTAAACAAGTTCTATGATTCATTTATACCATACTTGTTTAAACATGTCAATAGGTTTTTTCAAAGTTGTTTAAACATTTATGGAAGTTCACTCCAAAACGGCTTATCGGACCAGCACAAAAAAACAGAGAAACAAATCTGAATTATCAGTTATTTCCCTGCTTTATAGCCGCAATATAAAATTCTCTGTTTTGCTGTTTTACACTGTCTGGAGTCCTGCAAGCTGCTCTACTTCTCTCACGCTTAGTTCAGAACATTCTGCAATTTCTTCAATTGTGAGTTTTCCCATTTTCAACATTCTAAGCGCCGTTTTCTTTTTTGTTTCGTTTTCCGCTTCGTTTTTCAATCTTCTTGCACTTGTTTCAATCAACGTTCCTCTCATCATATCACCTACACATTTCTGCACATTCTCGTATTTTTGTGCAATCTCTTTAATCACATCGCCGGAGAGTTCTATGATTGTACGTTTGACAAACGCCCCGATTACTCCCTGCCGTTCCAATTCGTCAAGCTTTTCTAAAATTCTCTGATACTCCGTTTTTAATTCCTCCAGCTTCTGCTCATTACTATTATACTCAGGAAAACTTTTCTCATGTGAAAAAATGTAAAACGGAATCAGCATCAACAGGCCTTTTTCAAAAATATCATCCAATGAATATGTCTGCACTTTCATAATTGGCACATCGTACTGAACCGTTCCGCCCGGTGTGACAATCACATATTTCATTTTGTCCGGTGTCTTTTTGTAAGTCCGAAGATACAGAACCGCCGTATTGGGAAATGTCACGGTCAATGTCTCCTCAGTCACCTCGCCCTCATCAAGGGCTATCTGTGCATCGTATTCGAAAAGCCTTATCATGAT
>JAETTM010000110.1 GCA_021769135.1 Lachnospiraceae bacterium | reverse complement strand
GGAAAACAGCACTTGCCCGGACAGTACCTCAGAAAATTTACGGACGCGAAAGCGGCCGTGAATTTTCTGGATAAAGAAAAAGGACAGGTACTGTAAGGGCAAGTGCGGAACTGGAATAAGAATAGGAGAAAGAAATGGACTATAAAGAGGCATATGAAAAAGAGCATATCAAGTGTGCGGATTTAGCTGGCCGGATTGCGGAACTGGAAGAGAAAAACGAAGAGTTGAACTATAAAATCAACCGGATTAAAACAAACCCTATCTGGAAGATGAGCGCGCCTTTCCGCAAAGCCATGCACTACTGCATCCGTCAAAGGGACCGTCTAAGAAACTGCGGCAGCCTGCGGGGCGTCTGGGCGAAAATAAAATATAAGGAGAGGGAGCGGGCGGCTATGGAGCGCTATGGTACGGCCAGCTTCCCGGACGAAGAAAGAAGGCGTGCAGAGCAGGAAACTATATTCCCCCATATGGTAAAATTCAGCATCTTAGTGCCCCTTTATAATACGCCCCGGGAATTCCTGACGGCGATGCTGGATTCGGTGATGAATCAGACCTATGGGAACTGGGAGCTTTGCCTTGCGGACGGCTCCGACGATGCCCACAATTATGTGGGCCAGATATGCCAGGAATACATGGGAAGCGATAAGGAACGAACAGGCGGGAAGGAACGGATTGTCTATAAGAAGCTGGAGAAAAACGAAGGGATTTCCGGGAATACGAACCGGTGTCTGGCCATGGCCACAGGGGAATATATCGGCCTGTTCGACCATGACGACATCATCCATCCTTCTGTGCTTTACGAGTATGCCAAGGTCATCAACGAGCAGGGGGCGGATTATATTTACTGCGACGAAACCACCTTTAAAAATAACGATATCAACAAAATGCTCACCATGCATTTCAAACCGGATTATGCCATCGATAATCTGCGCGCCAATAACTATATTTGCCATTTCAGCGTTTTTTACAGGCATCTTCTGGACGGGAACGAGCTGTTCCGCACGAAATTTGACGGCAGCCAGGACCACGATATGATACTGCGCCTTACGGATAAGGCGAAGAAAGTGGTGCACGTGCCCAAACTGATGTATTATTGGCGTTCCCATTCCGGCAGCGTGGCCAGCGGCATACAGGCCAAAACCTATGCGGTGGACGCGGCCAAAGGGGCAGTGGCGGACCACTTGAGGAAGCATGGTTTTGAACATTTTAAAATTACAAGCACAAGGGCCTTCGAAACGATTTTTAAAATCAGCTACCAGATTATCGGCAACCCGAAGATATCCATTATCATTGCAAATAAAGACCATGAGCCGGATTTGCGCAGATGCATTACGTCGATTATGGAAAAGTCTACCTATGATAATTTTGAAATTATTGTGGTGGAAAACAACAGCGAAACGGCAGAAATACAGAAATATTATGAGGAACTGAAACAGAACGAAAAGGTAAGAATCATTACTTATCATGGGCCGTTCAATTATTCGGCCATTAACAATCTGGGGGCGGAAAAGGCGGAAGGGGAGTATCTTTTGCTGCTAAATAACGATACCCAGGTGATTACCGTGAACTGGATGGAAGAGCTGCTGATGTATGCCCAAAGGGATGATGTAGGGGCGGTAGGGGCAAAACTCTATTACGGGGATAAGACGATACAACATGCCGGCGTGGTGCTTGGCCTGGGAGCCCACCGCACGGCGGGCCACAGCCACTATATGCAGCACCGGGAGAACCTGGGCTATATGGGCAGGCTTTGCTATGCCCAGAATGTATCCGCTGTTACCGGCGCATGCCTGATGGTTTCCAAAGAACTGTTTGAAAAGGCGGGGGGATTGGAAGAGTCTTTCGCCGTTTCCCTAAACGATGTGGATTTCTGCATAAAGCTAAGGGAAATGGGATATTTGAATGTGTTTACCCCTTTTGCGGAGCTGTATCATTTCGAATCCGCATCCAGAGGGCTGGATGATAAAGGGGAGAAGGCGGAGCGCTATAATGAAGAATCCGCCCGCTTCCGGGAGAAGTGGAAGGATGTGCTGGCCAAGGGCGACCCGTACTACAATCCGAATTTTTCCTTGGACAGGAGCGATTTTTCTTTGCGGGTGGAGTAGGTTTAGCAACAGTTCAGCCTTCCGGCTCTCTGATTCCGTATATATCGGTCAAGTTTAAGGAAATGATTGTCAATACCTATAGCGGTATGGTTCAAAATATGATATACTAGATAAAATAATATTCAGGAGAATATCCCGTAAATAATTAGTATAGGAGGAATGGAAGCATGAGCTATCAGGATGAATTTAACTTTTGGCTGAATGATGCGTATTTTGACGAAGACACGAAGAAGGAGCTTTTGGCCATCAGGAATGATGAAAAGGAAATAGAAGACCGTTTCTATAAAGAACTGGAATTCGGAACCGGCGGCCTGCGCGGGGTAATCGGGGCAGGAACTAACCGCATGAATATCTATACGGTGCGCAAAGCTACCCAGGGGCTGGCCAACTATATTTTAAAGCAGGGCGGGAAAGAAAAAGGGGTTGCCATCGCTTATGATTCCAGACGGAAATCCCCGGAATTTGCAGATGAAGCGGCGCTCTGTCTGGCGGCAAACGGAATTAAGGCTTATGTGTTCGATGCCCTCCGTCCTACGCCGGAATTATCCTTTGCATTGAGGCAGCTTGGCTGTATTTCGGGCATTGTGATTACGGCCAGCCATAACCCGCCGGAGTATAACGGCTATAAGGCCTATTGGGAAGACGGCGCCCAGGTGACTGCACCGAAGGATAAAGAGATTATCACGGAAGTGAAAAATGTTACGGATTACCACGATGTGAAGACCATGGATAAGGAAGAGGCCATCCAGGCGGGGCTGTATCAGGTTATCGGGGCGGAAATCGACGATGCCTATATGGCGGAATTGAAAAAGCAGATTATCCATCCGGAAATCATTAAAGAGATGGCGGACGATATTAAAATCGTTTACTCCCCGTTCCATGGAACAGGGAATGTGCCGGTAAGGCGCATTTTATCGGAACTGGGATTCAAACATGTATATGTTGTGCCGGAACAGGAACTGCCGGATCCTGATTTTACTACCCTGGATTATCCTAACCCGGAAGATCCAAAGGCATTTACCCTTGCCCTTAAGCTGGCGAAGGAGAAAAATGCGGACATCGTCCTGGCTACCGACCCCGATGCGGACAGGCTGGGGATTTATGCTCTGGATACCAAGAGCGGGGAATATGTTCCCTTTACCGGAAATATGTCGGGCATGCTGATTGCGGAATATATTTTAAGGGAACGGACCGCTACGGGAACGATGCCGGAGAACCCGGCGCTGGTAACTACCATTGTTACCACCAATATGGCAAAGGCCATTTCCGATGATTATAATGTGAAATGTATTGAAGTACTGACCGGATTCAAATATATCGGCGAACAGATTAAGTGGTTCGAGCAGAGCGGCTCCAATCATTATGTGTTTGGCCTGGAAGAAAGCTACGGCTGCCTGGCCGGAACACATGCAAGGGATAAAGATGCGGTAGTGGCTGTAATGTGCCTGTGCGAAATGGCAGCATGGTGCAAAAAACATGGAAAGACCGTATGGGACCAGATGCTTGATTTGTATGAAAAATACGGATATTTCAAAGAAACCCAGTATACGATAACCTTAAAGGGCATCGAAGGCTCCAAGCAGATTGCCGCGATTATGGACAAATTGCGCAATGACCTGCCCAAAGAGTTTGGCGAACTGAAGGTAGTGGAAGTGAGGGATTATGACAGGAACAAGATAGTAAATATGGAGAGCGGGGAAGAGAGGGAAACGGGCCTTCCGCAGTCCAACGTTATTTATTTCGACCTGACAAACGATTCCTGGTGCTGCGCGCGTCCTTCCGGCACGGAGCCGAAGCTGAAATTCTATATGGGAGTAAAAGGGAACAGCTTAGAGGATGCACAGGAGAAAGTAGAAAAACTGACGGAAGCTTTGAAGGCACATATCTAAAGATAAAAGGGAAGGGATGCGTTGGGCGTGTTGCTTCCCTTTTCAAAAAGATAGCTGAAAATGCAGTTCCGGGTTTGTGCTTGCACGGCCTCCACAAGCTTGCATGCCCGGTAAGGGCAAAACGGAAACATCCATGCCGTGCAGAAATGAAGTGAAATATGGCGCATATTATTAAGAAAAGCAATCTGCAAAAGACATTCCATTACTTAAAAAAGAATGGCCTTAAAAATACCTATTATGCGGTTATGGAGCGGGTAAAAAGCAGCAAAGGGTCGGATTACCGCTATGAGGAAGCGGAGGAAGAGGCGTTGGCGAGGCAAAAGCGGGAGGCGGTTTCCTCCCCTTACCGGTTCAGCATTCTTGTGCCCGCCTACGAAACGAAAGAAGAATATTTGAGGGAAATGATAGAATCCGTCCTGAACCAAAGCTATGGAAAATTCGAGCTCATCATTGCGGATGCCAGTAGGAGCGATGGCGTATGGGAAACGGTGAACAGTTATCCTGACAGGAGGATACGTTATATCCGCCTGGAGGAAAACCGGGGGATATCGGAAAATACCAACAGGGCGCTGGCGGCAGCAAAAGGGGAATACGTCGGCCTGTTGGATCATGACGATGTGCTGACGCCCGATGCTTTATACGAGATGGCCAAAGCCATAGGAGAAAGCGCCCAAAGGGGGAGGACTGCCTGGCTGCTGTATTCGGACGAGGATAAAGGCAACGGGGATATGACGGAATTCTATGAACCTCACCGTAAACACGGGCTGAATTTGGATTTGCTGTTTTCCAATAATTATATCTGTCATTTTCTCGTGATGAAAAAGGAATTGATGCGCAGCCTGCAGTTTCGGGAAGGCTATGACGGGGCGCAGGATTACGATTTGGTCCTGCGGGCTGTTGGGCGCCTGATTTATAAAGAGGAAAGAGGACGGGATGCCGTCATACATGTGCCCAAAGTGTTGTACCACTGGCGCTGCCACGGCGGATCCACGGCGGAAAACCCGGAAAGCAAGCAGTATGCCTATGAAGCGGGAAAAAGGGCTTTAGAGGATTTTATGGCTTCCATGGGATGGAAAGGAAGTGTGGAACACACACTTCATTTAGGGTTTTACCGAATTGCATATGAAAACGGCATTTTCGCCCAGCGAAAGGAAGTGGGAGTCATTGGGGGCAAGCTGGTGGACAAGAAAGGCCATATTGCGGGCGGAATCTACAATTCCAGAGGAAAATGCCTGTACGCCGGCTTGAACCGGAATTTCAGCGGATATATGCACCGCGCTGCCCTCAACCAGGAGGCCTATGGGGTGGATTTGCGTTGCATGCGGGTGAAGAAGGAACTTTGGGGCATTTTTGAAGATGTCTTCGGCATTCCCTACCGGGAGAAGGAAATAGAGGGAATGCGGCGGTTTCCATATGAAGAAACTACGTTTTATAAGAGGGAAGGAAATACAGAGGATGACATCCAAAACAAGGATGAAAACCTGAAAAATTTATGTCTGGAATTCGGCCGGCGGGTGCGCAGGGCCGGACATACGGTAGTATGGATGCCGGAGTGGGAACGGAAATTCCCGGAGGGCATGGGACAATGGGAATGATATTTACGAGGAAAAGCAGAAATGGGGAAAAACAGGAAGACAGCGGCGGATGTAACGGTAGTGATACCCAATTATAACGGAATAAAATATATAGACAATTGCCTCAAATCCCTTTTTGCGGGGGAAATGGTGCCCGAAATCATCGTCATAGACAACGGTTCATCGGATGGAAGCGCGGAAATCGTGGAAAAGAATTATCCCATGTGCAAACTGGTGCGCTTTGAAAAAAACCAGGGATTTTGCCGGGCGGTAAATGAAGGGATACGCCTTGCGGATACGGAGTACGTAATATTGCTGAATAACGATACCGTGGCGGACAAAAAATTGGTTTCCAGCCTGGTAAATGCCATTCAGAATAGAAAAAATGCATTTTCCGTAAGCGCCAAAATGCTTTCCATGCAATCCCCGGATATGATTGACGATGCCGGAGATTTATATTGCGCATTGGGATGGGCTTTTGCCCTGGGCAAAGGAAAAGATAGCCGGTGCTATTCCGCCCCCGCCAAGATTTTCGCCGCCTGCGGCGGCGCTGCCATATACCGGAAAGACATTTTTTCCGTTATCGGATATTTTGACGAAAACCACTTCGCCTACCTGGAAGACATCGACATCGGATACCGGGCTAAAATTTCAGGATACGCCAATTACTACGAGCCGGGCGCAGTCGTCTATCACGCAGGCAGCGCCGTAAGCGGCTCAAGGTACAACGAATTCAAAGTCAGGTTATCTTCCAGAAACAGCATCTACCTGATTTACAAAAACATGCCGGCCCTCCAAATACTTTTCAACCTAGCGTTCCTTACTGCCGGCATTTTAATCAAAGCCATCTTTTTCACCAAAAAAGGAATGGGAAAAATTTACTGGAAAGGCATTTGGGAAGGAATCCGCCTATGCCGTTCCAAAGAAGCCCAAACCCACAAGCTCCCCTTCCGCCCGGAATGCTTAGGCAACTACGCACGAATCCAGATAGAGCTATGGATAAACATAATAAGAAGAGTAACGGGATGAGCCATACCATTTCCCTCCCTGAAGAGCGTAGGAAGAGGGGGCTGGGGCATAGGGGTGGGCGGCATAGCTTTTTGCAGCTGGCGCCGCTTAGCAGAATGCCCGAAACCCCAGGGGCGTCAGGACAAGGATGTCCTGACGAGTCTGTATGCGGCACGGATGCCGCTTACAGACGACCCGGGAGCCGCTTACAGACGACCCGGGAGCCGCCACAACCCAGCCATTCTGC
>JAETTM010000109.1 GCA_021769135.1 Lachnospiraceae bacterium | reverse complement strand
TCCCGGCTGCCAACCAAAAACACAGCCACCAGGGTGCCCTCAAATTCCGTTTCCAGGTATTTGCTGATTTCTCCCCGCTTTCCGGCCAGCGTTCTTCCTATTTTAAAGCGTGCCCGGGGTTCCTGCTCCGTCAGGTACTCATAGAGCAGCTCGCAGTATTCCTCCAGCATTGCCACTGTCTTTGTTCCGTATCCCTCTTCCTGCTCAATGATTTTTCCAATGGCAATCGCTGAATTCTGCATATCCTCAAGCAGCTGTTCCAGCATATCCGTATTTTTTTTCTTTACCCCGGAATCCAGTAGCGCTTCCCCGTTTCCAAGGGTGGCAACCATTTCCCGCATCTTCTGTCTCAATTGCTCCCGCATGTTACTGCCGCCTTTCCTCGCTTTTTTATTTATATCGGCACTTTTCCCCAACCTATAACTATTATTTTAATTCCCATATTTTTTTCTTATTCTTTTTTGTTTTTTGCCGATAAATAAATAAAGCTTTATGACTTACAATTTACAACTATATTTAACGAAAGTGGTGGGAACACAATGGATAACGGCATGGATAATATTCTTGATACCTATCTGTATGAATCCAATTCTTTGTTGGATCAGCTGGATGAAATGCTGGTAAAGGACGAAAAAGAAGGGGACTTTTCCCCGGATGACGTGAATGAAATTTTCCGGATCATGCATACCATCAAAGGCTCCTCTGCCATGATGGAATTTAATTCCCTTTCTACAATCGCTCATCATATTGAGGATTTGTTCTTCTACATCCGCGATAAAGGAATCGAGTCCCTGAATCCGGGGCATAAAAGGGAACTGTTTGACCTGATGTTCAAATCAGAGGATTATTTAAGGAGTGAGGTGGGAAAGGTGGAAAGCGGTTCTCCGCTCTCTGATAACATTGACTCATTTTCATCTGAGATTAATGAATTTCTCAAAAAAATCAGTGTTGAAAAAAGCAGTTCCATGGAACAGGAAGCCCAGGAGTATCCTGCGGTTCCAAAAGCCAGGCCGGATGCGCCTGCCCTGCCCCAGGACCCCAAAGCGGTCTGCTTTTTCCATGTTTTCCTGGAGGAAGGGATAGGAATGGAAAACCTCCGGGCTTATATTATCGTCAATGCCCTCAAAGAATGCGGATTGGAATTCAGATATTATCCGGCGGATATGGAGAGCAACCCTTCCGTCTGCCAGGACCTTATTGACAACGGTTTCTTCCTGTCCTTTGAAAGCCATGAAGCCGCCGCCCAGGCGGAGGGCATAATAAAATCACAGAATTACATACGGTCCTACGAACTGCTGGATTCCCCGGACCATACTCAGGACAGGGACGTTCCTGCTAAAACCCAGGATTCCCCGGCGGAGGACAATGTCTCACTCCCCGCCGCAAAGCCGGCGGCCGCCGGTCCTTCCGTCTCCGCGCCCAGCCATTCGCCGGTAAAGCAGAGCTTGATCAGCGTCAATCTGATGAAGCTAAACAGCCTTAATGATATTGTGGGCGAAATCGTTATTACGGAATCCATGGTCACCTCCTCTCCGGAGCTGAACCTTCTGCCCAAAGAAAGCTTTGACAACTTTATGAAGTCCGCGCGGCAGCTGCGCAAACTCACCCATGACCTTCAGGACATTTCCATGTCGCTGCGCATGGTGCCCATATCAGGGGTATTTCAGAAGATGAACCGCATTGTCCGGGATATGAAGCAAAAGCTGGGAAAAGATGTGCGTCTTACCATTATAGGAGAAGATACGGAAGTGGACAAGACAATCGTTGACAGCATACAGGACCCTATTATGCATATTGTCCGCAACAGCATGGACCACGGCATTGAGGAAACCCAGGAGGAACGGATTGAAGCCGGCAAAGCAGCCCAGGGAGAGATCATTCTCAGCGCTTCCCACACCAGCAGCGAGGTAGTGATCTCTGTATCTGATGACGGCTATGGAATGAACGCCCAAAAACTCCTTGCAAAAGCGGCTGAAAAGGGGCTTCTTACAAAACCCGAGAGCGAGTACAGCCAAAAAGAAGCCCTGGGGCTTATTATGCTTCCCGGATTTTCAACCAACCAGGCTGTAACGGAATATTCCGGCCGCGGTGTGGGAATGGATGTAGTAAAAAAGAACGTGGAATCAGTGGGGGGGACTATTTCCATTTCCAGCGAAGCAGGTTTAGGCACCACGATCAGCATGAAGATTCCCCTTACACTGGCAATTGTGGACGGCATGAAGATAACGGTTGGCGATTCGATTTTTACCATACCTGTTTCCAATATCCGCCAATCCTTCAAGGTAACGGAGGAACAGGTGATTCATGATGAATACGGCAATGAAATCGTAGACTGTCTGGGCAGCTTTTACCCCATCATCCGGCTTCATCAATTTTTCCACATGGATACAAATGCCCCCAACATTAAGGATGGAATACTGATATGGGTGGAAGCCAGCGACTGTTCCTACTGCCTGCTGGTTGACAGCCTTATAGGAGAACAGCAGGTTGTGGTAAAACCTCTTCCCGCATATTTAAACACGTTTGAACTCAAAAATTATGGTATAAGCGGATGCACCATTCTTGGAGATGGAAATATCAGCATCATCCTGGATATTCTCGGCCTGTACGCTGCCGCTATTAAAAATATGTAATTGAGGGAGGTTTTGTGTCATGTCCAATCACATTGAAAGTCAAGCAGAGAAGCAGCCTGAAATTCAGACAGGAAGTCCGTCTGTTGAGCGCTGTCTTGTTTTTGAGTCCGGAGCCCTTTCTCTGTTTATGAGTACAAATTATGTCATCGAAATCATAAACGGCCACTCCATCACTCCGATTCCCATGATACCTTCGTTTATTAAGGGGATTTTAAACCTTCGGGGACAGATACTTCCAGTTGTCGATATCCGCCTTTACATGGGTCATGAGGAAATGGAATTCACCCGCCAGACCTGCATCATTGTTCTCCAGGTGGACTCCCTTTCTTTGGGAATCATTGTGGATTCCGTGCAGCAGGTAATTGATATTGACCTGGCAAATGTCCGTTCCATTCCTGTAAAGCGGCAGCAGAAGCTTTTAGACGGCATGGTAACCCTGGAAGACGGGCGTGTCCTCATGTCCTTTGACTGCAAAGCCCTTATTAACGATCCGTGCTGAAATACTACGAGAGGAGGATTGACTTTTTATGATCAGCCTGAGTGAAGCGGATTTTCATCGGATGTATGTTTATATCCAAAAACATTATGGGATTGACTTGTCAAAAAAAAAGCAGCTGATTGTAAGCAGGCTTTCCAATACCCTTGCAAAGATGGGATACACGGATTTTACCAGGTACGTGGATGATCTGGTATCTTCCCGCAGACCGGAAATGGTTACGGATATGCTTAATAAGCTGACCACTAACTATACATACTTTATGCGCGAAGAAGAGCATTTTAATTATCTGTATCAAACCGTGCTCCCTGACCTGGCTAAAAAGCATGCCCATGATAAGGTGCTTTCCATCTGGAGCGCAGGCTGTTCTTCAGGAGAAGAGCCCTATACCATTTCCATGTATCTGAAGGATTTTTTCGGTTCCCAGGCTTCTGCCTGGGATACCCGAATCCTGGCCACAGATATTTCACAGAGTATCCTGGATACCGCTCAACATCCCTCTTACCATGAAGAAAGCCTGGCCCGCGTCCCATCTTCATGGAAGCACAAATATTTTGTAAAGAATGGAAGCGGCTCCTATACCATTGCGCCGGTTATCCGTGAGAATGTTATTTTCCGGCCTTTTAATCTGATGGATTCGATTCAGTTCAAGCGGCCTTTTGATATTATCTTCTGCCGGAATGTTATGATTTATTTTGATATGCCAACAAAAGATGCCCTGGTCCGGCGCTTTTTTCAGGCTACCGTACCGGGCGGTTATCTTTTTATCGGTCATTCAGAAAGCTTAAGCAAAGAAAACTGCCCCTATAATTATATCGTTCCTGCAATTTACCGCCGCTGCCTATAATCCGCATGATGCAAAAAGAAGGGATTTTGTTATGGATAAAAAAATACGTTTGATGATAGTTGATGACTCCGCGGTTTACAGAAGCTGGCTCATAAGCTCCTTGTCAAAAAATGACCGTTTTGAGATTGTGGGGCACGCAGTGGATGCCTTTGACGCCCAGCGGAAAATCCCGCTGTTAAAGCCTGATATACTTACGCTGGACATTGAGATGCCGGGGATGTCCGGCATTGATTTTTTAAAAAAACTTCTTCCACTCCACCCGGTTCCTGTTATTCTTGTATCCTCTTTAAGCATAAAGGTAATTGATGCCCTTGCTGCCGGAGCCGTGGATTATGTAAAAAAACCGGATATGGGAAGCTCTGCTGAAAAAGACGCCTTTTTAACAAAGTTATCTTCCAAGCTTATGTTTGCCTCCAATTTCCATGTGCGCATTCCGGATGATACAAAAAGAACAGAGGTGAGGTCTCCTAGCCAGGCAAAAAGCCGCGGCTTCTTTCATCCTGTAAGGTCAGGCTCAGGCAACGGCATGATCATCGCCATCGGGGCCTCCACAGGAGGGACCGAGGCCATTCTTGAAATTCTGACCCGTTTTCCTGCCAACATGCCGGGTATTGTGGTTACCCAGCATATGCCGGAAGGTTTTACATCCATGTACGCGGAGCGCTTAAACCGGCAGTGCCGCCTTACGGTAAAGGAGGCTCAGGGTGGAGAACGGATTCAGCCTAACCTTGTGCTGCTGGCTCCCGGCGGCAGGCAGATGCGCGTAGTACGGATGGGGACTGGTTATGCGGTACAATGTATGAACGGTGAAAAGGTAAGCGGGCACCGGCCCTCTGTGGATGTGCTTTTTGATTCAGTGGCCTACACTGCAAAGGAAAACGCCATGGGCATCCTGCTTACAGGCATGGGGGCCGATGGGGCTGCCGGACTTCTGCGAATGAGAAAAAACGGAGCCTTTACCATCGGACAGGACCGGGAATCCTGCGTTGTCTATGGGATGCCAATGGAGGCGCATAAAATAGGAGCCGTATGCGTCCAGGCAAACTTAAGCTCCATTCCTCAAATAGTGATGAGCCGTCTGACCGTAAAATCCGGGATGACATCATAGACCAGCCATGAAACGCGCAAAAAAGAAACTACCATCACCGCATTTATCTTTCCAGCATATTTTGACAGCCGGCATTGCCCTGTCCGCCTTCACGCTGTGCGCCAGTATTTTAGTATGGGCTTACCCCAGCCTTGTTTCAAGGGCTGTCTCTCTGCCAAAGGAGCTTTTGGCATGGTCAGGGCAGGCATCCGTTGAAACGGAGACGGATTCCACCATGGCATCTTCCCCAGAGCTTCCCTCAGAGAGAGAGGATTCCCAAAAAGGATTGGAGGAGCTTATTTCCTCCGGGGAACTGGGAGAAATAAAAGATTTTGATGCATACCTTACGGCAGAGACGGATGAGACTACTTATTATTATATTATGGACAGCGCTATGGGCCCTATGATTTATTACAATCAGGGGGACAGCCGGTGGGCGGATTATTTATACGGAGACGAAGATCCCATGCGGTCCCACGGCTGCGGTCCCACGGCCGCGGCTATGGTCATCTCCAGCTTTTCTCCTGCAAGCCTTACGCCGCCAGAGGCCGCTGAGTGGGCGGCATCCAATGGATTTTACGCCCGCGGTCAGGGTTCATATCACAGTCTCATTACAGGTTCGCTAACCGCATATGGCCTGAATGTACAAAGCGTGACGGAGCGTTCCCAAAAGCATGTATCAGATTTGCTCAAAGAAGGTTCAATTTTAATAGCCCTTATGGGCAAGGGCTCCCTTACCCAGAACGGTCATTTTATTATAATTACCCAAATTTTAGAAAATGGAAATGTCCGTATAGCTGATCCCAACAGCTATGCAAACAGCACAAAGGAATGGAAGCTTTCCCAGCTTCTGTCTGAATTAAAGCAGAGCCGCGACAGCGGGGCTCCCCTTTGGGCAGTCAGCCTTCCTTCCGAAGGCTGACTTTTTAGGTTTCAGCTTTCTTTCCATGCTGTTCCATTGCTTTATCAAAACACTGCAGCTCTATGCCGGAACACTTCTTCCTTATCAATTCTTCCAGTCTGCTGTCTCCTGCCTCTCTGGCAGCACGCATTAAAAGGAGGCGGTCCTTCAGCTGGTCCATATTATATAGCCTCTCCAAAAAAGCACCCACCTGCTCTGCATTTTCCCGGCCGCCTCCATCCTCTCTTTGAAACGCGCGAAGCAGCAGCACCAGGGCGGACGGAATATATGGATTTGCTTTCAAAAGAGCGGTGCAGTACTTTACGCATCCTCCCAAATCTCCTGTCTGGTAACAGCACAAGGCAAGCAGCTCCCAGGCTCCCGGAAGATCCCCGGTGACCACCATCCCACAATTGGCGTTCCCATGGGTTTCGAGCAATGAAAGGCTTTTTTTTAGATGAAAGGCAGCTTTTTCAAATTCATTTTTCTGCGCATAAAACCTGCCTACGATAAAATCAAAATCGCTTTCCTCTGGCAGGAGCCGCGCTGCCTTTTCATATATATCCAGAAGCGCTTTTTCATCGTCCTCCTCAACAAGGATTATCATAAGTTTCCAAAAAGTCATTGCGCTTATGAAATCATGCCTGCTTAGTTTTTCCGGCATCAGATTAACGGCTTTGTAATACCACTCCTTTGCCTTTTGGGATTCCTTTCCCGTCAAATAGGAATCCCCAAGATAGCCCATCAAGTGATAATTGTCGGGATGTTCTTTTAATTCCATTAGAAGCAGCCTTATATTCCGCTCCCCTTTTTCTTTGTTATATACGTCACTGCCCGCATATCCTGTATGATAGATTGCAAGCAGGTCCGTTGCGTCAGCCGTATA
>JAETTM010000017.1 GCA_021769135.1 Lachnospiraceae bacterium | reverse complement strand
ACGATGACATCCAGCCCGGAGGCGATTTGCTGCCGGATGGCGATGAGGGGCAGTTCCATCCCCATTAATACCATCGTTTCCAATCTGCTTAGCATATCTTCAGAACTGTTGGCATGTCCTGTGGACATGGAGCCGTCATGGCCCGTATTCAAACATTGCATCATATCGATTGCTTCCCCTCCCCTTACTTCTCCCACCACGATGCGGTCCGGCCGCATCCTCAAACTCGTCTTTATTAAATCCCTGATACCGATAGCCTTACATCCTTCCACATTTGCATTCCTTGTCTCCATGCGTACCAAATTAGGGATATTCTGGATTTGCAGCTCCGCATTATCTTCGATTGTGATAATTCGTTCGTCTTTGGGAATATATGCAGAAAGTGCATTCAGAAATGTAGTTTTGCCTGAGCCTGTACCGCCGCTGATAAAGATATTATATTTCGCCCTCACAAGCTTAGATAAGAAAGAAGCGGCTTCTTCCGTAATACTGCCCCATCCTATCAAATCCTCCATCCCTATGGGTTTATCCGGAAAACGGCGTATCGTCAGAATAGGGCCGTTCAGCGCCACCGGGCTTAATACCACATTGACCCGGGAGCCGTTTTCCAGCCTGGCATCTACAATCGGGGAGGCTTCATTGACTGTCCGGTTACATCCCGCCGCAATTCTTTGTATCACATCCTCCAGCTTTTCCCTGGATTCAAACCCCATCCCATAGCCCATTATCTGGCCGGACCTTTCAATAAAAATTTCATCCGTACCGTTTACCATAATTTCCGTCACATCGCTGTCATCGATGAGTTCCTGCAAAATATCCAGCTTCCGTATGGAATAGAAAAGTTCCTGCCGCAGCCTTCCCCTATCCTTTAGCCCTATCATGTATTCCTTGCTATGGGCGATAATCAAATCGTCGATAATCTCCTTAATTTCCTCATCCGACATTTGCCTGGAAAAATCCAGCCGTTTCAGGACCATCGCTTTCAGATTCTTTTTGTGCATCTCCATATTTCCTATACGCGAGATATCCTCATCGCCGTTCTCCCCCGTTTTTCCAACGTTCCTATCCTCCTCTTCCCATTCCGTTTCATCCTTTTCTTTATTCCCAAATATATTCTTCTTCCATACATCCCCATACTTATCCCCGATACCCATATACATCTTCCTCTATAATTTTTCTTACGTAAGCGGCCATTTCTCCTCCGGTTAACTGGCTCAGTTCAGAAGGCGGCCTGCCAAATTCCGGCAATACCCATTTTTTTGTTTTCAATGCCACATCCCCGTAGCTCATGGACTGCAATACCGACTCGTATTGACGCATTTTCGCTTCCGCAAACATATCCTCCCTCATAATTGTAAATACCCGGAAGCATTCCCGTAAAATGTCCAGCAGCCCTTTCACTTGAACCGACAAATCTAAAATCAAATATTCGTAGTCCGTTGCTTTTTCTATTTCCTTAAATAAACCCATCCAATGGGCGCTGTCTATTTCTTCCAAATCCCTATAGTAAAATGCCGGCGGAATATAGTCCAGGCTGTTAATGGACCGTATCATTCCTTCTAAGCGGTATACCAGCTTTTCCTTTTCATATTCGAAATAATAGAGCGCATCCATAATATCCATAGTGAATTCTTCGTGCAGCAACTGGCTCAAGCCGGAAAAATTCTCCAAATTCAAATATAATGTTTTATGCTTTTTAGCCAGCAGTTGTCCCATACTAAGGGCAAAGGTCGTCTGAAGGCATCGCCCTACCGGGGAAAAATAACCTATTATCTTCATCCCTTTTCCAGTTGAAATCCTTCGGGAAACTTCTTTAACCTCTTCCATATAATGTTCCATTACCGCCTGGAAAATCAGCTCCGAGGACTGGTATTTGTTTATATTCTTTATATCGCCGCCCACTTGATTGCCGCTTTCGTTCAGAATTATAATATGGGCTATGGGTAAACCCCCAATTTTTTCATCATAGGCATTTTCCGCAATCAGCAAGAACTCCGTATTGTTCTTTTCCGCAAAATTTTTCATTTGTTCCTTATCCGTAAATCCACGTACAGCGAATGGGTTCGTGCTCTTTTTTTCTATGTAATCCGCCATATGCCGAAGATATCCTTCTTCTCCATCACAGAGCACTAAAAATTTCTTTACCATTTATTTAATAAAAACCTCCTTTATAAATTACTACTCCCAGCAATACAGGCAGAGAAAAATGTATTTTTCCTTCCCTTCTTTTTTTCCTGTCCGCTGCGTCTTCCCTGTAAAATTTCCACTCCCTGCTTTTCCATACATCGAAAATATATGACAAAAGATATTTCATTCTCTGTATGAAATTTCTTTCCGCCACCATTTTTATCAAAGACAATACCGCGCCG
Source organism: Lachnospiraceae bacterium (assembly GCA_021769135.1). Lineage (GTDB taxonomy): Bacteria > Bacillota > Clostridia > Lachnospirales > Lachnospiraceae > Kineothrix. Next base: position 61,216 of record JAETTM010000017.1, on the reverse strand, counting down.
AAAAACATTGATATTCCAAGGCAAATTATAGTTTCCTTTACGGTAAGAAAAGACCCTGCGGCCGCCAAAAGCTTTACATCCCCTGCACCCAGCGCTCCGATTCTAAACAAAGGATAGAGCAGCATAACGGGAACAGCCATGGCTATAACCGCCGATAAAATTCCATATCCACCCCCCTGCCATGCTGCGCAAGACAGCCCTGCCGCTATGGAAATTAAAATCCATTCATTATAAATTTTGTCAAAGAGCAAATCCATAGCCGCCGCTACGGCTAGTACAATAAATAAAACGCTAATACACACCACCCCTTCTTTTGCATATTCTATTACGAAACTGGTTTGAAAATCGGAACGAATCCTGTTCCTGTGATAATCCGACATCCCATACTACACTTCGATGTCCTTCTGCCGGATATAAAGAGTTCTGAACTGTATTTGAATTATAAAATGAAAATCCCCGTTTGTCCAGTCTTTTGGGGCAATGAATAAATTTTTGTTTCATTTCTACAAAAGCTTATATAAATTTATGCCATAGAGCATAAAAAGCCCGGGAAATCCCAGTATCCCCGATGTAAGCACCGTAATGGGATTAATCCCTATAGCAATGGAAATCCCCTGGGATACCAGAAAACCATTCAAAAAGAAAATGGATACCGTTCCAATCACCGAACGGAAAATGAAATTGATAATCCATTCCTTCCTTTTTCGGAAAGCCCCTATCATAAGAGTAAAAATGCAGGCCCCGACTATCATAATGCCGCCCATATAATTGTCCATAATAATACTTTCCCCCTCGCTGTCTTTTTGTTGAATCCTACTTCAATATATGACCTGTACATTTTTTATATTCTATGAATATTTGCCCCATTCCTGTCTATACTTAGAAAAAGAGGAAATTTTTGGTTATCGTATTTCATAAAAAAGAAGGGGAAATGTATGAAAATTTGTTTTAGGCAAACGATTTATAACCATCAGACTATGGACGAAAGGGAACAGCAGATGAACAGCATTCTTTCCGATTTGGATAAAACGCGCCGCGCCCTGGAAGATGCTTATGCCGGTTTCGACAATGTAACGGACCCCGACTTGATTGACTGCTACATTTATGAAGTAAATTCTGTTTTAAAAAGATATAAATTCTTACTGGAACAGGCAGCAAAAATGAATTTGCTGCCTGGAGAAGAATTAGACCCGGAATCCCCGATTAACGCCCTGATCGGTTAGATTCTCTATTAAATTATTCCTACCATAGGTCAGGCCGGCATAGACGGTTTGCACGTTTTCCATAACCGGTCCGGAAGTATCCATATCGCCCAATTCCTCGTAAGCCCCGTGAAGGCCTTTCACCACCTTATAAGCATTTTCCAGCGGCTCTTTGGAATTCCGGACTTCCGCCCTGGCCAATTCCCTGTTTACATATAAATATAGCTGCAGGAAATTGACGGCCAAATCATAATCAAAATTTAAAGAGTTAAGAAGCTCGTTGATGCATCCCCTGGCTTTCCTGATTCCCTCCCGAAATCCCATGCGGTCCTCTTTATCATGGGCAGCTTCCGCTTCTTCCACATAGAGCATCAGCATTTCATACAGGATAGTAATCAGCTGCGTCTTGTTGGCCTGCGTAATTTTCCTCGTATACTCCTGTTTTAATTCCTTTGTCATGTTCCAAACCTTTCTCAAACAATGATTTTCTATTCCCTCTATTTCATAAACTTTCCCAATAAAGCCCTAATTACAGCTATAGCAAACGGCGAAACTTCAAGCCGTTTGCTATAGTCATCAAGGAGTGCACAAAAACTTTATAGTAAATCCCACAGCGCTGCAATTATTGCAGCAGCTGCAGAACCTGTGCCGGTCTTTCGTTGGCCTGTGCCAACATGGACATGCTCGCCTGGGATATCACCTGGACCGTAGTATACTCGGTCATTTCCTCAGCCATGTCAGCATCCATAATCCTGGAGTATGCCGCCGTCATATTTTCACTGATAATATCCAAATTGCTGACGCAATGTTCCAGGCGGTTCTGATATGCGCCCAGACGGCTTCTTGCGGATGATACATATTCGATGGCCCCCGCTATGCTGTCAATGGACTTCCTGGCCGATTCCATAGTCGTCATCGTCATATTGGTCAACCCCATTTCATCCAAGGAAATGGTAGGTACGCGGATATCCAGCACCTGGCCTTCGTTGGAGCCAATCTGCATGGTCATCGCGCCGATTCCAGTAGCGTCAACAATAATAGGCGTATTAATTGTAACGGAACCATCTATTACATTCCCATTCGTATCCTTTGGCGGCTCAATCTTAAGGTTCATCTCAAATTCATCGGAAACAATTGTAATTTTATTGCCCGATACTTTCGTCACCGCCGCATTAGCCGGAAAACTCATTCCTGGCGATGTGTTATTTGTATCCAAAACACAGTTTACTGTATTCGGGTCAATTTCCCCGTCTATGAAATCAACGCTCAGCGAAGTCACTTTATAGCTTCCCGCCGTCACCGCGTCGGAATAATACCCAACCTTCACCTTTTCATCGCTGGTATATCCCCTCAAGTCAAAGTTCCCGTTCATCAACGTATTCCCATTAAACTGGGTAGTATCCGCAATACGGGTAATTTCCTGTTTTAACTGGGTGATTTCGTCTTCCACCGTTGCCCTGTCGGCATCGCTGAGGGTTCCGGTGCTGGCTTTTACGGCCAATACGTTCATCCTCTGCAGGATATCATGGACTTCCGAAAGTGCCCCGTCCGCCGTTTCAATGGCAGAAATAGCATCGCTGCTGTTCTGAGTCGCTACGGAAAGGCCCTTCAGCTGCATATTCATCCTCTTTCCCATAGCCATACCCGCCGGGTTATCCTTCGCTTCGGTCACTTTCAGGCCGGAAGATAACCGCTTCAAGGATTCCGTCAATCTGTTATCATTTCTTGTCAACGCATTATGCGCTACCATTGCCGGTGCGTTATAACATATTCTCATAATCTATTCCTTCACCTTTCCGCATATATCCGATGAATATCTTCGCTGCATCATATAACTTCTTTGTAGGTATCTGCTGAGCCCCTTCTTCCCCGGCGATTTCTTCCCTTGCCTGTACCGCCGCCCTGGACACTGCAGCCAAATCCAATCCTTCGTTATGTATGAAACTCAAGTTTACAATTTTTATATCGGACTGTTCCAGCGATTTCTTTAACCCTTCTTCAACATTCTCCAACATTTTCAAGGATTCTTTCCTTTCGCAGGCCACATAACCCGACAAATGATATTCTCCCGCGCTATGGATAGAAATGCTAAACTGCGCCGCCGCCCTGCCGTAAACCGCTGTTTCCATAGACAGCATTACCTTGCCGCTTTCTTTCTTTCCATGGATAATCTTTAAATTAATGGAAGTAATTTCTTCCCCTATTTTCACCGGTACTTCATAATTTTCTTCCTGGGCCATATTTCCCGCAAAAGAAATTTGCTTATACAAGCCGGCAATTTCCCTGACGTCAATCCTGCCGCTCCGTTCCTGCCCGTAAACTGCCTTTTCCAATATCTCTTCATAGGCCTGCCCCAGCCTTCCGTAGGCTTCTTTCATGGGCCCTTCCCCGGAAATAGATTCATAAATGTCAGCCATCGCTTCTTCCAATTTCTCTTTTTCCCCGGTTTCCTCAGCTATCTCATACAAACGCCCTGCCGCCTTGCCCCTTTCTTTCATAAAAAGCCCTGCTGAAATAAGGTTATCCGCCGTTACCGGCTGTTCAAAGCCCAAAAGTTCCCTTACTACGGCCTCTTCCGCCGCCATTCCCTGACGGATTTCCCCGGCCTGCTCCCTTATGTATCTCCTGTAGGAATCCTGGTCCGGTTCCGTATTCTTAAGGATTTCCGCCATTTCTTCCAGACCTACATCGCCTTCCGCCGGAACTGCCGCCATCTTTCCGCCATCCAGCCCGTCGAAAATATCCGAAGCCAGCTTCTTGTAATATCCGCTTTCTATCTGCTGGGAAATGCTTTTCCCCTTAAAAGCAGCCGATACACCGCCGAAATTATCATCCACCTTATGGTCCATGCCGTGCTTTTTATTGCTCCTCATGGCGGTGAGCAGATTCTTCACCGTAGGCTCTATGCCTTGATGGAGCAAAGTTCCGATAGCCGCCCCGTCCGTCTTTTCCAGCTGGCGGAACAGGCGGTAGATTCCGATATACGACTCCCTTTCCTCCTGGGTTATCCCATGGTTTTTCTCCAATTTATACAAATATTCGCTGTACTTTTCGATTTCTTCCTTAGGGCTTCTTTCCCTGTTGTCCAAATAGGTTTCCAGCTCCTGCATATCCATGGAAAGAGGATTCTTCCCTTCCCGTATCATCTGCATCACTGCCGCCGGAGTCATCTTCCCCAGCACCCGTTGTATGGATGTATCCGCCGATTTTACCGCATTTATATTTTCCTCCGAAATTTCCATGCGGTTGTATCCAAGGATCCTTACCGCCCGGCGGTTCGTATCCGTCGTTTCCATATCCATCTCTTTTAAAAGATCGTCCACATTCCGGAAGGCCTTCTTGATGGAATCCCCTAAATCCGCCCTGGGCGCAGTCATCAAAGTTTCATAGCTTTCCCCCGCCTTTTCATAAATGCCTTGCAGGATAGCCCCTTCCCGACGGGCATTCTCTATGGTAAACATTTCCCCTTCAGCCGCCGCAACGCCCATATTCACCTGGGCGCTTCCCTGAAGGCTAAACTTTTGGGCTGAGAAGCTATAGAAAGCGAACTTTCCTACCAGCGCCGCCGGCATTCCGCCCAATTCCTTCACCGCGTCCAATGTATCTTTGAATATGCCGGCGCTGCCTTCCAGTCTGTTCCCGGCCTTGCCAAACATCATTTCTTCCGCCTGCTTCTGGGCCGCCTTCAACGATTCCACCAGCTGCTCCAGCTCCGCAGTATCCACCGAGAAACCGCTCTTTATCAAATGGACATTAGCTTCCACCGTCATCTGAAGCCTTACTTCCTCCATCAGCCGTCGCCCGCCAATGCTCACCGCATAAGTTTCCACACGCATGCTTACGCTAAGCTGGATTTGGGCCGCTTTTAAATTTCTCAGATTCAGCTTTTTCCCTTCGGCCACGGTTTTATCCACCGCTTCATCGCTGATTCCGTCCACGTCCTCCATATATTCCAGCGCTTTTTCCACCGCGGTCCGCCCATCCGCAAGATTGGCCCCTCCGGCTTTCCTTCCATCCGCAATGGCCGATGCCGCCGCGGATACAAGCTGCCCCATGGATTCCGGGATTTCCATATGCCGTAACCCATCCAACGTCTGCAGCCCCTCTTCCGTAAGAGGCATCCCCTTTTCCAGCAGCCATCTGGCATCGGCAAGGCTTTCTTCCGAAACCTCCAGCCCCGCATTTTCGATTACCTTCTCCATCTGCGGCTGCAGCTGCTGCCAATTATATTCATCCGCTTTCTTCGCATAATAGCCCGCATCATCCTGATAATATCCCCGGCCCTGCCTGTCTCCATTGATTCCCGCGCTGTACTGCGCTTTGTAGACATTGTCCACCGTAGGCTCCATATGGTTTAGCACCATATATTTTATCACGCTGTCGCTTGGCGGGTTCAGCTTCGCCACAGTAGCGGAAGCTTTCAGCACATCCTCCACATTCTCATTTGTAACAGGAATGTCATGCTCTTCGAACTGCTTTACGATTTCCTCCGCCATCGCCGCGCTGCCTGTAATTTCCGTTAACGTCTCCACGTCCAAATCGTCTGTATAGCCGGAAATATTTTTTCCGCCTTTCACAAGGGCCGCCTTGATTTCATCCACAATGGTAACTACCGTTTCAATTTCCGTATCCCCCGGACGATACCCTTCTTCCTGGAGCTTTGCGAAATCTTCATCCGACATGGTATTGGACATCACTGCCATATAATTTTTCTGGACAGCCACATCCATCTGCCCCGCGTCCTGCATAACGTCCTCTATGGTCTTGCCTTTATCCCCATACGCATTGTTATCCATGGCCGTACCGGAGATATCCAAAGCGAATACCCCTCTGCTTCCCTTTGCCTGGGAGCTGTTATGGGCGGCTCCCGCTTTCCCCGCGCCCTGATATGTGTTGGGGGAAGAAATATCCCTCGCCCCTTTTTCTGCCCTGCTGTTATCGAAAACAATATTCATATTTATCCCCATTTCTCCACTATAAAAAAGAATTGGCCCAGCGGCCAATTCCAAAGAATGCTTCGCATTCTTTCTCGGCGACTTACAACACTGTGGCGTAATTTCCTATTATATAAAATAAAGGACGAACATATCGCTACGTTCATCCTTTATTTCGGCTTATTCCATTATTTCCTTAACCGTCTAAAATACAAAAACAGCCGCCGTATAAGGGGGCAAATCAAAGGTAATGCTGTAATCCTTATAATTTACCTGTTTCTTTTCTTTCACCGCGCTGATGGATTCCGGGATTACATGCCCGTTCCCTCCGAATCGCTCTTCGTCGCTGTTAAGCAGCAACTTATATTTTTTCTTCTTAGGCACCCCTACCTTATAGCCTTCCCTCATCATAGGCGTCATGTTCAGTACAAACAGCACGTTATTCTTCCCATCGGACGCTTTCCGGAAAAAGCTGTATGTGCTTTGATCCGCATCGTCCGCATTCAGCCATTCGAAGCCGTCCCAGCTATTATCGATTTCGTACAGGCAAGGGTACTTCCTGTATAATTTCAGCAATTCCTTTACATATTCATGCATCCCCCTGTTCAAAGGCTTCTGCAGCAAAAACCAGTCCAGTTCCCTTTCTTCGCTCCATTCCCTCTCCTGGGCAAAATCCTGGCCCATGAAAAGCAGCTTCTTTCCGGAATGGCCGAACATATAGGCATATCCAACCCTCAAGTTGGCATATTTGTCCACTTCATATCCCGGCATTTTGTTCACCATGGAACATTTCAAATGGACTACCTCATCATGGGATAAAGGAAGGATATAATCCTCCGAATCGTTGTAGCTCATGGCAAAGGTCATTGCATAATGGTTGTTTTTGCGGAACAACGGATCCAGCTTCATATATTCGCAGAAATCATGCATCCAACCCATATTCCATTTAAAGCTGAAGCCCAGCCCTTCGCCCCCGATTTCGCTCGTTACATTGGGCCATGCCGTAGATTCCTCCGCAATGGTCAAAAATCCCGGATAAGTACCCCGGATTACCGAATTCAAATGCTTGAAAAATTCGATTGCCTCCAGGTTTTTATTTCCGCCGAACTTATTGGGCACCCACTGCCCGTCCTGTTTGCCATAGTCCAGATACAGCATGGAAGCCACCGCGTCCACCCTGATGCCGTCCACATGGAACTCCTTCAGCCAGAAAAGCGCGTTGGCAATGAGGAAGTTCTTCACTTCCGTTTTTCCATAATTGAAAATTTTCGTTCCCCAGTCCGGATGCTCCCCAAGGCGCTTGTCCGGATGCTCAAAAATGCATTGTCCGTCAAATTCCGCCAGCCCGTGGGCATCTGTAGCGAAATGGGCGGGCACCCAGTCCAAAATAACGCCCACGTTATTTTCATGCAGCTTATTCACTAAATACATAAAATCCTTCGGTTCCCCATATCTGGATGTAGGCGCATAGTAACCCGTCACCTGATAGCCCCAGGAACCGTCAAAAGGAAATTCCGAAATGCCCATCAGCTCGATATGGGTATACTTCATTTCCTTCAGGTATTCCACAATCCTGTCCGCAAACTGCCTATAATTATAAAAGCCGTCCGGCGTTCCGTCAGGATGTTTCATCCATGAGCCGATATGACATTCATAAATCGCCATCGGCTCTTTCCGATAGTCCTTTGCGTTCCTACCCTCCAGCCACTTGCCGTCCGTCCACTTGAATCCGGACAAGTCGGTGGTTTTTGACGCATTTCCCGGTCTGAATTCGGAATAATTGGCAAATGGATCCGCTTTGTAAAGCTTTCTCCCGTCCGGTGTCCTGATTAAGAATTTGTAAAGTTCATTTACCCCTACGCCCGGGATAAAAAGGGCATGAATCCCCCCCGGCCCCAGTTTTTTCATCTGATGCAGATTCTCATCCCATCCGTTAAACGTGCCTATGACATGGACGCTTGCCGCATTAGGCGCCCATACGCCAAAAAACATCCCCGCCACGCCGTTCTCCACAGAGGGATGGGCTCCCAGCTTCTTATAAATATCATAGTGCGTTCCCTGGGCAAAGAGATACTGGTCCGCCTCCGATATAAATACCTTTCCCTCCTGCATCTGCTCTGCCGCTTGCTTTTTAGCCAGCTTGGGCTTACTGGCCGACTGCCCGGATGATTTCTTTGGTGCTTTTGCATTCTTTTTTGCTGCTGCCATAATCAAACCCCCTATTTTATTTTTTATTTTTAATAATGCATGAAGTCCTTTTCCCTGAGCACTACCATATCTTCTTCGTCATAACGTTTCCCGAACAAAATATCGAAAAAGTGCTTCGGATTCTTTTTATCCGCAAAATAGATTGCATCGTCTACCAAATCCTTGACCTCCGCCACCGTCACTTCGTGGTCGCTGGTCTGCATGTCTGCAATCCTTGTATGAAGGGCCAGAATCCCAAGTTCATCGATGGAATATTCCATTTCCTCCGCATATTGTCTGGCATATTCCACTAAAGAGTGGTCATCCAGGGATTCTATGTCAATCCGCGCATTAAAATTATCCAGTAAATCGGCGTTTTTCTTAAGGAAAAGATTCATCTCATCCTTTTTGCCTTCCATGACGACGAAAAGCCCTCTGCCTTCCTTCTCCAAAGCCCTATTCATATCTGCGGCCGTTCCGCTGGACATTTTAGCCGCGCGTTCGATAATCAATGCCCCGTCCGACAGCCTGGATAAGGTTCCCTCCATATCCTTCTTATTCAGCGTGTCACCCGATATTTTGGCAACCTTGCCGGAAAAGTTCCGGTCCATAATCTGGAGCATGCGCACCAGCCCTTTTGCCACGTCCAGGGTGCCAGCGCCCTCTTCCCCGGTTACAATTACATTTCCGTTGTAGGAATCCATGCTTATGCTGTCCACCGCGTGGATAATCTGCTCTTTGGTCTTTTTGTTATGGGCAAATCTCCCGAACAATTCCTTTTCCTCATCGGAAAGCGGCCTGAGCTTATTTTTTTCCTCCTGCTGCTGCTTCTTCGCCTCATCGGTGCTCACGGCTTTTTCCAATAGTTTTTCCAAATCCAGTATATCCGTATCCGTCAGCGGAGTGCCTTCCGGCTCGGATTCTTCCGGTTCTTCCGCCCCCTCCGTCTCCGTCATATCCGCCAATTCCCGTAAAATCTCTCCTCCTGTGGGAATCTCGGCCCCTTCCGGCTCTTCCGGCATATTTCCTGCCCCATCGGGCGCTTCCGCATCCTCCGGCGCTGCTGCCTTTCCCGATTTGCCCTTTAATTCTTCTATTAATTCTTCTTCCTTCTTTTCCTCTCTCTTCTTTCCTACATTTTTAACGATATCCGTAAGCTTTTCTTCCGTCAAATCCTCGGGCCGGATATCCTTCTCGCCGGATTCCTTCAAAATAGCTTCGATTACCGCCTTCTCCAGCTGCTCCAGCAATCCCGTCTTAGTGGCTTCGTCAAACTCGGAAAACATATTGCCCGTATGCTGCTGGACGCGTTTGCGGACATCCTCTTTGCGCTTTTCTTCGTTTTCCCGCTTCATCCGTTCCCATTCCGCCATAATATCCGTAATATTCAGCTGTCCGGTAATCTGTTTTTCCACCTTGTTCCTGCTGGGGATTACAAGGCTAATCTGCCCGTCATATTCCTGTGAAAGCATCTGTTCAAATCCCGACGGCTTTGTCATTTTCATCAAATGGGCGCCTGCCTTAATCGGCTGCTGCATCTGGGGCTGTTCCTGTATCTGCTGCACCGGAATCGGATTATGTATAGCAGCGGATGCCGTCTCCTGGGGAGTAAGCTGTATCGGCGCCCGGGATGCATTCCTCCGCTTAGGGGCAATTTCCTTTGTATCTCCAAGCCTTTCCTCATCCGCCCCTTCCACTTTGATTTCTTTCGTATCTTCCAATAAAATATCTTTTACATCTTCTTCAAAAAAAACCTCTTCCGTGGCAGGCTGAGCCACCACCCTTTTTTCCCCGCCTTTTTCCGGAAAATATTCGTTCTTTGGAGGGGCCATGACATCCTCCGCCCCAATCTCTTTGCGGGCTTCTATAACATCATCCGTTGGAATCGATGAGGACACGGTTTCCTTTTCCAGCGACGGTTTCTCAATCTCGTCTTCCGAGGTTCCGGCCTGCTGCCCTTTTTTCGCTTCTTCCGCCAGTATTTCCTTCATGCTCTCCGCCAGTTCCTTTTGAAGGTTGATCGTGTTGTACTGGCCCATATCAATAGTTTTTACCTTAAATTCTTCTTCCGTTTCCTGTTGGTCATATCCAGGGAAATCTTCAATATTATCCTTTCGCCCCTCTTCCCGTTCCAATTCCGGAAGCGCTTCCTCCGAAGCATCTCCCTCCGGCAGGCCTTCCGCCGGCAGAATCTCCTCCTCGATGCCCTCTTCCTCCAAGCCGGCTATCTGCCGTTCCCGCTCCTGCTTCATCCAATCATATTTTTCCTGCTGCTGGGCGCTTAGGGGCTGATGGAGCATTTTCAGTTCCAGCGCTTTCATCACATATCTTCCGTCGCTGAACCAGACAAACATCTCATCGCATTCTTCCACGCATTTCGTTTCCAGGCCGACTCTATGATATAAATATGCCAGCTCGTATGCCCATTTTTCCCGATAATCCCGTTTTTTAAATTCCTCCAGTACGGCAATGCGTTCTTCCAAACTTACATCCTGCGCTTCATACAGTTTGTACTGCAGGATGTATCTGCCCGTATCCTTCGGCGCGATTTGGACAAATTCCTTATAATATTCAATCCCCTGCACTACTTCCCCCATTTTAATCGATAGTTCACACAGGGAATACACAATAAGACGACCGCCAGGATGGCGCTCGTATGCCATTAACAAGATGTCTTTGCTTTCCTGAAATCTTCGGTTAATTTTATATAAATCGCTGATTGTACACAGCATCATGACGCTTTTCACCCTGCGCCAGTCTATGGTATCCGCAATCTTTACCGCTTCCGCAAATTCCCCTTCCGCAATCAATGCTTTTATTTCTTCCGCCCGTACTTTATACTCGTACTTATCCAAGGTACTCACCTCATAAATCTATGGTTTCTTTAATCGTATGCCTATAATATCCCCATTTTCGTTTTCTTAGTTTACCATAGGCGAAGGGGATTGTCAAACCTTGCGGAACGAGTCCGCTTTTAATAAATTGCTTAATGCGGAAAATTCTTCCAAAGTAAGCGCTTCACCCCTGACCGTGGGCTGCAGCCCCATAGTCTCCAACGCGGAAACCACCTTTTCCCTGGTAAGCCCCAGCCCGGAAGCATTGGCCAGTCCGTTTGCGAGAGTCTTCCTCCTTTGATTAAAAGAAGCACGTATCAAGGCGAACATATGCTTTTCATCCTTCGCTTCCACCGGCGGCTGTCCGTGGACGGTCAGTTTAACCACCGTGCTCCCTACCTTGGGCTTTGGCATAAAGCATGCAGGGGAAACCTGGGTAACTACTTCAGGTTTCGCATAATATTGGACCGCCAAAGATAATGCCCCATAGTCCTTCGTTCCCGGGCCCGTCTGCATGCGGTCCGCCACTTCCTTCTGCACCATAATCGTAATGCTTTCTACCGGAACATGGCTTTCCAACAAACCCATTATAATCGGGGTGGTAATATAATAAGGGAGATTCGCCACTACTTTAATAGGATGCCCCCCGTTTCTTTCTTCCACTATCCTACCGATATCCAATTTCAGGATATCTTCATTTATAACCGTGACGTTTTGATATTCCGATAACGTGTCCTGCAAAACAGGAATCAGCATTTTATCGATTTCCACCGCAATCACTTCCCTGGCGTTCCTGGCTAAATATTGGGTCATCGTCCCAATACCCGGCCCTATTTCCAGCACGCAGTCTTTCTCCGTAATGGCAGAGGCTTCCACTATTTTGTCCAAAATATTGGTATCTATCAGAAAATTCTGCCCGTACCTTTTCTGAAAGCTGAAGTTATATTTTTTTAAAATCTCTATGGTACCGCTGGGGGTTCCTAATGCTGCCATCCTTGTCCTCCCATTCTCCCTATTCCAAACAGCTTCTTCGCATTTGCTTCCGTGATGTTTACCACATCATCATAATCCATCCCTTTAATTTTTGCTATTTCTTCTGCAATCAACGGGATATGCAGGGAAGAATTCCTTTTTCCCCTGTATGGAACAGGGGCCAGGTAAGGGCTGTCGGTCTCCAGGAGTATCTTTTCTATCGGAAGATACTCCACCACTTCCTTAAGTTTTTTCCCATTTTGGAAAGTGACCACGCCCCCTATCCCAAAAAAATAGCCCATATCCAAATATTCTCTTGCTATTTCTTTTGTATAGGAAAAGCAATGCACCACTCCGCCCAGTTCTTCCCCGCGGGCCGCTTTCATAATATCCAGCGTATCTTTCGCCGCATCCCTGGAATGGATAATCACGGGCAGCTTCACTTCCCGCGCAAGCTGCAGCTGCCTTTCAAACCATTTCTTCTGTATCTCCCTGTCCGGCTCATCCCAATAGTAATCCAGCCCGATTTCCCCCACCGCTACGATTTTAGGGTGGGCGCACTGAGCCTTCAGCCATTCCATTTTTTCCTCATCGAGCTCGTCCGTATCCGAAGGGTGCACGCCGGCCGCCCCATAAATGAACGGATACTTCTCCGCCAGTTCCACCGTGTTTTTCGTCGTCTGTATGTTCGCCCCTATGTTAAGCACATATCCGATTCCATTCTCCCGCAGGCTGCCCAGCAAGGCATCCCTGTCTTCATCAAAAGCTTTATCGTCATAATGGGCATGGCTCTCAAATATCATCTTCGACCCCATTTCTGCGCGGCTTTTTGTACTCAAATTCATTTAAGTTTATCAAGTTTGTGGATGCCGCGCAGACACAAACTTGGGATTGAAAATTGGAAATTTTCAATCTTATGGCTGAACCAATGTCATTTAGTTAATACCATAGCCAGCTGCGTGAATGATAAAATTCTCAAGGAGCCCTTTGAAAAACGCCGGCACTTAGGCGCTGTGTTCTAGCGCCTTATGTGTCCGTTGCGTTTTTCCCAGAGCGGGAGCGTGGCGACGGAGGATTTTATCATTTGCGCAGCGTCCGCCGCCACTAACTAAATGACATTGTGGCTGAACTGTGAAAAAAATATTAATTTTTTTTAAAAAAATACTTGCAAACTAAAAGACATTATACTATAATAACACTTGCGTTGCAAATGATGCATTTATTTTGTTAAACATTTTTATAATGGGCGCTGCTAGCTCAGTTGGTAGAGCACCTGACTCTTAATCAGGGTGTCCAGGGTTCGAGCCCCTGGCGGCGCATTGAAGTACTGATTTTGTGGCCTTTGCGCCATGGGGTCGGTGCTTTTTTTTCGGCCCTTGCATCTTACTAAGGAATTCTATATAATAAATACATGTTAAGAATCAATAGATGTCAAGAAATTAAGGGGTAAGATTATGACAGCATTAAGACAGAACGCTATTGCAAAATTGGAAAGGGTGCCTGAAGACAAACTGCATATCATCATCGGATTTATCAATAATCTGATGCAGGAAACAGAGACAGAAGAAAAGGTATGGAATCTTGACCAGTTTGTTATGCCGCCAACAGAACGAAGCCAGGATGCGGATGCCTATGTGAGGGAATTGAGGAACAATGACAGAATTTAGGAAAGTATTTATTGACACCTCTCCAATCATTTATTATTTGGAGAACAATGCACAATATAGGGATAAGATAAAAGGGTTCTTAGAAGAATGCCTAAAGGGTCATGTACAGCTTGTAACTTCTACCATCACTGTAGAGGAATATCTTGTATTCCCATATACCATTGGTAAGGCTGAACTTATTGATAACTTTAAAAGATTCTTGGCCTATCTGAATATAGAAACAATCAACATTGACTGCGATATTGCAGAACAGGCTGCAAAACTACGTGGCAAATACAGACACTTTAAGGCCATGGACTCCTTACAGCTTGCTTCAGCCATGGCTAGTGAATGCGAGCTGTTCCTGACCAATGACAAGCAATTACGTCAGGAGGAAGAGATTCCCTGCATGACTATGGATGCCTTGTAGGCAAATATTCCCTACAAGGCTCTATTTACGTTCTGGCTATATATATCCCCGGTTTTACTTCCGCCTTAGAAAGCCAGGAAGTTCCTCAAAGAATGGAGGTCCCCATGGAACAGCTATCTCTTTTTGACGACAGGAAAACAACGGCCCCTTTAGCCAGCCGCCTGCGCCCGGATTCCCTGGAAGGGTTTATCGGGCAGGAGCACCTTTTGGGCAAGGGGAAGCTTTTGCGCCAGTTAATCGACAACGACAATATTTCTTCCATGATTTTCTGGGGGCCGCCGGGCGTTGGGAAAACAACCCTGGCTAATATTATCGCCAAAAGGACCCACGCTTCTTTTATCAATTTCAGCGCAGTCACCAGCGGAATCAAAGAGATTAAAGAGGTGATGGCACGGGCCGAAAACAGCCGGGCGATGGGAATCCGGACGGTTCTTTTTGTGGATGAAATCCATCGATTCAACAAAGCCCAGCAGGATGCTTTTCTTCCTTTCGTAGAAAAAGGCAGCATCATCTTAATCGGGGCCACTACGGAAAACCCTTCCTTTGAAATCAATGCCGCCCTCCTTTCCCGGTGTAAAGTTTTCGTCCTGCAGGAATTGACCAAAGATAATCTGGTACGGCTCCTTTCCCAGGCCATAGGCAACCCTCAAGGCTTCGGGCCGGTTCATATCAATATCTCCAAGGATTTGCTGGAAGCCATTGCCGTATTTTCCAATGGGGATGCCAGAACTGCACTGAACACTCTGGAAATGGCGGTCGCCAACGGGGAAACCGGCCCTGGGGAAATCACCGTGACAAAAGAAATTCTGGAACAGTGTATCAGCAAGAAATCGCTGCTTTATGACAAAAACGGCGAAGAACATTACAACTTGATTTCCGCCCTGCATAAATCCATGCGCAACAGCGACCCTGATGCGGCCATATACTGGCTGGCCCGTATGCTGGAAGCGGGAGAAGACCCTTTATATGTCGCCAGGCGGCTTATCCGCTTTGCCAGCGAAGACGTGGGCATGGCTGACAGCCAGGCGCTTACCGTGGCGGTATCCGCCTATCAGGCCTGCCACTTTATCGGCATGCCCGAATGCAATGTGAATCTGGCCCATGCCGTCACTTACCTTTCCATGGCACCCAAATCCAACGCTTTATACACCGCCTACGGCCAATGCCGGGAAGATGCCCTGCATATGCTGGCCGAACCCGTTCCTTTGCAGCTGCGCAATGCCCCCACCAGGCTGATGGAGGAACTGCATTATGGCGAGGGCTATGAATATGCCCACGATACGGAGGAAAAGCTGACGCGGATGTCATGTCTCCCGCAGAGCCTAAACGGACGCCGCTATTACCGCCCCACTTCACAAGGGGCGGAGGCTGCCGTCAAGAACAGGCTGGAGGCTATTAAAATGTGGAGAAACAAAAAGGACGGGGAAGGCGAATAAGAAACAGCCGTCTCCCCACCTTATTTTTTATTCTTCAGCCGGAACCTGACAATATTCCTTTCCTGCTCACAGTCCAGGATATTCAACGACTTGATAAAGGAAGAAAATTTGGAATGCCCATAATTGCGCACGTCGAAATCCGGGAACCGCTTGCCCAGCTGATTTCCCAGTTCCGCCGACAGCATCCACTCATCGTCGTCCGAACATTCCTCCACAAGGGAAATAATAGCCCGTTTTATCATTTTTAAATCCGTTTGCGGTTTCAACTCTTCCTTTGTTTTCTTCGCTGCGGCCGCTGCCGTTTTTGTTCCCCGTTTCATTTTCACGGCCTTAGCCGCCGCCTTTACTACAGTCGTTTCCGCCGCCGTATCCTCTTTCCGGATGGCGTTTTCTTCGTCCTGCTGGTTAGAATACAGGATATCCAAATATTTGAACTGGTTGCATGCCGAAATAAAAGGCTTGGGCGTCTTGCTTTCGCCCATCCCCGTAACATACATCCCGGATTCCCTAAGCCGCGCCGCCAGCCTTGTAAAATCGCTGTCCGAAGAAGCGATACAGAACCCGTCCACCGTATTGGAGTACAAAATATCCATCGCATCGATAATCATCGCGGAATCCGTAGCATTTTTCCCTGTAGTATAGCTATACTGCTGGATTGGGGAAATGGAATTATCCAGCAGCACGTTTTTCCACGAAACAAGGCGCGGATTGGTCCAATCCCCATAAATCCTTTTATAAGTGGCCACCCCGCTCTTCGCCGTTTCGTCCAATATAATTTTCACATATTTATCGGATATATTATCCGCATCAATTAACACCGCTAATTTTAACTCTTTACTCATAATTTATAATTTTCCTATTTTTTTCCTTTCCTTTTCTTCTCTCTTCACTTTATGCCGCATTTTCCATCCAAAGCTTTGCCCTTGCATTCCCTGCAGAAACCATACAGCTCCAATTTATGCCCGGTAACCGTAAAGTCATCCCCCAGCTTGTGGATTTTGGCATGTTCAAAAGGGCAACTTTCCAGCGGAACCAATTTATGGCATTTCAGGCAAACCGCATAATGCCTGTGCCTGCCCTGGTTCCATTCATAGCAGTAGGTTTCCGTGCCCATCCATGTGGATTTTGTCACATACCCTTTTTCTTCAAAAACGGCCAGTCCCCGATATACTGTAGATATGGCAAAATTTGTGCCCTCCATCGTCTTAATCAGGCACTGGTAAATCTCCGCCGCGCTCATGGGCCGAGAAGCCGTTGACAAAATACGGAATATCTCTACCCTCTGCTTCGTTTTCTTGATATCTTTTGGAAAATAAATTTCTTCCGCCGGTTTTTCACCCGCCGTAATTTCATGTTTCATAATGCCACCTGCCGCTTCGCGCTTAATCCTTGTCCAGGCTATACCGCTATCCCTAATATATCCACTATGATGCCGCCTATTACGCCAATAACATATAACAATGCCGTAATCTTCACATTTTCCCGTATATCGTCATTCGTCCTGAACAAAACGGCCAGTCCCACACCGCTTCCCGCCAACAGCCCGGACATGGCCGCCCCAAGGCCCATAGCCCCTTTAAGGTAAAGCTGGGTAAGGATTACGGAAGAGGCGCAGTTGGGAATCAACCCAACCAAAGCCCCAATCATATGCCCGAACAAAGGCCGGTTCAAAATGAGCCCTGTAAGGAATTCCTCGCCGATAAAATAAATTGCCGCATTTAGCACAAAAGTGACCAGAAGCAAAAACAGAAAGATATTCCCCGTATGCCGCAGAGCCGGCTTTAATATCCCCTCTTTGCACTTTGCACAGGAGCAGCCTTCCTGCTCTTCCACTTTTGTCTTCTCCTTTGCCGCAACAGTTCCGCTTTTACCCTTTTGACGCTTTCCTGACAGCAAATCCACAGCAATCCCCACAGCAATCCCTGCCGCCGCTTTTATTCCAAGAAGCTTAAAAATGACCCCGGCGCCTACCTGTTCCGAAATCAATATCGGGAGCATTTCATCCGAAGTGGATAAAAAAACGGCCAGCAAAGTTCCCAGGGTAATCATCCTTGCGGCAAACAACCCCGAAGCCGCCGCCGAAAAACCGCATTGGGGGAAGACCCCGATTATCCCTCCAAGCACCGGCCCGAAGTGCCCTGATTTTTCGATTGTCTCCTTCGCCTTCTCCCCCATCCTATGTTCCATATATTCCATCGCAAGATAGGTAGCAAACAAAAAAGGCAGAAGCTTTAACCCGTCTAAAATTGTATCTAAAATAATATCCGCCATATGATATCCCTGTCCTTCTACAAATTGCAATTGCAACTCATTTGCAATTACGGCAAGGATAATCATAGCACATTTTCAGGGATTGTCAAGTTTTTATCTAAACTGCCACATCCCTTTCATTAATAAATACCCCTTTTAGCCGTTCCATTCCGAAACGTCCGGAAAACCACTGGCATTTGCACAGAAACAGGTAATAAATATTTTTTCCGCACCCGTGCAGCGTTTCAAAATTCCCCTGCCCTTTGGCAATCATCAAATCCGCCGCCTCAAAGGCTTTTCCCGCTTCCTGGGACAGTATGTTCACCTGGGTTCCCCCCACGCCATTCCCATTCCCGATTACCGTTACCAGGTCGGCCAGCCCTACCGCTTTGGCATCCTCCAATGTCGCATCGTTGAGCACCGGCATTCCCCTTACAATTACGGTAATATGCAGATTGGGATATTGTTCCTTCAAAATCTTTATCAGCAGCTTGTCCGCCACGATTTCCCCGCAATTATCCGTGATATAGACCATTTCTTCCGCTTTTTCAAGGTCATTTTGCAACAGCTTAAGCGTATGCCCGTCCACTTCTTCCTCCCCCGCTTTATGAAGAAGTTCCAGCAGCTGCCCCTTATCCACATGGTTCATCGCCCCGAAGTCTATATAATTCCCGGCCCTGGCATAATTTATCCCATTGCGCAGCACTTCATCCCCGTTTTTCCCCAAACGGATATTTTCCTCCATCTCCTGCTCCAGTTCCAGCATCAGCCCGTTAAATTCCTGCTTTTCCTTCTCATAGCTTATCTCCGTTCCGAAGAGGCGTTTATGTACTTTATTTATCTCGTATACCAAGTAAGGGGCCGAAGCCTCTTCCCCCGATTCCCCGATAATTTTCAGGACTTCTTTCAGGTATTCCGACTTTTTATCCTCATCGGGAACCTCCCTTATTTTCTCTTCCTGCCTGTCCACCAGGCATCGGATGCACATCGCACTAAGCTTCATCTTTCCCCCCGTTTCCGCGCGGCCCCTTGCGCCTTGTTTTTCAAAAGTATTGCCCCTGCCAAAGCAAGTGCAAAGTCCTAGGCTGGACTGTTACCATTATTCTTCCATCTTTCCCTGGAATTGTCAACGAAACTTTTCATAAAATCGCCCCTTTGAACGTTTTTAAGGGGGCCGCCGTTTCTATCCCCGGCAGCCCCCTTACAGAAATGATATTCGTAAAAATGTTCTAAACCGGAATAAAGAAAATTAGATAAAATGACAATTTGCTTTTTTTCTAACATCCACTATGATATGATTAAAATGCAAAGGACGATTTATAAGGAGGCCTTCATATGGTAAGGACAGTTGGCATAGGCCATCAAAACTATAAAGAATTAATAGAAAATAAGGCTTTTTACATTGATAAAACCAATTTCATTAAACAATGGTGGGAAAATCTGGATGTTGTCACGTTGATTACCCGCCCCAGGCGCTTCGGTAAAACTTTAACTATGAGTATGATTGAAAATTTCTTTTCCATAGAGTATTCCGGGCGGAACGATTTATTCGAAGGATTTTCTATATGGAAAGACAAAACATATCGTGACATTCAAGGAACATGGCCTGTTCTTTCCTTAAGTTTTGCCAAGGTAAAAGAAACTACCTATTCAAATACCAGAAAGAAAATATGCCAGATTATCACGGATTTATATAACCACTATGATTTTTTACTGGATAGCGGAAAATTAAATGAAAAGGAAAAAGATTTTTTTCGTAAAGTTTCCGTTGATATGGAAGATTACATTGCGACAGATTCTTTAAATGCCCTTTCAAAATATCTGATGCGCTATTATGGGAAAAAGGTTATCATCCTCCTTGACGAATATGATACCCCCATGCAGGAAGCCTATATAAACGGTTACTGGGAAGACCTGACTAATTTTACCAGAAGCCTGTTCAATGCAACCTTCAAAACAAATCCTTATTTGGAACGCGCTATTTTAACAGGCATTACCAGAATCAGTAAAGAATCTATTTTTTCTGAATTTGTCACCAATTCCGCAGGAATTGATGACCTACGCGCACATCAGTGCGCTTCTTCTTTTTATTTGAATAATCTTGAAGTAGTAACAACAACTTCCGAAAAATATGCGGACGCTTTTGGCTTTACCCAAAAAGAGGTGTCGGCCGCATTATCCGAATTCGGCCTGTCAGACCAAGAAGATGGCGTCAAAGATTGGTATGATGGATTTTCTTTTGGGAAAAAAACTGATATATATAATCCATGGTCTATCATTAATTTCCTTGATAAAAGAAAATTTTTATCCTATTGGGCAAATACAAGTTCAAATAGCCTTGTGGGAAATTTGATTCGAGAAGGCAGCAAGAATGTAAAAATCACTATGGAAAATCTGTTAAATGACGGCACATTCCAGACGAGGATTGATGAACAGGTTTTATTTGACCAACTTGACCATAATGAAAATGCCATTTGGAGTTTGCTTCTCGCCAGCGGATATCTAAAAGTTGAACACTACACAGCAAATCCCCAAACCGGCAAAGAGGAATATACTTTAAAACTTACCAATAAAGAAGTGAAATTGATGTTCCAAAGCATGATTGAAGACTGGTTCAAAAATTATGCACCGGCATATAATGACTTCATTGCGGCTTTGATTGCCAGAGATATCGATGCAATGAATGAGTATATGAATAGGATTGCCAAAGACACCTTCAGCAATTTTGACTCCGGCAAAAAACCTTCAGAAAAATCTCAGCCTGAACGTTTTTACCATGGTTTTGTTCTGGGCCTTATTGTAGATTTAGCTGACCGATATTTCATCACCTCAAATCGCGAAAGCGGCTTGGGGCGCTATGATGTAATGCTTGAGCCCCGCAGTCAAAGTTCTGCAGATGATGCTATTATTATCGAATTCAAGGTTCACAATCCCAAAAAGGAAAAAAATCTGGAAGAAACTGTATATGCCGCTCTAGCGCAAATAGATGAGAAAAATTATGCTGCCGCCTTATCGGCTAAAGGGATTCCCGGGGAACGCATCTGCAAATACGGATTTGCATTTCAGGGAAAAAATATTCTAATTGGATAGCGGAGGGGATAAACCCTAATCCCCTCCGAGCAAACTATTCAAATCCTCATCGTTATCCTCCGCCAAAGCACTGACAATGCGGTCCATCTCCCGTTTTGATTTTACTTTCCTGCTTCTGGCAATCGCCTGTTCCTTTTCCGCTTCCGTCATATCGGAGAATCTGTCCATTGCCCGCTGGTTCATGGCTAGAGACAAACCCAGCCCGATAGGTATCTGATTGCTATCCATACCTTTCACCCCTTTCGCCATTATATAAAGGTTTACAGTTATCCATATATATTATTTGAAATCCCATGGCATATCAGTCAGCCATTTTATTCCACCGGGCATTTTCAAGTAATAAAAATATTTACCCATGCTCTTGGAAAATATTATATTTGTGCTTTAAAAAAAATAGTGTATAATGTAATATATTAAGTTTTTTTGCGTTTTTTATTTACAAAACCGTAATATCGCTGTATTATACTGAATTAAGCTTTGCTGTTATGTGATATAAAATCATATGAGTAACATAAGAGCCTGCCGTTCCTATTTTATTCTTTTGTCAGATGCAGGCTGCGAAAGGAGCAACGCAAAACAATGTCCGATTCTACTGTACTAATTGTTAATACATTTGCTGCATACATAGGTGTAATCCCTTTTATGATTATATTCCAGATAGCTTTCAGAAAGTATAAGCTGCCCAAGCGCCACCAGTTTGGCCTTTATTTGTATACCCTGGTGATTTGCTGCATTTTTATGGCTTCCAACACGCCTTCTTTATATCAGCTCAACTTTGCACCTTCCTTTAATTTTATTCCTTTTTATGGGTTTTCCGACAATTTCAGCCATTATATGCAAAGCTTTTTTATCTTTGTTCCCTTCGGTTTTCTGCTTCCCACCCTTTGGAAGCAGTTCCAGCCTTTGAAAAAAACATTTTTGGCAGCGCTTCTGTTTTCCGTATTAATAGAGCTTTCCCAGATTTTCTGCATAGAATCTACTACCGTTACCGATGTTACCGATATCATTATGAATATCCTCGGCACAATGGTGGGGTATTTCGTTTTCCTTCAGGCAAAAGATTTGCATTTTATGAGAAGAATGCATCTTCAGACAAAAAAAGCCCATCGCCGTCATTTATCCAAATGGGAAGTATATATCTACTTCTTTCTTCCTTGGCTGATTACTTTCCTGATTACGCCCTTTATTTCCAATAAAATATGGGATGTCATATTGGATACGGCTGTGGGGATTCCATTATAATTCCCATGCCCCATTGCAAATATGCTTTAAACATAGCATCGGCCATTCCCCAAAGTATTCCTCAAAATTAAAATTCAGGCGCCTGCTGCCCTTCATAGAAGAAGCTTTTGACACCTGAATTTCTATGATAATATCTATGATAATATCTATGATATCGAAGCCGATATCACCTTTATCCTATTTTCTTTCATGACTTTCCTGTATATCTGGCTCACTTTTCAGCCCAACAACGCAGTATCAGCTTTGCCTGTCAAACGGTTCTTCTCTTAAAACTCATTTGAAAACCATCATCAATCCGCGTGAAATCAACGCTTTTTCAATATTTACACTTCCTCGCACACCTGAAAAATATAAAACTTCAAATAATAAGATTCATCCGCCGCCCATAGGATTGGGTGATCCGGCGCCTGGGTATGGAACTCTACCTGGCGAAGCCTCTTATGGGCGCTTCCGGCCGCTTCTTTAATGGTTTTTGCAAAAAGTTCCGGCTCCATGAAATGGGAACAGGAGCAAGTGGCAAGAAAACCGCCGTCTTTTACAAGTTTCAAGCCCCGCATATTAATTTCCCGATATCCCTTTACCGCATTTTTCACCGCTTTTCTGGATTTGGTAAAGGCGGGCGGGTCTAAAATAACCAAGTCGAATTTTTCTCCCTGCTCTTCCAGCTTTGGCAATAGGTCAAAAACATCGGCGCACTGGAATGTTACCCTGTCTTCCAGTCCGTTTAGCTTTGCGTTTTCCTTAGCCTGGGCAATTCCTGTCATGGAAGCATCCACTCCCAATACGGAAACAGCGCCCGCCATTCCCGCGTTGAGGGCGAAGGAACCTGTATGGGTGAAGCAGTCCAATACCTTTTTCCCCGGACACAGCTTCCGGATAGCGGCACGGTTATTTTTTTGGTCCAGGAAAAATCCTGTCTTCTGCCCGTCTTCCACATCCACTATATATTTCACGTCGTTTTCGGTAATTTCCACTCTCGTATCGAAAGGCTCCCCAATAAACCCTTTCCATCTCTCCATCCCCTCATTTTCCCTTACCTTCGCATCGCTTCTTTCATATATTCCGCGAATCCGGATGCCGTCTTCGGCCAGCACTTTTTTCAGCCGGTCCAAAATAACGGGCTTCAGCCTGTCGATTCCAAGGGCAAGGGATTCCACCACCAGCACATCCGAAAATTTGTCAATTACAATCCCCGGAAGGAAATCCGCTTCCCCGAAAATTATCCGGCAGCAGCCGGTATCCACCACCTGTTTCCTGTATTCCCAGGCTGCCCTCACCCTCTCTTCTATCAGCGCTTCCGTTACGGGATGCTCCTTCCTGCGCGACATCATCCTTATCCGGATTTTTGAATTCATATTGATAAACCCGTATCCCATGAAGTAATCATCGAAATCATGCACCTCAATGACATCCCCATTTTCAAAGTCTCCGGAAATATGGTCGATTTCATTATCAAAAATCCACATACCACCGGCTTTTATCGTCCTGCCTTCCCCTTTTTTTAATATTGCTGATGCCCTTTCCATTCTATGTAGCCTCTCTTCCGTCCATTTAATCTGAATATTTCACTGCTAACTCTTCCAAAAAAAATTATACACTCTGTTACAAGCAACGAAGCAACCATCACCCACGCCTCATCGCCTTTATCCTTTTCTTTTCTTCTTCCCCCACGCAGCGGGATTCCGTTATTTTTTGCAATGCCTTATGATACGTGAAATCGTCCAGCCGGTTTTTCTTCAAATAGGCCATACATTGCTCCGGATATTTGATATAGCAGATGGAAACAGCCCATGCCACCGCCATTTTTACGTAATAACCTTCATGGCGTATTCCATCGAATATTGGGAATAATTTCTCAATGTACGTATCGTTCACATAATAATTCAGCACCATTACAACCCCGAACCTGACAATAAATTCTTCCTCCGAAGCGAAAAAGCCCTGCAGCCATTCCCATACTTTTTCCGGCTCATCCAGCGCTGTCTTCCACCCGCTGCAAAAGCTGTCGCATACCGACCAGTTATCTATTTTGGGCAGAAATTTTTCCGTGTAGGACAGAATATCGTTAATATCCCCTTTGATGTACCCGATTACCATCCCCTGGAGCATGATTTCTTCGAAAAGCTCCTCTTCCGGTTTCCGCGCCAAAGCCCTTTCCAGATAATCCTTCCCTTCTTCTTTCGCTATTTTCCGGGCAAGTTTGCGGAGCACGGGAAGCCGCACCCCTATGAAATTTTTCGTATCCGGCATAAGTTTTCCCTGAAAGCTCCGGTAGCCCTCATCCGCCGATGTCCGGATAATTTCCCGTATGTCGTCCAGTTCGTATTTTTCCTCCATGGCCTTCCCCTATTCACCGCCCCCTATTCGGGCAGAAAATTTATAACAGTTCAGCCTTCCGGCTTCACTGTTACGGAATCCGCCCATGTAAAATTTGCCGTACGGCAAAGGGGCGGATTCCATTCCAGCCTTTACGCATTCGTACGGACTTTTCAGCAAGTGCAAAGTCCTGGGTCGAACTGTTACGAAAATTTCTTCATCCTTACAAAATAACTCACTACCAGAATCACGTCCGCCCCAGCCCATGCCAGAATCTCCGCATAAAAAATGCCTTCTTCCCCCAGCGCCAGAGGAAGCAGAATAGCGGTGCCCGTCCGCATCACGAATTCCGCAATGCCCGATACCATGGGCAGGACCGTATCCCCCATGCCCTGCAGCGCCGCACGGGTTACATGCAGTATATAAAGGATAGGCAGGCAAACGCTCATTATGAACAGATAATGATAGGCAATCGCCATGGTCATATCCACCTCTTCCGGGCTTCCCGAAATAAAACAGCCCAGTATTCCGCGGCCAAAAATAATCATGCATACGGCAATCACTGCCGCCGTTATCATCGCTATAAACATTGCCGAGCGCATGCCTTTTTTTATCCTGTTGATTTTGCCCGCACCCAGATTCTGCCCCACATAGGTAATCATAGCATATCCATAAGACGTGGCCGCCACTTCCAGCACCCCATAGAGCTTATTGGTAGCTGTAAACCCTGCGATAAATATGACCCCGAAGCCATTCACCACCGCCTGTACAATCATCCCCCCGATGGAAATTATGGCATTCTGGAACGCCATGGGAAGCCCCAGCAGAATCAGTTTCCAGTCCAATTCCTTCTCCCACCTTAAATCTTCCCTGCATAATGACAATATTTCTATTTTCCTGATATAAATATAGCAATAAATGCCGGAGCACAACTGTGCAATCAATGTGGCCGCCGCCGCGCCTGCAATGCCCCATCCAAAATACATGACAAAAATAATATCCAATACAATATTCACCGCCGCCGCCGTTATCATCGCATGCAGCGGCGTCTTTCCATCCCCTAAGGCCCGCAGGATGGAAGCCAGCAGATTATAGGCCATAACAATGGGAATCCCCGCAAACATAATCCGCAGATAGAGCATGGACTGCCCGATAATTTCCCCTGGCGTCTGCAGCAAGCTTAATACCGGAAAAACAATGATTTCCCCCGCAATCAGCAATAAAACAGCGCTTACCGCTGACAGGCCGATGGCATTGCCCACTACTTTTTTCAGCCTTTTGATATTTCCTGCCCCGAATTCCTGTGCCATCAGGATAGAAAAACCCTGTGAAAACCCCTGGATAATCCCCAGCATCATCCAGTTGAGCCAGTCCGAGGCCCCCAAAGCCGCCAAAGCGCCGACCCCCAGCACCTGGCCCACTACCATGGTATCCACCACTGTATACAATTGCTGGAATACATTCCCTATCATTAAGGGGAGTGCAAAGGAGAAAATTAATTTAATAGGTTTTCCTTCCGTCATCACTTTTATATTTGCCGCCATATGATTAATGCCTCCGCTGTTTTCTCATATTTAGTTATAATCCTCTGCGAGAACAGTAATCCAATTATATCAAATTATTAAAAAAAGTACAGTACAAACATTGACAAATAGGGGTAAAATATTGTATTATTATATTCGTTGCTACACATTTCATAGCGGCGCGTGGCTCAGCTTGGTAGAGCGCTGCGTTCGGGACGCAGAGGTCGCAGGTTCAAATCCTGTCGCGCCGATTATCTTTATAACATGGTTTTTAAAAAAGCCATGTTTTTTTCTTACCTTATAGGAAACTGTGTCAAAAGATGCATTCTTTTTATAAGATTCGTATATCGAAGCCTCTATGATGAAAATGAACTTCCAAAAAAGGTATAGTCATTATGAAAAGAAAATTCCGAAATCTAAAAATTCATCAGAAAATCTTATTTTCCAATACTATATTATTTATCCTGCCATGTCTAATCCTCAGCATCTGCTTATTTTATTTCATGCAAAGAAAAGGAAATATACAGCTAAACGAGTCGCGCTTGGTCATCCTGCGACAAATTGATGAAAATCTTGAAGGTACCTTCGAAGGGATTGTACTGCTCTCCAATTATTTTGCATGCAATACGGATATCAATAAAATAATTTCCAGAGACTCTTTTTCCAGCGATTATAAAGAGATGAGCGCCCTAAAGGAAATCAAGAAATCCTTTAACAATAGCAGGATTGTATACAGCAATTTGGACTATAACCTCCAGATTCTGGGGTTCAACGGGAAAAATTATTCCCCCGAGGATACAGCGGATACTAATATCATTTATCCGAATATAGAAAAAATGAAAACGGAAGACTGGTATCCCTCATTGCAGGAACATTCCAACGCCATACACTATATACCTGCTTACAGAAGCGACGAATTGCAAAAAACAGCTCAGGAAGGCATTATATACGCTGTAAAGCTAATAAAAAATTTGAACAGCGGCAGGGAAGTAGCCCTATTGTCCATTGAAATAGATAAAAAGTTAATCCAGGAACTATTCGCGCAGGGCATGAATGCGCAAAGCCCACAGTTTTTTATTATGGATGAAACGGGCAAAATATTTACTTCCACGCAGGAAGAATTGGTTGGAAAGAATATTAGTCTGAATCCTTATATACCTAAATTGACCGAAAACAGCTATGGTTATTTTCCCGCGAAAATTAACGGCACTTTATCTCAAGTATGCTTTGCGACCAATCGGACAACAGGCTGGAAACTAGTTATGTTCGATGAACAAAAAGGGCTGGGCTGGGCCAACAATCAGTTGATTATCCTGATTTTATTCATTTCCGTTTTGTATCTGCTCCTGACCGTCCTAATGTCATTTTACAATTCCAAATATATAAGTATGCCTGTGCAGAAATTGAAATCCGATATGGATATGGCCGAGAAGGGAAATTTGAGTGTCCGGGCTACAATTGAATCCGAAGATGAATTCGGAGAGTTGGGAAAACAGTTCAACAGCATGTTAAACAGGATAGAACGTCTGATATCCGAACTTGCGGAAAAGGAAGAAGAGCAGCGGACTTTGGAGCTTAATGCTCTGCAGGCCCAGATTAACCCCCATTTCCTGTACAATACATTGGCTTCCATCCGCTTTTTAATCGAAATGGATATGCCGGAAAAGGCGGACGAATCCCTGGTTGCATTGGTAAAGCTTTTGCGTAAGACCTTTTCCGAATCCAGGAAGCTAATCACCGTAAAAGAAGAATTGTTAGCAGTGGAAAATTATCTTATCCTTATGTGCAATCGATATCAGGGAACCTTTGAATGGAATATCAATGTGGAAAAAGAGGCTGAGGAATGCCTGATTCCAAGGATTTCCATACAACCCCTGGTGGAGAATTCCATTTCCCACGGCTTCTGCGGCAAGACGGAAACCGGCCATATACAGATTACCGGAGCTATTTCCGGTGAAGATGTAATTATTCGGGTGATAGATGATGGTATAGGCGGCGATAGCACAAAAATCCAGCAAATGATTGACCAAGGCATTGGCATCAGGAAAACGGAGCGTTTTAACGGAGTAGGTATAAGAAACGTGAACGAACGGCTGAAACTCTTTTTTGGAGAAAGCTATGGCCTGTTCGTATCCGATGCCCAGCCTGAAGGAATCTGCATCAATATCAGAATACCGCTGCATTATACACCGGAGCATAGCCCTCAGGAGGAAGGCAGAAGGGAGCGCTTATGAGAATTATTGTTGTAGAAGACGAAAATATAACAAGACAGTGGCTGATAAAAAATATTGAAGCCATTGATTTTAACTATCATGTAGTAGGTGAATTTTCCAATGGGCAGATGGCGCTGGACTATTGTTCTAAAAATGGCGTGGATGTAATTTTTACGGACATCCGCATGGCTGTTATGGATGGGCTCCAGTTCCTGGAGAAAATAAATGATTTAGAGTCAAACCCATATAAAATAATCCTCAGCGCCTATGATGAATTCCATTACGCCAGGCAGGCCATGAAGCTTGGAGTCCATGAATTCCTTCTAAAGCCCGAGGCGACCAGAAATGAAATAGAACATATTCTGGAAACAGCTCAGGAATATCTGCAAAACCAAAGGAAAAAGCACAAGCTGGCCTGTCAGGACAAAATAAATGCGCAGGAAAAATGCCTGCAATATTTTTTGAAACAGGACGGAACCCTGAATGAAAACGAAATAAAACAAAGGTTTTCCGCAAATAATATCATATTAAAAGAAGACAGCCTTGCCGTAAGCACATTTTTTGTTCGAACCACCGCGGAAAGCAGCCAGGTCAAAGAAGTCATACAGCTGTTTTTGGATTCGGAAAAGGTCTGCGGTTACTGTACGGAAATCAATGACCATGAATTCGTCCTTCTCTACAGTCCCGACATAAAGCAGACGCGGGAAGGCATTTGGACAAAGCTTTACCATCTGTTGCTTTCCCATTTTGGCACGGAAATTTATGCAGGAGCAAGCAAACAGGGGGGCGGTCTTACAGAATTGAAAAATCTATACCGCCAGGCTTCATCAGCGAAAGATAACCGGTTTTTTTTCTGTGTTCCCGGTCTCCAAATGTATGAAAACATGCAAATTTATGCCGAAACAGGGGAATTGGCTTACCGTAAAATTATCATGCAGATAAAAGAACTCTTAGACCATAATACAATAAATATGGCAGAAAAAAGCTTAAAAGATTTCCTGGAGCATATTAAACAGAACACCGATTTATACCCCGCATATATCCGGGCATTATGCATGGAAATACTTTCTTTATATATGCAGCATGTCAAAGGATATGCGCTCAGCATGCAAGACGAAGAAACGGTGCAGGAAATCGAGCTTGCTTTTTCCTCGCGATTTAGCACTTACAGCGAACTAAAGGAATTTATGATAAACGCCCACCATAAACTCACAAAGATTTTGGAGGAAAAGGCAAAAATCCGTCAATACTCTATGCCTGTACAAAAAATAACGGAATATGTAACCAGCCATTATGCGGAAAAAATTTCATTGGAGCTGATTGCAGAACAGGTGCATTTAAACCGCACCTATATTTCCTCTATATTTAAAAAAGAAACGGGGGGAAAGTTCAGCGATTATCTTCAAAGAGTCCGGTTGGATGCTTCCAAAGTATTGCTGCAAAGCGATTCCGAAATAACCCTGCAGTCCATCGCAGAACAGACGGGGTTCTGTGATGCCGCACATTTAAGCAGGGTTTTTAAAGAGCATTATGGAATATCCCCTATGGAATTCCGGCGCACAAAACAAAATCTCATTCAAAATACCTAAACAAGATTCAATAAAGCATAAATTCCCAGTATGCGGCTATCCTTTATTTTGTCAAAGTTTAAAACAATATTCAATTTCTGTAAAATCCCAGCCATGGAATCCATGAGTGGGATTTTCTATAATTGTAACATCAACAATACATCATATCTCCTGGCTGCGCCATATGAGTACCGGAAGGAGATAAACGTACTGGAACAGGAGGATAATATCATGAAAAAAAGATTCATCTGCGCACTCTTAGCCGGCCTTATACTTGCAGGCAGTTTGGTTGGGTGTGCAAACAACGGAACTGAAAAGCTTGTATCCGAAGAAGAAACAGCAGCAAATACGGAAAATACCGAAAAAACAAAGCTTGTTTTTTTAAGAGTCGGAACCGAACCGGAACGGAAAGAATATTGGCAAAGCGCTGTGGAAGGGTTTATGAAAGAGAATCCAGACATAGAAATTGAATACCAGGAATGTCCTGCCGGAGACGACTTTGAAACCAAATTAAATACTGGATTCGCATCGGGCACCGCACCCGATGTCATAGCCTTTACCATGGCCTCCATGGGAACACGGGTGCCTTTAGGGCAATATGCGGATTTAACTCCTTATATGGAAGGCTGGGAAGGCAAGGAAGATTTCATGGAAAATGCCCTGTCCCTCGGCACAATCAACGGTAAGGTTTACGGAATCCCCGTATTTCCTGACCCCAGGATTTTTATCTACAATAAGGAAATGTTTGAAGAAGCAGGGCTTGACCCGGATGCCCCTCCTACCACCTGGGATGAATTAATGGAATATCATACCAAATTTATAAAGAAGGATGGAGATACAGTAGTCCAAACCGGTTTTGCCATGCCTACTTCCGGAGATTCCATGCAGCATATGTTTTCCATCTTTATCGAACAGAATGGGGTAAAAAATATTGTAGATGAAGATACCGGGGAAATTTTGTGCAACACGCCTGAAGCCGTAGAAGCCGCAGAATTCATGAAGGAAATTAAAGATGCAGGCATTATTCCCTGGGATTACACCGGCAACGAACAGAATCCTTTTTCCACGGGCCTTGCAGCCATGACCATTGGTACGGATTCTGATTTCAAAAAATGGAACAGCGATGCCCTTTCCGGAAAAATCGCTATGGCAGCTCCGGTTGCCAACAGCAGACAGGCTACGTTTTGCGGAATGCAATTCCTGTTTATGAGCGGTGAGACAAAATACAGCGAAGAAGCATGGAAATTTATCGAATATGCCTCCAGCAAAGAGAGTATGTGGACGCGTTATGAACAGCTGGGCACTACGCCTGTAAGGGAGTCCCTCCGCGAGCAGTTTATCGCCGAAGACCCTGAAATCAATGAAGTGATTTTTGAATCCGTTAATTGCGGCACCGGTTCCCCCAAAGTTCCTTATGCCAATTCTGTATACAACATTATCAACGAAGCTATGGAAAAAGTTATGTATGATGTAGAAAGCCCGCAGGATGCATTGAACGCGGCTGCAGCAAAAATACAGGAAGAAGCCGACAATCAATAGGAATGCTAAAAAGAGATTCTATGATCAGGAGTTGGCCGCATGGCCAGCTCCTTTTTAGGAGGAATTGTTATGGAACAAGCAAAAGTATTGAGAAGAAAAAGAAAATATGATAAATGCGCCTATTTTATGATATTTCCGGCGTATTTCGTTTTTACAGTATTTATACTTATACCAATAGGATTTGTGATTTATTACAGCGTTACCAATTTTAATTTATATAGTGCGCCTGATTTTGTAGGATTCAAAAATTATGTAAATCTCTTCAAGGATGAAGATTTTTTAGCTTCCGTAAAAAATACCTTTTTTTACACTGCCGGATTCCTTTTTCCTCAGCTGGCCCTGGGGCTTTTTATGGCTATTATGCTCTACCGCAAATCCAGGCTGATACCCATCTTCCGTACTGCCTTTTACCTTCCCCATGTTATGTCCATGGTATGTATGTCTATGGTTTGGCTCTGGATATACGACCCGACTTACGGATTATTTAACTCGATTTTAAAGTCTTTTGGCCTCTCACCGAAACAATGGCTTTATGACCCGAAACTTGCCATGCTCTGCGTAATTTTAATGAGTATATGGAAAAGCTGCGGATATTCCATGGTCATCTTTTTATCCGGATTAACATCCATCCCCAACGAATTATATGAAGCCGCTTCCTTGGACGGGGCTAACAGCATCCGTAAATTCCTGAACATTACATGGCCCATGTTAAAACCCACTACATTTTTCTTATTAGTTACGGGTATTGTAAACAGTTTTTCTGTTTTTGAACAAATAAATATTATGACGGGCGGAGGGCCTTTAAACACAACGACCACAATCGTCCACCAAATATACCGGCGGGGTTTCCTGGAATTTAAAATGGGATACGCAAGCGCCCTATCTGTTATCCTCCTTATTTTTTCAATGATTGTAACTATTTGCGTTTTCCGTTTTGGAAGCGGCGGGCAAGACGTTGACGTATCTTAAAAACCCCATTATCCCTGCAAATTCCACAGACTTTGAAAGGAGCACAGTTATAAAAATGAAAAAGAAAAAAATAAATCACGCCATTTGGATAACAGCTATGAGTCTGCTGACTATAATAATGTTAATTCCGGTAATTATGATGGTACTAACTTCTTTTAAAACCATGGCAGAAATAAAATCCCCGATTTTTCATCTGTTACCCGAAAGCTTTTCCTTTATCAATTACTCGGATGCTCTAGCCAGCGGAAATTGGAATATTTATTTTAAAAATTCATTAATGATTACATTGCTTGCCATTGTATTTTCCCTGCTTTTCAATTCCATTGCAGGTTATGCATTTGCCCGTTTGGCATTTCCCGGCTCCAAAATACTTTTTATGCTTTTGCTAATCGGCCTTATGATGCCTCCCCAGGTAACAATGCTCCCTACTTTTTTAATTATGGCAAAATTTCCTCTCGCGGGGGGAAACAATCTACTGGGGGCCGGGGGCACAGGACTGATAAACACATATGCCGGATTGATAATCCCCCTTGTATCGGGTTCCTTTGGCGTGTTTCTATGCAAACAGTTTTACGAGAATTTCCCGCGTTCCCTGGACGAAGCGGCACAGATTGACGGAACGAATAAATGGCAGACCTATTTTTTGATTTATTTGCCAAATTCGAAAGCTATTTTGGCTACTCTCGCCCTTTTAAAAGGGGTATCCGTATGGAATGACTATTTATGGCCTCTGGTAATGACCAATTCCGAAAGCAAGAAAACCTTACAGCTCGCCCTGACTATGTTTAAAACGGATGGGCTCATTCAATGGAATCAGATGATGGCAGCGGCAGTGCTTATTGTACTTCCGATGATGATGCTCTTTTTATGTGCCCAAAAATATTTTGTACAGGGAATGGTAACCTCCGGATTAAAATAACAGTTTGAAATTTGTACCAGCGCGGCAGTACAAACTTCCATAAGTCAAATGCCGCGCAGAAATGAGGCAAAAATGAACAGACCAAATATTTTATTTTACTTCACCGACCAGCAAAGGGCCGACACCCTTGGCTGTTATGGGCAAAAGCTTCCCATTAGCCCGGTTTTGGATGGCCTGGCTCAAAAAGGGGTTTTATTTGAACAGGCTTTTACCGCCCAGCCTGTGTGCGGCCCCTGCCGCGCCCTGTTTCAGACAGGAAAATACCCTACCCAGTTAAACTGCTTTCGGAACAGCCAGCAGCTTCCGGAACATGTAAAAACAATAGCCGATTATTTTGAAGAATTGGATTATGAAACTGCCTATGTCGGGAAATGGCATTTAGCCAGCCGTAGATTCAGCTTTGACAGGCCTCCCCTTGAAGATTATGAGACAACGGCCATCCCCTTAAACCGGCGAGGAGGATATCACGGATTCTGGAGGGCGGCTGATATCCTGGAGTTTACCTCTCATGGCTATGACGGCTATGTTTTCGATGAAAATATGAACAAACGGGAATTTAAAGGCTACCGTGTGGACTGCATTACCGACTTTGCCTTGGAATTCCTGGAGCAATATGATGGCCAAAAGCCGTTTTTCCTCACTATTTCCCACATAGAGCCCCATCATCAGAATGACCATAACTGTTATGAAGGGCCAAAAGGCTCCAAAGAGAGGTTCAGCAATTATGAACTTCCCGGAGATTTAGCTGCCCTGGGCGGCGACGCGGACGAAATGTATCCGGATTATTTAGGGTGCTGCAAGAGCCTGGATGACAATTTAGGAAGGGTTGTCCGCAAACTGGAAGAAAAAGGCATCATGGATAATACCATTATTATATTCAGTTCCGACCATGGCTCTCATTTTAAAACAAGAAACCAGGACAGCCATCTATGCGGCGGCGACGATTATAAGCGCTCCTGCCACTCCGCCTGCCTGAAAGTGCCATTGGTCATCTGCGGGCCGGGATTCACCGGCGGAAAACGAATCAAAGATTTGGTAAGTACGGCCAGCCTCCCCAAAACCTTCCTGGCCATGGCAGGCCTGGATGTGGCGGACAACATGATAGGGGAAAACCTGAAAAAAGTGGCGGACGGAGACACCGAAGGAAGAAAAAACCAGGTGTTTGCCCAAATAAGCGAAAGCAGGGTAGGAAGGTGCATCCGGACGCAGGATTATTTGTATAGCGTGTATGCGCCCGGATTAAACGGCGGGCATATCGGATGCAGCGAATACTATGAAGAGGATTTCTTCTATGACTTAAAAACAGACCCATATGAGCTGAACAATCTGGCCGGAAGCCCTGACTATACGGAAATAAGGAAAAACCTGGCCGAACAGCTGAAGGAGGAAATGGTGAAAGCCGGGGAACAAAGGCCTGTTATTCGTTGCTGAAATATATGAATTATGAAGTTTATGGATTTGACAAATTAAACGTGTAAGTTTTTGGAATCATAGGGCTGGCATGCTCACAAACAGCATACCAACCCTTGTTTTCCTAAAAAAGATGTCTATAATTCTCCATGATTTCCTTCTCCCCGTTTCCCGCAATAAAATAATAATCTATCCATTTCTCATTTTCCCCGTGAAGGTATGAGCCGTAAACCGGTATATCGCAGAAGATGACTTGGCTTTCAGCCGCCATAACCAAAGCATAGCCCCTATCCGACAACAGCAGCGGCAGTTCTTCGCCATTTTCCCCATGGGAAATATATCTGGCTGTACCGCGCAATTTTATCCCGCCTCTCCCCTTCGGCCCGATTCCATAAAGGTTTTCCCCCTTTGCCCAATCCAAATAGAGCCATGTCCGCATTTGTCCTCCCGCCCCGGCTTCTATCTGGCGGCATTCCCCTTTTCTTTCCGCTAACAGCAATTTCTTTTTATCCCGCGTCATATAGCGGATTGCCCCGCTTGATTTCTCCACTTGGAGACACAGCTCATCTGTCAGGATTTCCACCGCCTGGGAGATAGATTTATACATCCATTCCCCTTTCCCTTTTTTCATGGAAATGGATGGATGTTCTCCGGGTTCAATCTTTCCCCCTTTGGCAAAGGTGACTCTGATAATCGTGCCGCTTAACGGGCTTAGGCGCAATGTGCCGTACCGGCTCTGTATATAGATTCCATCCTTCTCTTTTTCCACCCACCGGACTGCCAAATCTATCTTTGCGTGGCCTGCCGGGCGCAGTTTTTCGGTTGCCGGCATATCGCCGAAGCGGATGCCGTCTTCCGGTTTCCGCAGCCGCGCATTTACAGGACTCCTTTTTATTGATGCTTTATGGGAATCCACCTTCCCTGCCATATCGGATGCCACCATCCCTGTTCCCCGTTGCCTGGTGATAAAGGGTTTTTTATGCTCCGGCGTTTTTGCAATGGCAGCCACCGGTTTTCTTCCTATGGGGTTCTTTTCTTTGGCTGCATTTTCTGCGTTTTCTGCATTTTCTGCGTTTTCCCCATCTGCCCTTTTCCATTTTCCTGCAGTGACTTCTCCTCTTATTTCTGCTGCCATTTCTTCTGATTTTTCTAAAAGCCCCTCTTCGCGCTTGTCTGCGATTGCCTCATCTTCTCCTTCTGCAATTAT
This sequence comes from Lachnospiraceae bacterium, assembly GCA_021769135.1. GTDB lineage: Bacteria > Bacillota > Clostridia > Lachnospirales > Lachnospiraceae > Kineothrix. Next base: position 25,329 of record JAETTM010000017.1, on the reverse strand, counting down.
CCCTCCTTTCTCATGGCTGCGTCCTTCCCCATCGCCACGTCTTTCCTCCTCCGGCCTTTCCGCCAGCCGTCTTTTTGCCCATTCCGCCTGTGGGAGCGGGTCCGCAATCAGCCCGGTAAGGTTTCCCACATGAAGCACACATAGTTCATGCAATGCTCGGGTAGCCGCTACATAAAGCAGCTTCGCATGTCCGTCTTCCACCGGATATTCCTCTCTTGTGGGATTGCAGATTAGCACCGCATCGAATTCCAGCCCCTTCGTATATTCCACCGGCAGCACCATAATCCCGCTTCCGAATACCGCCTTCTCCAAATCGCTTTCCATCACGTCCACATATTTTTCCAGTTCAGATGCCGCCCTGGCCGCTTCCTGTCTGTTACGGCATATGACAGCGATAGTATCCAGCCCTCTTTTCTGCCAGTCCTTACAGATGCCCGCCATTTCCCGCACCAAAGCTTCCCGGTCCGCCAGATATTGTACCCGCACCGGATTTCCATGTCTGATAATCGGCTCCACCGGATAACTGGAAAACCGCCCATGATGCAGAATATTTGTAGCAAAATCCGATATTTCCACCGTATTCCGGTAACTCTTTTTCAAAACCCCAAAGCTGTCCATGGAATCCTTCAAAAGCAATCCCCGCAGTTCTTCCCAATCATTCAACCCATAACCAAAGCGGATATTCTGGGAAACGTCCCCCATAATGGTATAAGTGCATCCCCGCACACAAAAATCCAATACCCGATATGCCATCATCCCGAAATCCTGCGCTTCGTCAACCACGATATGATGGGCTTCGCTGATAACTTCTTTTTCTTTTATCCGCGCATACAGATATGCCAGCGCCGCCAAATCATATACATCAAATTCCTTATTAAGGTTATTGGAAAGACATTCTCTGATATGGGATAAACTTCCTTTGCTATCCGCCTGCCGCCCTTTGCTATCCTCTTTCTGCCCTTTTTCCATCTGGCATTTCAAAAAGTCTTCATACATTTCAAATATAGACTTTTTCCATTTCCTTCCCCCATATCTTCCCCGGTACGCCTTTAAAATAGCTTTTCTCTCCGTTTCCGTGTAAGTAATGCCTTTCCCTAAAAATTCATCTTTAATTTTATTTGTCAGCCGTTCATTGAGCATATCGATTTTATTCTGCATGGACACCGACGGGTTTTGCAAAATATACCGCTCCACCGCATCCTTTTCCATTAAGCAGACGGTATAGCCAGATTTACTGTTTTTCCTGTTTTGAAAGCCTTCCGTAAACTGGCTCGGATTTAAAAGCACCGGCTCCCTGGGGATTTGCTCCCATTCCAGCTTTCTGCAATACTCCTCCAAATCCTCAAACCACCCGGTGCTTCCTTTTATCCCGTTTCCTTCCCTGCTTTTGTCCGCGCTTTTTATGCGGCATTCCTTCTCATCCCAGTCCTCATATAAAAGCCTTACAAAGAGCTGTTCCATGGTCATCTGCTTCACGCCGTGCACATCCAAATCGGGCAGCACCCCTGTGATATAATCCAGTAAAATCCGGTTGCTCCCCACAATATAAAAGTCCTCCGGCCGGAATCTTTCCGTATAATTGTACAAAATATAAGAAATCCTGTGCATGGCCACCGTAGTTTTTCCCGAGCCCGCTACGCCTTGGACAATCACATTGTGGTAAGGGGATTTTCGGATAATTTCATTCTGCCCTTTTTGAATCGTAGCTACTATCTCGCTGAGAACGGCCTCCTTATTTTTGGCAAGATATTTGGTCAGCAGTTCGTCGTTGGCCACCACCTCGCTGTCAAAATAGTCCAAAAGCTTTCCCGCTTCGATTTCATAAGTCCGCTTCAGCTCCAAATCTATTTTCATCTCTACGTCGCCGGGCGCACAGTAGCTGCATTTTCCCAGATTATTTTCATAATAAGCATTGGCTACCGGGGCACGCCAGTCCACTACCGCCCAGTGGGTCGTATCCTTTGCAATGCCGCCCTTCCCAATGTAAATAGATTCCTCTTTATCCAACGCCTCGTCATGAAAAATAATCCTGCCAAAATAAGGCTTGCTCCTGGCTTTTTCATTTCGCTCCAATGCCCTCTTCATATGCGTATGCAGCGTTACGGTATTATTTAACATCGTGAGCACTTCCGTATCGTTGTCATGATAATGCGCCAGCATTTCATCGATGCTATCCTGCATCCTGGCTACTTCATGCCCATAATTCTCTATATTAGCGTTCACTATGGATAAAGTCTGGCAAAGATAATTTTCTTCCGCTTCCCTGCCGGTTCCCTTTTTCATGATTTCTGTGCCCATATGTTTTTCCTCCTTTTAGCTGAACTGTTATTCTATTGTAGTAAAAAGAAAGAAAAAATACTAGACTTTAATTTCTTATTATGATAAACTGGATAATGTAGTGTAGATAAAAATAATTCATATAATCAAGTTTTTTTATGTTTATTTTTTCGTTATCTTCTTTTTTTGCAAAAGTTTTCTATTATTCGGAATAATCTTATTTATTATGGCCATATTTTTTTATTCAAAATTTTCTCAACGCTTTAACTGCCAGTTAATTTTTTTATCCATTAGTTAACATCTGTTCAATTGTAACTTTGTCTGAAATCTGCTATCTTTAATTTTACGAAATCCAATACTTGATAGCGTAAAGAAAGGATGGCTATTGCTATGCGAATCGGTGAAATTATACGGGAAAACAGAAAAGCGCAAAATATGACCCAGGATGAAATGGCCAAACGGCTTGGGGTAACTGCCCCGGCTGTAAACAAATGGGAAAACGGCAATTCCCTGCCGGACATTACCCTTTTAGCCCCCATTGCCCGCCTTCTGGGGATTACTTTGGACACCCTCCTGTCCTATCAGGAATCCCTGAATGATGAAGAAGCCGGGCAACTGGTGGATGAGGCAAATAATATGTTTAAAAGCGGTCGGCCTTACGATGAAGTTTTCCAATGGGTAAAGAAAAAACTGGAAGCTTACCCCAACTGTGAACATCTGACGCTATGGATGGCGCTGCTTCTGGACGGGAGACGCCTTTTCAGCGGTATTGCGAATTCGGAAAGCTATGATGATTATATCAACGGCTGCTACAGTCGCATCCTCCACAGCAAAGAGGAAGAAACACGGACAACGGCGGCCAACGCATTATTTTCCTATTGTATGAGGAAAGATCAATATGACAAAGCAGAAGAGTACCTTTCCTATTTTTCCATACAAAACCCCGAACGTAAACTGAAGCAGGCCATGGTCTACAAAGCCACAAACCGTTTGCAGGACGCTTACCGCTCGCTGGAGGAACTGCTTTTTCACAGCTACAATTTTATAAATCCTATTCTCTATCACATTTATCTCATGGCAACAGAAGAAGAAAATTGGGAAAAGGCCCATATGATTTTAAGGAAGCAAAAGGAGCTGGCCAATTTGTTCGAGATGGGCGAATACAATGCCTTATCGCCTGGCCTGGATTGGGCGGTACACGAACATGATGGGGATAAGGTTCTGGATATTATGGATAAAATGCTCCAAAACCTTGACAGCATGTATGCCTTCTCCGGCTCCAAGCTTTATGAACATATAGCTTTCAAAAATCCGGAAAAAGAATATTTGGCGGAATGCAGGAAAATGCTTGTCAATAATTTTAAAGATGATGAGGCTTTTGGGTTTTTGAAAGCCAACGAGGCATGGAGCAAGAGACGGGATGCCATCCTGCTGCCCTATAAGTAATATCCTGCCGCACAGAACCTTTGCGCGAAACCTCTGATTTCCCCTTGTGATGCCCGAATCCTATAAGGTAGAGATGCCGCTGTACGGGTTTATTTGTACAGCGGCTTTTTGTCATAACTATCATAGATTCATTTTCTTGTTTCTTCTTATTCCCGGTCCTCCAGCGCCCATATATTTTCATCCCGCCTGAAATACAGGCAAACCGCAATCCCGGCAAACGCCAGCACGAAAAATAAAAACGCCGCTCCGGCCCCTTTCCCCTGCCCGAATAATAAAACGAGAAAGCTGCCCTCATCCTGTGCCGCCATCACCGGTTCGAACACTGCGTCCACCAGGAAACCACCCAGCAAATATCCTACCGGAATGGTAAAGAACTGAAACGAATTCCTCACCGAATAGATACGCCCCTGAATATTCTCCGGTATTCTCAGCCTCATAATGGCATCTAAATTGGTATTCATCAGCGGTATGGCAATCCAGCCGAGAAATCCCCCCAAACACCATACGAAAGGCGTCCTTCCCAGTGCCAGCATAAAATTTTCAAAGCTCATGGCAAACAGCAGGCTGTTGCAGATAACCCGCACCCGGCTTTTCGGCTTTTTTATAGCGGCGGCTATCAGGCTCCCCAGCAAAGTGGAAATCCCCACCATCGCATTGACCATGCCCAGCACTTTTTCGCTCCCGCCCTCCCTGGACAACAGCATAGCCGGGAGGGCCGCATCGTATATGGATGCCACCAGATTAATCGCTGCCAGAAATAAAATCAGGCCGAAAATCCCCTTTTCCTCTTTCAGAAAGGCGATTCCCCCTTTGACGGATTCCCATAAGCCTTCTTTTTCCTGCCTCTCCACTTCTGCCGGGGGTATCCGTATGATAAAAAGCAACACCACGAAAGCAGCCGCAAAGCTAAATAAGTCAAAGGCAATCACCGCGCCCATCCCGGCCAGCCCCAGAACTGCCGTAGCGATAATCGGTGTTAAAATTGAATTTACCGCATTGGAAAGGTAGCGCAGGCCGCCTACTTTCTGATAATGCTTTTGAGGAAGCAGCCGGGTCACCGCTACTTCCGATGCAGGCTGTTGTACTGTATTCATCAGCCCGTTTATCATATTTACAAGGTACAAATGCCATATTTGCAGCATATCCTTTTGCAACAAAAACAAAATTAATACTGTAGTTGCTGCCGCTATCGTATCGCAGGCCAGCATTGTTTTCTTTTTATCCCACCTGTCGCTCAATGCGCCTGCAAAAACGCTGAATACCACATAAGGCGCGTAAGAACATACCATCAGCAGAGCCGTCATCAGCGCTGAACCCTTCTGAGTATATGACCATATCACCAGGGCATAACTTGTCATGGCGCTTCCCAGGCCGGAAAAAGCCTGCGTGAGCCACAACAATAAAAATTCTTTCATTTCCAACCATAATTCTTTATATTTTTTCATAGACTTTGCTCCTTTATATTTTGAAATTGTTCATCCCAAATTATCCGCAAAGTCCCAGGATAGTCCATCCTGCTCCATGCCGCCCTATCCTAAAAGACCTTGCATGGAGCTGCTGCAATACAGAGTACCATAATTTATCCTCCTTTGAATTGGCGGCGGGCTTTCAGTTTCTTCCCTTTCCCGCCCTACCCATGCCTCTTCCCCGTAACATCCCTCGCCACGATTTTGTAAACGCAAGTTCCCGCAAGGGCTTTTGATGGAAAATCAAAGCTTTCCTCCGTTTCGCCCAGGTGCTGGATAATGCGGTTCAGCGCATGTTTCTTTTCCTTTTCCCCTTCGATAAACTCCACCTGGCCGTTGCCCACCACACTGGCAAAATTCCAGCTATAACTGCATGGGTTTCCCGGCGTTCCCATGACAAACTCACTGTCGCATTCCATCTGGAAATATACATTTGGATTTTCTTTCAGGATATCCATTTTCCGCCCTTCATAGGCGCTGTGTAAATATAGGACCAATCCATCCTCCAACCGGTCAAAGCCGAAATTGAGCGCCACCACATATGGTTTTCCCCTATCCGCCATTGCAACATGGACTACCCCACACTTCTCCACAACCGAGAAAATATCTTCCATGCTCTTTATTTCCCTGTCTTTTCTCCTCATTTCCGCTTGCTCTCCTTCGCGCTTTATAAAATGATAATATAATGGATTGTACGAACGTGCAAGCGGATTATTCTGTTTTGCACGGAAATCAATTCTCGAACGCTGCCCGCTTCATGGCAGCCGGAATTGATTCTGTGGTTATTCCACCCTTTAGAAATATTTAGGAAATTTTTAAAATTTTAATCCTCAAATTGTTTATATTCTTCTTTTATCCTTACTTTATCATTTATTGAATTCCTGAAGATTTTTCCCGGGCTGCCCCGTTATACTTAGCAAGTCATATGTTTCAAAGGCAACAAGGAAAATTTCAGATGCAAAAGCGAAATGATTTGGCGCACCAGCAGCGCAGAAATGGAGAAAATTATGAAGAAAAAGTATATTACATTTACCGTACCCTGCTACAATTCGGCCTCCTATATGAAAAGATGCATTGATTCCCTTCTGGTTTTCAAGGATTATGTGGAAATCCTTATCATAGACGATGGTTCTACCGATGAAACGCCGGAAATCGCCGATGAATACGCCTGTCTCTACCCGGACACCGTAAAAGCGATCCACAAGGCAAACGGCGGCCATGGCTCCGGCGTAAACACGGGCCTTTCTTTAGCTACCAGCCAATATTTTAAAGTGGTGGATTCCGATGACTGGCTGGATGCAGCTTCCCTGCGCAAGGTACTGCTCCGCATCATGCATTGGGAGAAACAAGGCACATATGTTGACATGATTGTTTCCAATTATGTCTATGACCATCTGAATGAAAACAGGCAAAAATCTATGTCCTACAAAAACGTATTTAAAGAAGAACGGATGCTCACATGGAACGATATCGGCATGTTTTCCCCTTCCCAATATCTTGTGATGCATTCCCTTATCTTCCGCACTGAAGTCTTGAAAAAAAGCGGCGTTGTTCTACCGGAGCACACCTTCTATGTGGATAATATTTTCGCTTACCGCCCGCTGCCCTATGTGGAAAGCATTTACTATATCAACACCGATTTATACCATTATTTTATCGGCCGGGAAGACCAGTCCGTCAACGAAGAAATATTGAAACAGCGCATCGACCAGCAGATTTATGTAACCAAATTGGTGGCGGAATGCGTGGATTTAAATGAAGTAAAGGAAAAATACCCCAAGCTGGCCAGATATATGACCCGAAATGTATCCATTATGATGGCTATTTCCTCTATCCATCTTCTTCTCATCGGCTCCGAAGATGCCCAGAGCAAACGCGCCGAATTATGGAACCATATAAAAAACAGCAATCGGCAATTATATCACAGGCTTCGTTACACCACCCTGAGCAGCTTCACCAATCTGCCCGGAAAGACGGGCCGTTTCCTTACCGTCACAGGCTATCGGGCCGCCAAGAAGATTTACCAGTTTAACTGAAATCCCGGCAAAAGCGTTTGTGAAACTCGAGGTTAAAAATATGTTGTTTATAATATGTCCAAACAACAAGGAAAGGAGAATATGCGAATGCAAAAACTATATATCGCCCTGGTAGACACCCCCGGCCTATTCGCCTGGATGATACGCCGTGTTATAAAAATCGATTATATCCATGTAGCCCTTTCCCTGGACGATGAGTTCAAGGAAGCATACAGCATAGGGCGGCGGAATCCCTTCATCCCCTTTTTTGCAGGATTTGAAAAAGAAAATATATTCCAAATCCATCGCGCTTTTCCCACCGCCCGCTACAAAATATATACCATTGACTGCACAAAACAGCAGAAAGAGGATATCGCTTTCCAGCTAAAGGAATGCTACCGCCGGCGTTTTCAATACCATTACTGTATCATAGGGCTTTTTTATCTTTTGGCCGGCAAGCCTTTTTACCAGGAACGCCACTACACTTGCTCTTCTTTCCTTGCCAGGATATTGGAAGAAAACCATGTGCTTGCTTTTCCCAAGCATTTTTCCCTTGTAACCCCAAGGGATTTTTATGAATTGGAAAAACAGGATACTATTTTTGAGGGAAGCCTTCAAGAACTGTGCATCCAAGTGGACGCTCACCGCTTCGTGCGCCCATATGTTCATTTCAGGATAAATGCGGTTTGACCCTATGGAGGAAATCTTCCCATGAAAAACAAAACATCTAAAATTTTAGAAGCCGCATTCTTTTTTCTTATTATGCTGCTGACTTTTTATACGGTTTTCGCTAAAAATGATTTGGGGAATATCATTTCTTCCATAGGCAAATTGAATCCCTTTTATTTTTTCTGCGCTGCCGCTTCCGCTGTTTTTTTCGTATGTATGGAAGGGTTTATGATTTGGCAGCTTCTCCGGCTTACGGAAAAAGGCGCCTCCCTTCTGCGCTGTTTTTCCTATTCCTTTATCGGTTTCTTTTTTTCCGGCATCACGCCCTCCGCTACAGGCGGACAGCCGGCCCAGCTTCTGGCCATGAAAAAGGATGGCCTTTCCCTGGGCAGCAGCACATTTTCCCTGATGGCGGTCGCCCTTTTTTATAAATTGATTCTGGCTCTCCTGGGCGTAGGAATCCTTTTTTTCTGGAAAAACGGGCTGGCCGGTTATTTGGGAAGTTATATGGGGCTCTATTATCTGGGGCTTTTCCTGAACAGCCTCCTCGTAGCGCTCCTGATTCTCGTTATGTTCCACGGCAGTTGGATGGAAAGCCTGGTTCTGGGGATAGAGCATTTCTGCATAAAAGTCCGCCTTTGCAAGCCTTCTTCCAAAAGAAAGGAGGCCTTTCACCGCCTTTTATCCGATTATCAGGAAACCCTCCGCTTCCTGCTGGAGAACAAACTCCAAATATTTATTACGGCCTTTTGCACTCTTATGCAAAGATGCAGCCTTTTTCTTTTAACTTACTTCATTTACCGGGGCTTTGGCCTTTCCGGCCATGGCCCCTTGTTGATTATGACATTGCAGGCCGCTATCTATATTTCCGTGGACATGCTCCCCCTGCCCGGTTCCCAGGGGATTTCCGAAATCATGTACGCCCTTGTATTTTCTTCCGTTTTTACAAAGCCTTTCCTCATACCTTCCATGTGCGTTACCAGGGGGCTCAGCTTCTATTTTCTGTTATTGGTTGGGGGATTTATGACCGTTTTTTATCGCTTTTATCCTCATAAAAAGCAGATGTGATTATTATAGTTAACGAAATTTTTTTGAGTTTTGCCTACGGCAAAAGAGCCGGATTCTTTGCCGCATCTACATATTGGTACGGACTTCGCAGCAAGTGCAAAGTCCTGGGCTTAACTGATATCGTTAGACTGCCATACTCTGACAAAAACTTTTTTGCCCTCAACATTTTTGCTTTCGTATGTCTTTTGAAAATCCAGGGCATTTTTGACCACATTTTCTTTGTCATAAATATAAAAGAAAATATATTTATTTCCATAATGGATAATATCCGATGCTATTTCTTCGCTAAGCCTGCGCTCCGATATCTTTTCATTAGTACACTTTAATTCTATCACCATATCGCAAGAGTCTATCACAATATCTTTCCGTATCATGTGATGGCCGCTATCTTCTGTTTCTTCCACACGCCCATCTGGGAATAAAGCGCGGATTATCGCATACATAAATCTCTGGAGGTCATACTCATTTTTTACTGCCAAGTATGGGAGATTCCTTTTCAAAGAATCGCTGCATCTTCCATGAATGTCATCCTTGTAAAGACATCGGCAGTAATCATGGAAGTGTTCCATAATTGATAATATAATTTTTACAGCTTCATTTTCTGAAAATTTATGCGTTATATTTTTCTCTTTGTTCAAACATGCCAACACCTTATTTTTACTATACTCGAAATTATCTTGGGTTGATTGTTTTGAAAACCTATTTATTTGTACCGCGGATAATGCCAAAATTTTATCCGCTATTTCACCCATTCCTTCTTTTTCCAAGTATTCTGTACATTCGTTTACTGCCAATTGATATTCATCCAATGATTTGGCTATTGAAATTTTTTCATATACGTCATTTAGAATATCCTGCACTATATTCTCCCCCATCTTAAGTAAAACAAAAATAACGATTCCAATATATATAATACATTATCTTTCCATTCGATTACCTCATAGGAACGCCCTTTCTCCGCCAAAACTTCCTGTAAATTTTGCAGATAATCCTTTAAAGATTTAGCCGTGGGCTTTTCTTCCCCCGATACAAGCAATGAAATCCTATTCATCAGCCCGTCAAAATCTACGCTCACTATAGGCGGGTCGATGGCTATCGCTTCTAAAATCAATCCATATAAATCCAATGCTCCTAAATTTTTTGTCTGATAGCTCTTCCTCCCTTTACCACGAGGGTTTTTCCCCTGCTTAATGGTATACGCGATTTTCTCGTAGTCGAGGTTCAATGTGGAAAAACGAAATGCTTTTTCTATCGTTTCATCTTTTACAAAATTGACTATCTTCTCATCACTTCCTTCTAATATACAAATATTTAAGCAAATGAGCTGCATCAGCTGGGGAGAGCATATGCTCTCCTCTACCAGCCTGTCAATATTTTCTTCAGAAATTCTAATTCCAAGTTCTCCAAAGCCCTTGATTGGGATTTCCCGCAATTCTTCTTTGCTCCATGCATCAATGTCTATAATACTAATGCGCCCCTGAAGGTCTGGATTTGTACGAATCGCGTCATCACTTCTATGGGGCAGCGAAGCCACAATAACTTTGAATCCTTTTCTAATTGCATCCTTAAATTGCTGTGCCATATATATTTGCATTTTCTTATCTGCATAATGAAAGTCATCCAGCAATAAAACAAAATCATGTTGTTTATAATATTCCATTACATTGTCTTTTGTAAGAACATAAGTTTCCGACACGGCATTACCTGTATTACCATCTGTAGTAAACTCCCCTTCTGACGGCATACCGGCTTTTATTCCAAGCTGAAACCACAAATTCTTTTCATCTTTAAAATCTGAGCCGGATACTTCAACCAAATGTTCCAGCCCGATGACTTTTTCGCACAGCACCGTTTTGCCAATCTTAGAGGGCCCCGATATAGAAGTAAGGTAACCATTCATGCTCAATGCCTGTTTCAGCCTTTCTTCATAGGTAAACCCTATCTTCATTTTCCTTGTAACGTATGTACTTTCCGGCAAAGCTCCCGGAATAAATACCTCTTGCGCTCTTTTTTTTACCATATGATTAACAAAATCCTTCCATAAACCATGTACTAGACTAAAGATATTATAACATATTTTAAAGTAGTTTTAAATACATTATTATATATAATATATATTTACAGTTTTTTAAAGTTTTAATCCATAATTATGGTTTTTAAAAGGATTTAATAGAAATAATATCCTTATCACCAATGCAGTTCTTCTACTGGTATCACTGTCAGCGCGCAGTCTTCTTTCCCTTGGGAATACACTATATATAATTTCCCTTCGCGCTCTATCGCCCCTGGGTATGCCCATTCCGTAGGCTTTCCTGCATAGGAGCCTTTTCCGTCATTATATCCGCCAAATAAACGAATCGCAGGCCATGCCTGATGGCGTACCTTATAAATCTTTCGAAACAGTCTGCCCCCCGGCTCGGTAACAGCGATAAGCAGCAAAGTTCTGTTTTCTTCCAGACTGTTTACTAAAAGATAATTTTGCCCTGTGCTTAGCACCCCTGAAAACGGCTGGCTGGGGCCTAACGGGAAATTGCTCATTCTTATCGGCCCCCATGTTTCCCCATAATCAAAGCTTTCCGATACAGGGGCTGTCAACGAATCATCCGCATTAACCGAGCCTATTTGCCTGGGGCGGCAAAATGCCAACAACCTGTCCTTCTGGCAGACAATCGCTGTTTCCGGATACAGTAATTGAATCCCTTCCGTATCCGGAATCTCCATCACCCTCCAGCGCAGGAAATCTCCGCCATCGCTAATCGCCACCGCCGCATGGGACCAACCAAATTCCCCTCCAATAATCCAATTGCCATTTTCCATAAGCTGCGGCGTACAAAACGGCAAAAAGCCAACCAGCCCTGCCCCATTATGGTGCACCCATTTTTCTTCTTCATCGTCAAAAGTGAATATCTCCGTACAAGGCTTTCCATTCCTCCATGCAACAAAAAACCCGTACAATACCTCTCCGTATTCAAACAATAATGGGTGGTTGAACGAAGACAGCCCAAGAAACGGCGCAGCCACCCAGACTGTCGGTTCCGTCCAATGCAATCCATCCGAAGAGGTACACCCTCTTATCTGCTCATCCCGGTTTTCATCCTCGTGGGTCTTATGATTCGACCACCCGACAAAAAAGCGCCCTTTATGCCATGCCACCGTAGCCTCATGCAAATAGTGAAATTCCCCTTCCTTCGCCTTTGTCACCGCGACCTGCGTTATAATTCCCGGGTCTTCCATATATTTAGGTTTAGGGAATTCTACCGAAGCATCCCAAACCTCAAACAGCCCCTCTTCCTTTGCCAATTTCCCCGAATCGCCTTTTTCATTCCTCATAATTTCATCATCCATAACACTGTTCCTCCTATTCTAGTTCCGCAAGTTCCCTTCCAATACCCGTAATACATCCCCCTACTTCACAGCCCCATCAATCTGCCCCTGAATGAAATACTTCTGCATAAATATATACAATACAACAATCGGCAGTGTGCTTAGGATGGCCACTGCTGCCGCACCATTTAAGTTACTCCCGGAATCTGCCGTTCCAAAATACTGGCGAATCAATAGCACCAGCGTGTACTTTGCCGGTTTTTGCAAAAAGTAGGAAGGATATACGAAATTATTCCAGGCTCCTACTCCCTGCTGGATTACTAAAGTTGCCGTAACAGGTTTTAGCTGGGGCAAAATTACATGCCAGAAAGTTTTAAATGGACTCGCCCCATCCAAAGCCGCCGCCTCATCCAGTGAAGAAGGAATGGAATTAATAAAATTGGAATACAGCAGAATTGCCGTCGGCAGGCCAAAAGCTGCGCCGATTACAATTACCGGCCAAAAGCAATTAACACCATTCATAGAAACGATTTCTGTATATACACCTACCAAAATGGACAGACTTGGAATCATCATCACCCCCATACATATGCTTTTTATTATGCTATTCAGCCTTGAACGGTTTCTGGATAGGGGATAGGCCGCCATACACCCTAAAATCACTATAATTCCTACTGTCAGCGCTGTAACAAAGCAAGTATTTTTTAACGCATTAAGGAATCCCCCTTCCTTCAGCGCCTTTATATAATTATCCAGATACAGGTAGTCCGGCAAAAGAAGCCTGCTGGAAAAATCCGTTTTTTCTTTGAAGGACATAACTACCAGAACATATATAGGAAGAAGATATATGACAAAGATTACTAAGCTGACTGTATACTTCCACCATACTTTTTCTTTCTTATTTCTTTCCTGTATTTTTTTACCTAAACTTTCCGGATGTCCTTTTATTTTATCCATCAGTACTCCACCTCCTTACCTGCAAAATACCGGTTAATAAAAAAGGATATAATAAATATGAAAACAAATTGAAACATTCCTATTGCTGACGCATACCCGGCTTTTTCCGAAGTAAAATAAGTATATGAAATTAATGTGGAAAGGGAATTTGTTTTCTGCACCGGGCCTCCGTTGGTCAAAGACACAATGGAGTCATAAATTTTTAATCCTCCCACCATATTCAAAAGCACCGTAGACGCTACTGCAGGCTGCAAGAGAGGAAGGGTAATCCGACTGAATAACTGCCACTTTGTCGCCCCGTCCAGTTTGGCCGCCTCAATATACATATCTGGGATATTCTGTAGCCCCGCCATAAAAATAATCATAGAGCTGCCCGTATAATGCCAGCCTGTCACCAGAGAGATAATTAAACGCCCCCTCCCCGGGTCTCTTAGCCAGTCGATAGGCTCCATTCCAAACCATTGCAGTATTTCATTAAACACCCCATAATGATATTGAAACAAAAACGTCATCATATAGCCGATAAGCAAGGCCGATATAATAACCGGCAGATAGATTACCGTCCTCACTGCAATTCTTCCTTTAAATCGGGAGTTTAAAAAAAGCGCAAAAGCGATTCCGAGGACTTCCTGTAACAAAGTGCTGAAAACCGCATACAAGACCGTATTCCAAAAGGCAATTCTAAAAAACTGATTCCCCATCATATCCAAATAGTTTTTAAAGCCCACAAAAGTCATATTTTGGGAATAGCCGTTCCATTTATAAAAAGAATACAAAAACCCTCTAAAAAGCGGATAGACGATAAACGCTATCATTAACCCAAGCGCTGGAAGGTACATTAAATTCTGAAGAATTTTCCTTTTTTTCATTCAAATCCCTGCCATTCTATTTTAATCATTAAGTAAAAAATTTGTAAAACCGCATTTATCCAGCAAGCTGTGCCTGCACAGCTTTGCCGGATAAACATCAGCTTCGGGAAATATATATCCGCTAATACCTTATCCCCTTCTTTTTATCTTTTATTAGTTACCCTTTGATTCCTCATATTTTTCAATATAACCTTCTTTGAATACTTCCACTGCCGGTTTTACGTCATCCGGGCTTTCAAATACCATGCTTAGAGAATCTCCCAGTATCGACCACATGCCGGAAGGGAGGTATTTTCTGTCGAACAGGTTATCATACTGCAGTTTATCCCCATATGCCTCTACCGCTTTTGCATAAATCCCATATCCAAAAGCATCCACCGCTTCCACGCCTTCAATAGCCGGATAATCCGTTCCCAATGCGCAGATACGTTCCACATTTTCTGGCCTTGCCAGATACTCTAACAGTGCCCAGCATGCGTCCGCATTGTTTGTATCTTTCCAAACCCCATATGCATTCCCTTCACCTAATCGGAAAGAAGGCTTCGCGCCATCTATCGATGCCAGTTCAGGCAGGATACCACAGTCCGCATCAGGGAATGCCTCGTGTGCAATCGTTAAAGGACCTCGTAGCATAAAAGCCGCATCGCCGCTTCCAAGCATTCTGGATGCCCCGTCAAAGTCCAAAGTCAGGCAGTCTTCATTGAAATATCCCTTCTCCAGCCATCCGGCAATCATTTCATACATTTCTGTAACATAAGTATCGCTGTCAAAACTTCCGTCCAGCAAGGCATCTGCCAAATCATATTTCGCACCCACATCCGTCCATAAAGTAGGGGCAATCCCTCCAAAAATAGAAGAAAACTGGCCGCTGCCGGAGCCTCCCCCTACCGCTATCGGCACAAGGCCGGCTGCCTTCGCCTTTTCACATGCGTCCTCAAAATTTTTCCATGTAACTATGGAATAAGGGTCTTCAACCCCCGCCTTCTTTAAAGCATCCCCGTTAAAATAAACGCCTGAAACGCTGGTAGATACGCAAAGCGCATACACATTCCCGTCCTCGTCTGCCATAATCGGTTCCAATGCCTTGTCCATGCTGTCAAACCAGGGCTGAGAATTTACCGGCTGCAAATATTCGCTGTATCTGCGCAGCGACCATCCATGGGTCATGAAGATATCCGGCAATGTATTGGAAGCCATCATTGTTTTTAATACTGATTCATATTCGCTGGCCGGCGTAATCAATTCCACTGTTATGCCGCTCTCTTTTTCAAATTCGCTGATAATATTCTTAAATTCATCCAGATTGCTGTCTGCATATGTGACTGCCATACTGATATTCCCGGATGTTTCCCTATCCGTTTCCGATATCTCCTCGCTTTCCGCCACTTCCTCTCCGGCATCTTCTTCTTTAGTTCCGCCGTTTGCAGATTCCAAATTCTCCTGTTGTGCATTTTCCGGGTCTTCATCCCCTGAACCATTTCCGCAGCCCACAAGCATACTGCCCAGCATAACTACAACCAATAGAACAGCCCACATTTTTCTCATACTCTTTTTCATACCCTCTTACCTTTCCTTTCTATTTTTATGATTCGGGTGGCACAAACCTTTCGAAGCCCGTGCCTTGCCACCCAAATTTTTTACAAACCGCTTACTTGTTCCTATGTTTACGCGTTCAGATATCCATATTGTTTTAATGTTTCTTTCAGTTTTTCCAAAACATCCTCCGGCAATTCCGAAATAACCGGTTTCCGGCAATATCCCGCATCAATTCCACGCATTTTCAACCCTTCTTTAATAATCTGTAGCCATGGTGTAGGAAGCCCTTCTTTAGTAGGTTTGATGAACAAATCCAGATATGGCCTGATTTTCTTAAAGTCCGCAGCCATGGCTTCCTCCATTTTCCGCTCCTTTGCCAGATGATATACATGAGTGTTCTCTTTCGGAAAAAGATTTCCTGTTCCTACTACCCATCCATCCGACCAGCAGCTCATACATTCTACCGGACAGATATCGTATCCATAAAACAACCCAAAACCGTCATCAGTTAAATATCTCAGATTTTGCTGCCTGAACACATCAGCCTGACGCTCTTTTACCGCGTCAATAATTCCGTCATTGTACAGCTTGGCAATAAACTCATCGGTCAGCAGGCAAGTGGAGTAATAAGGGTTATGATACATCATAATCGGTATTTCAATGGATTTCCTAATAGCTTTATAGTGCTCATAAAGTTCATTTGTATTAGGAGCCATATACCAAGGTGTTACCACCATTACCCCATCTGCCCCTGCCGCCTCCGCTGCCTGGGACATTCTGATTACATCCTTTGTCCTATAAGCGCCTGTGGAGCAAACTACCTTAATCCTTCCATCTGCCGCTTTTACTGCGGCCTCATTAACACTGATTTGTTCTTCCGGAGTCATTGCTATCATTTCTCCTGTACTCCCACTGGGAATTATGCCGCTTACTCCATTATCCGCCAAAAAATCAACTACTTCCTTGATTCCCTTATAGTTTATGGATTCATCTTTATTGAATGATGTTACCATTGGAATATATATTCCATTCAGTTTTTCTCTACTTTTCATTTTATTCTACCTCTCTCCTTTTTTCTATTTTTTATATTTTGGAATAGCTATTTCAATTTTTACTTTATTATCAATTTTCCATTTTGTCAACTTAATTCTTCTTCTTTCTTTAACTTTCATAAATTATTCACATATTCATTTGGCTATTTGCCGTTTTATTTTATGCATTATTCACATATCGAATTCTCTCAATATTTTATATCATTATTTTTCTCAATAGATATTGACATTTTTTCATTGAATGTTGTAGAATAAAAAAAAATTCTATTGCTTATATTTTGGAATAGTAATTTCAAATTCAGCTATAAGGAGGGAGAAATATTTGGCTGCAAATGATACCACAACACCAAACACGATAAAAATGGTAGAAAATGCTCTTTCTGTTCTGGATATTCTCCATGACAGCGACGAATCGTTGGGAGTTAATGAAATTGCCAAAAGAAGCGGTTTGAGCGTTTCGACCACATTCCGCATTTTAAAGACGCTGGAAAAAACCAGATGGGCTTTCCAACTGTCGGATGACAGATATATCACCGGACCTAAAATTAGCTTCGTTACCGAAAAGACGAATTTATATTTGGCCCTCTCGGACGTTTCTTTTTTTATTATGCAGGATTATGTTTCCCGCTATCACCGGGCCATGAACCTAATGATTCGTGAAAATGACCATTGTAAAATCCTTCAGCAAGCAAGAACCAACAGTCTGGTGGACTACATTCCTCCTCTGTTCTCCAAACTGCCCATTTATGCCTGTGCCTGTGGAAAAGTCCTGCTTTCCGAATTACCACTAAACATTGCCGAGCAAATTGTCAGCAGCTGCAAAATGGTGCCCTTAACGGAATACACCATTACCGACCCTGACCTTTTCTGGAAAAATTTAAGACGGGCTGCCGCAGATGGCTATGCCATAGAACATAAAGAATCCTCTGAAAACGGCAGCTGTATCGCTGTACCAATCAGAGATAATAAAGGTAATATCATCGCCGCTTTATCTTTCAGCGGATTTGTAGGTATACAAAATCCTTATGATACATTGACAGAATATCTTCCTGCCTTGAACGAAGCGTCTTCTAAGATTACACAGAGTTTGTATACATACTAAATCGAGCGCGTCATAGACTCTTTCATACGGATTCGGAAGTTAAAACCTCCAGCCACAGCTTAGCGCCCGCGGGCAAGGGGCTGACTTCCAAATCCGCACAGCATATCTCTACAACCACAACAAATATATCAACGTCAAAATCAACCCCGCACAGAACAACAGCAGCCCAAAAGACAAACTTCTTCTGATAATCGTGCTGTTTTCCTGTATTTCTTCATGTTTCAGCGCAAGCCTGTGCTCATATCCATCCCTATGGGGCATCTTTTTCCAGAATGTATGGTTCATAAACTGTACGAAATGGTCCATTTCCATCCCCAACGCATGGGTCAGATAAGTCCCTTCCTCCAGTTCATGGGGCAGTTTGCTGTCCTTTAGTATTGTCTTCCGTATGAGCACCACAAGGCCATCCACTGCGCTGTCAAAAATCCTGCAAACCACGCCGAATATCATCGGGAAGATTTTCAACAGCAATGGGCGGTAAACCGCATTTTCCAAATCCCAATACCTGTTCCAGCGGTTTATATATACCGTGCCTTCCTTTTCCTCTTTCATCATCCATTTCCGCACCAAAAGAAAGTATAAGGCGATGCCTATAACGATAGAAATCAAACCGCCCTTCAAATTGCCCAGGCTAAAATATGCCACCGTCTCTCCAAAAGCCTCCGGGCTCATGAACCCTTCCCCGAAATCGGCAATGAAATCCATCGCCTTTCCAGGCATGATTCCCATAGCCGGAAAGAGCAGTGCGCTTACCGTCAGCACAACAGCGCTGGCCTTGTTCATATATGCCCCGCACATCCCGTCAAACCTTTCCTGCTCTTTGCTGTCATTATTTTTCTCAAGGAACAATGCCACATACAGCTTCAGCATATAAGCCACCGTACATCCGCCGCTGATTAAGAAAACCCATTCGATGCCCTTCATAGCTCCCGCGCTGAGAAACCCAGCCTGCAAATGCCCCATATGAAGCGCCTCTATATATTCCACGATGCTTTCATGAATTAAAGTCTTGCTCACATATCCGCTCCAAAGGGGCATACCGCCGATGCCCAGCGCCCCCATCAGAAAAATAAAATGCAGCAGCGGTTTTTTCCGCCCGAATCCCCGGATTTCATTTAAATCAAGCTTATGGATGTTCATAAATACAACACCCGCCGCCATGAACAAAACCAATTTAAATAACGAATGGTTCACCATATGAAGCAAGGAGCCTCTGACTGCCAGTCCATTTTCGCCGCCCAGCAATCCCAGCATGCCGATTCCCACCAGGATAAATCCAATCTGGGATACGGAAGAGCAGGCCAGGGTACGCTTCAAATTCACCGAAAACAAAGCCAGGACCGCACCCAGTACCATTGTCATCACGCCCACAAGAAGAATCAATGTTCCCCACTTCACATCATGCAGAAACATTTTGCAGCTCAGCACCAAAATCCCAAAAACACCCGCCTTTGTCAAAATGCCCGAAAGCAAAGCGCTGGCCGGTGCCGGTGCCACCGGATGGGCTTTGGGCAGCCAAATATGGAGGGGAAAAGCCCCCGCCTTCGCTCCGAAGCCAAATAGCATACATGCGCCAGCTGCGTACAACACTCCCCGCCCGGCTTCGCTTTCCGCCCCGGTGCCCGCCATAATCTCTTTGCATATCTCATATAATCTGTCAATTTCCAGCGTTCCAGCCTCATGGTAAAGCAGGAAAATCCCCATCAGCATCACCAGGCCGCCCGCCACAGCTACGGCCAGATAAGTCTCCGCCGCCCGCAGGGATTCCCGCTTCTCATCATGAGCCACCCACACATAAGAAGTAAATGACATAATTTCAAAAAAGATAAATGTTGTATACAAATCTGCTGACAGGAAAACCCCCATGGTAGCGCCCAAAGTAATCAGCAAAAATAAATAATACCGATTTCTGTTTCTGTAATGTTTAAAATACTCCCTGGAAAACACCGTGGAAACCATCCACATAAACGATGCAATCAACCCATACAATGCCCGGAATCCATCCAAAGTAAAGTGCAGCCCCATCCCGCAAACTTCAAAAATATCACAGGAAGACGGATACCCAAACGAGTTCGCCGGATTCCCGCTAAGCTGCCATGCCATATAATACATCACAAACACATACAATGCCGCCGCAAACTCTACTACCGTTATCATATCGGCCGCGTAATCCCTTGCCGTTTTACTTCTACGCCCAACCAAATAAGTAACGCCAGCTCCCACCATAGGTAAAAACACCAACCAAGCCAACATACCATTCCCATCCATAGCCAACCTAACCATCCTTTCCCGCCAAACAGCTAACCTAATATCCTCTCCCGGTCTCAGCCTACCTCATAACACTTATTTCACCATATAATACCCACTCGCTACATCCTCAAAAAATTTCACCAAAGGCTGGGAAAACAATCCAAAAGCAATAATCGCCACCGCAAATACCCCCAATGGCACCAGCATCTTCCAGTTGGGGTCTGCATACCCCTTTACTGTATCTTCATCGAAATCGGCAGGCGGAAAGAAAGCCCTTACCACAATGGACAACATATAAATAGCCGTCAAAAGCGCCGAAACCAGCAAACATCCTATCCCGAAATAAGACAGCTTGTTTCCGCTTTCCACCGCTGCCCTGGCCAGATTCCATTTGCTGATAAAGCCTGCCAGCCCCGGCACGCCCATTAAGGCTAGGGCGGAAACGGTAAATATCCCGAACACCCAGGGCATCCTCCGCCCCAGCCCGTCCAGTTCATGTACATAATGTTTTTCCGTCTGGTGCATAATCGCGCCGGCACAGAAAAAGGAACAGATTTTCATAAACGCATGAAATACCATATGGGTCAATGCTCCCACCATCCCAAGAGGCGTCATAATCGTTGCCCCGAACAGGATATAGGATAGATTGCTTATGGTGGAATAAGCCAGCCTTCTTTTCAAATGGGTCTCCTTCACCGCCCGGCTGCAGCCATATACAATAGTGAACATAACAATCCCCATCACTACGTACTGTGCCCAGGTTCCACGCAGGAAATCCGCCCCAAAGCTATAATAAGTCAGCCGCAGAATGGCGAACGCTCCCGCCTTTACTACCGCCACTGCATGAAGAAGGGCGGTTACCGGCGTAGGCGCCACGCCCGCCTGGGGCAGCCATGAGTTAAATGGGCAGATGGCCGCCTTTACCCCAAATCCCATAAAGGCAATCACATAAATCAGCAGCAATATATTCCCCCTGTTTCCGATTTTTCCCATATCCAATACGCCGCCCAGCACAAACTCCGTTGTTGTTCCATAAATAATTATGAATATCATCCCGATAAAAGCGAATGCCGCACCGCCCAGGGAATAGTACAGATACTTCCGGCTGGCAAGAATCGCCTCCCTGGTAAGGGTATGCATGACCAGCGGAACCGTCACCAGGGTGAGCAGTTCATAAAAGAAATACATGGTCAGAATATTATCCGCCAGTGCAATGCCAAGGGTCACGCCATAGGTTATCGTATAAAACATAAAAAATATTTTTTCATGCTTTTCTTTTGTCATATATTCAAAAGCAAACAAAGTAGCCAAAGGCCAAAGGAAAGAGACCAGCCCTGCAAAAACCATACCCATGCCGTCCACCCGGAAAGCAATAGCCAAATTGCCCGTAAACTTCGCCAGCACAAAATTTTCCATAGGCCGGTGGTACAGCAGAAACCATACGAGCAAAGTATTGAAGATTACCGCGGTTTCCAAAAAAATCTCCATATACTTCCGTTTCCTAAAAGGAATCACAGGTACCAGCATGCCTGTAAAAACCGGTATCAGAATAACGGCTATTAACATTATTTTACTCATACTCTGCCTCCCTCCTACAAAATCCCTGATACAATGTCCGAAATATATTCGATTAACGGATTCGGCCAAACGCCCAGCCCCACCGCCAAAACGGTAAGCATAATAATCGGTATCAGCATACAAAGGTCTTCTTTCTTCCTAAAAAGCCCCTTTTTCTTTTCTCTTCCATCGGAATGCAAGTCCTCCTGATATGTGTACCCTTCGCCCGGAAAAAAGCCTTTCATTGTAACCGGAAGCAAATACCCTGCCGTAAGGAGTGCGCTCACCAGCAGCACCACCGGGCCGAGCCAGGCGAATATCCCGGTTCCCGAGTCCAACGCCCCCGTAGCCAAATACCATTTGCTGATAAACCCGCTGGTAGGGGGAATCCCAATTAACGCCAGGGAAACGAACGTAAAACACCATATTGTACCCGGCATTTCCTTCCCAATCCCTGTCAGTTCATCCACCCTCGTCTTACCGGTCTTATGTATCACTGCCCCGGCAGCCAAAAACAGCACGCTCTTAATCAATGCATGGAACACCATATGCAGCATGGCACCCTCCAGCGCCACCGGCTGCAGCAGAGCCAAGCCGAATAAAATATAGGAAGCCTGGCTCACCGTAGAATAAGCCAGCCTTTTCTTCAACATTTTTTCCCGGTATGCCAGCATTGAGCCCATAAACACCGTAATCAGCGCAAGCGCAAGCCAAGCCGTCTGCACCCATGTACCCCTGAGGAAATCCGCCCCGAACATGTAATAAACCACCCTAATCAGACCCAGCACGCCCCCTTTTACAATCACCGCGGACAGCACGGCGCTCGCCGGAGCCGGAGCCACCGGATGGGCCGTGGGAAGCCACGCATGGAGGGGGAACATGCCCGCTTTCACGCCGAAACCGATAATCATCAAAAAGGCCGTCACCAACAATAAACCTTCATTTCCCGCAACCAGCCCCTTATCCAGCACGCCCCCCGGCGTAAAGGAAAGGGTGTTCCCGTATCGGCTTAAGAAATAAAGGCCAAACAGCGCCATATAGGCCCCGCAAAAGGAATAGAACAAATATTTTAAAGAAGCCATAATCGCTTCCCTGCTCCTCGTATGAATCACCAAAGGCATGGACAGCAATGTCATCAACTCATAAAAAATGTAAAAAGTAACCAGGTTCCCGGCAAACCCTAGCCCATTTAAAATCCCGAATACTATCAGGTAAAACCCGTAGAATCTTTTTTCCCCGCCAGGTTTCTCCGCAGATTCCCCCTCCGGTTTCATATAAGAAAAAGAATAAAAGCCGGCAAGAACCCATACCACGGCCACCACCGCCGTAAACAGCAGCCCTATCCCGTCCGGTTTCATATACACCGGAAAAGAAGCTGTGAGCCAAAACAAAATAACGTCCTTCCCGCTTACATGAAACATTGCGTAAACGACAGAAGCCCCCGTGACCAGCAAAGCCCCTCCTGTTATTCCCAGCAAACTTCTTCGATTTTTCGGTTCTTTCATTGCCAACAGCAAAAGCCCGGCAATGATAGGAAATAATATTGGAAATAGCATAGTAAAAATCATATCTACCTCTTTTCTGCATCGCCTTCCTATGCAAACATCCCAAGCCCAGACTCTATCAAATCCACAATGGGCTGCGAGCAAATGCCCAAAAATACATTTAATACCACAAAGCAGAGCAAAACCGCCGCATATATTTTATTCTCGCCCCAGGAAACTGTAGGATATTCCACATCATCCACCGGCGTATAAATGCGGATTACCGTCTTCATGAAATAAATCGCATTCAATATGGTGCTGATACCGAGCACGATAAGGGTAGGGAGCATTTTCCCTTCATTCTGCACCGCCGCTTGGGCAAACAGAAGCTTGCTGATAAAGCCTGAAAACATGGGCACGCCGACCATCGACAGGGAGCCTACGGAAAAAGCCACGCCGGCACATTTATTCCTGTAGCCGGAGCCGGTCAGCTCGATAAACTTCCTGCTGCCCCCGGACACATCCGTCAGCCCGATTGCCGCTATGAAAAGCAGGGATTTCGTTGCCGCATGGGAGAGCACATGGAATACGGACGCCACCATCCCCGCCTGGGTTCCCATGCCTACGCCCATGTAAATATAGCCAATCTGCGCTACCGAAGAAAATGCAATCATCCTGCGGACATCGTTTTCCTTAATGGCGCTTAAAGAGCCGAATACCATCCCCATTAACCCGAAAATGAAAAGCATATTCACGATTTTGCTGTCATGAAATACGTCAAACCCTATTACTCTGTAAATAATTTTAAACAGCAGGAATATATACCCTTTCGATACCAGACTGGACAACACCGCCGCCGAAGAAACCGTAGAATACCCATAGGCGTCCGGCAGCCAGGCATGAAATGGGAACAGGGCGCTTTTAATCGCCAGCCCCACCGAAATTATCGCAATGGTCACCAGCAACGGAGGCCTGTAAGCCCCCTCCGCCACTATCCGGGCAATTTCCACCTGAATATTGGACATCAGCAGATGGCCCGTCAAATCGTACAGCATGCAAATCCCTACCAGGAACAGGCCGGAGCCCAGCAGGCTCATAATCATATAGCGCACCGCGGCTTCAATCGTCCTTCCGTTCTGCCGTATCATAATCAGCCCGCAGGCGGAAATCGTATTGATTTCCACAAAAACGTATGCCGTGAACAAGTCATTGGTATAAATCAGCGCCAGCAGCGAACTTAACATCAAGTCCGTCAGCACATAATAAAGCCCTTGTTTTCCTTCCTCCACTTCCTGTACCAGCTTATGCCTCCCTCCCAATAAACAGAGAAGCATAATTACACAGAAGAACAATGCCAGGCCCGCCTCCAACACGCCAATCCGAAGTTCATTGCCCCAAGGCGCCGGAAAGCGGCCCATCACATATACATAGGCTTCCCCAGTCCTTATTGTAAACAGGAATACCGATGCCGACAGAATAATGTTTACCGTAAGCACCACAACATTCAGTACCCTGGCAATTTTTTCCTTAAAGGCGGAACTGACAATCCCCGCAAACATGCAGAACATAATGGAGAAACACGGGAAGTTCTGCACAAATTCCAATCCCATCTGTCCTGACATGCTTTATAATCCCTCCTTTTTCAGCTGGAGGGAGATTTCATCCAAATCCAACGTATGATACCTCTGGTACAAGCGTATGGTCAGCGACAGCATCAGAGCCGAAACGGATACCGACACGACAATCCCCGTCAGCACCAGGCCGCTGGGAACCGGGTTGATATACGCTTCTGCGCTTTGCACCCCGTTCACTACAATCGGCGCCGCCCTGCCGGATATATATCCCTTTAATGCCAGAAAAAGGTAAACTGCCGTATCCATAATATTCAGCCCGATAATCTTTTTAATTAAATTGCTCTGCAGCATCAGATTGCCGAACCCGATAGCGAACAGCACCATCGCTACCGCCTCGCCATAATTGTTCAATAGATTAGCTCCCACTCTTACAGCCCTCCTCTTCGGAATAACGCATAGAATGCATACATCGTACATGCCACCTCTATCCCTACGCATATATTAATAGGGAAAATAATCCCGGCGCTGACAATATGGCCGGGGATTCCCAGGGGAATATGATTCTCAATCCCATTGGCCCCTGTCACATAATAATAGATTCCAATCAGCCCATATACACAAAGCGCGGAAACTTTGGCCACCTTATATATTTTTTCATCGAAAAAGCGCTGCGTCTTCTTAAA
>JAETTM010000108.1 GCA_021769135.1 Lachnospiraceae bacterium | reverse complement strand
CGCTTTCCGCTTCGACTTCGCGGGTGCGGCGGTCAACGCGGGGCTGCTGCTCGTCCTTTGGCGCATTGAGGTCAATGTCGTGCAGCTTCGCATGGGCGATTTCGTGAATGGCGGTCTTTAAGGTCTGCAACTCGCTCATGCGAAAGAAATTATTACCATAGATGTTTATGGAGATACAGCTGAAATTATAGAGGACTGCTTAGATGATCTCCAGCCATTTATTGATGAAGTAATCCCGAAGGAAGAAAGTGAAAGCGGTACAGATTTTTCAGAAGATAATTATATAGAACAAATCAGTGAATTTTTTGCGTGAAACTAAGATACTGGCATAACCGAATCATATAAAAAAGTACAGAACAAAAGTTCGATTTTGGTCTGTACTTTTTTTGACTTATATGTTATAATGAAAAACCAAATGACTGGATAATACTATCTGTACTGGTTAGTGTTATTCAGTGCTGTTTCATTTCAAAAATACGGTTTTGTGACCTACATTCGTGTAATTGCTATTTTAACGCTTATTCGCCAGCTTTGCAAGTCCATTTTACACGAATTGAAAATCAAATTACACGAATTTCGGGCGAATAGGCGAACTTTTTTCGGTCACAAATTGGAGGTTTTCATATGCCAGAGTTCAAATTACATGCCCCATACAAGCCCACAGGCGACCAGCCGCAGGCAATCGCAGAGCTGGTCAAAGGCTTTAAGGAAGGCAACCAATTCCAGACTTTACTAGGGGTTACGGGTTCCGGCAAGACATTCACAATGGCAAATGTGATACAAGCCTTGCAGAAACCGACACTCGTAATCGCCCATAATAAGACGCTTGCGGCGCAGCTATACGGAGAATTCAAGGAGATGTTCCCGGAGAATGCAGTAGAATATTTTGTGTCCTACTACGATTACTACCAACCAGAAGCATACGTGCCGTCTTCGGACACTTATATTGCCAAGGACTCTTCCATCAATGAAGAAATAGAAAAATTGCGCCTGTCGGCTACGGCCTCCCTGACAGAGCGCCGTGATGTGGTGGTAGTAGCCAGCGTATCCTGCATCTATGGCCTGGGCAGCCCCGATGAATATCAGGAGATGATTGTATCCCTGCGCCCGGGAATGGTTAAGGACAGGGATGCGGTAATCCGGGAGCTGATAGATATCCAATATGACAGGAATGATATGGATTTGAGCAGAGGATGCTTCCGGGTCAGAGGGGATGTAGTGGAAATTTATCCTGCCCAGGGCGGGGATTATTTGATACGGGTGGAGTTTTTCGGGGATGAAATTGACAGGATTGCGGAGACGGACCCGCTGACCGGCCAGGTGCATGCGGTGCTGGGGCATATTTCCATCTTTCCGGCTTCCCATTATGTGGTATCCCAGGATAAAATACAGGCGGCATGCAAAAATATAGAAATAGAACTGGAAGAAAGAATACGCTATTTCAAGGGGGAGGATAAGCTGCTGGAAGCCCAGAGGATTTCGGAGAGGACAAATTTCGATATTGAAATGCTTCGGGAAACAGGGTTTTGCTCCGGCATTGAGAACTATTCCCGCCATTTGAACGGGCTGCCGGAAGGTGCGACGCCCCTCACTCTGATGGATTATTTTAAAGATGATTATCTGATTATTATTGACGAATCCCATATGACGATTCCCCAGATAAGAGGGATGTATGCCGGAGACCGCTCCAGGAAAACGACTTTGGTGGACTATGGCTTCCGTCTGCCTTCTGCCCTGGACAACCGCCCTTTGAATTTCCAGGAATTCGAAGAGCATATTGACCAGATGCTGTTCGTATCGGCAACTCCGGCCGAATATGAAAGCGACCATGAGTTGTTTCGGACGGAACAGATTATACGGCCTACCGGCCTGCTGGACCCGGAAGTGGATGTGCGCCCTGTGGAAGGCCAGATTGATGATTTGGTAACGGAAATAAATAAAGAGATAAAGAAGCACAATAAGGTGTTGGTAACTACTTTGACGAAAAGGATGGCGGAGGATTTAACTTCCTATATGCAGGATGTGGGGATTAGGGTAAAATATTTGCATTCGGATATCGATACTTTGGAGCGGGCTGAGATTATCCGGGATATGCGCCTTGATGTATTCGATGTTTTAGTAGGGATTAACCTTTTAAGGGAAGGGCTGGATATCCCGGAAATTTCCCTGGTGGCTATTTTGGATGCGGATAAGGAAGGATTCCTGCGTTCGGAGACTTCCCTGATACAGACTATCGGGCGGGCGGCCAGGAATGCGGAAGGACATGTGATTATGTATGCGGATAATATGACGGATTCCATGCAGGCCGCTATCCAGGAAACAAACAGGCGCCGGGAAATACAGAATAAATATAACCAAGAACACGGGATTACGCCCCAGTCGATTAAGAAGGCGGTCAGGGAGCTGATTAGCATTTCCAAAGTAATTGCCAAGGAGGAAGTGAACTTTGAAAAGGATCCGGAATCCATGAGCAGGGAGGAACTGGAGAAGCTGATTGCGAAAGTACAGAAAAAGATGAAGCAGGCGGCAGCGGATTTGAATTTCGAAGCGGCTGCGGAACTTCGGGATAAGATGGCAGAGTTAAAACGCCAGCTGGCGGATATGGATAAATAACATAGAAATGAGGGCTATTATGGAAAACGAAAGTATAAAAATGCTGCCCCGCAGAGAATTGATAAAAATACGGGGAGCCAATGAACACAATTTAAAAAATATTGATTTGGACATTCCCAGAAATGAGTTTGTAGTGCTTACCGGGCTTTCCGGGTCGGGAAAATCCTCCCTGGCCTTTGACACGATTTATGCGGAAGGCCAGAGAAGGTATATGGAATCGCTGTCCTCCTATGCGAGGCAGTTCCTTGGACAGATGGAAAAACCCAATGTGGAGAAAATCGAAGGGCTGTCCCCGGCGATTTCCATTGACCAGAAATCCACCAACAGGAATCCACGCTCCACAGTGGGAACGGTAACCGAAATATATGATTATTTCCGTCTGCTGTATGCCAGAATCGGAATCCCCCATTGCCCGTCCTGCGGGAAAGAGATAAAGAAGCAGTCCGTGGATCAGATGGTGGATCATATTATGGAAATGCCGGAAGGAACGAAAATCCAGCTGCTGGCCCCCATTGTCAGGGGAAGAAAAGGGGAGCATGCCAAAGTATTCGACCGGGCAAAGAAAAGCGGCTATGTGAGGGTGCGGGTGGACGGCAGCCTGTATGAACTGTCGGAAGAAATTAAGCTGGATAAAAATATCAAGCATAATATAGAGATTATAGTGGACAGGCTTGTAGTAAAGCCTGGAATCGAACGGAGGCTGACAGACTCCATAGAAAGCGTCCTGGCGCTGGCGGAAGGGCTTCTGATTGTGGATGTGATTGGCGGGGAGCCGGTAAATTTCAGCCAGAGTTTTGCCTGTCCGGACTGCGGAGTCAGCATCAGTGAGATTGAGCCGAGAAGCTTTTCCTTCAATAACCCTTTCGGCGCGTGCCCGGAATGTTTTGGCCTGGGTTACAAGATGGAATTCGATGCGGATTTGATGATTCCGGATAAAAGGTTGAGCATTAACCAGGGGGCAATCGCGGCGATGGGCTGGCAGTCCTGCAACGACACATCCAGCTTTACCAACGCAATATTGCAGGCACTGGCAAAAGAATATCATTTTGACCTGGATACCCCTTTTGAAGAATACCCGGAAAAGGTAAAAAATGTGATTATTTACGGCACCGGGGGAAAAGAAGTCACCGTATATTATAAAGGGCAGAGGGGGCAGGGAACGTATCCGGTCGCTTTTGAAGGATTGATTAAAAATGTGGAACGGCGTTACAGGGAAACCGCTTCGGAGATTATGAAGCAGGAATACGAAACGTTTATGCATATTACGCCGTGTAAAGTCTGCAAAGGGATGAGGCTGAAAAAAGAATCGCTGGCGGTAACGATATGCGATAAAAATATCTATGAAATCACTTCGATGTCCATAGGAAATCTCCACGGGTTCCTGCTTTCCATGGAGCTGACGAAACAACAGCAGCTTATCGGTAAGCAGATACTGAAAGAAATCAAGGCGAGGGTGGGATTCCTGATTGACGTAGGGCTGGACTATCTGTCATTGGCAAGGGCGACGGGAACTTTGTCCGGCGGGGAAGCGCAGAGAATCCGCCTGGCGACACAGATTGGCTCCGGTTTGGTAGGGGTTTGCTATATTCTGGATGAGCCAAGTATCGGCCTGCATCAGAGGGATAATGACAAGCTGCTGAATACGCTGCGTAGCCTGAAAGATATGGGAAATACTCTGCTTGTGGTGGAGCATGACGAGGATACGATGCTGGCGGCGGATTACATTGTGGATATCGGCCCGGGCGCGGGCTCCCATGGCGGTGAAGTGGTGGCAGTGGGAACGGCGGAAGAAATCATGCAAGTTCCGGAATCCATCACAGGGCAATATTTAAGCGGCAGAATGCAGATTCCGGTTCCTGAGAAGCGGCGGAAGCCAACCGGGAAGCTGACAGTAATGAAAGCGGCGGAAAACAACCTGAAAAATATTAATGTGGATTTCCCCCTTGGAGTTTTAACATGCGTGACAGGGGTATCCGGCTCCGGCAAAAGCTCTTTGGTCAATGAAATTTTGTATAAGCATCTGGCGAGGGATCTGAACCGGGCAAGAACTATTCCGGGAAAGCATGCGGGAATCAAAGGGATAGAACAGCTGGATAAAGTAATTAATATCGACCAGTCGCCTATCGGAAGGACGCCCCGTTCCAACCCGGCCACATATACGGGAGTATTTGACCAGATAAGGGATTTGTTCGCTTCCACGGCCGATGCCAAATCGAAAGGATATAAGAAGGGCCGTTTCAGCTTCAATGTAAAAGGCGGGCGGTGCGAGGCCTGCAGCGGCGACGGTATTATTAAAATCGAAATGCATTTCCTGCCCGACGTGTATGTTCCCTGTGAGGTCTGCGGGGGAAAAAGATACAACAGGGAAACTTTAGACGTAAAATATAAAGGGAAAAACATCTTCGATGTGTTGGATATGACAGTGGAAGAAGCTGTTGGTTTTTTTGAAAATGTGCCTTCTATCAGGAGGAAAATTGAGACATTGAACGATGTGGGGCTATCCTATATTAAGCTGGGGCAGCCATCCACCACCCTGTCCGGCGGGGAAGCCCAAAGGATAAAGCTGGCAACGGAGCTAAGCAAGAGAAGTACGGGAAAAACCATTTATATTTTGGATGAGCCTACAACAGGGCTGCATTTTGCGGATGTGCATAAACTGACGGAAATCCTGCATAGGCTGGCCGACGGAGGAAACACGGTGGTGGTTATTGAACACAATCTGGACGTGATAAAAATGGCGGATTATATTATCGATATCGGCCCGGAAGGGGGAGATAAGGGCGGAACGGTAATCGCCGAAGGAACTCCGGAAGAAGTGGCCGGGATGGAACAATCCTATACCGGAATTTATATAAAGAAGATGCTGGAGAAATACCGAAAGGGACAGTAAGATAATGTCCGCAAGGAATTGGGGGAATCTGCGGTTTCCCCCTAAAGATTTTAAACGGAAGAACCGATATATTAAATGTATTGCAGACAGAAAGTCAACATACACAAGAGAATAAGAGGTAAAAATAACAGTTCAGGGAAGCAGGCACCGATATTCACCGTGATTTCGACAAGGCTGTGCCTGGCTGTGAGATAAAAAGCATGGATGCGGCAAATGGGGCAGAAGGAACTGCTCTTATTTGCCGTATTGGTGTAATAACTCTTAATCTTTTAAAAAAATATAAGAAACCTCTTTGAAAAATTCATTCTTTAGGTTATAATAGTTTCATATGTTTAGTTTGTTGACAATTGGAAAATATTAAAATAGATATTCAACGAAAACCATAGAAAGGGGTTTGCCATGCAATACACAGATATCGGAATCGACTTGGGAACGGCTAGTATTTTAGTATATATCAGAGGAAAAGGTGTGGTGCTGAAGGAGCCATCCGTTGTAGCGTTTGACAGGGATATGGAAAAAATTAAGGCAATTGGCGAAGATGCCAGGCTGATGTTGGGAAGGACGCCGGGCAACATCGTAGCGATTCGCCCTCTGCGTCAGGGCGTTATCTCCGACTACAAAGTGACGGAGAAAATGATGAAGTATTTTATCCAGAAAGCCATCGGGAAAAAGACGTTCCGCAAGCCGCGCATTGCCGTCTGCGTGCCCAGCGGGGTAACGGAGGTGGAGAGGAAAGCCGTACAGGATGCTACTGAGCAGGCGGGGGCAAGGGAAGTTTTTATTATCGAAGAACCTATAGCGGCGGCAATCGGTGCAGGAATTGATATTTATAAGCCCTGCGGAAACATGATTGTGGATATCGGAGGAGGTACTTCCGACATAGCGGTTATTTCGCTGGGTGGAACGGTTGTCAGCGCTTCTATTAAAATAGCCGGCGATGATTTCGATGAAGCAATCATACGTTATATGAGGAAAAAACATAATCTGCTAATCGGTGAAAGGACAGCAGAGGATTTGAAGATAAAAATAGGCTCCGCCTTTAAACGGAGCGAAGTGGATTACATGGATGTAAGAGGGCGTAATCTGGTAACCGGCCTTCCGAGAACCGTGAAGGTTTCGTCGGAAGAAACGGAAGAAGCTTTAAGGGAAACCACAGCCCAAATCGTGGAGACCATTCACAGCGTCTTAGAAAAGACGCCGCCTGAACTGGCCGCTGATATTGCCGACAGAGGCATTGTGCTTACCGGGGGCGGAAGCATGCTGCGGGGGCTGGAAGACCTTATCGAATCGAAGACCGGAATCAACACTATGACCGCAGAAGACCCGATGACCGCAGTCGCCATCGGCACCGGAAAATATGTAGAATTCTTGGCAGGATTCAGAGAAGAATAGGACATTTGCGGAACTGGAATAAAATTGGAAAACAGCAAATGTCCGAACAATGCCCACGGAGAATTTTATGGCTGCGAAGCAGACGGAAAATTGCTCCGCGAGAAAGGGCATTGGTAGGATATTTGCGGAACTGGAAAACAGCAAATGACCGAACAATG
>JAETTM010000107.1 GCA_021769135.1 Lachnospiraceae bacterium | reverse complement strand
TTCGGCAATCCCCTTAAAAAGGGCCTGTCTGATATGGATAACAGACTTTTCTTCATTATCATAACACGAACCTTCAAGAAAGAAAAGCCCTCCTGGCCATTGAAATCAAATTTTCCTAATACTTTCCTTAAATTTGCCTGATAGACCCTTTTTCAGAAAAACAATTAAAGGAGGAAATGAATTTATGAAAGCAAAAAAAGCATTATCATTTTTAATGACGGCAACTCTTGCGGCAACCATGCTGGCAGGCTGCGGCGGAGGCAGGGGAACGGAGGAGGCCGTGCAGGCGGCTGACCCGAATGCACCGAATTTCTTCACAGGCGCAATGTCGGTGCTTCAGCCCCTCATTGATGACGGAACTTTGGTTGTTGTATCAGGGCAGACAGATTTCACACAATGTGCTACAATTGACTGGGATAATTCCAAAGCGCAGTCGCGTATGGATGCCATTCTTGCGGGGAACTATTCAGACATTGAGATTGACGGTGTTCTTTCACCGAACGATGGTATTGCCCGTGCAATCATTACATCCTGTGAAAATGCGGGACAGCCGATTCCGGTAGTATCGGGGCTGGATGCGGAAAATGAATCCGTTGAGTGGGTATGGTCCGGCAGACAGTATTCCACAGTTGCAAAACCGACCAATGCGCTTGTTGCGGAGACAGTTTCTATTATTGACAGCCTGTTAAGCGGCAACGGGATGCCGGCGACCGATGTGACGGCAAACAATGGCGTAATTGATGTTCCTATTTATGAACTTCCCCCTGTTGTTGTGACAAAGGACAATGCAAAAGAGGTATTTGCGGATGACCCTGACAGAATGGCTCTGCTGACAGATTAATAGTTCTTTTGATTTACTGTATACTAAAGTACCGGGCTTGGTTTTCCAGGCCCGGTACAAAACCATATATAAAAGGAGCCGGAGGCAAAGATTGAAAATTGGAAATTTTCAATCCCAAGTTTGTGTCTGCACGGCATCCACAAACTTGACATGTGCAAAATGCTGCGCAGAAATGGGGTTAAAAGTGAGAGATGACATTCAGTGCAAATTAATCTGTATCGACATTGACGGAACACTTTTAAACGATGCAAAAGAAGTGCTGCCCGAGGTGAAAAAAGCTGTGAAAAGGCAGTATGAAAAGGGCAGAAAAATTGCACTTGTCTCCGGGAGAATGCCCTGCGCAGTAACGCAGGTCGGAAAACAGCTTGAGATAGACTGTATAAAAGTATGCAATGCCGGAACTTTTATCATTGTGGATGGGTTATGCGTGAAGGAAGAGGTTATGTCCACTCATATTATGAGACAGTTGTATACAGATATTGCCAGGAAGTATCATGTTCCATTGTGGATTTTTCAGGGATATAAATGGTATGTAACCCGAACAGATAGTTTTGCGGAAAAGGAATCTGATATCATAAAATATCAACCGGATGTTGTGAATCTGCATGAGCTGGCCGAAAACTGGAACAAGGCCGGGATAAAGCCCAACAAATTTCTGATAGCGGCAAGGGAGAAGAAAATAGACGAGATGCAGACAGAGTTGGAGCAATGGGAAAACAGAGCGTTTAATGTGGCAAAATCAAGCGCAAATTATCTCGAAATTTTTCCGAACAATGTTGACAAAGGAAAAGCTGTTGCATCTCTATGTGCTATTTTAAATATCAGCACAGAAAATGTAGTTGCAATAGGGGACCATGAGTTGGATATTCCAATGATTGAAACGGCAGGTATTGGAATCGCCATGGGAAATGCAATACAGGCGCTGAAAGAAAAAGCCGATTTTGTCACTTTGACGAATAATGAAGCTGGAGTGGCGCATGCGTTGAATGACTATTGCGCCTTCTGAACAATGGCTGGCTTATCAATTTTCTCCAGCCATTGAACCGCCTGCGCATAGTCCACAGCCGTACCCCAGCCGTTGAAATACATACGCCCCAGCTGTCGGCAGGCATGGCTGTCGTTACCATAGCTGGCAGGATGTTTTAAACTAAAAGATTTATGAAGAGGTAAAATTATAGGCGCATATGGCGGGAGGAATAGCAATAAAAATTCCAGTACTCATTGATAAAATGGCTAATATTTGATATACTAAAATTAGCTAAGGGAGGTGCCGATATGATTACTGCAACCGCAACTGCAACAGAAATGCAGAATAATTTTGGAAGATATCTAAATCTTGTTATGTCTGGGCAGGAAATTATTGTAACGAAAAATGGTCGGGAGGTAGGGCGCTTTATTCCGAAGGATGCTGCTGTATCGTACCTGACAGACTCATTGACCGGTATTCTGAAAGGAAACTATGATTTTGGTGAAGCAAAGGCAGAAAGGCTGAAGGAAAAGTATGAAGCTATTGATTGATGCGAACATTCTGTTGGATGTCCTTCAAAATCGTGAACCACATGTCCGGTCTTCCTCTGTTGTTTGGAAATTGTGTGAAACAGAAAAGGCAAAAGGGTATGTTTCAGCATTAACATTTGCTAATCTGGTCTATATTATGCGTAAAGAACTTGAGCCCAAAAAGATTAAGGAGATTTTGGATGCTTTGTCATTGATTTTTGAATTTGTTGATTTCAATATTTCAGACCTTACCCATGCCGAAGAGCTGGAATGGGATGATTTTGAGGACGCTGTTCAGAGTGCGACGGCTGAACGCGTTCACGCAGATTATATTATCACGAGAAATGTAAGGGATTTTGCGAAGAGCAAAGTGGCGGCATTTACCCCGTCCGAACTGATAGCACGGATTTGAACTAACAGAATAAAATTGTAAGAAAGCCGAGGCAGTTATTCGCCCCGGTTTTTCTTGTCAAGAAGGTGTTTGATAATTTTTTAATCAGGAAAGACAGCCTGGAAAACGAGACTGACGAAAACGTTATTGGATTTAAATTTGCGGTCCGCAATGCAAATTACAGCGGAGTTTATCTTTCATTGCACAATGGATATTCCGCCATATACGGAATGCAGTACGGAAATAAAGACGATAAAATATAGATATTCATATCTATAAAAATGACGATATTTTAATTGACCTCCTTATCGTTTCAACGTATAATAAATACAGAAGCGGAAATACTGTTCAAGCTAGGAGGAATGGTTTATGAGTGAACTGTCGGTTATGGGTATTATGAAGGCTATAGTTCCGATTACTCGATTTAATAAAGGTGAGGCAAATCGGATTTTTGATGAAGTGGAGTCCGGAGGAACAAAAATTGTAATGAAAAATAACCGTCCGGCTTGTGTCTTGATGTCTCCAAGCCAGTATGAGTCTTTGATGGAAATGGTTTCTGACTATATGATGCAGGAGGAAGCGGAAAGCAGGATGGCGCATTATCATCCAAAGGAATCCATGTCTCAGGAAGAGATAATGAAGGAACTGGGCATCGCGGAGGGAGAACTGGATGACATAGAAGTGGAGATTGAGTGAGGAACTGTGCGGATGAAATGGAATATTGAATATGTAAAGGAAGCGCAGCGGGACCTGAAACGATTAGACCCTTATAATCGTAAAATCATATTGAAAGCAATTGAGAAAACAGCAGAACGCCCATTGCCGCCGCCGGATGGAATTGGAAAACCGCTTGGAAATCATGCAAATTCCAAACAGTGCGGGTATTATAAAATTAAACTGCGCGGCCTTGGTTATCGAGTTGTATATCAGTTGGTAGTTGAGGGGGAGACAATGAGGGTTATTGTAATTTCTGTTCGTGATGATGAAACGGTTTATAGGGAAGCAGAACGGAGAATACATGATATAAAGCCATCCATTTAAAAGGTAAAATGAAAAGTAACAAAAGAGTAGGAGGTATTGTATTATGATTTTTAAAAAAGATTTCCTTTGGGGAGGCGCAACTGCTGCCAATCAGTGCGAAGGGGCATGGAGGGAGGACGGCAAGGGCATCAGCTGCTCGGACATTTGTACCGGCGGCAAGTTCGGTCAGAGCAAGCTAATTACCCCGGTCCTTCAGGAAGGGATGTTCTACCCCAGCAGAGAGGCCATCGACCACTACCATCGGTTCAGGGAGGACATCGCCCTCTTTGCGGAGATGGGCTTCAAGTGCTACCGCTTCTCCATCAACTGGACGCGTATTTTCCCCAACGGAGATGAGGCCGAGCCTAACGAAGCAGGGCTGAAGCATTATGAGGAAGTGATTGACGAGTGCCTGAAATATGGCATCGAGCCGCTGATTACGATTTCCCATTATGAGGTTCCCTTTGGTTTGACTAAAAAGTGTAATTCCTGGGTTTCCAGGGAGATGATTGACTATTTCATGAACTACTGCCGGGCAATTTTTACCCGTTATAAAGGAAAGGTGAAGTACTGGCTGACCTTCAATGAAATTAACTGCGGCACTACCGCTACCGGTGCGCTTTTAAGCCAGGGCATCCTTTCTGACCAGGAGAATACCACGCCGTTCATGAGCCAGCCCGATAACCCCCAGCAGCGGTTTCAGGGTCTGCACCATCAGTTCGTTGCCAGCGCGAAAGCGGTACAGCTTGCCCATGAGATTGACCCCAAGTGCAAAGTGGGCAATATGATGATTTGCAGTACCTCCTACCCGCTTACCTGCAATCCGGACGATGTGCTGAAAAATCAGCAGTACAACCGTATCATGAACTATTTTTGTTCGGATGTGCAGTGCAGGGGCGCTTATCCAACTTATATGAACCGGTATTTTGCGGAGAAGGGAATTGCTATTGAGAAGCAGCCTGGCGATGACGAAATCCTCAAGGCTGGAACGGTAGATTTCTTAAGCTTCTCCTATTATATGTCCTCCTGCCAGACCGTTGACCCCGACAAGCAGAAAGGCGAAGGCAACATTATCGGCGGTGTGCCCAACCCCTATCTTAAGGCCAGCGACTGGGGCTGGCAGATTGACCCCAAAGGCCTGCGCTATTCGCTCAACGAGCTGTATGACCGTTACAAGATTCCGCTGATGGTTGTGGAGAACGGGCTAGGTGCTAAGGATGTCATTGAGGATGATGGCACCATTAATGACGATTACCGCATAGACTATCTCCGCCAGCATATTCAGCAGATGGAAGAAGCGGTGAAGGATGGTGTGGATTTGATGGGCTATACGCCCTGGGGCTGCATCGACCTGGTTTCCGCATCCACAGGAGAGTATGCAAAACGCTATGGTTTTATCTATGTGGAACGCTACGATGACGGCACCGGCGATTTCAGCCGCCGCAAGAAGAAATCTTTTGACTGGTATAAGAAGGTAATCGCTACGAATGGCGAGGACTTGGATTAATCTTAATTCCCGCGGGGTTGTTGACTTTCAAGAGGAAAAGGCGTAAATGCTTTTGCCCTTGCGAATTTTCGGAAGAAGGAGGGTAGTGTGAGAAGAAGTTCTAGTTGCTCACAGCAAGGGCTGTTTCGCAAAGAACTTCTAAGTCTCACACCGAAAAATGCCTAAAATACGGCATTTTTCATCCGGATTTGTGCCTGCGGCTCAAAGTTTGCGGGTTGTAGAAAGAGCATGGTTATTTTTATGAAAAAGATAATTTTTCTGGATGTGGATGGAACGCTGGTGGATTATGAGAACCGAATTCCGCCTTCTGCCATAACAGCGATTCGCCGGGCACGGAGCAACGGGCATCGTATCTATATCTGCACAGGGCGAAGCAAGGCCGAGGTCTATCCGGAACTGTGGGAAATCGGTTTGGACGGCATGATTGGGGGCAACGGCAGCTATGTGGAGGATAACGGCCATGTAGTGATGCACCGATTGATTACATTTGAGCAATGCTGCTGTATAGTGGACTGGCTTCATGAACGTGGGCTGGAGTTCTATTTGGAGAGCAACAATGGCCTGTTTGCCAGCGAGCATTTCGAGGAAGCCGCCTTACCGGCCATCCGGCTTTACAGCAAACGAAAAGAGCAGGACGGGGCGGAGAAGGTAACTGTCCGTTCCGTATTTCCCGATATGATTTTTGGCGGGGAACTGTATAGGGATGACCTCAATAAGGTGAGTTTCCTGCTGTCTGGCTACCAGGATTATTTAGATGCAAAAGCCGCATTCCCGGATTTGAAGGCCGGAACCTGGGGAGGAAAGGGCGAAGAGGCCCTGTTCGGCGATTTGGGGGTAAAGGATATCGATAAGGCGGTTGCGGTGGAAGCCCTGATACATTACCTTCATGCCGATATGCAAAACACCATTGCTTTCGGCGATGCGAAGGTGGATGTTCCCATGCTGGAATGCTGCGCCTATGGTGTGGCCATGGGGAATGGCGGCGCGGAAATAAAGGCCGCAGCGGATTATGTGACAGATGCCGTGGATAAGGATGGGCTGTACCGCGCTTTTGAAAAGCTGGGGTTGTTTACACCTTAAAAAAGAAATGGTAGAATGGGGGATACAGAAAACGAGTAAACCCACTGGCGGTGGCTAACCTTATTTTTGAGATGGCTTTGCTTAATTTGTTTGCGGTAAAGGAAGCATTGGAAAGCGAAAGGATATGGTTTTAAAATGGAAATCAGGAATGAAAAAATAGATGCGGGAAATGCCTTTGACTGGGGAAAGACATCGGAGGACTATGCAAAATACAGGGATATATATCCTGAGATTTTTTATGAAAAAATTGTTGGAAGAGGGCTTTGTGTGGAAAATCAGAAGGTGCTTGACCTGGGAACGGGCACAGGGGTGCTGCCAAGGAACATGTACCGTTTTGGAGCAAAATGGACGGGAGTGGATATTTCCGCCGAGCAGATTGCCCAGGCGGAGCGGCTGTCCAAAGAAAACCATCAGGAAATACGGTATATGGCAGGGGCAGCGGAGGAAATGATATCGTCCGAAACCGATTTTGCGGAAAATACATTTGATGTAGTCACTGCCTGTCAGTGTTTCTGGTATTTCGACCATGAAAAACTGATTCCCCAACTGGCCCGTATTTTAAAGAAGGATGGGAGACTGCTCGTTCTATATATGGCATGGCTGCCCTTCGAGGATAAAATTGCAGGGGAAAGCGAAGCGCTGGTGTTAAAGTATAACCCTAAATGGTCGGGGGCAGGGGAAACCATGCATCCGATTTTTGTACCGGATTGCGTATATGA
>JAETTM010000106.1 GCA_021769135.1 Lachnospiraceae bacterium | reverse complement strand
GGATATTCGTGCCGCACACAAGTCCGACAGTGAGAGTGCGCCGCCGA
Organism: Lachnospiraceae bacterium; assembly: GCA_021769135.1. Lineage (GTDB taxonomy): Bacteria > Bacillota > Clostridia > Lachnospirales > Lachnospiraceae > Kineothrix. The sequence continues at coordinate 7,384 of JAETTM010000106.1, read as the reverse complement.
CTACCATTGCCGAAGAATTGAAGCAGGATTTAGAGGATGTCGCAAATTTCAAGGGAAGCCCTCTTGAAAGACAGGCCGCGCTTTACTGCAAGCGGCTGGGTATCAATTATAACAAGCTGTCTGATTCGGAGTTTCGGCAGCTTGTACATATCCTTGAAAAATCCAAATTCTTCAAAAGCTATGTCGGCCAGAGAGAAAAGCGTAAATGAAAACTGCCGTTGTGGGAATGGGCGTTCTTACAACGGCAGTTTGGGATAGGTATATATGATTTTTAAAGATGTCTGAATTATCAGCCTGTTTGAAAAAGCTCTACACTGTATTTGGCAGGGTTGTCTTTGTCAATATAAACATTCGCATATAAATCTTCTTTTCGCATAAATGGTGTCAAAACATAATAATTACTTACTGCTTTGTATTCCTTATCCTCATAAAGAAATCGGCAGACAATTCTGCAACTGGTATAGTTTCCTACTCTAATCCATGCTGCTGGAATCATGTCCTCTATTTCGGAGTCTATACAAGCTCCTGAATCCTTCAGGCCTTTCAACTTTTTTCTGTCATATACCAGCTTACTCATCGAAGCCAAAAACAATATCAGCCATACAGAAACATTGATTAACATGGGTTTCAATATCGTGGAATTAAATAAATTTCCTACAAGACCAACAGCCAATTCAATCACTGCTACAAACAGAGTGGCATTAGCACATATAGAAAATAAGTATTTTACCGGCTTAAGATTGGCAATTTGCTTTTCCTTAAAAAGTCTGGAAATATTTTCCTCTGCTTTTCCTCTATATTCCTCCGCTGATATATGCTCTCCCGAAAAAAGCTCGTTCAAACTAATACCCAGAGCATCGCACAAAGGCTGTAAAAGCGACACATCCGGCATTCCCCTTCCAGCTTCCCTCATTTAAAGATACTACACCGAAAGCCCATGCTGATGTAACTACTTGCTATTATAATCGGAATATACCGAAAAGAACAGGGGGGGGGGAAATTCCTTGCCTACTTTTTATAGAAAGATATTGCCAATCCTTATTAAAAGGCTTACAACGGCATTGCGGGATAGCCGTAAAAGTTTAGGTTGCATTCCCCATATTTCCTTGTCTGATAAATGCCTAGCGTCTAGGCTGTCACAAAGCACTTAGTGAGGTAAATTTTTTGTCTGCCCAGCCTGAAGCATACCAAAACTGACAGACAAAAAATTGTAGCGAGCTTAGTGCGGCTGACTGGTACGGTTATTAAGAAAAGGAAGTTAATGCCGGAATAGGCTGTTATGGCATAGGCTGTTATGGATTTTTTGAGGAATATACCCTCTTGCCATTTTTAGACAGTGGCTGTATAATAAGAAACGAGATAGATAATAAAAGGCAGGATGCAGGGAACGCCAATTCCCTACACCCCTATGCAGGAGCTTGCACCTCCCACACAGCATATAATGCGCCAAGTCAAGTATAGCGAATTTCCCACACTATTTCAAGGGAAATCTAACGTGTACTTGGGTTTGTTGGTGCTGTATTTTTAGCGGTGTAGGAAAGAGAAATCCTGCACCGCTTATTTATTGTTTATCCCGGCAGGATTGGCAGAGGGGTGTAAAAGATATGCCCCCTGCTGGACTGTTCGAGATTGTCCTATCTACTACATTTAAATGACTATTCATAAAGAAAGTGAGGTAATTGCAATGGGAAAATACTTTTGACAACAATAACTCTTTATTTGTACCAGCTTAAATAATTCAAAACAAACTTATCACATTACGGGCAGTACCCGGATATGGTGTAAGAAATGAAGGAGAAAAGGACGGCAGGGCTTCCGGGCATACGCCCGAAAACACACGGGGAAGTTCTCCCCGTACCCCTTTTTTCTTTTGAATAACAAATTAAAAAACAACAAAACAAAACATTTAAACATGGAGGTAAATTGATATGAGAAAATTCAGCAGATTTTTATCAGTAGCTTGCGCACTTGCACTTGTTGTGGCATCCCCGCTTTCGGTACATGCACAGGGATTTACAGGTGATGATAATGCCCATTATGATGATGGCGACGGATGGGCAGACGGCTCACCTTCTGACTCCGGAAACTCGTCCGACTCCGGCAGTTCTTCCGATAACAGCTACAGTGAGTCAGAACCCAGTTATGAAGCCCCTTCCGAAAATCATGACAGTGGTTTTTCTTCAGACGATTATCAGCATGGTTTTACAGGCAGTGATAATGCTCATTATGATAATGGTGACGGCTGGTCTTCAGGCGCACCTTCTGACAGTGCCGCTCCTGCACCCGCAGTTAAGAAGGGTTCCAATGACGTGACCATGAGCGCCGGTGACGGGCAGAAGTTCCGTGTTGTGATGAACAAGGAGCATACGACCTATCAGGTTTACCATTGCGGCATCAGCAAGGCAACTTTTGCAGTAACTGATGCAGACGGCAATGCAGTGTCGTACAGCAACATCAAGGTTGAGAAAGGCGAAGACGGTTTGTATTATGCAAACATCACTTTCGCGGAAGGTGTTGATACCACTGGCTATACCGTTACCGCAACAAAGGGCGACCCCTGCTACCTGTCCACGACCCTTAATGTAAAGGGCATCAAGGTGAACGGCGTACTGGCACTGTCCACCCTGTCATAACAGTAAGACAACAATAAATACATAATAAACAGAAAGAACCGTCTGCACCACGCAGGCGGTTTTTTCCTTATATAAATGAAAAGGAGTGGCTTTTGCCCCACTCCTTCTTTTATCATTCTGCTACGTTCCAAGCCTGATTATTTTTTTCTTATATCTATGGGCGGTTTTGCTACGCAAAACCTTTTTTCTCGGGGCTTCCCCGTACCCCTTCCTTCTTGTGAATGAATTATTTTACTTCCTAACCTTCCCTCCCATTCTCACCACCTCTTATATGTAATGCTAGCATTTTTCAGGAAGCTGTCAAGTAGTTTGTTCAAAAATTAATAAAAACTTAATAAAACTCCATCTTGAAAGGATGGCATGAGGGGGGAGGGTAACAGCACACCCCCCCCCCCTGCCCGCAGTTGCAAATGCGGAAAATGTAACTAAAAAATCAGGATATCCGACTAAAAAACGAAAGGAATTATGATGCGCATCATATGAGGGAACTCATATGCATAAAGACTACAGTCTAAAAAGAGAAGAGATTATAAGACGGCTGACTGGACAGATGTTCCAGCACCGTGACACATTGGGGTTACAGCAGAAAGAAGTTGCCCATTTTCTTAATAAATCTGACAAGACTTACCAGCGGTGGGAATCAACCGGCAATGGCCTGTCTGATATTTTTGACCTCCTGACCATCTTCCGGGTATTACAGTTTTCTACCACAGAAATCATTGACGTGCTGGGGCTCCCGCCGCTCACCTTAAATGAGGTAAAAGGGCTTTATCAGGATGAAGAGACCATAAGGGGCATCCGGGAAAACACGGTCTATTCCTTTATCAGCAAAGAATGTAGCCGGATGCAGACCAACACAATAGAAAAACTGCTTTGTGTCCTGTTGAAAGAATACCTCAAGAAGAAGGGATATGCCATGTGAGTTATCACCCCCCCATTTCATGGGGGGTAACTCATTTATTGCCGCACGAAATATGCACGAAAAAAGAAGGGATGGTATAAAATGGGCACATACTGAAAAAGCGCTTTTAACAGTAAAAAAATAAATTCTGGAAAGGAGAAAAAATATGAGCCTTAAGAAATTAAGCCAGTTTATGAAATTTGATTGGGAGGGATTTTCCAAAGGGAAAGAGTTTCTGGTACTTGGCACAAGCAAATGGGTGGATTTTGAAACCAAAGCCGACATGGGAACCAAGGTTGAAGTCCTCATTGCCAAGGATGAAACCCCGTATAAGCAGAAAGACGGGGAAACCGTCTCCAACCGTTTTGAGAAATTAATCCTGAAAATCCGCAAGGACGTTAAAGTTCCGCCGAATGCTTACGTCGTGCCGGTTGGTGCGTCTGGCACCGTATACGGCGATTACCGCAACCAGCTTTCAGTAACGGCTGACGATATCAGGGTTGTCACTCCCCATAAGCAACAGGAAGGAGGGTTAACATGACAAGACATTATAAGAAGGGAGGACGGTATATCTCCCCTGCCGGATGGGTTCTCACGGCGGGGGGATTTTCCCTCATTTTAGGTATTTATTTATGTATTTTGGAAAGGCTATGCCAGCCGGACGTGTCCGTGCCGGGTTCTTTAACCGGGATGCTTTCCGCCATATCACTGGCAGTTGCGGCTGTCCTTCTTGTGGCATGGCTCGCCCTGTATGTCACGGGGGGAGACAGGAAGCGGATAGAACGCCTTGTAAGGAAAAGGCTGTTCGACCCAAGGTATGGGAACCCGCTGGGCTTCCGGGATGGGGAACTGCTCCCGCCTGTCAGGAGCCGGAGGGTAAGCAGTACGGCATTCGAACTTTCCATTAGCGCATTATCATGCACGGTAGAGGATTTAATGAACCTTGCGCCGGTCATATCCTCCGCCATAACCGGGAGGTACAGGCAGTATGCGGCAACCAGCAGTAAGGCGGATGATGCCTTTAACTGCGTGACTTACCGGATTGAGGACGTGCTGGCTGACAAAAGCCTGACGGTGGGTTCCGTGGAAGGGCTGAAATCGCCGGACAGGACACTTATACCGATTGACACGGAAACCTTTATCGACTTGAAGACATCCGGCAGTATCCTTGCCGCCGGGAAGACAAGGAGCGGGAAGACCACGGGAATCGTCTCAATCCTGCTTTCCGTCTTACAGCACGGGCGTGACAGGTATGGCTCCAATGTCATCATCATTGACCCGAAGCTGGCAGAACTCTCAACGCTTCCCCAGACTTTGACCATAAGCCCCGACGGGGATGCCAGGCTGGTCATGGAGAAAATGGAGGAATTTGAGGAATCAAGGAAAAGCCGTCAGGAAGTATTGAACCAGCTTTCAAAAAAGACCGGGAATGCCGTGAAATGGTGGGATGCGGGGATGAACCCCAGCTTCCTGTTCATTGATGAGTACGTGGCATTAAAATGCCTTCTCCGCAAGCCTGCCAAGGGGGATGGGGGATGCAACCTTCCCAGTTTTGAAAGCCTGCTGAAACGCATCATAACCATGGGTGCGTCTGCCGGATGCTTTGTCATTATCTCCATTGCGGAAGCGTCCGTGGAAGAGGGAGGACTGCCGTCCATGCTGAAATCCGCAATGACAACCAAAATCCTGTTCAAGCCCACGGTGGAGGAAGCCCGGCTGATTTGGAACAGTGAGGGGCTGAAAGCCCTGAATGTAGGGCGCGCTTATGGTGCCGGGGATTGCTGGTTTTCTTCCACGGACGGCGTGCATGACATGCCGGGCTGTGTCCATTTCCCACGGATGGAATTTGAGGTCTATGCGGAACTGGAAAGGCTTATGGATGAATACTACGCCCCAAAAGAATGAGGACCGCCACGGTTCCGGCCTGCCGGAACCGTGGTGTCAATGCAAAACCTTATTGAAAGCCTTTGTTTTCTGGCGGTGGGCTTGTTATACCGCCAGAAAACACGAGGTGTCAAGGTGTCAGAAATGCAGAAAAACACGATAAAATCAAGGGAAGGAGTGACACCAAAATGTCCGGTAGCAGGAACAGCTCTAAAAGCATGATGTACACGCAACAGATAAGCCACCTTCCAGCCGAGACCATTGAACATTTGACCGAACTGCTGGAACAAATGGAGCCGAAAAAATATGCACTGATTGTCCATGACAAGGATGTTAATGACAAGGGAGAGCCGGCAGAAAAGCATGTGCATGTGATGCTGACCTTTGAAAATGCCCGCTCCGTCAACAGTATTGCCAAGCAACTCGGGGATAAGCCACAGTACCTGCAAAAGTGGGGAAAAGACGAAGAAAACGGCTATGCTTACCTTATCCACGCCACAACGAAATCCATCAGCAAATACCAGTACCCGCCGGAAGACGTCAAGGCAAACTTCAATTATCTGGAAGAGATGCGCAGAATTACGGAAAAAGTCAAAAAGAGCATACAGACGGCGAACTGTACCGTCCTCTTAAATTCCCTTTACAAAGGGGAAATCACAAAAAGGGAAATGGAGAAGAAGCTGAACGGGAACCAGTACGGGAGGATGAAACGCCAGATTGAGGACGTGTGGAACAAGCACCTGCAATTCCAGGCGGAGCAGTGGCGGGAGGAAATGAAAAAAAGCGGGAAACAGATAGAAGTTATATGGATTAGCGGGGAAGCCGGGACAGGGAAGACGAGTTTAGCCATGGATTATGCCCAAAAATCAAAACAGCCTTACTTCATCACGGGAAGCAGCCGTGACCTGTTCCAGAATTATGCCGGGGAGCATACCATGATAATTGACGAGCTTCGGCCTGACATGCTGAAATACCCGGATTTGTTGCGGATACTTGACCCTTTCGGCAGCCAGGTCATGGCACCGTCCAGATACAGCGACAAGCCCCTGACCTGTGACCTGATTCTCATTACCTCCCCATATGACCCGGCACAATTCCACTGGGAGTTATTCCGCAAGTTTTACGGGAATTACATTGACGGTCTGGAACAGCTATTACGGAGGATTTCGCTGACCATTAAAATGGACGCATCCCACATAAGGGCGGTCGAGTATGACAGGGAGAAAAACATTTACCTGCCTGTTGAAAATGCCGAAAGGGAAAACCAATACTCCAAACATTACCGGGAAAAGGACTGCAAGGGAAAGGACTGCGCCGCCAGCGGCTCAAAAAAACTGTTTGAATCCATGTTCGGCAAGACACCCTGTGCAAAACCCGGCAGTCCTTCCCCCGCAGGAAAGGAGGAAAGCCATGGAGAAAAATAACATATCCACCCGGGAAAGGCACTCTCCCAATGGCAGTCAATATTTTGTCATGGGAAATAACAGGATAATAATAAATGAGCATTTCGTTGATAATGGTAAACCGTTGGAAACCATACTTGAAAAAGTAATTCTGGATGCAGGGAACAGCCAGGAAACCGCATAAATACTTGAAAAAAAGCCCATCCTGTGATATACTATATATCAGCAAGAAGTATATCATCAGTGTGGGCTTCCTTAAAAAAGGAGGACAAAAACATGAAGCCCACAACATACAATACAGCATTATATTTACGCCTTTCCCGTGATGATGAATTGCAGGGGGAAAGCAACTCCATCTCCACACAGCGCATGATGCTCCGCAAATACGCAGAGCAGAACCATTTCACCATTGTTGATGAATACATTGATGATGGGTTCAGCGGAACGAACTTTGTTGAGGTAAGATAACGTAACCTTTTTTGCAGAGGGCGTTATCTTACCTCTTTTTGATGTATGTTAGATAGCATAACTCTTTACGTCGGCTCCTATCTGTCTGAAATAGG
>JAETTM010000105.1 GCA_021769135.1 Lachnospiraceae bacterium | reverse complement strand
GGAGGAAATGAAGGAAAAACTGTCGGGATATCTGCAGGTGTTAATGGAGCAGAATCCCAAATCCATAGGAGGGCAGCTCCCGGATGATGGGTTTTATTTCCGGGGGCAATGAGCCGCGAATCAGAAAGCCACGAAAAGATTGACATATTTCTATCTGTTACGTATAATAATAATATAAGGCAGGCAACGGCGTGTGTCTGTCAAAGCGTTGAAGTAAGGGAGTGCGCCGGTAGGCATTGTCTTATGGAGCTTTCAGGAGGGGTTGTGCAGTGAAACCTCAAACCGGCGTAGGTTCTTAGAGCCGAAAGAAAATGCTCCAAAAGTCCCTGCCGTAAGGCGGGGCTTTTGTTTTGAAAGAGGAATGAACATGGATTTACTTCAAGAATGTGCAAAGAGTTTTGAATCTTTGCTGCCTTTCCAATACCATATCGTAGCAGGCCGTAAAGGGAAAACTTTGGACTTTACCATTTCTTTTGACCGGGCAGATTTTCACCATCTGGCAGGGCTGCATAAACTGACTGACAATGTTCGCTTTCTGACTGGCAAACGGGCAATCATCATGCAGGAAATTCTAGATGGCAGGCTTACCATTGCCCAAGCCAGACAAAGCGCATTTTTTCCTAAAGCAGAAAAAGACTATGCCCAGGGACAGCCCCGGAGGAAATGAAGGAAAAACTGTCGGGATATCTGCAGGTGTTAATGGAGCAGAATCCCAAATCCATAGGAGGGCAGCTCCCGGATGATGGGTTTTATTTCCGGGGGCAATGAGCCGGGAGGGCATGCTTTGTATATGATGAATGCCTTGGGAAAAAATATGTATGATGTAAGCGCCCCAATATTGGGGCGTTTACTATTCAAGGACACTATATGACGGTCCTTACTTTATATTTATGCCTTAAAGGTTTCATTGTCCAATCATTAAAATCCACTTTTTTATCATTCTGTAATCTTCCTAAAACAATACCAGGGTCACGATTGATTGTATTGGCAAAATTGTTGATTGATTGTAAATCAAATCGGCCGCATTCAATAAATTTTTGATATGGTTCACTTGGTATCAGACTGTCTTCCGCAAACTTATCCGCCGCATCTTCCTGTGCGCCGGTTTCCTTTTCAAATGAAATGCCATAATCTCCGTTAATGATATGGCCTATCTCATGAAATAAAGTAAACCAAAACGAATCCGCATTAAGCCTTCTGTCATTTACCATCAACATTATATTGTCGCCAACTTTTTTTGTTGCGCCATTTGTTTTTGACCCTGCAATATTGGGTAATATTACAAAGATTACACCAGCTTCCCAAAAGGCTTTTCTAATCAAAGGATAAAACTCATCATGATTTCTTGTTAACGTTAATGCATATTTTACCGCCGCTTCAAATTTCTTTTTATTAAACTTGGGTGCATCTATCTTTAATGCTTTATTTGCTGCAATCTGCACCATTGTATTCGCCTTGATTATGTTTGCCGTTGTAAGCCCCTCTGCCGAGCTTCTAAAGCTGACCGACATATCTCTTTTGCTTAGCACAGTAAGAGTAGCAACACTAAGAAATTTTCTCAATTCCTTAATTTGCTCGTCTTTCTTTCGCGGCAAATCCGGTAATCCATAGTTATCCCTAAAGAATTTATAGTCAAAATATTCAAATATCTTTCGTTCTTCGGCAAGTTCTTCTTCCGACTTAAATTCCGCTATTAATGCATCATATGCATTTTGAAGATTTAACCAATAATTGACACTCGTTCCTATCATTCTTGATAATTTCATTGCTATATCAATGGATAAATTCTGTTCTCCCCTTATCAAAAGGCTTAAATTCTTGGGTGTTGTATCAAGCCTTTTTGCAAAATCTTCCTGCGTTAATCCGCTTTCATCTACAATCTCTTTTATATAATATCCTGGGTGAAATGCAATTGTATCATTATATTCTATATAGTTACTCATAATGTTTGCTCACCTCCGCAATTTATGAAACCTAAAAACTGGTTGGACTATTATATCTTTAATGTTTTCTGCCCTTTCAAGCGCATTTATTCTGGCTAATAAACTATGAGTAAGCGCTACATTTCCGCCAAATAATTTATTTGCTGCTTAATTGCTCAATAAACTGACTAAATATCTAAAAGCCAGTCTTCCATATTTTTATGGTGAATGCCGTTCCTGCTAAAGTCTATTTCATCCATGGATATTACATATTTAGGATAGTTATCGGGGATTTTTTCCAAAGGTAAAAATTCCCGCTCTATTGTTTCTTCGCTGGCCAATAAATAGGTTACTTGTATATATAGCCGCTCAGCAGCGTTAACGGCAACGAAATCAACTTCCTTCTCGCCGCATTTTCCGATAAATACTTGATATCCCCGGCGAAGCAGTTCCATATATACAATATTTTCCAGTACCTGTTGTATGTCTCTGAGATTGTTTCCGTAAATTGCTTCCCGCATGCCATGGTCTGTCAGATATATTTTTTCCTGAAATTGAAGAAGCTTCTTCCCTATCACATCTTCCCGGGGGGATAAATGGATTAAGCAGGCTGAAGTGGCATAATTTATATAGTTGTAGATTGTTTCGTTGGATAATGTACGTTTTTCGCTTTTTAAATATTTAACAATATTCGTTGCTGAAAAAGTATTGCCCATATTGGAAAGGAAATAAAGCAGGATGCGCTGCAGCAGTTCCAAATCGCGGATTTTATTTCTTTCAGCAATGTCTTTTAGTATAATGGAATGATAAATATCCTGTAAATACTGTTTTGTGCTATATTCGTCCGAGGGGAATTGGTATAAAAACGGCATTCCTCCTTTGGTAAGATAGGACTGGAAAACCTCTTTGGCGGACTTATCTTTTTCGATTAGCATAACTTCCTGAAAGGAAAAAGGGTATATATTTATTTCTACATATCTTCCGGCCAGATAAGTTGCCAATTCTCCGGACAACAATTTGGCATTTGAGCCCGTAATGTAAATATCCGCATTAAAATCAATCATACAGGCATTCACCAGCTTTTCCCAGCCGGGAAGTTCTTGTATTTCATCAAAAAGGAGGTATACTTTACTCCCTTTATTTGCATGTGCGAATTCTGTAACATGCTGGTAGGCTGCGTCCACAGAATTAACCCAGGAAATCATTTTCGACTCAAAATTGGCCGTCAGGCATTGGGATTCCTGTATGCCCTGCTCAAAAAGCTCCTGTTTGATTAATTCCAGCATGACTGATTTCCCGCTTCGTCTTATTCCGGTTAAAACCTTTATAATATCCTGATTCATAAAAGGACGAATTTTTTTCATGTATAATTCCCGTTTAATCATTTGAACAGCTATGCTCCTTTCCAGCCTGCAAATTAACTTTGTCATGATATTATACCGTAAACTTTAATTAATATCAATAAAAGTTTACGGTATAATTTATATAGCACTGTGAATTGAAATAAAAACCGGGATGTTGTAAAATGGCAACAGTTCAGCCCCGATGCCATCAAGCTAACATCTAAGCCAGCTGCGAGTATGATAAAATCCTCAAGGAGCCCTTTGAAAAACGCCGGTACTTAGGCGCTGTGTTTTAGCGCCTTATGTATCCGCTGCGTTTTTCGCAGAGCGAGAGCGTGGCGACGGAGGATTTTATCATACTCGCAGCGTCCGATGCCATTAACTGACATTAGTTCAGCCCTTTTAAAAAAATTCATATAAATGTGCAGATGCGGCAGAAAGGCTGAACCATTACGGGAAATGAGACAATCTTAAATATTTTGTAAGAATCAGGTCAACGAGGCTGTAAGAAATCCTCTATAAAATAAAAGCAAGCTTAAGCGGAGAAAGGAATTTATTATGAAAGAATGCGTATTGGTAGTGGACGATGACAGGGAGATTGTAAGGGCAATCGCTTTATTGCTGGAAAAAGAAGGGTATAAGGTCTTGAAGGCGTATGACGGGATGCAGGCCCTGGAGACGGTAACGGAACAGCAGGTGCAGCTTATTATTATGGACGTAATGATGCCCAGGCTGGACGGCCTGTCGGCAGTGATGAAAATCCGTGAAATAAAAAATATCCCTATTATCGTGCTGAGCGCAAAAAGCGAAGATACGGACAAGATACTGGGCTTATCCATGGGGGCGGACGATTATGTGGCAAAGCCGTATAATCCCGCGGAGTTGGCGGCCAGGGTCAAAAGCCATTTGCGCCGGTACACGAGCCTGGGGGATATCCATACATCTGTCTCCACTGCCAATATTGTGAACGGAAAGCTTTGCTATAACAAAGAAGAGCGGGTTCTGTATACGGATGGGGAGCCGGTAAGGCTGACGGCCACGGAAACGAAAATTGTGGATTTGCTTATGTGCAACCTGGGCAGGGTTTTCCCGGCGGAAGAAATTTACCGGCGCGTATGGAATGAAGACGCTTATGCAGCAGAAAATACAGTTATGGTTCATATCCGGAGAATAAGGGAAAAAATTGAGTACAATCCTAAAGAGCCGGAATATTTAAAGGTGGTGTGGGGCATTGGATACAAAATTGAAAAAAAGTAAAGCGGTAATAGGTTTTATCTCCCTGTTGATGGGAGGGGTTATATTAGGGGTGAATTTGCTGGTGCTTTTTGCGGAGGTTTCCTATCAGGAAAATTTCCTGGAGAGGGCGGCGTGCGTTTTTGAAGAGGACTATCAGAACACGGAGGAATTCCGGAGAAGTATGTCCAACTATCTGGACATCTTTTTGTCCATGTCCATAGCGGGCGAAAGCGGGGAAGAGGCCAATGGGGAAAAAGAAGCGGCAAGGGCCGGAAGGGGAGAACGGGAGCCGGATGGTGAATATAGCGAGACGGAATGGGAATTAGGCATTTATGATGAAGCGGCAGATATGGTGGCCGCCGACTATCCGGAATGGGCCGCGAGTGGAGAGATGACCACCGAATGGGCTGATGAAGACTATTATGACGAAGAAGATTATTATGATGACGGTTATTATGAAAACTACTATAATAAATTTGGCTATTATGAAGATTATTATAATGAATTGGGCTATTATGAAGACTATTATGATTATGACTATAATTACGAATACGGTTCTTATATGGACAAAACGGATGCGGAGAGATACCATAAAGCCCTTAAGGGAAACAGAAACGTCCTGTATCGTGTGGAAAAATCCGGGGAGGTATTGTATACCAATGAAGAAAATATGGGGGCCGGACTCAATACTGCCGAGACCGGAGAATATCGTTATGAGATAGATGGAAGAAGTTTTGTGATGCCGGAAGGATACAATTTTTTGTTATATTTTGATGGAGAAAAAGTAAGAATATGGAAAAATCGTTTTGAGATTAATGTTTATGGAGACGGTTTTTACAGAGAGGAAAGCCAGTGGTATGTTCCCGGGTATAGAAATTTCGAAGTGGATAAAGCAATAAAGGATACTCGCGTTTATATTGCCGTAGCCAAAACCCCGGGTATCTTTATCAGAAACCGTTTTGAAAAGGATGCCGATAATTTTTACTATAACAATAATCTGTTTTATAATATGCGCAACAGCATAAAAAGTGAAAAAAATGCATATTTAAGATGGATTTACAGTATGGTATTGGCAATTGTCTTGTTCCTTGTGGGGTATATTTGCCGTAAGGAGAGGCGGGAACTGAATGAGGCCATCGGGAAATTCACAGGGAAACTCTGGTATGAAATCAAACTGATTCCGCTGTTGGCAGTGCTTTGCGGACTTTGGATATGTTTTATGATTTTTATCAACGATTTACATTGGATGGGGGAAGCTTATTTCTATGATTTGTGGGATGGGTATGTGTATGTGCCAAAACGATATGTATTGATATATGTTGGCTGGTTTGTGGCGATACTCATTCTCTGGATGTTCATGAATGACTGCCGCTACAATAAAAAAGCTTGGAAAAATAGCCTGACGGGGAAAGTAATCGGCCTTTTTGGCACTTCCATGCTGAAATTGCCCGCCAGCAGGCGTATGGTCAGGCGCGGCATAGGGATATGCCTGTTTGTGTGGACAATGTGTATTGCCGGAATATTTTTTGTAATTATACTGGAAGAGGGGATTTTAACTTCCGGGCTGGATTTGCTTGTTGGCGCTCTTTTGCTGGCGGTGGTCATAGGCTGTCCTCTGTTGTTTGTAAAAAGCAGTAAGAAAATGGCGGAAGATGTGGATAATCTGGTGGAGCAGATACAGTCCATCCATGATGGGGAGCTGAGGGAAGGAAATGCGATGTGGGAAGGCTCCGGGCTGTCAGGGGCTATGGAAAATTTGAACGATATAAGAAATGGGATGAATAAGGCGGTACTGGAACGGACGAAAAGCGAGAGGATGAAGGTAGAACTGGTAGCCAATGTTTCCCATGATATCAAGACTCCTTTGACTTCTATTATCAGCTATGTGGAACTGCTCAAACAGGAGGAAGGGCTTCCGGAGCATGTAAAGGAATATATTTTGATTCTGGAAAATAAATCCATGAGGCTAAAATCCATGGTGCAGGATGTGTTTGAAGTAAGCAAAGCGGCCTCCGGCAATCTTCCGGTAAATTTGGAGGAACTGGATTTGGGCAAGCTGCTGCGCCAGACCATAGCGGATATGGGGGAACAGATTGAGAACAGCCAGGTAAAGTTGAAAACGGAAATGCCGGAAAATGCTGTTATGATATATGCGGATGGGGAGCGCATCTACCGGGTTTTCCAGAATTTGATACAAAATGCCCTGCGGTATTCGCTGGAAGGCTCCAGAGTTCATATTACCTTGCGCTTTACAGAGGCTTGCGGGGGGAGCTTCAAGGTGGAGACAATTGCGGATTTGTTTGTGGTGACGGTGACGTTTCCCGGGCGGGAGGCGTATGGGGAAGAGAGGCGAGCCATAGAGATTTAGCATGTACCGCTGGCATATTATGGACCCAATCCGGTTTGAGGAGGAACTCAAGGTGACGATTCAGGCGCTGGGATGGAGGCATGATAAACGGTATCTGCCGCTGCAGGATGATATCGCATCCGTAGCGTTTTGGTATCAGGAGCTGCCGGGGCAGAAATTCCCTAAGCTGCCGGACAAGGATTATCTTGAAATTATATAAGGAACAGTCAGGCAAAAGGGCTAAGGCCTCCTACGATGAAATTTATATCGTGGGAGGCCTTAAATGATGACGAATGAGAAAAAGGTTTACAAGCCAAAATATTCTCAAACCACTACTTCTATAATAGTTTTTCCTTTACAATATATTTTTTTCATTTCCGCGGTTTTCTTTTTATTAAAGTTAAAACTAAGAAGATATCCCTTATCCAGTTTATAATCTTCCAGATACTCAGCCAGCTGAAGTTCCCCGCGGCGGTTATACTCATCGCCATGCCAGATTTTCATCTCAATAATATATTGCCGTCCTCTATAATCAATGACTACATCAGTTCTGCGTAAATCCCGGGTTCGGGCTTCCACGTAGTAGTTTCCCACACTGTTGATAATTGGGCGCAGATATGTGAGAAAAATGCGCCGTCCGTTTTCTTCCAAAAATTCAATGCCGCTATTTCCGTAAATTTCAGTGAAATAAATCATGAATTTTTCCATAACCAAATCCATATCCAAAAAACCATTTGCTACAAATTGATTCCTACCTAAAACAGCGGCATCTGCAATGGCATTTTCCATCACATCTTCTGCAAGATAACGGTTGTATAGCCGTGTTTCGAAAATGCGGTTTGCAATCGCCACAGAACCATCCTCATTTTTTAAGTAGCCAAACATCATTCCCAGGTTTATAGCGTGTTCATCCGGACTGTAGGGAATTTTTTTCCCATTGAACAGAATAAGCCGGAGCATCTGATTTAGTTCGCTGGAATCCGCCAGTTTTTTCCCCATATCGTCAAACAGAGTATTATGCTCCTCCAAAAGTTTTTTCACAGCTGTTAAAATTTCTTCCTTTGTCCATGACAGTACATTTTCCTGAACATGTCCATTTTTCGTGATTTCTTCATCTACCAACTGGCAGAGTCGGGATACAAGAAAAGGATATCCTCCTGTGTAATCATAGATAAGGTTTGCAATTGATTCTATATCCATATCTATTAAATGGTCTTTTTCATATTCTTTCAACATACCGCATATATCTTTGGCTGAGAAACTCATATCAACGTTAAATTTTGCTGCAATATTCCATGGGCTGTTATATAAAGCGTTTTCTCCTTCGCCCATTTTCAGCCTCAAATTTTTGATATCATAAACTCCTGCCAAAATAATGGAACGAAATGTGGGCCTGCTTTTGCGTTTCATATATTTGTCGCGCAACATTCCCAGAAAATTTAAAAAAATTTCCTGATTGGATGCCTGGTCCACCTCATCTATAATGAGAATAACGGGTTTAAATGCTTTGATACAAATTTGGGAGATGAAATTGGACAAAGTTCGCAAATCCGGGTTTGCGCTTTCCAAACTCATATTGTGGCATGTTTCTCGTATTTCGTCAGATATTTCACCTGTCTCCCCATAGAAAATTACATCGTAAAGCAAACCGCATACTTTTCTACAAAAAGCCCATTCGTCTCCGTATGCGGCATCGCCCAAACCTTCGAAGCTTATGGAAAAGATTTGGTATTCACAAGACAGTTTCTGTGTCAGCATATGGAGCATTGTAGTTTTCCCATATTGTCTCGCACGATTTATTACAAAATATTTTCCATCATCAATTAATGCCCGGACTTGTTCCAGACGTTCATCAATATTTACCATATAGTGTTCATCTGGATAGCAAATTCCGGTTGCATTAAATGTTTTCTTCATATTTTCCTCTCATTTCTACATGTTTTTTGTTGAAATAATTATTTTAATTATACGCTATCAACATCTTTTTGTATAGAAGGGTCAGTTGATTTTATTGATAATAATAACTATACTAATAGCGATAGGTGCGAAATGGTTGCCTATGCTATGGATAGATGTTGAATAAGAGGTGGAAGGAGTATGGAAAAGACAACAGCGATTGGGCAGCAGGGGTATATGTTTGATAAATCATTGGAAGAACTGGCCGCTACGGAAGGCGGCATGGCGGCGGAAAAGGTCAGGAAAAGAAATAAGTGGGTGATGTTTGCTACGCTTCTTTCCGTCATTGTATATTTTATATGCTTTGAATGCATTTCGGTGGGGGATTCCGTACTCATATATTTCCTGGAATGCCTGCTGCTTTTCTTCGCATATCTGTTTTTTATTAAATTCATAAGAAGATACCTTTCCCGCATCCATGATATTTTGTAAGGGTACAAGGAAACTTTTAATTTCTGCGCCTGCGGAAAAAGCCCTTTTTGCGGCTGTCAGAGAGGCTTGGTTCAAAAAAGGGACCGCTTTCTGGCAAGGAGGTGCGGCGCCTCCTAAAGAAGCCGCGCTCCTTAAAGGAAAGCTGTCTTTTGGAAAGGCGGCGTTCTTTGAGGTAGTTCCGTTCTTTGAACAGGCGGCGTCTGCTGGAAAAACTGCGCCTTCTGGAAAAGCTGTAGTTTTGCAGCAGGGATTTCGGGATAAAGAGCAGGATGAGTACTCCGGCGGCCACGAGGACGAACAGGAGTACTTTTTTTATATTCACGAAAATAATGTTTTCGTCATCGGCTTCCTCTTCCTCTTCGGGCAGAGGCTCCACAGGGGAATCGAAGTCATAGGGGGAAGCGGTATCCGTGGCAATATCCACAGTTACATTTCCTACATAAATGCCGTTGTAGGTATAATCAATCCTTGCAATCTGGTTTTCGTCCTCCACATCGTAAGATATTTCGGATATGGTATCCTTGAAGACCGCTGTCTTGGGGAGGATGAGGTAGCTGTCTTTATTTAAAGAAAGAATCGGTTTGGAACTGCCGAAAATGTCATTATTTGCCTGGAAAAAATCAGCGTTATCTATATTAAATTTGGTCTCATTTTCCGCTACATTTACAATTTCAAAGTTGTTGAATCCGTAGTTAAGTAAATCTATCGTATCGGTGAACTGGTTTGGGGACTCGTCTTTCATTACCACGCAGATGAGTTTCATCCCATTGCGTTCCGCACAGGTAACCAGCGTTTGGCGCGCGGCGTTAGTGTATCCGGTTTTCCCTCCGATGAGGCCCTCGCAAGGGTATTCGCCGGTCACCAGTTTGTTGTGGGTGGCCAGGATAAAGTCATCGGGCTGGGTTTCAGTAGCTTCGAAATGATGGTTAGGCGTTCCTGAAATTTTAGTGAGCAGTTCGTTTTGGAAAAAACTCCGGGCAATGACGGCAAGGTCATAGGCGGAAGTATAATGGTTATCGTCATGCAGGCCGTTTGCATTGACAAAATGGGAATCCGTGCAGCCAAGTTCAGCCGCTTTCCGGTTCATCATTTCGGCAAACTCATCCATACTGCCTGCAACATGTTCGGCAACGGCATTAGCTACTTCATTGGCCGAGACTACAAGAATGCCGTAAAGACATTCTTCCATGGGGAGGATTTCCCCCGCATCGATACCCATGTTGGAGCTGCCCCGCTCGATGGAAAATACCGCATCCCTGGAAAAAGTTACCATTTCATCCAGGGAAGAGTTTTCGGCGGCGATAAGGCAGGTAAGTATTTTGGTAG
The DNA here is from genome assembly GCA_021769135.1 of Lachnospiraceae bacterium. Taxonomy (GTDB): domain Bacteria; phylum Bacillota; class Clostridia; order Lachnospirales; family Lachnospiraceae; genus Kineothrix. The sequence goes on along the minus strand of JAETTM010000105.1, from coordinate 3,753 downwards.
TGCTGGCGGGGTATAATTTTTCATGGATGTTTTTGCTGTATAGTATAACGCCTGTATTGGCTTCTATGACAATGGCGGACTGGGCTCCTACGGCAGGCCCGCTCGGCCAGTTTTCAATTTCATTGGATTGGATGGGCAAAGCTTTCCTGGCTTCCATTTCCTCCTGGATTTCTTCAAAAGCTGCCCCATGGGCGGGCAGGCTGTTTCCCAGGAAGACGGAAATGGACAGGGATAAAGAAAGTGCTAAGATTTCTGCTTTTTTCTTGAATTTATTAAAATAAGGGAATAATTTCATTATATAATAACCATGCCTTTCTGAAAATAAAGCGCTGTTTTTGGCGAAGCTACCTTTTATCATACACCATTTTTTATGAAAACCAAACCAATTTCATAAAAAATACAAGAATTTTTTATTAAAATTTATCGCATTCGTGGCTCTTTCTTTTTATATATAAATGGTGTAAAATAAGCACAATGGAAAAGTAGGCGGCATCAACAGAAGGGAAGAAGGGAATGCGTTTAAGGAATATAGCCGGTTCACGGGAAGTGATTGGCGAAAGCGATTTTGTAGTCCATGAGCCGGAAAAGCAGAAAGGGAATTGGCGGAAGATTTTTGGGAATAATAATCCCATACACATTGAAATCGGGATGGGAAAAGGCAGATTCCTGATGGATATGGCCAGGATGCATCCTTTTATTAATTATATAGGGATTGAGAAATATTCCAGCGTGCTGTTGCGGGCGATTCAGAAAATGGAAAAGGAAGAAAGCCCTCTGCCGAATGTCCGTTTTATAAGAATGGATGCCGAATCGATTGAAGCAGTGTTTAGCGAGGGAGAGGTGGGTAGGATATATCTCAATTTTTCCGACCCATGGCCCAAAGACAGACATGCCAAGAGACGGCTTCCATCCCGGGAATTTCTTGCCAGATATGATAAAATCCTGGAAAAGGCCGGCTGGCTGGAATTTAAGACCGATAATGCGGATTTGTTCCACTTTGCGCTTGGAGAGCTGGAACCTGCCGGCTGGAAAGCCCTTGGAGTGAGTTATGACCTGCATCGCGATGAAAAGATGGGGAAAGATAATGTGATGACGGAGTACGAGGAAAGATTTTCCGCATTAGGGAACCCTATTTATAAATATGTGATAGCGAGGGATGATACAGCTGCCTTGGAACCAGAAGGGCAGTAAAAGGTAAATATAAGTTAAAAGAAAGAGAGGTAAAGGTATGGAGTACAAATTTACATCTGCTAATTTTGAAAAGGAAGTATTGAAATCGGAACTGCCGGTATTGGTGGACTTTTATGCGGACTGGTGCGGGCCATGTAAAATGATGGCGCCTATTGTAGAAGGGTTGGCGGAAAGCTATGACGGCAAGGTAAAAATCGGCAAGCTCAATATAGACGATGAAATGGATATTGCCCAGCAGTACCGTGTGATGTCAATCCCTACTTTTATCCTTTTTAAGGATGGAAAAGCGGTGGAAACAAGCGTAGGGGCAATGTCCAAAGATGAATTGGAAAGCAAATTGCAGAAAGTATTATAAAGGCACTCGCAGACACCCGACAGCGGGTGTTTGTTATGTGTGAACTTATGAATAAGGAGAAAGAACGCAGGTGTTGGAATGTTTTTAATATTTTTTGGAGTGTGGATAGTTTTTAATGGCGCATTTACGGCGGAGATTGCCGTATTTGGCCTTGTGATATCCGCCGCAATGTATTTCTTTATATGCAAGTTTATGAATTACAGTATACATAAGGACATTGCCTATGGAAAGAGGGGGCTGCGTATTATCCAGTACATGTGCGTGCTGGTATGGGAGATTGTGAAAGCAAATTTTGTGGTGATTAAGCTGATTACTTCTTCCAGATATGATTTGGAGCCAGCTCTTATCCGGTTTAAAACGGATTTAAAAACGAAACAGGCCAGGGTGATTCTGGCCAATTCTATTACGCTGACGCCGGGAACGATAACAGTTGCCCTGGAAGAGGACGAGTATGTGGTGCATTGCCTGGATAAGGAGCTGGCGGAGGGGATGAACCATTCGAAATTTGTAGAGCTTCTGGAAAAACTGGAAAGGATGTAAGGATTATGGTAGTGACGGGAGAACTGACGGCATTGGAGGCCGCATACCGGACAGTATATGTGGGGGCGCTGATTTTCCTGGCTCTGATGATATTTTTATGCCTGATACGGGCCGTAAAAGGCCCCAAGATAGCGGACAGGATAGTGGCTGTTAATATGATGGGCACCATGGTTATGGTCATCATAGCGATTTTGGCTCTTATGCTGAAGGAAGGGTATCTGGTGGATATCTGCCTGATTTATGCAATGATAAGTTTTCTGGCTGTAATTGTACTGACGAAGGTATATATGGGCGTGTACAGCGAGAAGCAGCATACAAAGAGAGGTGAACAGGATGGAAGTGTTTGAGTGGATTCGTTTTATCGTGGGAACTGCCGTTTTGCTATGCGGGCTGGCAATTTTCGTTATAGAAATATATGGGATTTTTCATTTGCGGTATGTACTGAACCGGATGCATGCCGCGGCAATGGGGGATACTTTGGGAATCAGCATTTCCCTGATAGGGCTTATGATATTTTCCGGCATTAATTTTACAACATTGAAAATGGCGTTGATTATCGTATTTTTGTGGTGCGCATCGCCGGTATCTTCCCACTTGATAGCCAGGCTGGAGGTTTCCACCAATGAGAAACTGAAAAAATACTGTGAGACGGAACTTGAACTGACGGGAAATGGGGATATAGTAGTGCTGGAAAAGAAAGACAGGCCGGAAAGGAAAGGGTGAACATAATGACATTTTTTCAATATATTTTGCTTGGTTTTTTAGTGGTATGTGCGATATCGGTGAGCTTCTCCAGAAAACTTCTGAATTCTATCCTTATTTTTATGTCCTATAGCCTTGTGATGTCCATAATCTGGATTTGCCTGGAATCGCCTGATTTGGCGATAACGGAAGCCGCAGTGGGCGCGGGCGTGACCAGCGTATTGTTTTTTGTGACATTGAAAAAAATACATGCCATCGATGAAAACAGTACGAAGGGCGAGAAGGAAAGCATGATAGAGCGGAGAAGGAGATAAAGCTTGAAAGGAGCATGGTTATAGAATGAGCAGAATGAAGTCGGAAGAGGAATATCGGAAAACGAAGGCGTTTCATTTTTTTCGATGGCTTTCCGGGGAGAAGGATCCTTATATCGGGAATCTGGAGATGAAACCCCAGGAGGAATACATAGGGGAGGAAGCTTCTATCCGGGACAGGATGCGGGAAAGCCAGATGATTATGGATAAGGTATATAATACGAAGCATAACAGATGGCTGATGCTTTTCCGGCGCTTTTACAGGATTATGGCAGTAATATTCTGTATCTTGCTGGCGGGGCTGCTGCTGTTTACGGTTTCCTATCTGCCGCCCACAGGAAATGCTTCCAATCCCGATAATAATGAGGTGGCGAGCCGTTATATAGAGAGCGGGATGCAGGAAACGGGCGCGGTAAATATTGTGACGGGAATGATACTTACCTACCGTGCATTTGATACCTTTGGGGAAACCAACGTGCTGTTCATTGCCACTTGCTGCGTGATGATTATGCTGATGGTGGAGGATGCGGAGCTAAAGAAACAGGAAGTGATGAATGACAGGCGTTTTGAACCGAAAAATGATGCGATTCTTCAGGGCACGGCAATGATACTTGTTCCGATTATCTTTATTTTTGGCATTTATATTATTTTGAA
>JAETTM010000104.1 GCA_021769135.1 Lachnospiraceae bacterium | reverse complement strand
ATACGAAATATAGCTTCATTTTGATAGAAAATGGATAAAAAGGGGCTGTTATACAGGAGATTTACAAATCTCCAGTGCAACAGCCCCATGCTTCTTAAACCCGCCATCCATGGCGGTTTTCCCCTGGGGATGGACCACTTCATAAGTGAAATTGCTGCTTTTTCTCAACAGCCGCAAAATCGGGTGCTGCGCTGTCGGGATACCGTCCACAGAACATACGGCTCGCTGTGCTGCTTTGGGCCGAACTGTTACGAGAACCCGGCTCAAGGGTGCATATAGCATTTGACATAAAACAAAATTTAGGATAAAATAAAGTTCAATTTATTTTATCCTAAGAAGGAGGCCTGGCTATGAAATATATGGAACGTGCGCTGGAGCGCAAATTTTTACGCATGAGTTCTTTTTTTAAAGCGGTTCTGGTAACAGGAGCAAGGCAGGTAGGTAAGACAACGATGTTGAAACACCTTGCTGCAGAACAAAGCCGTACCTATGTTTCTATGGATAATGCAATGGCGCGGGAGTTGGCAAAATCCGATTCGGTGCTCTTTTTTCAAATTTATAAACCGCCAATCATTATTGATGAAATACAGAAAGCGCCGGAACTGTTCGAACAGATTAAGGTCATATGCGACGGAAGCGAAGAGAGGGGATTGTTTTGGCTGACCGGCTCGCAGCAATATAAAATGATGAAAAACATTCGCGAAACGTTAGCTGGCAGAATTGGGATACTGGAACTTTACAGTCTGTCAAAAAATGAAGTGGAAGGGCTGTATTTTCCAAATGAAATGGATTTGTTAAAGTATTCGAGCATATTTGGCGTGGAGGCATGCCGGATGCGCTTTGGGCAGATGCAGAGCAAAGGCAGGAATATTTTAATTCGTACATCGAAACCTATCTCATGCGGGATGTCGCGGAAGAAGGGAGAATTACAGATACGGTCCGTTTCCATAAATTTATGAAGGCTTGTGCTGCCTTGGTTGCAGAACAGGTCAATTATAAGACATTGGCGGATGCGGCGGAAATATCACAGCCAACGGCAAAGGAATGGGTTCGTCTGCTGCAGGGTTTAGGTATTATTTACCTGTTGCCCCCATATGCTAATAATGAACTGAAACGGCTTACGAAAACCCCAAAACTGTATTTTTGCGATACGGGGTTGTGTGCTTATCTGTCTATGTGGCTTACCAGGGATACGCTTATGAATGGGGCGGCCAGCGGGCATTATTTTGAAAATTATGTGGTAATTGAATTGCTTAAAAATTTTGCATATGCGCCCTCGAAGGTAAACATGACCTATTACCGGGATTCCAATGCAAAAGAGATTGACGTGTTTGTGGAAGAAAATGGTGTGCTCCATCCGTTGGAGATTAAGAAAGCCGCGAACCCTGACCGGCGCGAGGTGAAAAAATACGGGTTGCTTGACAAGGCAAAGCTGGAACGCGGCAGCGGCGGCATTGTTTGTATGTGTGAGGAAGTGATTCCCATAGATGACAAAAACTGTTTCATTCCATGTAATTTGATTTGAAATAAGGTAGCATCGCAAAAATTTGCCCATCCAAAAAAGTTTCCCCTCTTCCTATTGAAAACATAGAAGAAAAAAGGTAAAATGAAATTGCTGTATATATTCCGCTGCGGCGGGATGAAAGAGGTCAGTATCCGAAAACAGATAGGAGAGGTGGAGGCATGGCGAACGAGATTAAGACAATAGGAGTATTGACTAGCGGTGGGGATGCACCGGGAATGAATGCGGCTATCCGTGCCGTGGTAAGGCAGGCGCTTGCCAAGGGAGTGAATGTAAAAGGAATAAAGAAAGGCTATCAGGGCCTTCTGAACAGAGAAATCGTAGATTTGAAGCGGAGCAGCGTGTCGGATATTATCCAAAGGGGAGGAACGATTTTGGGCACAGCCCGTTGTATGGAATTCAAGACTGACGAAGGACAGCAGAAAGGCGCGGATATATGCAGGGAATATGGCATTGAGGGGCTTGTTGTAATCGGCGGCGACGGTTCTTACAGGGGCGCTCAGGCATTGTCGAGGAAAGGAATCAATACAATCGGGCTTCCGGGAACAATAGATTTGGATATCAACTGCACGGATTATACGATAGGATTTGATACGGCTGTGAATACGGCGATGCAGGCTATCGATAAGGTAAGGGATACTTCATCTTCCCATGAAAGGTGCAGCATCATCGAAGTAATGGGCAGGAATGCGGGATATATTGCCCTTTGGTGCGGCGTGGCCAATGGGGCGGAGGATATCCTCCTTCCGGAGAAATATGACTATAATGAGCAGCGTATCATCAACAATATTATCAGTAACAGGAAAAAAGGGAAAACCCACCATATCATAATCAATGCGGAAGGAATCGGACATTCCACATCCATGGCCAGAAGGATAGAGGCGGCTACAGGGATAGAGACGAGGGCAACGATTCTGGGCTACATGCAGAGGGGCGGAAGCCCTACCTGTAAAGACCGCTTCTATGCATCCATTATGGGAGCATATGCCACGGATATCCTCTGCCAGGGAAAGACAAACCGGGTGGTAGGATACAGGCACGGGGAATTCCAGGATTTCGATATAGAAGAAGCCCTGGCTATGAAGAAGGATATACCGGAATATCAGTATGAGGTGAGCAAAACGCTGTCTATGTAACACGTATGGCTATGCAATTTATTCCCGCGAGCAATGAGCCAAGTAGACGCGCTTGCGCGTATATTTGGCGAATGCCGCGAGGGTCAAATACCCGCACATCGAAGATGTGTTGCCCCTTGGGGCGTTTCAAGCTTGATGTCCCGCTGCTTGCGGCGGGGTCTTTGACTTTAAGGCGGGCTGGCGCCGGGAGCGCCGGTCCGTTAGTGCGTAATATGTCCGGGATGGGGGAAAGGCAAAAGGCCTTTCATGAAATGGGAAAATTATTTTTGTGCAGGGAAGCGGAGATGCCATGATAACGAGCATGACGAACCAGAAAGTGAAAAGAATAGTGCAATTGAACAAAAAAGCTGCTTTGCGGAATAAAGAGGATGTGTTTGTGGCCGAAGGGGTTAAAATGTTTTTGGAAGCGCCAAAAGAGGATTTGGAGGAAATCTATGTTGCGGAAAACTTCCCCCTTTTTTCAGAACGGCAGGAAGACCGGGGGGCGGCAATCATACAGAAACTGGAAGCCTGCGGCTATGAGACGGTAGCGGAGGAAGTGTTTGGGAAGATGTCGGACACCCAATCGCCCCAGGGGATTTTGTGCGTAGTCAGGCAGCGGCATTATTCTTTGGAGGATATGCTGGGAAGGAAAGAAAACCCCCTTTTTATAGTGCTGGAAAACCTTCAGGATCCGGGTAATCTGGGAACGATTTTCAGAAGCGGGGAAGCGGCCGGGGTTTGCGGGGTAGTCATGAGCAAGGATACGGCAGATGTTTATAACCCCAAGGTAATCAGGGCAACTATGGGCTCCGTGTACAGGATGCCTTTTCATTATGCGGAGGATTTGGAAGAGGCTATAGGAAAGATGAAAAAAGCGGGAACGGAAGTGTTTGCGGCGCATTTAAGAGGGGAAAAGAACTATGGGAAATGCGATTATCGGAAAGCGTCCGCTTTTTTGATAGGAAATGAGGGGAACGGGTTGACGGAACGGACAGCCGCGTTGGCGGATACCTATGTGAAAATCCCCATGGAAGGGAAAGTGGAGTCCTTGAATGCGGCAGTGGCTGCGGCTGTGCTTATATTTGAGGCAGCGAGACAACGGAGAGAATGAAACTTTGGCAAAGTGCGGCACAGGAAAACAGGATATGCGGTACTGGAAAACAGCATATGCGGTACTGGAATGGAGAACAATATGAAAATAGGAGTTATAGGATTAGGGAATATGGCGAAGGCGATGATTGGGGGAATGCTGCAGGAAGGGGTTGTGGAGCGGGAAGATGTGGTAGGCTCAGCCAAGACGGAGGCAACGTTGGAGCGGATAGAAGAAGAGTTCCACATCGCCACTTTTAAGGATAACCGCCAGGTGGCGGAGGCGGCGGATGTAATTGTTCTGGCGGTGAAACCCGTTTTTTTGCAGGAAGTAATCGGAGAAATCCGGGATGAGGTGACGGAAGACAAGTTGGTTATCAGCATCGCGGCAGGGAAAAGCATAGAATGGCTGGAAGGGGAATTCGGGAAAAGGATTAAACTCATCCGCTGTATGCCCAATACCCCGGCGCTGGTAGGAGCAGGATGCACTGCGGTATGCAGAAACGCTTTGGCAGGAGAGGAAGAAGAAAAACTATGCCTGGAGCTGATGGAAAGCTTCGGGAAAGCAATGGTGATACCGGAAAGGCTGATGGATGCCGCCGGGGCGGTAGGGGGGAGCTCCCCTGCTTTCGTGTTCCTGTTTATCGAAGCTATGGCCGACGGGGCGGTAAAAGCGGGCATGCCAAGAAAACAGGCCTATGAATTTGCGGCCAGCGCGGTGCTTGGAAGCGCAAAAATGGTGCTGGAAACGGGCATGCATCCGGGCGAATTGAAGGATATGGTGTGCTCCCCGGGAGGAACTACCATCGAAGGGGTAGCTGTGCTGGAAGAAAAAGGAGTGAGGGCGGCTGTCATAGAAGCGGTTTCCGCTTGTGTGGAGAAATCGAAAAGGCTTTGATGGCTGTAGGTGGCATTCGTTTAAATCTGTCTACAAGCTCTGTTCACTTCTGCCTTTGCAGGGCGAATTATCAGATACAGGAGCTTTCCTCCGGCATCTGGCGGTGTTTCAGCCGGTATTGCCGCGGGGTGGACTGGTAGGTATCATAGAATTTATTATAAAAATAAGTAATATTATTGCATCCGACGATTTCGGCAATTTCATTTATCGTATGGTCGGAATGGATAAGCAGGAAGGTGCTTTCCGCCATTTGCTGGGAAATCTTGATTTCGATAAAAGATTTCCCGGTTTTTTCTTTCAGGTAGTTGCTCAAATAATTCGGGCTGTAGCCGAAATGCTCCGCGATTTCTGTCAGGGAGCAGTTTTTATAATGGGTTTCGATGTATTTTAATATGGAAAAAAGCTGGTCCTTTTTTGAAAGGCGATATTTCTCGGCATCATACATTGTGTTGATGAGTTCGATAAAAAGTGCGGCGGAGTAGGCCTGAACCAGTTCATGGTAACATTGGCTGGGGGAAAAATATTCGCAAAGCAGGAACTGTATCAGGGAATGCACTTTAAAATTTTCCTGAGTTTGAAAAATCAGATATTGGTTGTGGGCGCGGTTTTTGGAGATTACGTCCAACAGAAAGCTGCTGATGATTCCCTTTTGAGAAAGCTTGCTTAAAAACAGGTGGTCGAAAAATTCGTGCCGGAAAATAATATTAATCACAATATCTCCGTATTCTTTATGGCTGATAGCGCTGTGGATGACATTGGAATCCAGGATGCACAAATCCCCCTGTTTCATGGTGACTTCTTTTCCTTTTATAATGAAAGTACAGCTCCCGCTGTAAATATAATTCAGTTCCATATCCTTGTGAAAGTGGGCAGGGATGGTGGTATAGCGGGATTCCCGCACAATTCCTATCGTATCGGTTTTTAATGTGTTGGAAAAATCGAAGCAATAGTATTCTCCGGAATCAAGGGCTACTTTTTTCATCTTGTTATAAAAACGGCTCAATTCTCCCACGTGTTTTAAATGCCATAGTTCGCTGTCAGTCTCCTGATAAAGGAAGTCTTCCAATTCTTTTATCCCCATTTTTTCCTCTTTTCTGCGCTTTTTTGCGCTGATATTTATCTGGGCAGAGAAAGGATTTGAAAACCTCTCATTCCTTTCTCCCTTTTTTCAGCTGTTTTTGCTAAGGATTTATACATTACAAGTTTGAATTCTATAAAATCTGTGAAAATGATAAAAAATTTATAGAACGATGATGTTACAACTATGTCCTGCTTATTTTATAATAACATCAACAAGCGCTTGAAACAATAAAAAAGTGAAAGAGGAAATATATTGCTATGAAAGTGGGATTTGATAAAGATTTTTTATGGGGCGGGGCCATTGCGTGCTCTCAGGCGGACGGAGGCTTCAGGGAAGGGAAGAAAGGAATTTCCACCCAGGACTTAAGATATTTGAATCCGGCATGGAATCATGAGCAGGTGGAAGAGAAGCACCATGGCAGCCCATTTTCCAAGGAAGAGTTTGAACAGGCGCTGAAAGATATGGATGTGACTTATTACCCGAATCGCAGAGGGATTGATTTTTATCACCATTATAAAGAGGATATCGCGCTGTTTGCGGAAATGGGAATGAAAATATTCCGGACCTCCATTTGCTGGTCCAGAATCTTCCCCAATGGGGATGATGAAACTCCTAATCAGGAGGGTATCCAATATTACAAGGATATGTTTGGGGAGTGCAAAAAATATGGGATTAAAATATTTGCTACAATCCTTCATTATGATATTCCCGTCAATCTTGTATTGAAATATGGGGGATGGAAGAACCGCAAAACCATTGACTTCTATGTGAGGTATGCAAAGGTTTTGTTTGAAGAACTGGGAGGGCTGGTGGATTACTGGCTTCCTTTCAACGAATTCAATGCCGGGAGATTTGCGCCGTGGGATGGTGTCTGCCTGATTCCGGGTACGGAGGAAAATATGGACCAGGCGATTTTCCAGTGCCTTCACCATCAGTTTATTGCGAATGCTAAAACGGTGAAGCTGTGCCATGAGATGCTGCCGGGAAGCATGATAGGCGGTATGATTGCCCGTTTTACCACTTATCCGGCGACCTGCAGGCCGGAGGATGCGATGCAGGCTCTGCTGGACGACCAGTATTCCAACTGGTTCTATACGGATATTATAGCCAGGGGGAAATATCCGGCTTATATGGACCGCTATTTTGACCGTTTCCATATCAATATTCAGTTTGAGCCGGGAGATGAGGAAATATTGAAAGAAGGAACGGTAGATTATCTTTCGTTTTCCTACTATTTTTCCCAGGTTTCTACCAACAGCCAATCTTGGGAAAAGACGGCGGGAAACCTGATTATGGCCAATAAAAACCCTTATCTGGAAACGAGCGAATGGGGATGGCAGAAGGACCCCGTTGGGCTGCGGGTCACGTTAAACCAGATGTATGACCGTTATGGGCTGCCTCTGTTTGTGGCTGAAAACGGCCTGGGAACCGGGGATGTGCTGGAAGAGGACGGTACAGTTCATGACCCTTACAGAATCGACTACTTAAGCTCCCATATTGCCCAGATGAAAGAAGCTGTAATTGATGGCGTAGAGTTAATCGGCTATACCATGTGGGGGATTATTGATGTTGTAGCCTGTGGGCCATTGACCATGGATAAACGGTACGGCGTTATTTATGTGGATTTGGACAATGGCGGCCATGGAAGCGGAAAACGGTATAAAAAAGATAGCTTTTACTGGTATAAAAAGTGCATAGAAAGCAACGGGGAAGACCTGAAATAAAAGGGGATGAAGGGCAACAGGGAAGCCGAAAGGCTAAACTGCTGCGATGAAGGGTTTAGCGATAGGATGGCTATAGGATATTGAAAGGAGAAGGTTCATAATGAATAATAAAAAATTAGCGGGCGAGGTAGTACGCCTTTTAGGCGGAAAGGATAATATTTCCAATGCATTGCATTGTGTGACGAGACTGCGCTTTAACCTGAAAGAGGAATCTAAGGCGGATTTAAAGAGTATCGGTGAATTGGACGGGGTATTGGGAACCCAGATTAAAAATGAACAGTATCAGGTAATTATCGGCCCTATGGTGGGGGATGTCTTTATCGAGGTGGAAGCATTGTTAGGGCATGAAGGCAGCATGGGCAGCGTGGACGAAAACGGACAAGCAGCGGAAAAATCCGGGAAAAGGGTGAATATGGCAGCTGTGCTGGATGTGATTACCGGGGTATTTTCGCCCATCCTCCCTGCATTGGTGGCCGGCGGTATGCTAAAAGGCATTATCGCCATGCTGGAAGCGTTTGGATGGATATCCGGAGGAACCGGAACATGGGCGGTTATCAGCCTGATTTCCGATATCCCGTTTTACTTTTTGCCTTTCCTGCTGGCGATATCCGCGGCCAGGAAATTCAAAGTAAATGAGTTTTTAGGGATTTGCGTTGCCGGTGCGTTAATGTATCCTACCTTTGTGGCAGCTGTGGATGCGGAAGTAAGCCCCTTTACGTTTTTGGGGATTTCCATACCGATTTTTAATTATGCAGACTCGGTTTTTCCGGTTATCCTGGGTGTGGGGCTGCTGGCGCTGGTTTACCGCTTTGTTGACCGCTTTATCCCGAATGTATTAAAAATGGTAGTGGTTCCTGCGGTATCGCTGGCAATTACGATTCCGGTAACCTATCTCGTACTGGCGCCCCTTGGAGCGTATGGCGGCCTGGCTTTAGCAGACGGCATCGTATGGCTGTTTAGCACAATAGGGCCTGTGGCAGGATTTTTACTTGGATTTTTCATGCCGCTGATTGTATTGTGCGGCATGCATCAGTCCACATCGCCGATTCAGATTTCCAATATCGCTACGCTGGGATACGATTATCTGCTTCCGGTTTCCTTCTGCCACAATATGGCGGAGTCGGGGGCTGCTTTCGGGGCCGCCCT
>JAETTM010000103.1 GCA_021769135.1 Lachnospiraceae bacterium | reverse complement strand
TATGGTGGAAAGATTGCAATATACGGCGATTATTCACGCTATACCAGTAAACCGCTGAAAGACTTCATCTATGAAAGCAACAAAGGGAGAGACATATTCTTTGTTGCCACAAAAGATGAGGCAATACAGAAACTAGCCCAAATTATTTAGCGGACAAAATCCCCTTATCGAATAGTTGCGTATCAATTTAACGCTTAGGCGGTTATGCTTGCAGTGGCATGACCGCTTTTTTATTGGGCATTTCATGACTCAAATAAGGCCGGAAACCTGTTTTCAGATTCCCGGCCTATGGTTTTATGCTTGCAGTCATTTGACTTTCGCCAAACCATACTATCCTTTTTCATTTTTCCAACGTTATAATATATAGACAAACAATCAGGCATGTGTACATGGGGCAGCATAAAGCAGTGCAGAAATGAGGAAAAAATGGATGCAGATTTTCTTCTTGTGCAAAAAATACATATGGGAGACGAAAAAGCGGTTGAAACCCTCATCTCCAAATATTATCCTAAAATCCTGAACTATTGCCATATGCGCATACAGGATTACGGTTATGCGGAGGATATGACACAGGAGACTTTTGTCCGCTTTTTCCGCACCTTGCCCCAATACCGCCTCTATGGCAAGGTGTCGAATTACCTGTACGCCATTGCCGCCAACGCCTGCAACGATTATTATCGAAAGCGCCGGGAAATTCCTTTGGATACCCTGCCGGAAAAGGCGGATGCGCAGGCGGAAAATTCCGACAGGTGCCTGGATGTACACATTGCCCTGGAAAGGATGCCGGAAGATATAAAACAGGTGGCTGTTCTGTTCTTTTTACAGGAGCAAAAGCAAAAGGATATCGCCCGTATTCTGGGAATCAGCCTTCCCCTTGTAAAATACAGGATAAGGAAAGCCAGGGAAGCATTTCTGGCCTATTTCCAGAATGAGCCATGAGGGTTGGGCTAAATTCATAAAAAATAATTTTGGAAAGGAGCCAGAAGCCAGTATGAAATTAACAGACCGCCGAATCAGGCTGCATTTTAATACGTCCGGACAAATTGAATGCCGGAAAACGCATTTGCAGGAAACTATCCGTCAATCCAAAACCGCATTTTATGAAGCGGAGGGGGAATTGCCCCTGTCCGGTGCGGAATTTTTATACCAGCAGAGCCGGTATATCCATAAGCGCTGGTGGATATTGCAGGGCATTCTTCTTCTCATCCTATGGGCACTGCTGGAATTGACAGCCGACGGCTTCTATGTGAAAAGGTGCATGGGAATCGGAGCGCCCATGTTTGCCGTGCTTCTATTGCCGGAGCTGTGGAAAAACCGGAATACCGCTTCCATAGAAATCGAATGCACCACTTATTATTCCCTCAGGCATGTGTATGCCGCCCGGATTTTCCTGTTTTCCGCAGCCGATTTCCTCCTGCTTTCTTTCTTTTTTTGCGCCGTCATCCTCACAGGGAAAATGCCGCCGGAAGAAATCATGGTCCACTTCTTCCTCCCCTATACCGTCACCTGCTGTATCTGTTTCCGCACGCTGTACAACCGGAGGGCAGCTTCCGAAATTTTTGCTTTGCTGCTATGCACCCTCTGGTGCGCCGTCTGGATACAAATTGTGCTGAATGAAAGGATTTATCAGTCGATTTCTTCCCCCGCCTGGTTCGGGATGACCATCACCGCCGCACTTTACCTTGGATACTGTATCCAACGGGGGCAAAAAAACTGCATCCAGGTCTCATACGAAAATGAACAGGAGGATAATCCATTATGGAACTGCAAATTTCTAATTTGACAAAAAAATATAAAAATACCGTTGCTGTGGACGGGCTGTCCTTCACCTTATCCACCGGCGTTTATGGCCTTCTTGGAGCCAACGGTGCCGGGAAGACAACTCTCATGAGGATACTCTGTACTTTGCTCACCCCCACCGAAGGGCAGATTACGCTGGATGGCCAGGACATTTTCCGGATGGATGGGGAATACCGGAAGCTTTTAGGTTATCTCCCCCAGGATTTCGGATATTATCCCGACTTTACAATATATGACTACATGATGTATATCGCTTCCATCAAAGGGCTGCGCCCTGCTGCCGCAAAAAAACGCATCAGCCGCTTGCTGGAACAGGTGGGCCTGTCCACTGTGGGGAACCGCAAGATGAAAAAGCTGTCAGGCGGTATGAAACGGAGGGCCGGCATCGCCCAGGCCATGTTAAACCACCCCGAAATATTGATTCTCGATGAGCCCACCGCCGGATTGGACCCCAATGAACGAATCCGTTTCCGCAATTTAATCAGCGGCCTGTCATCGAATCGGCTGGTTCTGCTGTCCACCCACATTGTATCCGACATCGAGTATATCGCCAACCGGATTCTGCTGATGAAGGATGGAAAGCTCCAGATTACCGGCACTTCCGAAGAGTTGATTTCTTCTATGCCAGAGCGGGTATGGAGCATCACCGTTCCCAGGGAATCCGTTTCCACTTATATGCAAAACTATCCCGTAGCCAATGTAAAGAGTATGGGAAAAGATGCCGAGCTGCGAATCCTGTCTCCCCGAAAGCCCGCAGAAAACGCCATTTTGGAGATGGCTACGCTGGAAGACGTGTTTTTATATTATTTTGGAGAAAGGATGAATGAAAATGATGTTTCGTTATGAATTAAAAAAAGTATTTGCCAGAGCAGGCGGCAAGGTTGCCCTTTTCTTGCTTCTCTTATTAATTGGCATTACCTGCTATTTCGCCACCAATGTCACATATGTGAATGAACAGGGAAAAACCGAAGCCGGCCCTTTCGCCGTATCCAGGTTAAAAGCCATGCAGAAAGAATGGGCCGGATACTTGAACGAAGAGACCATACAACGGGTTATTTCGGAAAATAAGAAGATACGGACATCCCCGGAGGCCATGTCGGAGGATGTGCCTCTAAAGGACATCGCCTATAGCAGAGGGCAGGGAATCCAGGAAATCCGAAACCTCCTGAACTGTTCCTATACGGCCCATTTCCGTGAATATGACTATTACCGGGCGGACTCCTTGTCGGAAAACGATGCCCCGGCTTTTTATTCCAACCGGGTATCCCTGCTCGCCCAATGGTTGGAGGAAGAAGCGGACGGACTTTTTTCGGAAGAGGAAAAAGAATACTTAATCGGACAGTACAGCCGTTTGCAGACGCCATTTTACTATGATTATATGAAAGGCTGGACACAGCTTTTTGAATATGCGCCCACCATTATTATGATTACCATGCTGATTCTCGGCTACCTGATATCCGGGATTTTCTCCAACGAATTCTCCTGGAAGTCCGATGCCATCTTTTTTACCTCGGCATACGGGAGAAACAGGGCTATACGCACAAAACTGAAATCCGCCTTCTTCATTGTCACTGTCATTTATTGGGCTGCCGTTTTGCTCTATACCCTGTCCATCCTCCTATACCTTGGCGCGGACGGATGGGAATGCCCCGTCCAGGCGGATTTCAGCGGCTGGAAATGCTTTTATAACATTACCGTCTGGCAGAAATATATCCTGATTGTGGCCGGAGGATACATCGGCTGCCTGTTCATTTCCTCCCTTGGCATGTTTGTATCGGCAAAAACCAAATCCGCCGTTTGGGCCGTAATGGTTCCTTTCGTGCTGATTTTCATCCCCTCGTTCCTCTCCAACATTAACAGTCCCGCCGTCAGCAAAATCCTGGGGCTATTGCCGGACCAACTGCTGCAGGCGGGAACAGCGTTAAACTATTTCACCCTATACACCCTGGGCGGAAAGGTCTGGGGGGCCATACCGATCCTGTTGGTCATTTACCCGCTCCTGACCCTGCTGATTGCCCCGGTTACTTACCGGGAATACAGGCATAAAGAAATAAGCTGAAAAAAATTCAGTACTCTTTAGGCACATCCTCAATGCCATACATCTTCCGGAAATCGTCCAGGTCCTGGTCATTCCTGATGACCATCACTTCCTGGAATTTTCCGGTCCGTATTTCTTTAAAGCCCGCCACTTGTTCGCCGGTGCATATGCTGCAGCGCAGAATCGGGCGCTGCGTTTCCTTGTCAAATGCTATTTTGCTTATTTTCTTTTTCTTGAACATATTATCGCTCTCCCTACAATTTGGCCAGAGCTTTGCGGCAAACGCCAGCCCTGGCCAAACTACTGCCTTTTATTGTTTCCCGCTTCAATTATACCGCTTCAGGAATAATGATTGCAGCTATCAAATAGGCTACCAGCCCGGTTCCCCACCCGGCAATGCTTAAGACCACCCATATAATCCTTACCAAAGTAGGGTCGATGCCCACATATTCTCCGATTCCTCCGCATACCCCGCAAATCATCCTGTTTGCTTTTGACCTTGTTAATTTCTTATAATTTCCTTCCATATGCCCTCTCCTTTTCCATTCCTGCTTTTTCATTTCCTGTTTCTTATTTTTTCCTTTTCTACCGGCTATTTGGTAAAAGCTACACCAATGCTTCCCATGGAGCATTCCAAAGAACATTTTCCGGATGCACGGTTATCCACATGGATGTCCTGCGCCAAAGAATTGTATGTCCTGCCCCCTAATGTAATTCCTCCGGCCGTGCACTCGATTTCGTAGTTGAAATCCGTTTCCGCATTGTCCAGTTCCATCTCTACGGAGCCCATTCCGCATTCCACATCGATTTCTCTTCCGATGCCGCCCTGGATATACGCAACTCCCATGCCCACATTGACATCCAGCTCATCGGCAGTTATTCCGCCCAACGTCACTTCCCCGGCGCCTACTTCCACATCCAGCTTACGGCAGCTTATCCTTTCACTGGAAATAATCCCTGCCCCTGCCGTTAAATCCACTTCCTGTGCATCCATTTCCCCTATACATATAATCCCTCCTCCTACATCTATTTCTACTTCATCAAATGTTTTGCCCTTGGGAACATACAGGTACACTTTATCGTTGTTGCTGCCTGTGAAATGCCTTTTCCCCCCTTCCAGATGAAATGTTCCTTTGGACTCATAATAATCGTACCGCTCCTTCCCGACGATTTTCACTCCGAAGTTATCGCCCTCCGATTCCATAAAACAAAGGGCTGCACCCCCAATCTCTATCTTCATGTCCTGTACCTGGGAAGAAGCAATTCCGGTATCTCCATCCCCTTGAGGAATGTCCTTCAACAATTCATTTTCCATCACATCCCGCATTTCGCTTCGGGCGTCCGCTATATCCCCTCTCACGGCATTCATATCGGCCTGGATGCCCTGGGTTTCATCCAGGGTTTCATCCAGAGTATCCTGCGCGTCCTCCCAGGCCTCATCCCAGGAGTCCTCCCAGGCATCCTTTACATCCTCTCTCGCATCTTCTATCTCGTCCAGCATATCGTCTTTGAAATCGTCCGTCACTTCATGCACGATTCTATCCGTAATGCCATAGGTCATATTTCCCAGCTGCTCCGCCACATAACTGTCTTCCACCCCTCGCACCAGCCTCCAGATGGCACTGCCTCTGTCCATTTCACGAATCATCCGCCATCCGCCGCCTACTGCGCCCAGTATGCAGATTGTTCCGCCCAGAGCCATCAGCACAGCGGCTGTAATCAAACATATTTTTGTAAATTTTTTCATGCTGCTTCTCCTTTCCTCCCATGGAATATCTTGCTAAACAGGCCGACTATCTTCCTTATAATCCAAGGAAGCGCGCTGCCCCACAGCCACACCGTAATCCAGATAAAAAATATAGCCAGCCCTAACAGCAATAACCCTGCACCGATAAGGCACAGCCCTGCTAACGGGAGAACGAACAGCTCTCCAATCCCAATTCCCAATAAAAGCAAAGCCACCAGGAAAAGCACACCACCCACCACTGCCGTTCCCAAAAAGAGCCCCAAAAATCCGCCCAAAATTCCTACTCCTGCCCCGAAAAGCCCGGACAGCAATGCGGTAAACATAGGCATCGCCAGGATGCAAAGGATAACAAGCAATACAATCATGCTATTCGAAAGGCGTTTCCCTTCCCCCTTTTTTGCCACCTCATTCTTCACATCTTGCTCAAAGGCCTCATTATGATAGCCGGTTTCCGTAAATTCCCCTTCCGAGCCATTTTCTTCCAGCCCTTCTTTGATGACCCTTGCCAGCTGCTCGGGGCTTCCCATCCCTTCCAGCACTTCCTGCTCGTTTTCCACCCCTGCATCGTCCAGATAATCGTTATAATATTGTAATGCCGCCTCCCTCTCGCTTTGGGAAATATCGGAGAGAAGCGCTTCCAGCTGCTGCATAAATTCCAATCTATTCATATATAATCCCTCCCTCAAACACTCCGCTTATTTTTGCGGAATACTTTTTCCATTCGCTTTTATATAGCGCAAGCTGTACTCTTCCTTTTTCCGTCACCTTATAGTACCGCCTGTTCCTTCCGGCACACTCCATATCGTAGGCTTCCAGGCATTCGTCCTTCTGCAGGCGCCGCAGAACCGGATACAAGGTGGATTCGGATACTTCGATAACCTGTCTTACTTCCTGTGTTATCTTATAGCCATACGTTCCTTCCTTATCTTGGGCAACCACCGACAGGACAATTGCGTCCAGCAGCGCTGCTCCCGTATTGAATACCATATACTCTGCTCCTTTCCAGTTTTTATGCAACTATTGGTTCATTTTGCTTGCTCACTCGCTTTCACTCTTATTTTTATAATATTATACATTATATAATATGCTTTCATGTTTCATACTATACACCATATAATATTATTCTGTCAATAGCTATGAGGGATTTTTTTGAATAAGGAAGCTGAAATGTTTATTCTATTGTTTTTTGCTTATAGCTAAGGTAAAATAGAAGTAGTTCCTTTATGGCCAACACCCCGTGGCAATCAACGGGGAGCAAGCGCCAATGCCGCGCAGAAACGAGGTGAAATATGAGCAAAAAATATGAACGCGCTTCTTTAATTGTAGAGGCAGGGAAATATGAAATCGGGAAAGGGATGGAAGACGGCTTTGAACTATATTCCAAAGTCATCACTAACGGCTGGATAAGCCACGATAACCTAATCCAGCATACCCGCCCGGACGGCACCGTAGTCTGCCCTTTTATCCAAAACAGACGGGGGCTTATTTTCCTCCGCCAGGGAGATTATATTATTACAGAAAACGATAACGAGCGCCATGCTTGCGGGGAGGATAAATTCCACCTTCGCTACCGGGCGATTGACGAGTAGACTTTTGTTATCAGCCAACCACCTACACGGCAGCTGCCAAATATCCATCCCTCCCAAAAGTCGGGGTTAAGTATGGCTATTTGGCTTGCTGCCCGCGGGAATCATAAGAAAAGGATGAGGTAATTCAATTGAATAATCAATCAGAACATCATAACGGCTACATTTTAGAATGCTGCGTGGATAGCGTGGAATCCGCTCTTGCTGCCAAAAAGGGCGGGGCTGACCGCCTGGAACTCTGTTCCAATCTGGTCATCGGAGGCACTTCCCCATCCCTCGCCTTATTTCAGCAAATACGGGAGCATACGAATATCCGCATCCACGTGTTGCTCCGCCCACGTTTCGGCGATTTTCTATATACCAGCCATGAACTTTCCATCATTGAAAAAGAAATCCAAATGTTTCGCGAAGCCGGGGCAGAAGGTATTGTCATCGGCTGTCTGAAACCCGACGGCAGCCTGGACTGCGAAGCGATGAGCCGCTTGATAGACCATGCCGGTCAAATGAGTATTACCCTTCACCGGGCTTTTGACATGTGCAAAGACCCTTTCCGCACCTTGGATGAAGCCCAGTCTTTGGGCATTCATACCATTCTCACCTCCGGCTGTCAGCCTTCCTGCTTAAAAGGCATTGACCTTCTTAGACAATTGGATGAACGCGCGGATGGAAAGGTCTCCATTATGGCCGGGGCCGGAATCAACAGCAATGCCGTGCAATTATTACTGGAGCAAACCAAAATTACCGCATTCCACATGTCCGGCAAGAAAATACGGGAAAGCCAGATGCAATTCCGCAACCCTACGGTTTCCATGGGCATTCCCGGCATGAGCGAATATGAAATCTGGGAAACGGATTCCCAGGAAGTGGCTCTTGTAAGAAAGCTTCTTCCAAGAAACTAACCCTTTCCAATGTCATTAAGTGAATACCTTAGCCAGCTGCGAGAATGATAAAATCCTCAAGGAGCCCTTTGAAAAACGCCGGCACTTAGGCGCTGTATTTTAGCGCCTTATGTGTCCGCTGCGTTTTTCCCAGAGCGAGAG
>JAETTM010000016.1 GCA_021769135.1 Lachnospiraceae bacterium | reverse complement strand
GAGCAATTTCCGCCCGCTTCCGCGTCCGTAAATTCTCCGGGGAACTGTACGGGCTCTTGCTGTTTTCCAGTTCCGCAAGCGCCCTCCCAGTTCCCTTTTTCTCGCGGAGCAATTTCTGCCCGCTTCCGCGTCCGTAAATTCTCCGGGGAACTGTACGGGCTCTTGCTGTTTTCCAGTCTCGCAGCGTCCGCCACCATTAACTCAATAACATTGGTTCCGCATAGTTACTCATGTTTTCTGCCTTTATTACCTATAAATATATACTGTTTCTAGGTAAGAATCAAGTCTTTTAACACATGGTATACGCCTTTTTCCAAATAAGAGGGGCAGATATGTTTTGCGGCTGCTTTTACGCCTTCCCTGGCGTTCTCCACCGCATAGCTTTCCCCGGCCGCCTCCATCATTCCAATGTCATTATTGTTGTCTCCAAAAGCCATGGTTTCCTCCTTGGATATATGGAAATAATCCTGGATAAAAGAAAGCGCTTTCCCCTTATCCACCGATGCGTCCATAAAATCCACCCATTCTTCTCCTGCCATGCATACCTTCACCCTCTTCTCCCATCGGGGAATCAGTGTGCCTTCTCCCAATTCCCTAATGCTGTCTTTCTGGTATAGGGCGATTTTAATAATTTCCGCATCCTCTTTCAACACATCATCCACTAAAGTGAACTTATTACGGTAGCCGTAAGCCAGCAAGTCGATGAATGCCTTATTCCTGCTTTCCAGCAGGCAGCCGTCCGGTGTGGAGACCATGACATCGCAGATTCCTTCGTACTCCCGGTACTGCCTGATAATCCCTTCCACATCCTCCCTTTTCATAGGGGTCACCCGGATATCCTTTTCCTGATATCTTATCTGCGCCCCGTTTTCCGCAATAAATACTATGTCCTCATCCACATCCCGGAAAACATTCCTTATGCTTTGATACTGCCTTCCGCTGGCTGCGCAGAATATGATTCCCTGCTTTGCCATCTGTTTCAGTGCCCCCACCATCTCCGGATACAAATCCGGCGTGGAATCCTTAATCAATGTGCCGTCAATATCGCTCGCTACTAACCGTATCATTTCCTTTTTCCTTTCATCTCCTGCCAAAGCCTCCCCACCGGCAGCCCTACCACATTGCTGTAATCCCCGCAAATTCCCTTGACATAGGCCGCGCATCTCCCTTGGATTGCATATGCCCCCGCCTTGTCCATCGGCTCCCCGGTGGCGATATAGGCCTCTATTTCATCCCCAGACATGGGATACATCGTAACGTCCGTTTTTTCGTAAAAAGTATGGAAAACCGGCGGCTGCCCGTCTTTTTTCCGGCAGAGCGTCACACCTGTATAGACCTGATGTACATTCCCCTGCAGGGTATCCAGCATCCTGCGGGCGTCTTCCCCATCCTTCGGCTTCCCCATCACCGTTCCTTCAAAAGCCACCACAGTATCCGCCCCAATGATAAGGAAGCCATCCTCCCCTCTTTCCTCCAGCTTTCCTTCCACATCCGCCGCTTTCTGTCTGGAAAGGGCCATCACCATCTCCTCCGGCTGGCTTTTTTCCGTCTTTTCCTCTCCTTCACTGGGCATCACTTCATATTCTATCCCAATTTGAGTCAACAATTCTCTTCTCCTGGGCGATGCGGATGACAAAATAATCCGTTCATTATTCATGGTGTATCTCCGGTATAAATACCCGGTCATTTGCCGTTTCTTCACTCTGCTTCGCCGCTTCCTTAGCCTCCAGCGAAAACTCCATCTGGGAATTGTAAACTGCCTTCCCCCTCCGGTCCACCTTATCATAGCTTCCATCCGGCTTCAGCACATGTGCCTTCACCGTGTCCATCAATTCCCCTTCCAGGATATGCATCAGTTTCTTCCTCAGTTCCGGTTCCTCTACCGGGAACAATATTTCCACGCGCCGCTCCAGGTTGCGGGGCATCCAGTCCGCGCTGGAGCAGAAAATCTCCGGCGTGCCGTCATTTTCGAAATAAAATATTCGGCTATGCTCCAAAAAATTCCCAACGATGGAACGCACGCTGATGTTTTCGCTCACACCCGGGATCCCTACCTTCAGGCAGCAGATTCCACGGATAATCAGTTCTATCTTTACCCCTGCCGCACTGGCTTCATACAAAGCTTCTATGATGTCTTTGTCACACAGTGAATTCATCTTTGCGATGATATGGGCAGGGCGGCCTTCCTTCGCATATTTTTTCTCCCGGCCTATCATATACAGGAAACGGTCTTTCAGCCAAAGAGGGGCCAAAGACAGCTTATTCCACCCCCTGGGCTCCGAATAGCCGGAAAGCATGTTGAAGACCGCCGTGGCATCCTCCCCGATTTGCCTGCTGCAGGTAAATATCCCCACATCCGTATATAGCTTCGCCGTGGCATCGTTATAATTCCCTGTGCCCAGATGGACATAACGCCGGATGCCGTCTTCCTCTCTTCTTACCACCAGGGTAATCTTGCTGTGGGTCTTTAGCCCCACCAGGCCGTAAATCACGTGGCAGCCCGCTTTTTCCAGCATCTTCGCCCATACGATATTATTTTCTTCATCGAAACGCGCCTTTAACTCCACCAATACGGATACCTGTTTCCCATTTTCCGCCGCCAGAGCCAGCGCAGCAATAATCGGCGAATTCCCGCTGACACGGTATAATGTTTGTTTAATGGCCAGTACATCCGGATCTTTGGCTGCCGTCTTGATGAAGTCCACTACCGGCGCAAAACTCTGGTATGGATGGTGCAGCAGAATATCCCCTTTCCTTATTTCATCGAAAATATTATAATCCCCGGAAAGCTCCGGCACCGGCTGGGGAGACAGATAACTGGACTCCTTCAGGTGGCCGAACCCTTCCAGCCCATACATTTTCATCAGGAAAGTCAAATCCAAAGGCCCGTCAATGTGAAAAATATCCTCATCGTCTATTTCCAGGTCATCCCTGATGATTTTTAACAACCGCTTGTCGATGCCGTTTTCCACCTCCAGGCGGATAGCCTGGCCCCATTGCCTTTTTTTCAGCTGCTTCTCTATCTCTTTCAGCAAATCCTCCGCTTCATCCTCTTCTATAGTCAAATCCGCATTCCTCATAATACGGAAGGGGCTGGTACATACGATATTATAATTCAAAAACAGCTTATCGATATTCCTTTCAATCATCTCTTCCAACAGGATTACCGTCTTCTCCCCTTCTTTTTCCGATGGAATCAGAATAATCCTGGGCAGTACACTGGGAACCTGGACCGTGGCAAATTCCAGTTCACCCTTGCCGTTTTCCCCTTTGCCACCTTTGCCTTCTTTGACGCCTTTTCCTTCCTTAACGATTTTCGATTCCTTAAGGGTTTTTCCTTCCTTTATCAATTTCGCCCCTTTTTCCGCCTTATATCCTTTCCTGTCCTTTTCATCCGCGTCTTCTTTCCCTTCCTTTTTCCTCACCAATGCGCCGATGTTCAGCGATTTGTTCCTGATGAGCGGAAAAGGCCGGGAGGAATCCACCGCCATGGGCGTTAAAACCGGATATACGTTTTCTTCAAAATATTTATCCACATAGGCCCCTTCCTTATCCGTCAAATCCTCATGATGCTCCACAATCCGCAGCCCATTGGATAAAAGCAGCGGCAGCAGGGAACGGTTGTATGTAGTATATTGCAGATTCACCAAATCATGGGTTGCCACGTTCAGTTCCTTCAGCTGTTCCGACGGCTTTAGCCCCGCGATATCCGGCTTCGTATATCCGGCATGCACCATATCCTTTAAAGATGCCACACGTATCATAAAAAACTCGTCCAGGTTGGATGCCGTGATGCTTAAGAATTTCAGCCGTTCAAAAAGGGGTATCTGCTTATCTCTGGCCTCGCTCAATACTCTTTTATTAAATAAAATCCAGCTTAGCTCCCTGTTTGTATAATATTGAGGCTCTGAAAAATTAATGCTGTTCTTTTTCTCTGTTTCCTTTCCGTTCATAACTCCAATGCTCCTTCATCCATCTTTTTTGCCGCACTAATTATAGCTCTTTTTCTGTTTGATTACAGGCTTTACGCTATACACCTCTTCGAAAAAATCAGCCCTGTGCCAGAACATTCCTTTTTCCAGCGTAATATCTTCCGTGGTATCCACCGTAATCGTCAGCACATTGTCCTTCAGCACCGTTTTCACATCCTTGAACTTCTGCTTATGGCTCCGATCCAGGCCATTGGCAATCCTGAGGATAGCCGTCAGCTTGGCAATTTTCAAATATGCCTCCTGATCCAGCGTGGATGCCTTTGCCACATCATAATATTCAAATTCATCATGGTTGAACTTCACTACATTGGCCACCATTTCCCGTTCCATATGGGAAAGCCCTATCATCTCCGTGGCCATGATGATGCTATAAGAGCATTCTCCCAGATTCACCATACTGATATATTTCCCGCAGTCATGTAAAAGGGTTGCCAGCCGCAAGAGAAGCCTTTCCCTTTCCCCAAGGCCATGCACTTTTTTCATGCTGTCGAAAATGGTCAAAGCGATTTTCTCCAGGGTTTCTCCCCTTTTCTTGCTTCCCATGTAACGCTTGCTTATATTCTGGGCGCAGGCGATGATATCCTGTTCAAAATCATGTTCCGGCACCGGCACCTTATTTTCCTGCGCATATTCGTAGGCAATGCCGTCGCACAGGGTCACCCCGGGCGCCCAAAGCATCTCCACATCCATCACTTCTATCATCCGTTTCAGCAGTATATATGATATATAAAGCAAATCAATGCTTTCCTCCGGCATATCGAATATTCTCGTCAGTTCCCGGGAAGATTTCCCCGCCGCCAGCTTCATCAGCTTTTCGAAGGTTTTTGCCTCTATGGGTTCGCCTACTTTTTCGGAAAAGTAATTCTTCTGCACGAGAGCATTGATATAGTCATCCAGAATAATTACGTTGTTAATCTGTTTATCCTTCAGGTACAGCTTTTTAAATACCGCCAGCTGGGAATTGGCCATTTCCGTAACCAAGGCTTCATACTGCGCTTTCCCCGCATCCAGATGGCTTAGCGTCTCCCTTATCCTAAGCACCCCCAGCTTCATATTCTGGGTTGCCATCAGCTTGTCCTTATCGAACAGGGAAATCTGTATGCTCCCTCCCCCGATGTCCACAATAGCCGTTCCCTTTTCGATAAACTTGTTGAAAGCTTCCCCCTTGAAAGCCACGGCCTTATACCCCAGGAAACGCTGCTCCGAGTTGCTCAACACTCCCAGTTTTATCCCTGTCCTTTGGCGTATCTGATCCAGGATAATAATCGTATTTTCCGTTTCCCGAATAGCGCTTGTACCGTATGCCCGGTATCCCGATACTTTATAGCCTTTCATAATTTTTGTAAATTCGTTCAGGCAGCGGCAAAGCTCGTCTACCCTTTCGTATGCCATCTTCCCTGTGGCATATGTCTCTGTTCCAAGGTCAATCCTGCGTCTGATGCAGTCGATTTCACGCATGCCGGATTTCGGCGATATTTCAAATATCTTCATGGACAACTCGAAAGACCCCACATCAATTGCTGCAAATGTTTTCATTTCATCGTCCCCTTCCCTAATAAGTAATCGATAAACTGCTGCGCCGTCCTTCCGGAAAGGCCCCCATGGGACAGTTCCCATTTATTGGCCTCAAGAAGGAGTTCTTCCTTTGGCATTTCAATGCCGTACCTATCCGCCAATGTACTGACAATCTCCTGGAACTGTTTCTTATCCGGCGCACAGAAGAAAATCGTTACGCCGAAGCGGGATACCAAAGACAGCTTTTCCTGTACCGTATCGCTGGCATGCAGCTGATCCCTGCGCCCTTCCTTATCCGCAAAGCTTTCTTTAATCAAATGCCTCCTGTTGGATGTGGCATAAATCAACACATTCTCCGGCTTCTTTTCCAGCCCGCCCTCGATGACGGCCTTTAAATACTTATATTCTGTTTCAAATTCTTCAAAACTCAAATCATCCATATAAATAATGAATTTATAATTGCGGTTTTTCACCTGGGCAATCACATCGTTCAAATCCTGGAACTGATGCTTGTACACTTCTATAATCCGCAGCCCTTTATCATAATATGCGTTGGCAATCGCCTTAATGCTGGAAGATTTGCCCGTTCCCGCATCCCCGAAAAGCAAACAGTTGTTGGCCCTTCTCCCCGCTACAAAAGCTTCCGTATTCTCTACCAGTTTTTGCTTCGGGATTTCATATCCCACCAAATCATCCAGATGGACATGGGCAATGTTCAGTATAGGAACAATGTTCACTCCCTTTTCGTCATGGGCGATGCGGAACGCTTTATGCAGGCCGAATTTTCCCACGCCGTATTCCTTGTAAAATTCCGTCAGCGTAGCCTTCATTTCCTCTGGGGAATGGTTCTGGGTAAAACGCACTGCCAAATCGCAAATCCTTTTGCAGATGCGCGTATTATAAACCTTGCTTTCCTGCCGGCAGCTGTCATAATGAAGTATCAGTTCAAATTCCCGGACACCCAGTTCCTCCATCAGCCCGCCGAAATCATAATCATACCATTCTTTAAAAATGATAATGTCATGGAGCACCGCCAGGTTTATCGTTCCTTCCACTTCCCCGCGGATTTCACAGGCCTTGCTGTAAGTATTTTCATTATTCACAAGCAGATTCGTCAGATAGCAATGCCATAAGTTGCCATAAAACCCGTGGTTTCCCGCCATCTCCAAAAGCCGGTGCATGCAGCCGTACAGGAGGGAGCGCTGCCCGGCATTGCCCTGGCAATCGGCGCTGCCCTGGCCGTTGATATTTCCCTGTCCTCCGGCATCGCCCCGGCTGCCTTCCCGCTGGCCGCAGGCTGCATATTGCTCCATCAGCCATACCATATCGTCCAACAGCCCTCCGTCTTCGAAGTCCTTATATACAATCAGTTCTTTTTCCCGCATTTTTCCTTCCCCACATTTTTCATCCTTGTTTCATACCGTTTTTCCTTAGTAATTCCCAAGGATCCGTAAGTTCCTGGCTTCTTCCCTAAGCCCCCTTAAGGCATTCTTTACCGCTTCGTCCGCCAGGTTGCCGTCAAAGTCAATAAAGAAACGGTATTCCCAGTTCCTGTCCTCCAAAGGCCGGCTTTCTATTTTATTCATATTCAAATTATTATAGATAAAATGGGAAAGCATATGATAGAGCGAACCGCTTTCATGGGGCACTTCAAAACAGATGCTCACCTTGCCCGCATCCCGTAAAAATATTTTCCGGTTGGTCACGATGATAAAGCGCGTGGAATTGGTGCTGGACTGGTTCACCCCTTTCTCCAATATTTCCAGGCCATAAGTCTCAGCCGCATGGGCGCTGGCAATCGCTGCCTGCGTCCTGTCTTGGTCCTTTGCCACTTTCTTTGCCGCAAAAGCATTATTATTCATGCTAATCTGCTTCCATGAAGCATGCTCCTGCAGATATCTGGCGCTTTGCATCAACGACTGTGGATGGGAATAAATCGTCTGGATTTCATCTATTTTCGTTCCAGGCACCGCCATCAGGCAATGCTCTATTCTGATAATCTGTTCCCCTACAATATAGTTCTCAAATTCCACAAGCATATCGTAGATTTCATTTACAATGCCCGCCGTGGAGTTCTCAATGGGCAGCACTGCGTAATCCGCACTGCCTTCGTCAATGGCAATCATGGCATCCCGGAAAGTATCCACATGAAAACAGTTCACATCTTTCCCAAAATACTGCATCATAGCTTCCTGTGTATATGCCCCTTCCGCCCCGGGGAAAACCACCCTGGCCTTTTCTTTATCCAGCGTATCCGCCTCAATAAAAGGCAGCCTCCCCATGCTCCCTTTTTCCGTCAGCATCTTGTACTGCAGCTTCCTGCTCATGGACATAATCTGCTCAAACAATTCTACAATCCCATGTCTGTTAAATTCATTATGAGCCATCGCCTTTACTTTCCGCAGCTTCTCTTCTTCCCGTTCCTTGTCAAAGACTTTCTTCCCAGTTCCAATCTTGTACTCCGCCACCTGTTCCGAAATCCCCATTCTTTCCTCGTACAGTTCTACTATCTGTTTGTCGATTACATCGATTTTATCCCGTAATTCTGTCAGTTCCATGCCTCTTATTCCTTTCACGCGATAACAATTGTTACATTAAATTTAATCTTATACCAAAACACACTTGATAGCAAGTGAAGAAAGGCTTATAATTTATTTATATAAAACAGTTCTGCCAGGCCGCCAAAAATTCGGTATTATGGCTTTATGTCTATGGCACAAAGTTTGCATAAATTATGGAAAGGAAATGGTAATTTCTATGAAGGATAGGGCTAAACTAATCATTATTCTTATTATATCGGCCGCCATTATCATCATCGGCTTCACGGTTATGTATATCACGCAAAAGGTACAGATGAATAGCGGCTATGTCACCGGAAATACTGCCGGGAATCTGAACAACAAAGGGCTTTTCTGCGAATCGGACGGGGTCATTTATTTTTCCAATGCCTATGATAACGGCTGCCTGTACTCCATGAATCCGGACGATTCCCAAATGAAAAAGCTGACCACTTCCGGAGTGACTTCTATTAATGCGGATTCCCATTACCTCTACTACTTTTTAGACAGCGGACAGACCGGGGATAAATTCGTGCAGCGGAATTACGGGATTTACCGCAGCAAATTAAACGGCAAAAATGCCAAATGCCTGAAAAGAGGGAATGCGATTGCCCTTCAGCTTTGCGGCAATTACCTCTATTACCAGAATTTTGACAATTATAATGAAAACGGTACGGAACTGTTTAAAATCAAAATCGACAAATCGGAAGATACAAGGATTACGGATTTCATGGTTAACCCCGCATGTATTGTAGATGGGATGATGTATTTTAACGGAACCCAGAAAGACCATTATCTTTATTCTTTAAATCCGTCAAACGATTCCATCTCCGTAGTATGGGAGGGAAATGTATGGAATCCCATATATTATAACGGGTATTTTTATTATATGGATATCGGGAACAATTACCGCCTGTGCCGCTACCTTCCTTCCCAAAACAGCGTGGAAGTGCTTACCAACGACCGGGTGGATACCTATAACATTTATGGGGATTATATTTATTATCAAAAGAATTCCCAGACAGAGCCCGCCCTTATGCGCATGTTCATTGACGGCAGCGGGGTTGAAATGGTTGCGCCGGGCAATTACTCCAACATTAATATCGTTTCCAATTACGTTTATTTCAACGCCTTTGATTCCAGCGTGCCCATGTACCGCACACCCTTATACGGCTCCGTCCAGGTTTCTACTTTTGACGCCGCGGAGGATGCGGCAATCCGGGAGATAAACAAAAAGTAATTGCATGTAACAGTTCAGCCTCCAATGTCATTTAGTTAATGGCGGCGGACGCTGCACATTCTCATGGGCTGAACTGTTACAATTGCATCTTTCTGACCGCGAAAGCGATTTCCCACTCTTTGCCGGACTCAATCCCGTATTTCCGCATGAAATTGTCCATATTGCAGTCCAGGCACAAATATCTGGATGACCCGCAGTACAAAATAGGCTCCGATTTTTCCACGCAGCCGAAAGCTTCATGATACAAAATATCATTTTCGAACACCGTCCGGCCATTATGGGTAATGGTCGTATGCACTATATCTCCCAGCCGAAAACCGCATTGCTTCCATTCTTCATTTGTAATATTTATCTGTATGCCGCCGAAATGCTTCAGTCCGGACTGGATGAAGCCGTTGGCACTGCGGTTCCCCAGAACAGGCCTCTTATGATATTCCTCACAGATTACAATTTTCTCCACAGGATATTCCCTTCCTACCTGTTCGAAGGTAATGCATCCGCTGGCCAGCCTGGCCGCACAGTAAGCGAAAATATCCCTGCCATGGAATACTGAAACCTCTTCCTGCGCCCGATAACGGTTTACTGTTTCATCGATTTCCCTGATTTCTTTCACCCCTACCCTATGGAACAGGTGGGTCAGAGTTCCATTGTCAGGAGTCACCACATAATTTCCGTCATTGAGCAGGGCAACGCTGGCTTTCCTTTCCGTTCCCACGCCAGGATCCACCACCGATACGAAGATGCTTCCCTTCGGCCAGTAAGGTTCTACCGTATTCAAAGACATGCTGGCTTCCCAGGGGTCGAAGTTCTTAATTTCATGGCAAATATCCTGCACATCCAATGCAGGATCCACGATTTTAATCACCCCCTTCATACTGGCCACAGCGCTCCAGGTCAGGGAAAAGTCTGTCTGTAGTAAAATGCAAGGTTTCATGCTCTGCTGATTCTCCTTTCGTTATTATCTATTTCTAGATTATTGCGAAACTGTCATTTTCCAGTTACGAATTGTGCAGCTTGTATATTCCATAAGCAGACCCTTGATTACCGTCGGTACTTAGCTGCCGTATTTTGGCAGCTTACGTACCGTTACGGTAATCGTGGAGCGAAAGCGCGTCTGTGTTGGAATATACAAGTTGCACAATGACAGGTGCAAAACCACTGAGTTTCGCAATCGCCTATTATCCGTTTTCCAAAGCTGCAATTCTGTAAATTGCATCATAATAAATCTCCAGCAGCTTCACGCACCTGTCTAAAGAAATTTTCTCGTTCGCTTGATGTGCCAGATATTCCTCCGGCTTGTCAACAGGGCCAAAAGCCACGCAATGCCCGAACACTTTGCTGTAGGACACGCCGCTGGATATCGCTGGCTCCGAAAAATCCCCCGTCTTTTCCCGGTAAACGGCAAGCAATTCCCGGACAAAAGGGTCATCCTTCCCGCAAAGGTTCGGGGCAGCATCATAATCAAGGAACACTTCCGCCGCACATTCCTTTTCCACATGCTCTGTCGCTTCCCCGGACGTAATCCCATAAGGGTATCTTCCGTCCACTTCCCCGTATAAATGCCCTTCTTCTATCCTAAGCACCCCTAAGCTTACCGTAAAATCCCCCATGGAATCATCTTTCGTCTTCAAGCCAATGCCGGAACCATAAGGATCCGCAAAGCAGCGGTAAAGGCTGCCCAGCATCGCATCCCCTGTCACTCCGGCAATCACATCCAGCAAATCCGTCACCGCGCTATGACCCAGATGGGGCATGGAAGCATGCGCCGCCTGCCCGCGGGATTCCAAAATCAGCTCCCCGTTTTCCATTGCGCAGGAAATATCATAGCCCTTCCCCGCAATATATGCCCGAAATTCCTCTTCCAAAGAAGCGTCCAAAATACATGCACTGGCGGCAGGCGGAATCACATTGCATTGCACGCCACCCCGAAACCACTTGCAGGCTCCCTGATAGCTCCCGGTCAGCCTCCACATCAACGCCCCTTTTTCCCCGATGGACATGGGGAAACAGCCGTCCGGTGTAAAGGCGAATTCCGGTTTGCCGGCCTTATCCACATAATGGAACATATCCGCCATCGTCCGCTCTTCGTCACATCCGAATACGAGGCGTATTTCACGGGCTAAGGGCAGGTTCTGCTCCTTTATCATACGCAGCGCCAAATAGGTAAGCCAGGCACAAACTTTCATATCCTCCGTGCCGCGTCCAATCAAGTATCCGTCTTCCACCGCCCCGCAAAAAGGCTCCCATTCCCATCCTTCGCCGGGTTCCACCACGTCCAGATGGGAAACCACATCCACCCGCGTTTCCTTTGGCTCAATCCGAACCGCGATAGCATGGTTATCGTATTCCAATATTTCAAAACCGTCCTGAAAAGCCATCCGGCGCATATAATCCAATGCGCGCCAGACTCCCTCCCCATAGGGCATTTGCTCAGAAACTGTTTTTTCATCAAATACAGAGGGGATTTGCAGAAGTTCCTGCAACTCCCCTAAAGAATCCATAAAAATCTTTTCAAAATTTAACTTACCCATGGGCACCAAACCTCATATTCTCCCGGGAAGAAAACCCGCCAGATAATAACAAAAACCATAATTGCAAAGAACAGCATATAAACTACTTTCATCTTCTTATCGCCCGGCCCCTCTTCGTGCTCCGCATAATAAGTGCGCGTCTTATTTTTCCCGTATCCTCTAAGGTCCATACCGTTTGCGATATTTCCCACCCTGTCAAAGGAAGTAATAATCAAAGGCACCAGAATCAGGACATTCTGTTTTAAACGCGTCCACAGGCTCGTTTTCTCGGAGTCCAATTCCATCCCCCGCATCTGCATGGATATCTTAATGCTGTGGAAATCGCGGCTGATATCCGGAATATAACGGAAGGCGATGGAAAAAATCGTACATACTTTATAAGGAACTTTGCAGGAGTACAAGCCTGCCGCCATTTCGCTGGGCGTAATGCACTGGATAAAGGTCAGCGATATGGTAAAGGTTCCCAATAGCTTTAGGAAACGCACCATGAAATACCACAGCGTTTCCGATGTTATAATGTAAAAATCCGTAAATTTAAAAATAACCGTAGAAGCGCCGCATATGCTCAGCCCGTAATCCGGCCTGACCACCCATACAAGAAAAAGGTTGAAAAGGTTCATCACCACCACAAAAGCCATAACCCCCCATACTTTTTTCCAGTCCGGCTTCAACGAAATCAAGGCAATCCAGCTCAGTATAAAAAAGGGGAGAATCACCCTGATATCCCAGGTGGCAATCAAAAGCACTATTAAAATCAGGAATGTCCTCACTTTTGTTTTTCCGGTCAATTTATCCAAGAAACGGTTTCCAGGAGTAGTATTCACAAATAAACGCTTATCATCCATTTTGTCTCGCCTTTCTTTCCGTTTCGATAAAATTATAGATAAAGGTTTCCGGATTCAGCCCCGTATGCTCCGCCAGCGTTACCAAGGAAGTCTTTTTCAGATTGGCCCTGCGGATAATATCGTCATTGGAAAGCACGGAATAAACCGGCCCGTCGGCGATGCATTCCCCATCGGCAAATACGATGGAACGATCCGTATATTCGATGGCCAGATGCATATCATGGGTAATAAATAAAATCGTAATATTATAATCCCGGTTCAGCCCTTCCAGGAAATTCATAATCTCCGTATAATGCTTGTAATCCTGCCCCGCCGTAGGCTCGTCCAGGATAATCACTTCCGGCTTCAATATAAGAATCGAAGCAATGGTAATTCGTTTTTTCTGCCCATAACTCAACACGGATACCGGCCAGTTGCGCATCGCATATAGCCCGCACATCTTCAATACTTCTTCCGAACGTTCTTCCACGCCTTCGGTGAAGCCGTTCAGCTTCATAGCCAGCTCTACCTCATCCCGTATCATATCTTTCACAATCATCTGGTTCGGGTTCTGCATTACATACCCTACCATCCTGCCGATTTCACGGATGGACATTTTCATATAGTTCTGGCCCTTCAGCTGCACTTCCCCGCTTTTCGGACGGATAATGCCGCAAATCAATCTGGCAATGGTGGATTTTCCCGCGCCGTTTTTACCTACAATGGAAATCCTCTCCCCTTTGCGGACTGAAAAGCTGACATCTTTCAATACCTGATGCTCACCGTAAAAGAAATCCACGTTTTTCACATTTAGCAGGATTTCCCCCTCCGGTTCCCTCCGCTCGATTTTCACATTATGGAACGCCTGCTGCAGCGGCCCCTTATACTTCTCATAATCCAGTTCTTCAATATCTTCCAGATGCTCTTTTTCGGAAAAGCGTATACCCGTATGCTTCAGGGCACTGATATAAAGAGGTTCCCGGATGCCCTTTTCCTTCAGGATATCGGAGGAAAGCAGTTCGTCCGGCGTAGTATCCATCAGAATTCTCCCTTCGTGCATCAGGATAATACGGTCCACATGGCGGTACAGCACATCTTCCAGCCTGTGCTCAATAATCAGCACAGTCTTCTCCTGGGCCTTATAAACCTGATCGATTAAATCCACCGCCGCCATTCCCATGGCCGGGTCAAGGGCTGCCAATGGCTCATCAAAAAGAAGAATTTTTACATTGTTATGCAAAATTCCAGCCAAAGCCACCTTCTGCTTCTGCCCGCCGGACAGGCTGTAGGGAAGTTCCCCTAAGAACTCCTCCATCCCCACCACCCTGGCTGCCCCGGCCACCTTAGGAAGCATTTCTGTCCTGGGCACCGCATCATTTTCCAGGGAAAATGCGATATCTTCCCCTACGGACAGCCCCACGAACTGGGCATCCGTATCCTGCTGCACAGTGCCGACAGAACTGCTGATGGCAAAGATACTTTCTTCCTGAGTTTCCTTCCCGCATATCTTGCAGCTTCCTTTTATCTCGCCAGGAAAGGAAAAAGGTATCAGCCCATTGACGCAATTACCCAGCGTGGTTTTCCCGCTTCCGCTGGAGCCAAGGAGCAGCACCTTCTCCCCTTCGTATATGGTAAGATTAATATCATGCAATGTTTCTTCCGTCTGTGATTTGTAACGGAAGCTGAAATCTTTAAATTCAATAACAGGTGTTTTCATTAGTCTTCCTTCGATAAATTAGTGGCACGAGCGTTTCTCTTGGCAAGCAGGAACAATACCGGAATCCCGATAATAACCAATATGGACGCATTGGAGATAATTGCGCTGAATGCCTGAATCCATGTAATTGTCAACTCCGATGAGAAGAACAGTACGGTAAATATGGGCGTTACAATGCCGAAAGCCAGCGCATTGCCCAAAATGCAAAGTATCGTATAAATAATTGCATGCTTTACCTGGAAAATGCCTTCCTCAATGCGTGCGCCGTAAAGAGGCAGAAGCCCTACGAAAAAGCCAAGCACTGCATTGCCGATAGACCAGTCAAACCAGAACCCATATCCGCTGATTAAATCCGCAATTACATTTCCAAGCCCTGCTGCCAAAGGCCCAAACAAAGCGCCTACTACCACTACTACCACCATTGCCGATGTGAGGGAAGTATTCGTCGCCACCCTGATGCCGCCAAATACCATCAATACCCCGAACAAGGCTGCGCCGATAGCGATACCCACAATGGTTTTCGTATTCCATGTTCCTAACAATAAAGATTTTACACTGCGTTTTTCTTTTGACATATGTATGTCCTCCTATTCCAGTTCCGCATATTCCTATAAAAAGCCATTCCGGGAATATGCTGTTTTTGTAAAAGTATTAAGTTTTTCACCACATAATACATAATAGAATGAATGCACCCTTATGTCAAATAAAAACTTTATAATTATTTAATATTTTTATGTTTTTTTTATTAATTATACAACCGAAACTCTTCTTATAAGTCTTTGCAGTTCCGTATATTGGTTTTATTTCGCCATGCAAAGGTCTATCAAATCGCAGCACGGAACTTTTGCCAGTTCTCTTGGTTCAATTTTCTTTAGTCCTCCTCCATAAACGCGTCCTTCTTCTTCAATCTCATTTCCATCAATACTCTTGAGAATTTCCCATATCTTATACACGGAATCGGGCTTTGCTAAAATAGTCTGTTGTAAATGGGCTTTCGGGTAAAGCATTAAATATGAATTGGTTGCCACTGCTTTTGATAGGTTTAATATAAATCGAATAGGAGAACTGTTACCTTTACCCCGCCCCATATATGAGCACAAAAAATAGGTCGATTCTCTTTGTTCCTGCCAATACCATTTTTTTCTACTCTTGCAAAGATACTTTTTGCTTGTTTTTTCTACTCCGCTTTGCAAATAATCCCATGTTGCAGGAGATTTTTTTTCAAGTTCCTGTTCGGATAGTACACAATCCAGCAAAAAATATTGCGGGTCAATTTGCGGTATCCCATTCCTATCGGAGCCTATAAAATTTGTTTTCAAGTATCTGGGACTTGGCAGGATAGGCTTAAAAAATGACATATCCATGCCCAACTCTGCTATTTTATCCCGGCTCATAATAAAGAAATTGTTATCTCCTGTTGCAAGCCCTCGTTTTATTTCAAAAAAATCTCCCAATGTCGCCCCATCAATTTCTTCGCTTCGTATTTCTTTTTTAGGGAAACGCGTCCATTTACGCTCTTTCATCAATTCTGATTTTTTTACTTGTTTTTTTTGCATCGGTTTATTATGCGTGCCGCTAAAAGTAAATTCTACATCATAATCATAAGCAACAACTTCATTTTTGAACCATATAACACAAGATGAAACTAAAGCATCTGAAAACATAGAATTATCCGGGTCATAGCGGTGTACTCTAAGCAAATGAACATGATTCAGCAAATAATCTTTCATTGCGCTACCATAATTCACGTCCATAAACTCACTTGGAACAAGCCAGCCGCATATAGCGTTTGGGGCAAGCCATTTGTTTGCTAACAAAATAAAATGACAGTATAATCCAGCCAATCCAGATAATGCAATTCCCGTTTCTTTTTTTCCTGCTTCTTCTAAATGTTTTTTTTCATCTTGCGCCAAGTAATGGTGACGTACATACGGCGGATTAGTCAGAACAAAATTATACTTCCTATCAGGCTTTACATCCGCAAAATTATCATTGATAATATTTATGCCCGTATCGCACCAAAGGCTTTTTGCACATTCAAAATATACAGAGTCTATTTCTATTCCTGTTGCGGACTTAATAATATAATCATCAGTTATTGTATTTAAGAGGGCTGAATAAAACGCACCGCTTCCTATACACGGTTCCAAAAATGTAATTTCATCAGTATCTAAAAGGCCAAGCCCAAATGAAACTATTTCTTTTGCCAATTCATAGGGGGTTGAAAACTGTCCAAACCTACGACGTTCTTCCATATTCTTTTTCTTGTCAATCGATTTCTGTCTGCTAGAGCGAGCTTTCTCTATGTCTTTTAAATTCCTAATTGTTCCATGTCCTTTATTCTGTGTTCCCATATCCAATCTATCCCCTCTGCCGCTTCATAGCCCAAATATCCGGAGTCAAAGTAACCACACAAAAATAGCGAATAGGATACATTATTTCCGTATGTAGTTCTTAATTGCTGCATTTTTACAGCTTCTTCTTTACGCCTCTTGTTCACATTTGCAAAGTCACCTGCCGATTTTGCCTCTAAAAGCAAAGGCATATCGCCATATTTTGCTGTGAATGGCATAATTGCAACATCAACAGGGATATTGACTATTTTGCCCTGTTCTCCTGCTACATTTACAGGCACATTTGTATGAAACGAAAATGAACCGGGGTTCATTTCATCATACTTTATTCTATTTTCTGATAAATTATATCCTTTATTCTCTAATAGTTCTTTTATTGCTGCAAGCTGCCGCTTTTCTTGCGCGTTACGGATTATGGGGTCCGCAACAGCTCCGCATAGCCTATCAGCCACTATAGTAGATGAACGCATAATTTCCGTTTCATCCGGATTTCGCTTTTCCGAAAGCCATGTAAAAATATCGGGGTCAGCCATTTTAATAATAATGTCGGATATTTTCTGTAACTCAATTATCAGCTTTTCCTTTTGTATCCTCGGTGAAATATGAGGATTTTCGAAATTTTCCATATTCTGCACAAGACTCTTTGAAACCCCAGCTAATCCAACTAATCTGTCTCTTGCTATTGGGGGGCAGGTGGACATTCTCAAAATAGGTAAAACCTCTGGATATTTCTGCAATACTTCCGGCGAAACATTGTTTAGATAGTCTGTTTCCTTCAAGGCTTTTGCGACACTCTTTGCTGTTGTAATGCGGGTTTGTCTAAACGCTGTAGGAGCAAAGTCCATAAACCATGCATTATATAAATCCACAGATTGAATAATATCCTGTTTCCACAAATGCGGTTTGTCAAAGTTTATACCCATTCCCTTATACCTTTCTATTTTTATATTTTCTGAAAACCATTCCTTTATCCCCCTGCATAAACATGGCGAATATGGGAAAGATATCCTTATGAGAAAACTATTGCACAATTTTATCCACTGCGGCATTCTCGGCTGGTGCCTAGAAATTAGCTTTACAGCCTTAAACTCATTCCGCCGGAGGGAATTCACCTTAAGCGGGAATACCTCTGTCTGGATGTTTCCCATTTATGGCATGGCCGCTTTTCTTGCCCCCGTATGCCGGATTGTAAAAAAATTTCATTTTCTTGTACGCGGCTTCCTCTATGCGCTGCTTATTTTCACCGGCGAATTCATCACCGGTTCCCTTTTAATGCGCCGGGAATTATGCCCCTGGAACTATGAACGTTCAAGATGGAATATTAAAAAAATCATACGCCTGGACTATCTGCCCTGCTGGATCTTCGCCGGCCTGCTCTTTGAGCGGCTTCTTAAAGAATCTGACGATTCTTCATAATCTGACGATTCTTCATAATCTGACAATTCTTTATAACCTGATAATTCTTCATAATCCAGCGATTCTTTATAACCGGCTAATTCCTGCATGCGGGCCGGTTCCCCTGCAGTACTCTGGCGCATATCAGGAATATCCTCCTGCTTTTAGTCACCTAAGTCCGCATCATCCAGCCCATCGGAGCCTATATCCAAAGTGTTCAGCGTCCTCCGCTTTCTCCTGGCTTCCTCCGATGCCTTCAATATGTAATCCTTAATTTCCCTGGCATTTTTTATCCGTTCCAGCATAAGCTTGGGATGGGTGGTATCCCCCGTGTAGCAGATTACCGTTCCAAGGCCGAATATCCTTTCCGCCAACGATTTCTGCAGCTCCACATCCTGTATCTTATACATATAACAGTTATTTTCATGGGTTTTTAGCAGGCCATCGTTGATTACCACATCCTCTTCCCTCACCGTATACTTCGTGAATGTCCATGGCAGCCCGAAAAGCAACAGCCGTTTTCTTTCCTTATATTCCATACTAAGTCCTCCTATTCCAGTTCCGCAAACATCCTACCAATGCCCTTTATCGCGAAGCAATTTCCGGCCGCTTTGCGTCCTGAAATTCTTCGGGGCATTGTCCGGATGCTTGCTGTTTTTCCAGTTCCGCAAGTTCTCTTCCTAAACATTTTACATCCTTCTGATTTTGGGAATCCCATCAGCGTTAAGAAGCGCCGACTTGGCCAGTTCATCTGCCATATCATTATACTTGTTATTGGAATGGGCTGCAATCTTTAAAAAGGAAATATGTATATTTTTTTTCCATTCGTTCATAGCCGCCGCATATTTCTGTGCCAGTTCATTTTTGGCTCTCCATTCCCCTTGCACCCACTTTTCAATCCCTGCATAGTCATATCTAAGTTCAATTTCCTTATAACCGTTAATCATCGCCCATTTTACCGCATACATTGCGCCCAGCATTTCCCCCGCCACGTTGCGTATTGCCAAAGATGCCGGATTATTTCCATTTCCGGACTCCTTAATCACCTCCCCGGAGGGCGTTATAATAATGCAGCCAAAGGAATATTTCTTCAGCTTATCCTCGTAGCTTCCATCCACATAAGCGATTACCTTCGACGGGCTGGCAGGCATTTCCCCCTCTTCCAAAACCAGTTCCGGCTTGCATCCCGCCGGTTCCAGCCTTGCCATTTCCGCCTCCTTATCCACATCAATTCCGCCCATATAGCGCTCCGCTTCTTCCCTTGTGGAAAAGCTTTTATATTCCGCATTGCTGTAACCGTCAATTACTGCCTGGCATTCCTGCCAGCTTTCATATATCCCTGTCTGCAGCCCTTCCCTGACCGCATAAAACTTCTTCTTTGCCATGAATTCCTCCTAAGCCTTTCCTGGCATATTAATATTTGAAAACATCATGCCATTTTAATATGATATATCTATAAATGATATTCTTCCAGCAACTGTTTTTGCAAATTCATATCCTGAAAGGATTTCACCAAATCGTCCATCCGCCCGTCCTGGGTCAGCTTCAAGTTCAATTTATTAATTCTGTCTTGTCCTTCTTTTCTGCCATCCTCAATCATTTCTTCTAAAGCTTCACACATGTTCACTTTTCCTTTCTTCCGGTTTCCTTTTTTCACATTAACCATTTCTTTTGCATTTGCATATGCTGCTATCATGTCATAGGCATCTTCATCCATTTCCTTATAAGCGGCATCCCCTTCTACCAGTTCACTCAATTTCTTTTTATTTTTTGAATAGCGGATGAAGTCGAAGACCTGCTTTATATCCGTTCGAAATATATCCGTATTTTCCAGCTTCCTTACATCTAAGAAATGAATATGGTAATTATTCACCATACCTTTCAGTTTTTCAGGGATATCCGTAAAATCTATAATTCCGTGGAGGTCATGGCTGCCATCCCATTCCTCGCCAAAGTATAATACAAGCGTAATACAGGGATAGAGCCGACTGTCCTTCTTAAATCCGGATAAAAACTCTGCACCGCTCACCCTTCCCGTTTTCTGCTCCTGAACCTCTTTCCTGATTATTGCAGCCTGACGTTCGTATTCTGCCACATCATAACCCATAATCCGCAAAGGCATCAGGTAATGTACCTCTTCTTGCTTCTCAATCCCTATGACAGCAAAATTTATGCCTATGGCGGCTTTCCTCACCAAATCGCGGTAGCCCTTCCTGCGGCTTCCTCTTCCATGTCTTCCCGATTTCCTGACAGCAGGCTTCTCATCGTTCCCACTATTTTCTTTTTCCAATGCCGTATGCCACATTCCGTTTTGTGAATCCATGTCCATCAGCGCCTCTGGCTGAATGGCCTGTTCTCCATGAAATACAAAACCATTTATCAAATCCGCATAACGCCTGTTATCGGACAGATAACGTTTGTTAATCGCATCTTTATCCATATCCTCTTTCTCCCTCCCGCAGGAGACATCCTGGAAATCCCCCGCTTATACTGTTTGTTGTCTGAATTGTAAAGCACTTATTTCCTGGAATGCTCAAAGAGTATTAGAATTCTTCTGAAATGAATATTAAGAAATATGCTTTATACGAAGTATAGCATAACGTTCCTATGCTGGCAATGAAATTTTATGGAATTACACGGAAATCAATTTTCATGGGCTGCGCAGCGTGAGACCCCTTCTACAGAACAGCGTTTGATTTGTCGGCCATTGCAAAAAAGCAGTAATTTCACTTATGAAATGGTTCGAACCCAGGGGAAAACCGCCATGGATGGCGGTTTTAGGAAGCATGGGCACGGATGCCCATGGCTTCTGACCCGTCCGCTTTCGTAGTATTTCGCCCATTTCATTAGTGAAATCTGTTTTTTTTGCCTGGCCGACAAACCAAATCCTGTTCTGCAGAAGGGGCCTCACGCTGCGCCGCCCATGAAAATTGATTTCCGTGATGGAATCAAGACTTTTTCAAATTAATTCCCTTTTCGAGTTGAAAGCAATCCTCCGTTATGTTATCATAAATACAATTGCAGAATTTATCACATAGAACCGAAACAGGAGGTAATCAATGACAGCAAAAGAATGTATTAAAGGACGCAGAAGCATCCGCAAATTCACCGACCAGCCTATCGACCATTCCCTGCTTGAGGGCATCATCGAAACGGCCTCTTATTCTCCCAGCTGGAAGAACACGCAGATTGTCCGTTATATTGCAGTGGAAGGGGAATTAAAGGACAAAATTGCTGACGAATGCACTTCCTCTTTTCCCAATAACGGCAATATCATCAAAGGGGCGCCGATGCTGATTGTCATAACCGTTATCAAAAACAGATGCGGCTATGAGAGGGATGGCTCTTTCACTACCAGAAGGGGGGATTCCTGGCAGATGTTCGATGCCGGTATTGCATCCCAGTCTTTCTGCCTTGCCGCATATGAGCAAGGTATCGGCAGCGTAATCGAAGGTATTTTTGATGATGAAAAAGTAGGCGAACTTCTCAATATCCCTGAGGAGCGGGAGGTTGTCGCCCTCATTCCCATCGGTTATCCCGCAGAAGAGCCCGCTGCACCGAGGCGCAAAACAGTAGAGGATTTACTATCATTTATGTGAACGGAAAGTCATATATAAATCGGAGGGAAGCCGCTTCCCTTCGATTTTATTACGATTGGAAGCTTTATGTTTTATTTAGAATTTATTGTATTTTATACCGCGCTTTATTTTTAGAAAGGAACATTTATTATGAGACATTTAATGAGCCCTCTTGATTTTACGGTGGAGGAATTGGACCAGCTCTTTGACCTTGCCAATGACATTGAAAAAAATATGCCAAAGTACTCCAAAGCCTGCGAAGGCAAGAAGCTGGCAACCTGTTTCTACGAGCCCAGCACAAGGACAAGGCTTAGCTTTGAAGCGGCTATGCTGAATCTGGGCGGCAGCGTCATCGGCTTCTCCGATGCCGGTTCTTCCTCCGCTGCAAAAGGGGAAAGCGTATCCGATACCATTCGGGTTATTTCCTGCTTCGCCGATATCTGTGCCATGCGCCATCATAAAGAAGGCGCCCCCATGGTGGCCGCGGAAAAATCATCCATACCGGTCATCAATGCCGGTGACGGAGGCCATCAGCATCCTACCCAGACTTTGACGGATTTGCTTACCATCCGCTCCCTGAAAGGCTCCCTTGGCCACTTTACTATCGGCTTATGCGGCGATTTGAAATTTGGCCGGACCGTCCATTCCCTTATCAATGCTCTGGTGCGCTATCCCGACATTCATTTTATCTTTATTTCACCCCAGGAACTGCGGGTTCCCGATTATATCACAGAAATGCTGAAAGAAAAGAATATCCCCTACGAGGAGGTCATCCGGCTGGAAGAAATCATGCCGCGCCTTGATTTCCTTTATATGACCAGAGTGCAGAAGGAACGTTTCTTCAACGAAGAGGACTATGTGCGCTTAAAGGATTTCTATATATTAAACAGC
Source organism: Lachnospiraceae bacterium (assembly GCA_021769135.1). Lineage (GTDB taxonomy): Bacteria > Bacillota > Clostridia > Lachnospirales > Lachnospiraceae > Kineothrix. Next base: position 47,015 of record JAETTM010000016.1, on the reverse strand, counting down.
GAAAAAATGGCGCTTGCCAAGCAGGACATGCTGGTCCTCCATCCCCTTCCCAGGGTGAACGAAATTTCCGTGGAGGTGGACGATGACCCAAGGGCCGCCTATTTCAAACAAGTACAATATGGCGTATATGTGCGCATGGCTTTGATTCTCACTTTGCTGGAAAGCTGCAAAAACTAAACCCTTATGGGATATGGGCATAAAAAATGAATAAAGGAGATATACTGATATTATGTTAAATGTAGGAAAAATCGAAGAAGGCTTCGTTTTAGACCATATAGAGGCAGGCAAAAGCCTCTCTCTATACCATCATCTACAGCTGGACAAACTGGATTGCCCGGTTGCCATTATCAAAAACGCCAGAAGCAACAAAAAAGGGAAAAAAGATATCCTCAAAGTGGAATGCGATATCAACGCCCTCAATCTGGATGTGCTTGCGTTTATCGACCATAATATTACCGTAAACGTCATCAAAGACGGGGAAATCGTAGATAAAAGGGAACTCACCCTCCCCAGGGAAATACGAAATATCATCAAATGCAAAAACCCCCGGTGCATCACTTCCATCGAACAGGGGCTTCCTCATATTTTCGTCCTCTCTGATGAAAAAAAAGAAATTTACCGTTGCAAATACTGTGAAGAAAAATGCAGCAAACGGCTGTAGAAAGAAGGTATCAATTGAAACTGGATATGCACTGCCATACAAAGGAAGGCTCTTTGGACGGCAAAATCACACTTTACGAGACAATCCTTTCCCTTCGTGAAAAGGGGTACCAGGGCATGCTGATTACGGACCACAATTCCTACAAAGCCTACCGCCATTACGTGAAAAATATTAAGAACCAGCATAAAGAGCTGGAAGATTTTATTGTGCTGAAAGGTATTGAATATGACACCATCGATGCCGGGCATATCATTGTCATTATGCCTACAGGGGTAAAGCTTCCCCTTTTGGAGCTCCGGGGGCTTCCCGTGAATTTATTGGTTGATATCGTGCATCATTTCGGAGGAATCCTGGGGCCCGCCCATCCCTGCGGCGAAAAATATTTAAGCCTTATGAATACAAGACGGGGCAAAAAATCGCGGAACCTGATTTCCCGCTTCGACTTTATCGAAACCTATAATGCCTGCGAATCGCCGGAATCCAACAAAGCTGCTGCCGAACTGGCAAAACGCTTTGATAAGCCGGGGATTGGAGGCAGCGATTCCCACAAAGCGCTCTGTACCGGAATGGGATATACTATGATAGAAGCCGAAATCACCGATGAAACAAGCCTGATTCACGCCCTCCGCTCCGAAACTTCCGTTTCTTCCGGCGGGGAACAATATATGTTTACCACCAAACAGAGAATCGGCCGGATTAATGATATCCTAATCTATTCTTTTTGGTTTTACAATAAATTTTTGGCCTTATACAAACACCATAAAAGGAAAACGGAACTAAAAGTCAATAACCTTTATAGATATTCTCCCAGGCGCAGGCTTTTCTTAAAGAAAAGGCGCTCCGCCCGCTTTATGGAACATTCCTGTACCCAGCAGAAAGGGGCCTGAGAATTTAACAACTGCAGTCTATTGCCACATTGTGCGCAGCTGCCCATATATCCCGCCCACAGCGCTTTCCTATGCAGAAAAACTTTGCCTGCCGAAATTTTTTCCAAAAAGCTTAACCCGACAGAAGCCATATTACAGAAAAAAATTCCGGCAGGCAAAATTTGTATTGGAACGGGAAATCATAACAGGGCTCATTTTTTCCGTCTCTCCTCCGCCGCATCCTTCAATTCCTGAAGGGCATCCTTAAACCGCCTGGATGCCATCGACGGGTTCCCTTTGAACATTTGCTTATAATTCCTCAATGCCCCCAGCTGAATCCGCCTTTCCACGCTGATTCTATATTTCATTCGAAGCTCCTGGATTTCCTCTTTAATTCCGTCAGGATACAGGGAAACTTCGTTCTGTATTTTTTCTTTCAGGCTGCCCAGCCGCTCTTCAATACCGGCTGCCAGTTCCTCAGCCTTCAGGCTGCGCTCCTGCTTCTTCGCTTCCCATTCCTCATTGGAAAGCGCAATAATCACATCCAAACGCTTTTGCACCCTTTCCAGCTCTTCCTTTGCCGCTTCCATCTTAACCAAGATATCTCGCAAATCGATAGCAGCCTTAAAGGATAAGGTGAAATCCGCTACAATATATATGGTCAGTACGAAAGTTACCGCCGAAAGCGCCCCAGCCGGTATCGCCAATGCGAGCCCTTCCACCGGTTTATGCACCACCCGTGTCATAAGTATTGTCAGCCCGCCCCATGCCAGGGTGGAGCTTAAGCAGATTTGCCCCTGGAAATTGAACTTCTGGTTCGAATAGTCCCAATACCTTACTTTGAATAAAGCCTCCATCACAACCCCTGTCACGTATTCCAGGGCAGTTGCACCGATACACCCTGCGATATAGGTCAGCACGAGATTATGCTGAAAAGGCATGGACACCACCAGCATCATCACCGCCCCACTGCCATATAAAGGCAGAAAAGGCCCCCGCATAAATCCCCGGTTCACCAACCGCCTTTCTTTTAACGAAACATAGGATGACTCAAAACACCATCCGAAAAAGCAATAAAAGTAAAAGAAAAATAGCCACTGCGCCATCGTATATGAATACATAACCGTCTCCTGTTATTTATGCTCCCGTATCTTCTTTGATAGGCCAATAAGCATTCCGCCCATGGCTTCGCCGTTGTCGAATCGTTCTTCTAATACACCCCTACGGATACGCTCCACTTCCCTTTCTTCGTCTCATAATCCGCCCCATAGTACACGAACCGGCCATAGCCGCGAACGGAAACAATATCGCCTTTTTTCATCGCATAGCTATTGTTTTCATTCACCCTGCCGTTCACATATATCTTTTTTTCCCGGAAAAGTTCCAAACTCTGATTCCTGGATAAATGGTAGACCTTGGCAACCAGCCCGTCTGCCCGTTCGGAGGCCACCGTCAGCCGCATTTCCTCCGGCTCTTTTACCGGAAGTTCCTTATTGGCATCCGCCAGGCAGCATTTCACATTGGTATGCTTTACTTTATTCAGGTTTTCCACAATATAAGGGGCTATTTTTTCCGTGCAAAATACATAGGCCGATTTTCCCTCAAGAAAAATATCCCCCAGATTGCTTCTATCAATCCCCAGGTTCATCAGCGCTCCAAGGAAATCCCTATGGGTCATTGCATCGGCAAACTTTTCCATCAGGGGCTTTATGGACAGGCAGGCAATAGGGAATTCCTCTTCATAGCCAACGCTTTCCGGGCTTCCGAAACGGAGCATCTGCCTCTCGCAGCCTTCCCTTCCCCCGCTTAGTTCATAATCCTTCCCCTTGTCCTCTATGGGCATCCTGTAGAATGCGTCCAATTCCGCCATGCTTAAAAAGTTCGTGTAGGTATAAATATTGTGTTCAAAAGATTTCCTTGAAAGCTCCGCCAACCGCTTTTGCAGCTGCTGCAGCTCCTTTTCGCTCTCCGCCGCCATTAAACTGCTCCATTTTCTATATTATATAAAACTGATAACTTCCTCTTCCGGGGCTTTTGCAGCCTCCACGCTGCAAGCGTGCAATACCGGCCCTTCCCCCTGGTAATCCTCAAAATATTCTCTTTTAACTACCGCTGTCACTTTTACCCACTGCTTGTCCTCCAAGGCATCGCACTGCCCATAGGCACAGGCGAAACCAAGAAATGCCATATCTTCCGCACAGCAGGTCATTGCCATCCTCCCCGGCACAAAATACCCTTTGGGAAAGCTTTTCGGCTTTAAGACCATTGCCGTGAAGCTCACCGTTTTTCCCTCATACCTTTCCAGATGGTCCAGCGAATCCAAATACCAGATGCCATATCCCTGATTATCCAGCTCAAGCACTTCATCTTCCAGATTATAAGGCAAATCCTCCTCCATGATTTCGTCAATCTCCCCTTCGGCAGTTTCGAAAACAATATCCGCTTTCTGGTTAATGGCTTTTATATTCCTCTTATAATTATTCAAATCCTCAATGCCGTCGCAACGGTTAAAAATAATCAGTTCCGACTTCCTCACCATTTCAGCCAGGAAAGTTTTCATATTGTTGAAATACATGGGGAATGTGGAAGCATCAATTGTAGTTATCTGCTGCTCCACCGACCAATGCCACGGCAATTTCATGTTTTTAAAATTCCACATGCCGTTATATTCTATAATAATACGTTCCGGCTTATGCTTTTTCTCCAGTTCTATCAGGTGGGAAGGGGTAAAGTCCTCCTCTTCCTCAATCAGCTCCAGTTCCGTCCGGCTTCCTTTCAACAGCAAGTCATCATACTCTACCTCCCCCTCTTCGCAGAGGATTAAAAGTGTTTTTCCCTGTACCTGAAAATAGGGCTGCCCTAAAGTATAGGAGATGAACTCCGTTTTGCCGCTTTCCAAAAATCCATTAATGATATAAACAGGTTTCATTGGTAACCTCCCCGTTATTTCCCTTTCTCAAACAATTTTTGCAGCTTTTCTTCCACGAGTTTCGAGCCTATTACGCATATTTTGCCTGTTACATCCGGTTTTCCTTCCCTGATATCGCACTCTCCCGGCACGTAGTCGAAATAAATCCATGTTCCGTTGCCGGCAGGAACCATCCCTTTCGCCCGGAGCACAAATCCATATTCCTCTTCATGTTCCAGCTCTTCCAACAGTTTTTCAATTTCTTCCGCCGTATATAATGCAGGCGTCTCTATGCCCCAGCTAGTAAATATTTCATCCGCGTGGTGGTGATGGTGATGTCCGTCATGATGATGGTGGTCATGACCGCACTCTTCCCTGTCATGGTGATGATGGTGCTCGTGGCCGCATTCTTCCTCGTCATGATGGTGGTGCTCATGGCCGCATTCTTCCTCGTCATGATGATGGTGCTCATGGCCGCATTCTTCCTCGTCATGGTGATGGTGCTCATGGCATCCGCATGTACAATCCGGGCCATGGTCATGGTGATGATGCTCTTCCTGCTGATGTTTTCTGCGCACTTCTTCCATCAATTCCGCTTCCAGGTCTTTCGCTCCTTCGATGGTTTCCAGGATGACCTTTCCGTCCAGTTCTTCCCAAGGCGTTGTTACTATTGTTGCCTTCGGATTGTGTTCCCTTATCATATCCACACAGGCCGTCAGTTTTTCTGCGCTGATTTTTCCTGTCCGGCTTAAAATAATAGTTCCCGCATTTTCTATCTGGTTGATAAAAAATTCTCCGAAATTTTTAATATACATTTTGCACTTCAAGGCATCCACTACCGCCACTGCGCTGTTCAGTTCCACTTTCACATCCGATACCACATCCTGTACCGCCTTCATCACATCCGACAGCTTCCCTACCCCTGAAGGCTCTATCAGAATCCTTTCCGGGGCATATGTTTCCAATACTTCTTTCAAAGATGTTCCAAAATCCCCTACCAGGGAGCAGCAGATACAGCCGGAATTCATCTCCTTGATTTCAATCCCCGCCTCTTTCAAAAATCCACCGTCAATGCCGATTTCTCCAAACTCGTTTTCTATCAATACTACTTTTGTATCTGCCAAAGCCTCTTTCAGCAGCTTCTTTATCAATGTGGTCTTCCCGGCCCCTAAAAAGCCGGATACAATATCAATCTTCGCCATTTTTATATGCACTCCTTTCTATGACTTTTGCTCCATACTTTTTTAAATATGCCGCCTTTGACGGCACAAATTATACTCTTAATGTATTTTGCGCTTGTTTTTGCTTATTGTCAAGTGTGGACACAAATGCAAAGAGCAGGAGATTAATTCTCTTGCCCTTTCATCTTATCATATTTTGTATTTGTTGCATCTTTATATATCTCAACCAACCCGGTAATAGAAGTGTCAAAAACTTTGGATACAATATAATGAAGCATTGCAATCAATTCCACAACTACAGAAGTAATATATACAGATACGAACTTAATAATAATATCTATATAGGATAAATCCAAATTATTTCCTAATCCATGGAATACAAAAATCATGACCACAATTCCAACTAGTAATAGCGAAATCATTACGAACTGAAACAGCAAGAAATACTTGATAATTAAAATTAATTTATCCTTATGTTCACGCTTTTTCCTTCATTTTTTGTTATTTCAGGGGATAACACTTTAACCAGAAAATATTTATTAGCGCTGTCAACTATACTATTCGCAATATCTTCTGTTATCTGCTGTTCTTTCCTTTTACTGTTTTCAGTTTCATCTTCAAAATCATTTTGCCTGCTATATGATTCTTTCCTTAATAATTCTTCCGATATCTCTTTTTTTAATTCCCCTTGCGCCATATTACTTTATCCTTTGTGAAATATTATATTCGGAAAAATCGTCCTTAAAATAAGGCAATTTCAAAAAATCTAATCTGGCAGACATAACAGATGAGGAAACATCAAATATCTTCGCCAGTTCAGTCAAAGAAGGCACAATCATTTTGTCATAATAAGTAATTAGCGGGGCACTGGGTATAAGTAACTGGCCCGCAAAAACATTTGCCCTCTCCTCTTTTTTCATGTCTTCATCGGATAAATTCATACGTGGCCCCAGTCTGAACTCAATATGGGAACTTTCATCATTAGGACAGTCTAAGCAACAATGCGCCAATTCATGTGCTATTTATTCCCATGGCCAACGGGCCAAATGAATAATGCCCTAATTATACTAACTTTATATTACCAAACTATATCCAATAAAAATACTATACTGTTTGTTAAATCATCGCATAGATTTCAGGTATACTATAAGTTCCAATATATTTATAACTTATACAATAATCATATCATATTTGACAGAAAATATCCATCTTTTTCCAATTCATCCTAAGCCGCCCGGCAACTTTTATCCCTTTATCCGGAACCTGGATACCAATTCCCTCAATGCTGCAGCCTGCCCTGACAATTCCTCGCTGGCAGCGGCACTGGATTCCGCTGTGGTCACATTGCTTTGAACAACAATGGCAATCTGGTCGATTCCATGGCTAATCTCTGCCGCCGTATCAGCCTGCTGTTTCGTATAATCCGCGATGCCGCTTATCAGATTGTCCATTTCATCCGCAAGCCCTACTGCGGCCAACATGGATTTCGCCGTATCCTCAGCCGCTATAACCCCTTCTTCCATAGAATCTATCGTCTCACCCAATAGAGCTGTAGTTTCCTGGGCCGCAGCAGCAGACTTGCCTGCCAAAGTGCGGACCTCACCGGCCACCACCGCAAAGCCTTTACCGGCTTCCCCTGCCCGTGCCGCCTCTACCGCCGCATTCAATGCAAGGATATTCGTCTGGAACGCAATATCATCAATTGTCTTTACAATTCTATTGATTTCATTTGACTTATCGCTTATCTTTTGAATCACGTTTGTCATATGCTTCATTTTCGCATTGCTCTCCACCAGGCCTTCCCTCACCTCTTGGGAAACATCCCTGGCTTTCTGGGCTCCACGGGCAATTTGCTTCACGCTTTCAGACACTTCCCCGATATGCCCGGCCAGTGCATCTACCTCCGCCGCCTGCTCCGCAGAACCCTGTGAAAGATTCACTGCGCTGTCGGAAATCTGCGCCGCGCCGGCAGCAACATCCCTGGAAGACGCATTCAACTGCCCCATAGCCACATTCAGTTCCACAGATATCTCCTCCAGAGAACTTTTAATCTTGGCAAATTCCCCTGTATACTCACTTTTAAGCTCAAATGCCAGATTTCCTTTTGCAATCTCCAATAAAGTATCTGAGATTTCATCAATATATTTTATGTAATCGCGAAGCCTTATCGTAACCTGATTGAAATCATCCGCTAAAACCCCCAGTTCATCCTTAGAGCTGTAGTGGATAGTCTGGTCCAGTTCGCCTTCTGCAATAAGGGTGGCTGCCCTGCTCAATTCCCTAACCGGCCTGCCAATGATTCTCCGCGTCTGGATAACAACCAAAAGAGTCAGCACAAACACCGCTATAATAGATACTATCGCCATAGTAACTGTCAGCCCCTGAAGTTCCGACAATACCTCCGCCTTAGATACATAGGCTACCGCTATCCAGTTGCTGCCCTCCACTTCAGCTATCTGGATATAAGTATCCTCATAAAGGCCAAGCCCTATCTTCCCCTCCTGTATCTGTTCCTCGGCATAAGCATACATGCCGCTATTTTCCCCCAGCTTTCCTCCAACAATTTCTTTATCCTTATGCCCGATAATAGTATCCGTACGGGTATCCACCAGGAAAATGCCGCCGGTATCTTCAATCTTAATGTTGCTGACAATATCCGAAATAGAATCCAGATACACATCGGCAGCCGCAACGCCCCTTACTGTTCCGTCCGCGTTCTTCAACACCCCAGATGCGCCTACTACATATGACTGGCTATCCTCGTCAAAATATACATCCCCTAACAGGAAATCTTCGGAGTTCAGCCCGTTAATATACCAGCTTTTGGCCAAAGCATCAAATTCAGGCCCCGGCACAAAAGAGGCATGATACAATGACCCATCCGTCAGCGCCACATACAGGCCAGCCGGATAGGCATCGTTCTTCCCTGCCGTATGCTTAATGTAATCCATCATTTCAGGGATATCCATATCCTCATATTCTATAGTATCTCTCTGGGTTTCCAGCATTGTGACCGTCCGGTTCATCCACGCTTTGGTTTCCTGCAGCGTCTTGTCAGTAGTAGTACGCAGCATTTCCTCGCTTTTTTCCAGAAGCGTCTGGGACATCCTGTTATATACCACTGCCAGCAATGCTGACACCGCGATAATAACGCTCACAACAATAGCCGCTACCAGTTTCACCGTAATCCCCATTCCCCGCTTCTTCACAGCTTTAGTTCCAGGCCTTTCTCCTTTTGTCCTCAACATTTTCCAGTCCTTCTTTCTTTATATTCTTTACAATTTCTTTAAATCTTTAATGGTTAATCCTATATTCTTTCTTAAAAATTGTACCATAATTAACCAAAAAATGGAATCCTTTTCCCCTGGCAGTTTTCAAATTGTCTTTACAGCCCAGACCGAAAATGTAGCAAATGACAAGCCTATCCGAAGCTTATAAATATCTGCACTCCATTCAGTTCATAAGTTTTTTCGCCGCATAATATTCCTCCACTGTAATTTCTATCCCCCTGCATGCTTCCTCCAAACCTAAGCCAAGATTTTTCATAATCAGTTCCACATCCTTAACCATACTTTCTGCTTTTCCTAAATCTATTCCCTGACTTATTCCTTGACTTATCCCGTGTTCTATCCCAATTTCAAGAATATTCATCCTTACATCCTCCCATTCCTCGGACTGCCTGACTTCCTCCACTATTTTATGTAATTCCCGGATGCGTCTGTCCTTTACTATAATATCAGGATTATCCAGATTTGTATTTTTCATATACTGCAGCAGGCTCACTAATTCCGGCCTTCCGTTTTTGCTTGACATGTTCAGAAACATCTTCTTTGTTCCGTCCTCCAGCGAAAGCCCCGGCACTTCCTCGCACTGTTCGCTGAAAGTATAATTCGCGCGGTCTTTCCCGAAAATATCTTCCTGTGTAATAAAAATAATAATCGTCGATGGCAAATGCCGGTAACGGGTTTTTTTCCCCGATTTTAAAATGGGCGCATCGATTAGCCCTTGGTAAAACCTCGCCCTTTTCCTGATGTTATCGCTGTCCATGTCATTCTGCATTTCCATGTCGAACTGGCGTCTTCTCCAGTCCAATGCCCAGGCATCCAGGCGTATCGCCCTTTTCCCTTGTTTGTTCAGCACCACTTGCTCTACTTTTACCTCTTTCAGTTTCAGGTTCCACTCATCCAGGATAATGCTTAGCACGTCCTCATAGGCTTCCTTCACCTTCATGACGGATAAGAACAGGGCGAAGTCGCTTAGATTGGATTGGTAATCTTCCGGGAATACCCCTTGCAAGGCATCAAGCCCTGGCTTCCTTTGCATGGCACCATCCGCCGTATTTCTTTGCAGAGCATTTTTCCCTGCCATTCCTTCTGCCGTTTTCTTCTGCAGGGCATTTTTCCCCGCCATTCCTTTTGCCGTTTTCTTCTGCATACTGCTACCTCTCTTTCGTTGTACAGAGAGGCATTATTTCCTCCCTGCATAATTTAGTTGTAATAAGCAAGGAGTTTTGCAGATTCCTCTGCTAAGATACGGGCCTGAACAGGCATCCGTATAAGAAACTTTTAGATTCTTAGATTTATTTACATCTTTGCTTAAATTCATTCTATCATACTACATTATCAATTACAAGCAGCGGATAAAAATATGCTCCCTTTATAGCGGCAGTTCTATTGTTTTGCCTGTACTATAAGGGGAGCATATCAGTTTTATGCGGATTCCGCAATCAGGGCTATTGAACCCGGCATCGTTCACTTTTTATTCATACGCAATCTTCAGCAGTTCCTCCGGAGTGCTGATTCCTGCCTTGACCAATTTTAAACCATTCTCTTTCAGGGTATGCATATTCTGATATTTCCGGGCATAAGCCACCACTTCATCCATAGAAGCCCTCTCGCTAATCATATGCCGTACATTAGCATCCACGCTTATTATTTCATGGATGGCGGTACGGCCTCTGTAGCCCGTATTGTTGCATTGGATGCAGCCTCTGCCCCGCCGGATTTTCTTTACATCCTCGCCCAACAGTTTCCGCTCTTCCGGAGTGGTCTCCATTTCCTGGCTGCAGTTGGGGCAAACCTTCCTCATCAGACGCTGTGCCACCATGCCCACCAAAGAGTTGGCAATCAGGTAATTCTCCACACCCATATCCCCCAGGCGGACAATACTGGATGCCGCATCGTTGGTATGGAGGGTACTTAGCACCACATGGCCGGTAATGGCCGCGCGGACGGAAATCTCGGCAGTCTCGCCATCCCTTGTCTCCCCTACCATAATGATATCCGGATCCTGACGCAGCAGAGCCCGAAGCCCGGCTTCAAAAGTAAGGCCGGCCACCGGATTCACCTGGGTCTGGTTAATACCCGGCACATTTTTTTCCACCGGGTCTTCGATGGTGGAAATGTTTAACATCCTATGGGAAAGGTATTCCAATATCATATATAATGTTGTGGACTTTCCGCTTCCGGTAGGGCCTGTGATATAAATTATCCCGTTAGGGCAGTTTAACAGAGGCAAAAACTGCTGATAGCTTTCATCTTCCATGCCGAACTGCTCCGCATGGTCCAGCTGGCCGGAAGAAGTAAGCAGACGAAGCACTGCTTTTTCCCCGAATACAGTAGGCATAATGGATACACGGATATTCACATGGCCGTTTTCCGTCCTCACCCGGAAATGTCCGTCCTGGGGTATCCTTTTTTCCGCTATATCCAGGTTCGCCATGATTTTAATGCGGGCAATCAGCGGCTGGTGCACATTTCTTTGCAGGGAGACATATTCCAGGATTACGCCGTCAATCCTCATCCTGACTTTGGTTTCCCGGTCGAAAGGTTCGATATGGATATCGCTGGCACTGCTTTTGATGGCCCTTTCCACCAGGCTGTTGAGCAGATTGATGATAGGAGCCTCTTCGTCCACATTTTCCAGCTCCGTCAGGTCAAAATCGTCCAATTCGTCCACTACGAACCCGGCATTGGCCTTGGTTGCCGCCTGTCTGGCGCCCACTTCCGCAAAATAGTAGGAAATGGCCTGCCGCAGAGGTTTTTCCTCGCTGAGCAAAATCTGCAGATAGCAGCCCGTCTGCTGGCGCACCTCTTCCAAAGCAAAATAGTTCAGAGGGTCATTGGTCACTAAAAGCATGGTGCGGTTTTTCACATTTAAGGGGAGGAAAAGGTTTTTCTCCGCCAATTCCTTATCTATCATGGCCACCGCTTCTAAATCCACCTGCTGGGATGCTACATCCACAATCTCCAGTTCCAGCCTGCTGGCCAATGCTTCCAGCACCTGCTGCTCCGTTACAAATTTCAGTTCTATCAAAATCTGGCCCACACGTTTATCGCGATGCTCTTTCTGGTAGGCCAGCGCCTCTTCCATTTGCCGGGCATCCACATATCCTCTTTCCGCCAGTATTTCCCCAATCCTCAGATTCGTCCTCAAAATAAACCTCCTTCTATTCCAGTTCCGTAAGTGTCCTTCCAGTGCCCTTTCTCGCAGAGCTATTTCCGGACGTTGCCGTCCGAAAATCCTCTGGGGGCACTGTACGGCCACTTACTGTTTTTCCAGTTCCGTAAGTGTCCTTCCAGTGCCCTTTTCTCATCACATAATTATTCGTGCATGTATATTTCCAGTCCGCAGCTCATGTCGGGCTGGTCAATGACGTTCCAGTCCTGATCGAAATATATTTGTTCGTCCATTTTCAGGCTGCATAGACGAAGCGCAGGGTAGTTGGTTTCCACATCATCCAGGAAGCCGAAAAATTGGGCTTCCTCCCCGCGAAGCACCATATTTCCTGCCGCAGTCTGTATGTAGTGGGCCGAAGGGGCTTTTCCGCTTCCTGCCGTTACGCCGTACAGATAAGCGTCCGGGATTTTCGGAGCCGCCTCTGTTATGGAAAGGGATACGGGAAAAAGGCCATGTTTTAAGGCCAGCCCTGTCAGCAGTTCGTCCACCTGATGGTTTTCCATATGTTCATAATAAACGGAGGATACTTCTTCCAATTCCTTTTGGCTGTTCTCTATTTCCTGCTTTAATACAGGGATTCCATCAATAGCGGCCTGCATCGTCTCCGCCGTTTCCGTCAGTTCATCCCTTTGTATGCAGTTTTCCTGAAAATGTTCAATCCCAGGCATCAGCAGAAACCGGATTACAAGAAACGCAATCAGGATGCTGCCCGCCAGCTTCAGCAATAAAATATCATTTTCCGTTAATTCCAGTCTCATTGTGTACCTCCTTCCGGCAGCTGACCTTCCGCATCCTGGCTTCCGCCAGCTTCCTCAGCTATTCCACCATCCTGGCTCCCGTCTGCTTCCTGGACAGCTGCCCCGTCCTGGCTTCCGGCTTCCTGCCCCGCCTGCGTCTGGGCCTCGTCCGCCCCCTGGGTTCCGCCCTGAGTTTCCTTCGTCTCCCAGGTAATCCCCTGTTCCTGGGCCTGCTTGGAAATCTTCCCTTCCATCGCACAGGAAAGGGAAAGGGTATACCACTCATTATCGTAATCGTATCCGGTATAGTTTACCGTATGGAATAGTCCGCTGTCCTTCAATTTCAATATATAGTCCGGCACGTCAATGACTTTCCGGCTTTCAGCCTGGAAGGTGAGCACCCCGGTGGAGGCATCGTAACCGGTAATCCGGCACTCGATTCCCGCCCCTCCCGCATTTTCAATCTGGCGGAGAATATCATTGGAAAGTTCCGGATAGACGGATAAATTCTGGCTGGTCAGTTCCACCGCCGCAATACTGCTCTCGATATCCGCCAGCTGCCGCCCCAAATCCATCGCCTGGTTATATTGGCTCTGCACTTCTTCGGATGCTATCCATTCCTGCTTCTTCTGGATTTCATTTAATGTGATTCTATTTAATATGAAAAATATAATCGTAGGAATCATGCACAGGATAAATACCGCCGCCGGAAACAGCAGATGCTTTCCGATTCCCTGCTGTTTTTCCCCTTTTTCGGAAAACTTCTTATTCGCCCGGTAAAGGTCAATCCTTTTTTCCGCCCTGCTGTTTTTCATCATAGCGCCGATACAGGGAATCCAGTCCGCCGCCTTCTGGCCCGGGGGAACGGAAATTTTCTCGCTCACCGCCATAGGGGCGGTTTTCAGGTTCATGTTCTCTATGCCTTCCACGCTCACTTCAAAATCCCCGGCCGGGCAGCCCACATAGTAAACATCCGTAATGGGATTTTCCCTTTTTTCCGATGCGTAAAATTGAAGGATACCGGAAACGCTGCGGACGATTTCCGTTCCGAAATCCAAAGTTCCCGGCTCGCTGAACAGGCGGCTGCGCCCGGAATAAAGGTAGCGGCCATCCTGGCAGAGCACGCTCATCATGCTTCCTTCTTCAAAGAAAAGGTAGATGGCCGTGCGGTTATAATAACTATCCAGCTGCTGCAAAATATGCAGATAACCCTCCATAGGGATGCTCATGCTTCCAACGGCAATGCCTACATCCGCGCAAATAGAACAAAAGCTGTCCAGCTGTCCGGAATCCACGCCGCCTACGCAAATATCCACCCCATTTTTCTTATCTTCCGAAACGATGGAGTAATCGGCCACTTCGTTCCGGAAGCTGTCCGCCATCTCTTTGGATGCCATATCCGCCAGCTGCTTTCCTTTCGCATAGGGCAGCTTCAACACCCTGGATGAGCACATGCTTACAGGGAGCACCAGATGGGCCTGCCCTGCTTTCCATTCCCGGGGAAGTTCTTTTAATGCCTGCCCCCACCGCTCGAAGGAATCCCCCTGCATCTGCAGCCCGATTTTCTTTACGCCGGAAAGGGCCGGATATTTCCCTTCCCTGCCCGATGCCGCCAATATACAATCTTCTGAAAAAACAATGACTGTCTGATTCATACTTCTTCTCCTATTCCAGTATTTATTCCAGTTCCGCAGATATCCTTCCAGCACCTAAACTCTTTTCATATGCAGAAAATTCCCGGCTGCTTTCGCATCCGTAAATTTTCTGAGGTGCTGTCCGGATATCTGCTGTTTTCAGTATTCCAGTTCCGCAAGTGCCCTTCCAGCGCCAACTCCACGCAGAGCAATTTCCTGTCTGCTTTGCAGCCATGAAATTCTCTGGGGCTCTTACCGGGCACTTGCTGTTTCCAGTATTTATTCCAGTTCCTTACTATTTATATTGTCTAATATGCCGAGCCTTCAATCGCTCCATAAGACTCGTAAATCGGCAGCATAACGGCTATGATGATAAAGCCTACCACCAGCGCCATAATACAGATAAGTATGGGCTCCAGCAATGTTACTAAACGTTTGGTGGCCGCTTCCGCTTCTTCTTCCATGGTCATGGCGATGGAGTCCAGCATGATGTCCAGACGACCGCTTTCTTCCCCGACCAGGATAGTGCTGGAAAGCTTGCGCAGAAAACCATCCACTTCCCGCAGCGCCTGGGATAAAGGGATACCGCTGCGGACCATAGCAATCACTTTGTCGAACTGCTCTTCCACATAGATGTTGCCTACCGTTCCCCCCGCCGTCTGCAGGGCCTGTGCGATAGGCATGCCGCTGGAATAAAGGCTGCTTAGTGTCCTGGAAAAACGGGCTGTATAAATCACCTTGTTCAGCTTGCCCGCCACCGGCATATGTACTTTAATATAATCGATAGTGCGCCGCACTTTATAAATCTTGCCCACTGTCCGCAGGATAATAAACAAAAGAAATACCGCTAACAGCGCCACGTACCATTGCTGCACAAGGAAATCGGATATCCCCATCAATATTTCCGTCACCACAGGAAGGCTTTCCATTTCCGCAAAAAGCTCTTCGAACTGGGGCAGGATAAAGGTCACGATTAAAATCACCACCAGGATGCTCATCACCAGCAGCACCATTGGATAGGTCATAGCCGAATGCACCTGCTGCCTTAACCGGTTTTCCCTTTCATAATGCAGGGCCAGACGGTTCATGACAGCATCGATGTTGCCGCTCCCTTCCCCGGAACGAATCATCCCCAGCATAAGTTCCGGGAAACATTGTCTCTGCTCCATGGCCTCTGACAGGCTAAGCCCCCGTTTCAGTTCCGCCAGGATATCCAGATAAAGGGCTTTGGTTACCGGCGAAATCCCTTCCTCCTCCGCGATGATTTCCAACGCGCGGACGATGCTGACACCGGAAGCAAGAAGGGTGGACAGTTCCTTGGAAAACTCAGAAAGCTGTCTGGCAGTAAGTTTTTTATGTTTTTTCGCAGAAACGGCGTCTTTGGCTTCGATAAGGTAGAGGCCCTGCTCCTTCAGCATCTGCTGGAGGGCGCTCTCCCCTGCCGCTTCCATCGTTCCCTTCTGGATTTTGCCTTCCATGCTTTTGGCTGTATAGCGGAAATTTGGCATTGGTTTGCTCCTTTCATTGCTTTTCATATTATAATAGCGAAAGATACCAGTTGGCTATAGCATCGCCGTAAAAGAGGGCGACAGCCAGGCCCAGGGCCAGGAAGGGGCCGAAGGCGAAGTGGTCTTTCCGGGTTAATTTTTTCGCGGCCATCATTCCTATAGCGTAGACACTGCCGAAAAGCAGGCCAAGGAACATGGCGATGAGGATGCTGCGCCAACCAAGGAGGAAGCCGCTTACGGCCATCAGTTTGATATCCCCCCCACCAAAAGCGCCTTCTATCGCCATAGCGATAAGGAGCATGGGCAGCGATACCGCAGCCGCGCCGATGAGGCGCTCAGTTACGGAATGCTCCGGGAAAAGCCATAGGGCGGCGATGCCCAGAAGCAAAATAAGTATATGAAAACGGTCATAAATGACCCTTGTATCCCAATCTATAAGAGCTATGATGGTGAGGATGCCCAGATATGCGAAGGCTATAAGCCCACGAAGGGATAACAGCCCGTACTCCCCACATCCAAAATATGCACCGCAGCAGGCAAAAGCGAGGCCGCCTGCCAGTTCTACTTTAAAATATCTTCCTGAAATCTTTTCACCGCATCCGCGGCATTTTTTCCCCTGTATCAGGTAGCTGACACAGGGAATCAATTCCCCTGCCGTAAGTGTTCTCCCGCAGCTCATGCAATGGCTGCGCCCGTGGACTACGCTCTCCTCTTTGGGGAGACGGTAGATGACCACATTGAAGAAGCTGAATACGCAGGCCCCTATGGCAAACCGGAGCAGCCATAGGATTCCATTCAGCACTGCAATCATTTTCTTCCTTTCTGTCGGCCGTTCTTCTACAGGGGCACACTCCCTGTTTCAATAAACGGCGCTTTGTTCCGTCTTTATGTAGGTCTGCCCGTAGCATACCTCATAAACCAGCGGTTCCTTTGTATAGCTTACTGTAAAGTTCCCTTCCTGATAGAGAAAACGGAGCACTTCATAGCCGCTTTCATCCGTCTGCAGCACCCAGAAATCCCCGGGTATCTTGCTGTCCGTAATGACCTTCCTCCAGGATTCTTCGGCAATGCCCCCGATTTGGGCAGCATCGCCAAAGGGATGTCCTGCAGCATAGGCTTCCGTAGAGGCCACTTGCAGCGCCAGGCGGAGGGATTTTGCATTCCCCAGCGCCACCTGTGCATCGGCGCGCCGCATAATGGCCAGGATGCCCGGAACGGATGCCGTCACGATTGCCAAGATGAGGACTATGACAGACAGAGCCCGGATGAGATGCCTGTTTTTTGATTTTTCTTTGTAGTTTTGGTCATTTGACAATGTGTTGGTTTTGTTCATGGCTTCAGTTTAATTATAGTTATGGAGTAACCACATATTTAGGAGTATTTGCTGCAGTATAAGTACAAGTATATTTTCCATCGGTAAATGTAAGCGTAGCTATTTTTCCACCAGTAGTAGTATCAAAAGTTAAAGCTGTGATGTCATTACCAGTAGTATTTAATTCTGCCAAATTCAATATATCAGTTTTATTTGTACCTGAACTAAACCAAGTATCATCAAGACTAGCCGGTGTTGTAGCATATACCCCATCTGCCAATGTTTGTGCTGCCATTACCGCCTGTCTTGTCTGAGCAATAACCTGCTCCTTCTTCGCCTTATCAATATACCCCGTCAAAGCCGGTACCAATAAAGCTGCCAAAATTGCGAGAATAACCAATACAACGATTAATTCTACCAGGGTGAAACCCTTTTTGTTGTTCTTTTTGAGTTTGTTTAACATTTTTCCTCTCCTTTTTTCATAAGACATTTTAAAATTATAGTAACATTCGGCGCGGCGTTCCTTTATCCGCCTTGCCGGTGGCCTGTGTGCGAAAGCCGTGGGCTGCCAGGCAGCCGGGCCGGCTTATGGCCATCGGCGGGGTTTTGGGAAACCGCCCCATTTATCTATAAATGCATCGTATGGACTGCATCTATATTCCCATTTTATCCATTGTACCGATTCATTCCTTTTTACCAGAATAATCTGTTTCATCGGTTCCTTTCTTTTACCAAGACAATCCGCTTCATCGGTTTCTTTCTCTTTGGTAAAAAGTGTCTTCGACACTTCATGAAGAACCTTCGGTTCTTCGTCATTTTATGTCCGTCTGGCGACGGACTTTCCTCTAAGGAAGCAAAAGCGCATTTCCCACGCCTCAACCATTCTTGGCTGTCGGGCTGTCCTTACGTACCACCCTATAGCGGAAGTCCAATATCACATTTTCCTGAGTCACCAGATGTTCCGGCTGGCGGGCCTCATTATTGTAGAGGGATAATTTTGCCTCCATGTAGGTAACAGGGTCGTCGGCCGCCCCGGCTCCGGGGGGATAGGAGAATTCCATTTCCAGATAATTCCCCATATAATAGCCGTCGGTAAAAATATTGGCCACAGCCCGTGCCACCGGGTTGCTATTTTTTATATAGATGTATTCATATGTGTCTGTACCTATATTGGCTATGTTGTAATACCTGGCCACAAGGCGGCCTTTTTTTACTTCTTCCGCCTCACCTATCTTAGTATCTTCCAGCACCAAATCCATAGCCGGGCTGCCATCGGCAGAAATTAGTGTGGCATAGCCCTCCGGATTTATGAATTCCAGGACAGGGCCTTCCCCCGCTCCTCCGGTTCCCTCAATATTTCCCGCATCCCCATAGATTTTCACATATTGGGTGGCTTCCCCC
Organism: Lachnospiraceae bacterium; assembly: GCA_021769135.1. Lineage (GTDB taxonomy): Bacteria > Bacillota > Clostridia > Lachnospirales > Lachnospiraceae > Kineothrix. The sequence goes on along the minus strand of JAETTM010000016.1, from coordinate 28,348 downwards.
GCCATGCTCCGAAGCTGGGCGGCTGTATTGTCCAAAATCTGCTGGGCATATTGGAGCCTTTGCATCCGGAGGAATATTTTTGCGGCAGGGCTCAAAATGCCCACTACCATCGCCATAATGATGGCCACCAGCAGCATGGAAACTACCAGTTCCACCAAGGTCATTCCCGACTTGTTTTCTATTCGGCGTATCCCATGTTTTTTCAAGAGCCTGCACCCCCTGTTCCTCCGCTTTTCGTGGATTCCGTCACAGGGCCATATATGTAAAATACTGTCGTCTGGTCATTGTTCTGCCCATCCTTGTAAGTAACGGATTTTTGGCCAAGAGGCACTTTTATGGTGAATACCTGATTGCCTTCCGCGCTCCCATCCATGGAGGTGGCCTTAAAGGCATAGGCTTCATTTCCCTCTTCCGTTGTAGCTGTTGTTCTGAGTTCTCTACAAATTTTTGCATTCGTCTCACGTATCTGGGCACTTTTGTGCTGGGCGTTAGTGCTGAAGGAAATCGCTCCTTGCATCACCGCCGCCATCATCAGGAAAAGGAGAGCGCAAACCATGACTTCCACTAACGTTTCCCCCGATTTGCCATATTTTTTTAACTTTTTCATGGACTAGCACCTCCTCCGGTTCATGGATTTTCTCCTTCTTGGATAGTTCTCTCAAAGATGCAGCTTTTTAATTCACTAAATTTAGGTGTTATCGTATAGCTAATCGGTGTACCAGCCGGTACCTCAAATTCGTTCCCGTTACTATCAAACCATTTTTTTCCCGTATCATCCCAACGTATTCGCGTACTATTTGCGGTAAATTCCACCGCATCTTCCGTATATTTCACTAGAGTATTGTAAGAAGTACTGTAGCTGTACGTCATTCCGTCCAACTCCGCCACCACTTCCACATGGAAAGTGAAGCGGGAAATGGTTGCCATAATGTCAATAGGATTTGAAGCGTCTCCGCTGCCCCCTGTACCAGAGGCCGGGTTGGATGGAAGTATACCTGTCATCACATCCGTTTCCTGGTCATTTTCCTTGTACAGGATAAGAGTTACCTTTCCATACTTGTCATCCCCCACACCGGCAGTATGCCGGTAGTAATAGGTGGTTAACTCCGGGTGTTCCGGGCTATATTCCTGATATAATGGGTCTTCCAGAAATTTACAGGAAAAAAGGTAAAAGCTGTTATTATAATCGGCATCTGTCAAAGTTTCCAAATCCTGTCCGCTATAACGGGCAAGTTCTCCGTCCAACACCTGAGCGAAGCTGCTGGCCAGCTGGTAACAGCGCTCCTGCTCCAACCTCCTGTTGGCACGGGCCATCAGCATGCTGCCCGTATAGACCATGGCGAGGGCAAATGCCACCAGAAACGCCGACACGCAGACTACCATGATAAGGGAAGAACCGGTTCTGGATTTTATTTTCCGCATCCATCCGTTTTCATTTGTCCGTATGTTTTTATTTATCCATCTGTTTTTTACCCGTGTTTCTTTTAGCTTCCGGCGAAACATATTACCCTCCTTTCTTTCTGTTTTTTCTTATTTTCTTCCGGCATCCCATTGTTTTTCCTGGGCTCCGCTTTTTATTGATTCACTAATTGTTAAATTCTGCCACGTATTCCACTGACTTCACATAAGCCTCGCTCCAATTAGCTTGATCTGCATCATCATTCACACTCATATCCGACCAGATGCGCACCGAATCCGTGAAGCGCAGTTTATCGCTGTTGCTGTTGACAATGCTGTTCCCTTCAAGTGCGTATGCGCTGTCCGCCGGTGGATTCAGGCTGTTGCTGTCCGGCAGAGACAATGTGTAGGTAAATACTCCGTCCTGCATGGTTATATTCAGGATGGTCTTCAAATCCACCTCATAAGGTATGGTTGTTGAACTGTCTACCGCATACATTCCGCTTACCACTTTATGGTAGGTCTGGAACGTTGCCCCATCCTGGGATAAATCTATATCTATTCCTGCACTCAAATCCGGTTCTGCTATTTCGGCAATTTCTTCCCATTGGTTAGAACCTGCGGCATCTTTCCCAAATACGGTTACAGTGGTGGCAGAAGGGTCAGTTTCATCTTTTTTCTCTACTATCTTGAATTCCGCCGTCATCGCATTTCCACTTCCGTCAGCCGCTCCATCCACATCCGTCAGGGTGAAATAGTAGGCATCCGCATATTCTACGCTGCTCCAGGAAAGTACGGTATTTTCCGCCGTCCAAGTCTCATTCTTCTGTACGTCATCGGCCTGGGGAGCTATGTCATTTGCCTGCAGTTCCTGACTGGTTATCTGCAAGCCTGTGCCATCCACGGTCGAATTTGTGGCATCTGTGGACTGCGTGCCATCATCTGTAGGCTGTGTAACAATATTTTCCGGCTGCGGCTCCGTGCCGTCATCTGCGGGCTGCGTAATGCCATTCTCCGGCTGCGGCTCCGCACTGTCATTTCCAGACTGCGTAATGCCATTCTCCGGCTGCGGGTCTGTGCTGTCATCTGTGGGCTGCGCAGCCGCGTTACCACGGCTTCCATCGATACTGCCGGTATTGGCAGCAGCTGCCATGAAAGTGATGTTATTGGCTACCGAACTGCTCATTCTGTAAATCATTTCGCTTGCCGCAAAGCCGCCGCTCATCCTTTCCGCCGCCATAAGCGTATTTCTTCTCGCCAGCCCATTTCCTTCTACGGTAGAAGCTTTGCTGCCCGCCGCTGTATTTGCCGCATAACTTCTGGTTTTTGCTCGGGCAATGTCCGTGTTTCCTGTGCTTTCTGGCGTAGCATCGGCATTTCCTGTATTTTCTGTTGTACCGGCCGCTTCATTTGCATTTCCGCCAGCAGCGCCAGATTCTGAAGAATCCGCATTTTCCCCGGTATTCTCGGTATTCTCGGTATTTCCGGTAGCCCCGGTAGTTCCGTTGGTTCCGGTAGTTTCAGCTTCCCCAGCGTTTCCGCCGGTTTCGGTATCTCCGCCGTTTCCGGCTGTTCCGGCTTCCCCGGCGTTTCCAGCGGCTCCACTGCTTCCGTTATCTCCGCCGTTTCCGGCATCCCCAGCACTTCCGGTATCTCCACTGTTTCCAGCGTCCGCGCTATTTCCTGTATCTCCAATGCTTCCGGTATTTCCGTTTTCTGCACCGTTTACTTCTTCTCCCGGCACCGGAATGCCGTTGGCTGACGAATCCTCTACTATCTCTTCCGAATCGTCCAAGGACACGCTGCTTGTAGTACCAAAGTCCGGATTAACAGTGAAGGTTACCTCTACTTCGCGATTGCCGTTTTCCACCGATACTTCCGGCGTAGGCAGTTTCACATAGGGCAGCCGCCAGATGAAAGCATCGGGATTAGTAGTACCCTGCTGTACCACCCATTCGGAGCTCACCTTTCCTCCGCCGGAGGAAATCCTGGCGGAGAACAGGATATACTTGCCCGCATATTCTGCCGACAGCCCAGTAAGGGTATGGCTGAATTTGTCCTGGCTGCCTCCTTCCGGCTCCATGCCTGCAGGAATCCATTGATTCTCTGCATTCAATAACGGATAATAAGCCACTACTGTATCCATATCCACATCTGTTCCGTTTATCAACGCTTGCTGGGCTGCTTCGGCATCAGCTGCTGTTTCAAATACATAAGCTTTCGTCAGATAACTGCTGCCGCCGGGCGGGATACTGTCCGTATCCGCCGCTGTCAGCGTAACTTTTAACCCGTTTTCGCCGCCTTCCTCGAATTCCTCGATGGATTTCGTCTCATATATATTACTTGGGTTATCTGGATTATCCGGGTCAATAATCGTATCAGGTTCATGTTTCCAGTTCTTTTCCCACTCTTTTATTGTAGGTGTAGGAATCCTCTCCGGTACGGTAAGTTCATAGGTTATGCCGTCCACACTGTGGACATAAACTTCATCATCGTCCGCCGCCATCGCCTTTATAGAAATCAATATCTGTTTACCGGCATAATCTTCTAAATCAATCAGTTCCCGATAAACTCCTTCCGGCGTAACGTTAGAAGTGCCATCGTCATTCCATACTTTTACCGTTTTCCGCATTTCCTCATTCGGGATGGCAGGTACACTGGGCATCACCGGACGGATATAAATTTCATAGGATGTACAGCCGATATTCTGCTGGCTTGCATCCGGCCCTATCTCCGGCGTTACCGGACTCCATTCGAGCTCGTAGCTCAATTCATTCACATCCGGGTTTGTCACCTTCGGCTGTTCTGGCCTGGGCAGCCTTTTCTTTACCGAATATGTCTCCGTTGAAGTCCTTCCTATATAAATAGTTTCCGTTGTTCCGTTTGTCTGTTTATACCCCTTTCTGGTCACGAAAAGCTCCACTTTCTGATATGGCCAGTCTTCCGCATCAAGGGTAAGTGTATTTTGTCCATTCACTTCCATATCCGTCACGATGGAAACCGGGTTCCCTTCATTACCCGCTTCATCTATGACAGTGCCTGTCAGCGTTACGATGTAGTCATTATTATTAGCTGTTAGTTCATCCCATTTAAAGGTATACTTCAAATGCCCATTATTGCTGTCGATTTCCGGTGTCAGGCTCTTACCATCCGCTACTGTCATCAAAACAGGGGCAGGCAGCCATTCAAATAATTTTCCCGACTCCCATCTGTAATTTGCAAAGGTGCCGTCTTCCAGTACGCAGGTATAAGCATCCTGCCACTGAGGGCCGTCTTCTTCCTTACCGTCTATGGTTTCTTTTGTCCGGGTGTTCGCTGTCTCTCCCTTTCTCAAGTCCATATAATAGGTGTAAACAGGACCTAATCCGGACTGGGCATACCATACGCGAACCTTGATATCTTCCGCACCGGCAAATTCTTCCGGCAAATCCGCAGAATCTGCGAAGTCTGTAAAGACTGCCTTTACTTCACCGCTGGCTACGGTCAGGATATCAGCGGTCTGGAATACATAATTTTCATGCTTCGTACCATCCGGCCCTGTCCATGTACCCACTAATTCTGCCCGGTAAATGGGCGGGGTCGTAACGCTCCCTTCCGGCCCTGTTAAAGTTACCGTAACGGCCAGGTCTTTCAGGCTGGTGCCCGATACTTCACAGGAAGGCTTGGTCACCCCATTCCCATTTACTGCAATAGGCGGTGTATAACAAGGCAGATATACGGGTACTGATACTTCTGCCGAAGACATCCCCGCTCCCGGTGTAGCCGCTGGTTTTGCTACCCATACTACCAGCTGTTGAAGGGAATCCGCCGCCAAATTATAGTTGGCTGTATCATTTGTACCATTTATATCAAATGTAAGTTCCGTTCCATCCATCAGCTTCACATGCGCCTTAAGGTCACTATAATCTTTATACGCATTCGGGTTCGCCAAGCGGAAACGGTACTTATACCCGGTGCCGCCCGTTCCTGTAGATTCGGCCACCAACTCAATTCTCAGTTTCGGTTCAGGCAATATGCTGCCTATCGGAACGCTGTTGGATTCCACTTCAGCGGATTCCATAGCTGTACCCTTTTCTCTGGCTTTTAATCTTATAAACAATTCTCCGCCGTCTTGTATTGCATTATCGGAAAGGCCGAAAGTACATGTTTCCGAATCGAACAGGAAGGTATTTGTACCTAAGTCTACCGTAATTCCGCTGTCTGCCGGATTCTCCATTTCGCTTACATTGATTTGGGTTTCCGTTCCGTCATCCGCTTTTCTCCATAGAGTCGCTACATACTCAATGTTCCCCGCATCAGCAGCGTATGCGGGCGCATCTACTTCCAACGTGAACTGTCCGTCGTCAGTTTTTGACAAAACAGCTTTCTCCGGAGCCAACAATAATCCGGCCTGGGTGAAGCAGAATTCGCGTACATAAGTATCAAAATTATCGAAGTAATCAAAATCATTACCTCTTGATACTATAGCGTTCATGCTATTATATTTATTAACATCCGTGCTTTCTTCTATGGCAAAAAGGACTTTTCCTATTGGAGTTTTGCTGACGTTGAGTACAGATGCTCCATAATTTGTTCCAAGTATTTCCCAATTATTAATATTATAATCGCTGGTAAATCCGGTTTCTGTGATGTATACAAAATATCGTATACCATTTTTCAACACACTATAAACCCAGCCTGCATTTGCCCTTATTAGTGTATCCCCGTTAGATGTAATATTATTGTTAAACGTATTCCCCGGAAAACTATTGATTCCATCGCTGGTCGCCAGGAAGAAATTGTAAACTTTGCTATCTCCTGGATTAATAAATTGTGCATATTCCTTATACTTAGGATGCCAGTATGAAATTATCGGGAATGGCACCTTATTGTATCCGCTACTTGGGCTTACAGAGAAGCAATATTGCAAAGTAGTGTTTTTCGAACCGGTTTCCCCATAGCGGTCACCAAAAATACCCGCAATAAAATTCTTCCCCTCTAATGTAGATGCATAATTCCTACATCTTTCAATATTCAATATAATATTGGAAGTGGAGGCCGTAATCCTATCCTCTGCCTCCCTTCCGTCTTCTGCCGGATTGTCCGCAGATAAAAACCCTACAATTCCTGATGCCATTGATTGGGAATAAATCTCCACGCCAGCTCCGTTGACACAATCTATAACATTAATTGTAAATTTCTGCCCGCTCGCTGCCTTATCGGCCTTCACTTTATAAGCCGTAACATTTCCCAATATGCCCGCACTGTCATTGGCGCAATCCATGGTGCTGCGTCCGCTCCTGGCATAAACACTCCCATAATTCCCACAACCAATAATGTTATATTCATTATTCTCATAGGCATGGTAAAGCTGAGCCACAATACCGCTGGCTGCCCCCAGCCAGTCAACAACCTGAGTGGTCTGCAAATTTCCAAAGTTATAACATTTCTCTATATTTCCACCCGTTCCTGTCCATTGACCAAGAATGCCGCCTGAATAATGGGCGTATTTGCAATATATAGTTCCATAATTTACACAATTCTGTATCATCCAGCCGCTGTTAGTAGTATTGTTCTGATTTCCAATAATACCTCCGGCAAAACGGTCAGTACCTTCATTCTTTCCTTTTGGCAAAAGCTGCCTCCCCACAAACGCCTGGTTTAACAGGAAAGCCAGGCTCTTCTCCGACTCGTTCATACCGATAATACCGCCGGTTCCTACGCCGATGGCTTCGGATTTATTATTCAGATACCAGTTTCCTGTAGCGCAGTAACTCACTTCGCCTGCAGGCGCATTATATGCGGTAATACCGCCCAGGTTGCCGTTGTTGGACATAATCAGCTGCAAATTCCTGCCTGCGCTGACCGGATTCCCTGTATTATTATATTTCTGGTTCTCCAACTCCCCATTTGCATCCCAGTTCACATAATTTGCATCTGCTTTTATGCCATTCTCTTTCGCCTTTGCAATCAGGGTCTGTACATCCATCACTCCTGCGCTGACGCTCCCGTCCGCTCCAGTCTGCTTCTCCATCAATGCGTCCGTAATTTCATCGCCGGACAGCATGATTTTATTCTTGTTATACCCAGCCACGCCGCCTGACATGCCGTTGGCCACTGTTATGCTGTTAGCTTTGGATTTACCGTCCGCATCTTTGCCCATTGCGATAAGGCATCCCATAATAACGCCGTTTTCCTCATTCTTCCCGGCAATCCCGCCGATATGGGAAGCCAGATTTTCTTTTTCCGATGCCGTACTCGTACTTGTGGCCGTATAAATGCCCTGTACATCTATTGTTATACCTTCAATCCGGCAGTTTTGCAGATTGCCATCATTGATTCCGGCCACGCCGCCATAGCAGTTCCCTGCTGCGGTTCCGTTTTTCTGCCCGATTTCCCCGTTTGAAAAAATGCAGTTTTCTACCAGGGCGCCATTCTGGTTTTCCCCAGCTATGCCGCCTAAATACTGATAATTATTGAAGTCATTAAAGGCCATGCCTTCCGCCGTCACGTTCTGTATCACTGCCGCCTGTTTCGGCTCAACTGTTATCTGTTCTCCGCCTTCCGTTGTTTCCGTTCCTCCGGGCACTGCGGACTGGTTCTGTCCGGCCACCCCGCCTACGGTCAGCGCAGCGGTTGTTATATTTATGCCGGGCATATAATTCATCACATATTTTTCATTATTTGTGTCTCCTTCTACCGGCACTATCCCAATCTTTCCTCCGGCCGCATTCAGCCCGGCGATACCGCCTACTATCCTCGATGTGCCAGAAAGGGCTACTGTATTACCATTTTCATCTTTTCGCGACTTTTCAGGCGCACTTTTCCAAACGATGCCATGGTTCACCGCACAAATTGCCCCTATGGCATCCGTTCCCCGGCTGCTAATGGTTATTCCCACTTCTTCCCTGCTTCCATCGCCTACTTTGCACTCTACAATCAGGCCATAGTTCTCGGCAGAGATACCGCCCGCATAACCATTATCGCTGTTAACATTCCCCAGATTTATACAGTTCTCCAGCTGGAATCCCTGCTGGTTCACCGCCACGATGCCGCCTGCCGGCCCCCGGTCTGCGGTAACATTTATGGATTTGTTGATTGCGTTTGCTATTTTTCCATCCCCGGCTGTTCCTGACTTTCTTCTCGCTTCGCCGATAATGCCTCCTGCGTAACCATCGGCAGCATGCACTGTCTTGGCTTTACATACTAAAAAACTTTCTTCTCCTAATTCATTTCGGGAAGCATCCAATTTCCCTTCATTGATGCCGACAATACCGCCCACCTTCTGCTTTCCGGTGATGCTCACATTGGCGCCCACAGCAACAATTTCCCCATCCTTATTGCCTGCACCATCATTGCCTGCCACATCAATGCTGCCGCTTGTTTTATTCCACCCGACAATACCCCCGATTCCTTCCCCATTATTTCCGGTAATGGTATATTCCTCCGGATTAGTCTTGCTGTTTTCCGCCACCAGGATGCTGCCGCTGTTGGCTCCGGCCATGCCGCCCACATAATTGCCAGCCCCTGCCACATTGGCGTTGTTTTCATTGGACTTCATTTCCGCCCCTGACAGATTATAGCCTACGATGCCGCCCACATAGCTGCGGCCGGAAACATTCCTGTTCTCCTGGGTGCTGCACTGTGCGATTGTTCCGGATACAAAGCCATTCCATGTAGTGCCTTTTACATCCAGATAAATGCTGGTCTTACTGCCGATGCCGTCCGCCGTTTCATTAGCCCCGCCCGCATGCACGTTCAGGCCCGCTATACCGCCTATATAATTCAGCCCCTGGTTCCCGAAGTTGTCGGAAAGCTGACAGTTGAATACGCCGCCCGCATTGAATCCTACGATGCCGCCCAGCCCGATAAAGCCGTTCATTGTTCCCGTATTGATGCAGTGGTCGATAACCTGGTTTTCCAGATTGGCGCCAATGATACCGCCGCCGATGGAAATCGCCAGATTCAGGTCATCCCCTTCCAGTTCCTTAATATCCGCATCCAATTCTTTGCTTTCCAGATACGCCTTTAAGGACACGCCTTCTCCCAGGGAGCCTCTGGATAAATTGCCGGAGTTCCTGGCGTTTACGATATGCATCCGGCTTTCCCTCTCGCAATATCCTACAATCCCACCCGTATAAAGGTCGGAATAAACCGGAATATTGTTATATTCGTCCTGCTCTCTATCTTTATTATTCGTCCTGTTTCCAATGGTAAAAGTTTTCTGGTTTTCCGAAACAATTACTTTTGTGGGCACATTATTCCCGTCCAGCAAAGGCAACAGCTTTCCTGCCGTTCCTTTTACAGACTCATTCCCTTGGGAAGCGGTATCTCCATTGGAAGTATTATCTCCATTGGGAGCTGCTTCTTCCATCCCCTCTATATAGGCAATCAAAAGCAGTTTGTCATCTTTCCCAAAAATCCCCTGTCCGGAGGAACCGTTCCCAGCCGCGCCGCTTTCGCCCGCCTGATTGAGCCAGTCCGGATTGGCGTTGTTAAGTTCAACCTTCAACTGTGCGTCCGTATAGGTCCTCTGATATCCGATGAGGCCGCCGGTAAATGCATTTCCCGTAATACCACCCAGACGGTTATCCGCCTTGACCTTAGTCATTGCCGTATCTGACCCTATATCCACTACATTGGCCCCGATGCAGCCGCCCACATAATAATTTCCTTCAACGCTGGTGGGCTGGATGGTCAATTCCTCCTCCAGAATTTGACTGGAAGCGTTTAGACCGATACAGCCGCCCACCCCATTGCCGTATCCATGAATCTGGCCGCCAATCAATGTATAATAAACATCCATCTCGCCGTCTCTATCGTTAAAGCCGATAATACCGCCTACGTAGTTTCTTCCTACTACAATGCTGGAAATGGACTTCACCTGGATGCTTTGGCTTTCCCCGTTAAACACCACGCTGCCATTATTGTATCCTGCCAAGCCTCCGGCACAGTCTCCGGTAGCTTTCCATTTATCCACGATTACCTGGAATACAAAACCGCCGTAATCGGAAAAATAGCTGGCACAATCGCTAATAACTCCTTGAGCTCCGTTATAACCTACAATGCCGCCGATATAACGGTCATAGCCCGCAGCCACGCCGTTGTTAATACAGTTCGCTATTGTCGTTGTTTCCGAGCCGTCATTTTTGCCCACAATTCCGCCTACATAGCGGTCGCCGATGACATATCCCCCATTGGTAGTTACCTGGATGCCCGCCGTTCCTGTTCCCCCTGTAATTGCCTCTGCCAGGTCATTGGACAATCCTCCTGCAATGCCGCCTACGTAATGGGAACCCAGGACATAGCTTCCTTTCCGGGTGCTGCACCCGGAAAGCTGGCTGTTGCTCCCATAGCCGATAATACCGCCCACGTAATGCCCGTGAAGCAGCTTATCCTTTTTCGTATCGTTAAATTCCTCCCGATATTGGGATGCATTGACTCCGTTGCTAATCTGCGCCCCTTCTCCATAGCCCAGAATACCGCCGAAATAACGGCCTTCCAGCCTGTTATCCTCTTCTTCATAGTCCACCAGGCAAAGCACGAGCCCATCGTTAAAGCTATCCTTGATGCTGACTACATCCGTAGTTCCTGTGGCAAAATCGCCCTTCAGCGAGCCCACGATTCCTCCCGTGAAAAGGTTGCCGTTCACATCCCCATGGTTCGTGCATTTTACCAGCTGTACATTATTCCCGCTCGCAGCATCTTTCCCAATCCAGGCATAGCCAAAAATCCCGCCGATGCCATATGTATAATCTTTGGCCCGTTCCTCTACGGACTTTGCGGTTATGCCCGCTGCGCCGCCGGGGTTGGCGCTTTCCGTACCTGTGCCAGGGTTAGCGCTTCCCGCACCGGAGTTTCCTTCCGGGCTGGGCAGATATCCTGTAACCTTGCCTTCCGTAGTAAGGCCGCTCAAAGTAATCCTGGCCGCATCCGTCAGTTCCTCCAAAGAACCGTCATCATTTTTCCCTGCAAGCACGCCAACCAGGCCGCCAATGCCAGCCGGTTTCTTTGTCTCTCCTGTTGTTTCCGAAATCTCTTCTTCCCTGTCTTTTAAACGCACTAACACCGTCTGGTGTTCCCGCTCCGTCGTCTTAATATTGATATTCTTCAGGCTTCCCTGATTCCTGCCGCAAAGGATTCCCACGCCATATAAAGCGTCGAAGTTCTCCGCCGCCTCCGGAATATCCGCTGCCGTTTCACCCACTCTGGCTGTTTCGTCGCCCGCGCTGCCTGTTCCATCGCCGCCTGTACTGCCTGTTCCGTCGCCGCTGCCCGTGCCGCCATCTGCTCCGCCTGTATTTCCCGCCCCGTCACTGCCTGCCACAAGGCGCAGCACCGGGTCTAACAGCGTCAGTTCCTCTATCTGTCCTTCCGCTTCGCAAATCAATCCCAGATAATGGGTTGCTTTATCGCTGCTGGCTCCAGCATATAATTTCCTTATCTGCTCATCGTCAGGCATAGAGCTGGTGCCCAGATGCAGATTGGACAGCTGGGCCTGTATCCCCTTCTTTCCTTCCAGTTTATGGTTTTCCCCAAGCAAAGGAATGGAAGGGAAATCCAAAATTTTATCCTCAGTGGCTACGCTGCTCCACTTCACTTTTCTATAGTCGGGGTCTACGCCGCCTTCCCCTGTCGCATTCTGGGAAATGCCGTACATCCCTACCCCTGTGGAAGTCCAGTCCAGGTTTCTGCTGGCCAGGGTAAATACCGCCGTCTTCTTCGGGTCATAATAACGGATATTGGAAAGGTGGCGGAACCGGGTGATTTCCGCTTCCAGCCCGTCCTCCCCCGTCTGGGTCTTCATGCCCGCTTTGGCAAATAATGTATTTTCCGTATTGGAACGCACCGGGCTGCTGGGTTTATACTCGGTAATGTTCATCGCGATGGTTGTGCCGTCTTCCCCTTTAATCTCCCTGTAAGCCGGCTGCACCAATATTTCTGCATAAATATCCTGCGGCGATTTCAGGGCCGGTACTACTGCCCCCAGCCTGGTAATGCTTGTGCTGGCTTTTCGCGTCACCTCCGAAGGGGAAATTCCATCTCCCTTGTTCGCTTCCACCACTTCCGCCAGCTCCGCCGTCATCATGCCGTCCAGCACCAGGGAAAACCTGCCGCTGGAGCCGCCTGTCTGCTGATAGGTCAACGGGAAATCCCATTTCCCCCATGAAGCATCCGCCGCGTTGGGGTCCTTTACTTCCAGGCTTACCATCCCCGTTTTCGTGGAGACCCCTGCATCCGCCGCCGGCACTGTTTCCAGCTGGCCCCTCAGCTCGCTCAGTTCCACTTCTGTGGTAAACAGTTTCTTATCCCCTGTTTCGTCTTTCTGATAAAAGGTAATCAAATATTTTACATCCAGGTTATCGTTCCTGGAATTGCTGGTCCAGTTCAAAGACAACGTTTCGCTGTTTATCAGATTAATGGTTGTCACCTTCAGGCGTACCTGTTTTAACTCCACCACATTGGTTACGTCTTCCACGGAGTAATAGCCCAGCACCACTTCCTTGCGAGTATCCGGCTCCCTCCAGTTTCCTGCCGCACTGATGCACCGCTCACCGTCAGCCGTAGTCTCACTGTAGGTCAGGCTGTTGCAGCGCGTGCCATAAAAGGCAGAATACACCTGCCCTGATTCCACATCCAATTCTATTACAATCTCGGCGTTAAAAAAGTCTTCGCTGTATACTCCTCCGTCCAGCAGCTTCATGGCCTGCTCATGGGAAGCGGATGCGGCGCTGTCCCAGTTGTTCACCGATACCGCATAGATGCGCCCTTCCTTCTCATCCCCTGCCGGGAACGTATTATTTAATACGCCCTTTGCCATCACCTGCTCCCGGAAAGCCTCCCACTTCCCGGAGGAACGATACCAGGTAAGCGTTGACTCCGCCGCCAGATAAGCCGTCTTCGCGTTCTCTTCGTTTTTGCGGTATTCTGCTTTTTTGATAAAATGCATTGCGGTAGGAATCCCGATAGCCGCAAGTATCCCTATAATTACGAGAACCACTGTAAGCTCTACCAGCGTAAATCCTTTTTTCCCCAATTTACCAAACGACTTCTTCATACTTTACTCCCTTTTTTACCGCTTATATACTCTCTCCAAAAAATCCACTCAAAACTTGCTTTCTATGGAATCCGGCTCCTGCGCAAAGGACACCGCCATCTGCCTGGTGATTTTCCCTTCCCTCACCAGCTGCACAATAGCGTCGTCCATGGTAATCATCCCCATTCTCCGGTTTGTCTGCATGATATTTGCTATCTGATGGGATTTTCCTTCCCGAATCAAATTCCGTATCGCAGTATTTGCGTGCAATACCTCGAAGGCCGCTACTCTCCCTCTCCCGTCCGCCCTTGGAATCAATTGCTGGGAGATTATCGCCTCCAGCACATTGGACAGCTGGACGCGGATTTGCTGCTGCTGATGGGGCGGGAATACATCGATAACCCGGTCCACGGTACTGGCCGCCCCTATGGTATGTAAAGTGGACAATACCAGATGCCCTGTCTCCGCCGCTGTGACCGCCACGCTGATGGTTTCATAATCCCGCATCTCCCCTACCAATATCACGTCCGGGTCTTCCCTGAGGGCGGCCCGCAATGCATTGGCATAGCTTTGGGTATCGATTCCTATTTCCCTCTGGTTTACCATGGACATCTTATGGGGGTGGAGATACTCGATGGGGTCTTCCAGCGTAATAATATGCGCATCCCTGCATTGGTTCACTCTATCGATTATCGCGGCAAGGGTAGTGGATTTCCCGCTTCCCGTCGGCCCTGTGACCAGTACCAGCCCCCTTTTCCTCTGGGAAAGGTCAATAATCGATGCGGGCACTCCCAATTCCTCCGGGGAAGGCACCTTTGTCGCCACCAGACGGAAAGCCAGCGCCACCGCCCCCTGCTGCCGGAACGCATTCACCCTGTAGCGGCCCAAATTGGCAATAGTAAAGGACATATCATATTCCCCCCGCTCTTTGAAAGCTTCCATCTGCTCCCGGCTCATTACCTTTTCCGCCGCTTCCATGGTATCCTCCGGGGATAATATATCATAAGGCATAGAAACCAGGCTTCCGTTTACCCTCATCTGCGGTGCAATCCCTACTGTAAGATGTACGTCGCTGGCTCCCGCTTCCCCTGCCTTCGATAAAATTTCTTCTATTTTTAACATAATATCTGCCTCCTCTTGTCAATTCCATGATTCTTTCCGTGCCCCCAGCGAAACCGCCTGATTCAAGAGTACCCGCACGACGAACATTCCGTTTTCTGTCAAAAAATCAGTCTCCCCCTCATAGCGGGAAGCCGTCAGCATAATGCAGGATACCCCTACGCCATCCCCTTTTTCGGCCCTGGGCAGGCCTTTGTGGAAGCGCACATCCGGCGCACAGGAATTTTTGCACTGAATCACTATTTTATGCCCCTTCTGGGAAATATCTATATGTATCTTCTGCTCCGGTTTCCCCGAACTAAGACACCCTTTTATTGCGTTTTCAAAAATATTGGCCAGGATAGCCACCAAATCGATATCCCTGACGGCCAGATTCTCCGCCGCATCCACTTTCATCGTCACCTGGATTTTTTCTTTTTCCGCATATCCTGCATAAGCGGCCAATATCCCGTTCACTGCTCTATTTGCACAGATTCGCTCCGGCCTGGCGCTCTCCACATCCTCCCTGTACTGCTCCAGGTAAGAAAGCAGGCTTTCCATATCGCCGTTCTTCACATATTCCCTGATTAACATGCAGTGGTGCCTCACATCATGGCGGATTCTTGCCGCTTCCTCCCGGGATTTCCGTTCCAGTTCCAGCTGACGGTAAAGGAATTGCTCATTCATTTCCAACAGCTGCTTCTCCGCCTGGTAACAATGCTCCACCCCCAGGTGGTAGTACAGATAAAAAACAAGGTATTGGATAATCCCCGCCATGAACATGGCAGCGAAAATCCTCAACATACTATAAAATGAAAAACTCCTGTCCGCAGGCAAATAAGCCGCGAAAGATGCCAAAATTACGGACAAAACGAGCGTAACCGTGCTGAACCAGTCCAGTTCCCCCCGCAAGAATTCCACCCTTCCCAAAAAAACCTTCCGGAACCGCCTGGCAATGAATGCCAGAATCAATCCGGCCAGCAAAAAACGTATCAGTATATCCGCCCACATATTCCAGCCAAACAGCCATCGGGAAATATCTACCCCCAAAAACACACAAATGGAAAGTATGTAAAAGCTGAGGGAAATTTTATATAAGGATAAATAAAATCCATCTTCGCTAAGCAGCCCGCAGAAAACCCCTATGGGAGGCATACAAGCCAGACCGGAAAACCTCACAAAGCTTTCCTGGTCGAGCACATACCATGCACTGAAACCAAGCGACATCCCTATCCCAAATAAAATATAAAGCAGAACTGTTTTCCTCATCGGAAACCTGGGCCTATCCAACAGCAAAAAAACTGCCATCATCAATGTTGCCCCTATTCCATTGCGCAGAAGCGATATCCAATAACTGCCACCCAGCATTCTCCATTCCTCCGGCCTGCCCAGTCTGTAGATTTTTAGCACATTTTCCAGCGTTCTCCGGCATTTCATCCTGTGCGTATTATAGCAAAATATCGCTTTCTGAAAAGCATCTTGGAATGGATTGCACTTTTTTGGGAATGCTTTGCTTTCCTATTTTTTTGCCCTGGCCATCGCCTTGATATAGGCAAAATTACCAACTTATATAATATATTTTACAACAATAATTCGCAAAAAGAGCACGTTGTCACGAATCGACCTAAAATTGCATTAACAATACCGCCCTGCAAATGAACCTTCCATCCCTGCATTCGAAATCTACCGCTCCGCCGTATTTTTCTATACTTTTTACAATACTCGAAACGCCTATCCCTTTCCTGCCTATCGCTTTCGGCATTCCGTTTTCGAAACAGATATTTTCCCTGCATGTATTTTCCACCAGAATGGATAATTTCCTTGCTTTCGCCTGGATGCGCACGAAAATGTACATTTCTTCCTTCCCGGATTCCAGGCAACCGTGTACGGAATTTTCCAACAGGTTCCCTAAAATTGCCACCAGGTCCACATCGTTAATTCCAATTTCTTCTTTCACCCCAACATCGCAAACCGCCCGGATGCCCATTTTTTTCGCCTGGCTGACATAGACTGTCAGTATATGGTTGATGGTGGAATTGGCGCACAGGAACAGAGGTTCCGTATTCTCAACCTCCGTGCAATATTTTTCCAAATATACCAACAGTTCCTCCGTATTCCCGTTTTTGGCATATTCCGCAATATTAAGCATATGATGCCGAAAATCATGGTGGTTTCTTCTTGATTCCCGTTCCGCCTCTTCCATCATTTCCAGCTTCTGCAAAAGTATCTTCTCCTGCAATTCTATTTTGCCGTTTATCACTGCTTTCCTCATATAATAAATGGTGTTAAAAATCACCCAATATCCTGCCAGAATAGCCGCCAGCAGCGAGAAAAAAGGAAATACCTCCACCCCGTGAAAATACGCCGCCTGCGCCCTTATCACGACAGTACTGATATATATTGTGTACAAAACAGCAAGCAGGCACACGGGCCACCACCCTTCCGTCACTTCCCGTCTGATTGCCTCAAATTTATCCCTCAGCCACCGCGCATAGATAACGAGCAGCGACATATGCAGCACTGCCCGGATGCATGCCGTAGCCCTAACATCGCTGTCAAACAGCCAGCTCCCCAGCATCCCGGCCAAATAGGTTATTACAAGAAACAGCTGCACATAGGTCATACAAAAAAATAAAGTCTTGGCCAACCCCTCCGAAGAAAGCCAAAAGACTTCAACTATCAAGATTGCAAAAGTAATAAGGAATACCGCATATACCCATACTTTGCCCTGAAGATACAAATATGCCAAAAGGGCAACCCCAATTTGAACGGCTGCCATCAGGCCACATATTTTGATTGTCGTCCGTCTGCTGTATCTGGAATGGCACAACAGCACAATGGAAACTGCATGAAGCAAATATACTGATATAATTCCTGGTATACTCATCCCATTTCCTCTTCTTCGCAATAATATTTAAAATACTGCTCCCGTAAAGGCTGGTATGCCCCCCGGGGCAGATAAATGCTCTTCCCGGTATCCAGGCATATTTCCTGGGCGTTCAGGCTATCTACATGGTTCAAATTCACAATATAGGAAACCCCCACTTTAGCAAACTCCTGCCTCCCGGCAAGCATCCCGTAAATTTCCGTCATCGACATCCGCAGTTTCTGAGGCGCATTGTCTTCCAGATACAACTTTTGATTCTTCCCCTGTGCCTCGCAATATACGATATCGCTTAACAGTACCCTGCAAATCTTTCCCTCAATCCGCAAAAGCAGATAATCCTTCCTCTTTTCTTCCCTGTCCGCAAACATCCTATCCAAAACGCGAAACAAATCCTGTTCTTTTATCGGCTTTATGAGATATTGGGCAGCATCCACGCTGAAAGCTTCCAACGCATGCTCCTTGGACGTAGTCAGAAAAACAATCTTTCCCTCACTCCCCATTTCACGCACTTCCCTGGCCAAATCCATACCTGACTTTTCCGGCATATAAATATCCAGGAACAGCAAATCCGGATCATATTCCTTTTCTTTCAGCATATAAAGCAATTTTTCCGCACTGGTAAAACGGTCTATGTGCAATTGGCAGTCCTGGTTCTTCTCCTGCCAGCCGGATAAATACTTCTCGGTCTTATCCAGTTCTATCTCGTCATCATCGCAAACAGCTATGAAATACATTTTCCTTCGTCTCCCCCCTGCCAAACATACGCTTGCCGGCGCGATTGCCTTCCCACTAATAATAGCCTTCCCTCGTTTGCCAAATATTAGTTGTGCAGAATTATTATACCATATAGATTTTATCACTACAATAGTACATATTATATGTAAAAAACGATGAAAACTAATATGCCTGCAGTTATTTATTTGGGAAAAATTGAGAAAAATCCAATAAAATGTTATCAAATTAAACGACACAACAAACCGCCTTGATAATTAAATAGACTTTACACAATGGTTGTGATATACTATTTATATAGTAATTCTAGTAAACTAACAATCACAACAAAAGGCGGGATAATATGACAGATAATGAATTATTGCTTGCAATGTCTGATATGCTTGATAAAAAGCTAAAGCCTGTTAATGACAGACTGAAAAAAATTGAACTTACTCAAGAAAATGACATTCTTCCACGATTGCAAAATATTGAAGCGTGTTATACAAGTACATATAAGAGGTATCAGACAGGGGTTGAACAAATTGAAGCAATGCAAGCCGATATTGATGTTATAAAGAATGTAATTCGGGAGCATTCCGAAAAACTACAGAAATTAGCATAACCTGCGTTCAACATGCTATGGCCGGAAAGGAAAGTACTTCCCATCCGGCCATCCAGGCGTAAGCATACGAAATCTGAAACGATATCTATGGTTTGCATTCATCTAATCCGCCACCCGCACCACCATATTATTTTCCACTTCTTTATCGCTGCCTATAATCACTTCCTCCTCTTTTGCCACTGAGCCGTTCTCCAAAGCGGCATAGCTGTCATTGGCATCCAGCACCTTCACATAGCGCATTTCCGCATACCGTTCTTTCCCAAGAATCCCTTCGCGCTCACCAACCAGATAAATATAGTACCGTTCGCCCAGCCCCTCTTGATGCAGGGCATTTACCGGGATGCAGCATTCGTAGCTGTCCGAGACTTCCGCCTTGGTCAAAGTGCCGCTCATCCCCAAAGTTCCCTTTCCCTGGGGCATATAGACAACCGCCCGGTAAGCGCCGGAAGTATCTTCTTCCAGATAATTGATTTCCAGTTCGCTTTTGCCCTCCGGCGTTTTCAACGTAACTGCATCCCCCTGATTGACATATTTCTTCTGCTCCTTGGGAATCAAAGTTTCAAACTGGTAGGGCACCTCATTGTCCGCGCAGACTACCGCCGCACCGTCCACAGTGCGTTCCCCTACCGTCAGGTTGATCTTTGTGACCGTTCCCATCCTATCGCTGGCAACTTTCCCGCCCTCCTTGTATATCTCCCGGTATTTCTCGATTTCCTTTTTCAGGCTTTCCAGCTGCATCTGGTAAATTTCCAGCGTGCTGTCCGCCCGCCCCGGCATCCCGGCATCTTCCAGCTTCCTGCCCGCATCCCGCAGGCTGTCCTCATTGCCGGTCAGCGCATCCTCTCTTCCGTACTGGGCGCTTTGCATATTTTCTTCCAAAGCTTCTTTCTCGCTTTCCCACGCCTTCTTCGCGCTGTCCTCCCCGGTGAAATCCGGCTGGCTTTTCGGGTTTGCTTTATAATTTTCGTAGCTTCTCATTGCTGCTTCAAGCGCTTCCTTCGCCGCTTTCAGCTCTTCTTCCGCCTTCTTAACCTCATCTTCCTTCCCTTCCTTTTTCACCTTCTCCAAATTCTTTTCCTTTTCCGCCACATTCACCTGGTTTCCGGATACGGTGGCCGCCATCTGCTCCCCTTGCGCCACCCAACGGTTATATTCCTCATTGGCTTTCTTCCTGTCGCCGTCGGATGTAACGGAAGGGCTGTTTCCATCCAGCTTATCCAACTTCTCCCCTGCCTGGCGAAGTTCCTTGTCCGCCCGCTCCAACGCCGTGTCCGCCTTATCCTGCGTCGCTTCCAAATCTTCCTGGGCACGGGAAATCCCTTTCTGCCTCTCTATCTCATCCAACGCCCGGTTCTCCTTCAAATCCTCTATCTGGTATTCCAGCCTGGCCGCTTCCAGCTTCTTTTCCTCAATCAATTCCTCCAAATCATCCTTATCCAGCCAAAACAGTTCGCTTCCTTCCTCCACTTCATCCCCAACCCGCACGCAAATCTTCATCACCCGCATTCCCGGCAGCGTATGAATCGCCACGTCGCTTCCCTGCTTCACAATCCCCTCCGCCTCCACCAGATGCTCTATCCGCTTCTTCTCCGGGTTAGCCGTATTCACTCTGGGCAGCCTGGAAGCATATATGCTCTTGGAAACCAACGTACAAACCCACATAAAAACAAAAAAAGCAGCCAATCCCGCCATAATCTTTTCTTTCCTTTTCATCTTTATAGCCATGCTCCTTTCAATCTTCCCATCTACTCCTTCAGCCCGGCATAAATAATCCCCTGTTCCAGATATTCCTGCCCCATCAAAAACACAAACACAGAAGGTATCAGCGTAATCACCGAAGCCGCAAATGCATACCCCGCCTGCTGCCAGGTAATTTCCGGAAGGTACAATGACAAAGGCCACAGTTCTTTGCTTTCCAGAAAAGCCAGAGGCTGCTCCATCAGGTTCCAATATTCCAGAAAGCCCAGCACCATGGCGGAAAGAATCCCCCCTTTTCCAAGGGGCAGCCCTATTTTCCAAAAGATATGCAGCTCCCCCGCGCCGTCTATCCTGGCGGATTCCAGCATGGCCGCCGGTATCTGCCGGAATCCTCCATAGCATATAAAAACCGGGAAAGTGGAAAATACGGCAGGAAGTATCACCGCCCACTGGGTATTCATAAGGTGAAGCCTGTCTAACACCAGATAGTTGGACAGCATCATCACCTGAAAAGGCAGAAGCATCAGCGCCACATACATGGTAAACACCGCTTTCCCTGACCGGAAACGGTAGACGGCAAAGGACCAGGCCGCCGGCACTCCCATCAGAAGCTGCCCAATCAGGATACACCCCGTCATTTTCACCGAATTCCAGAACAAAACAAAAAACTGGGGCGTTTCAAACAGCAGGCTTTTATAATTTTCAAATGTAGGGTAATTGGGCATCCAGTTCCACTGGATATAATCCCCCATGCCCGTAAACACGGGGGCAAGCCCTTCCCGCAGTTCATCCCTGGCCATAAACCCGCCTGTCACCAATAGCAGAATCGGGATGCATACCAAAAGCGCCGGAAGTATCAAAACCGTTTCCAATATGCCCTGCTTTATGAAAATGTACCATTCCCTTGCTTTCTTCTTATCCATCTTAGCCCCTATTTCTGTGCTGTTTTTGTAATCCGGCATTGCCGAAGCTATTCGCATCAGCGGCTTTGTGGAAAACAGCGCGCATATATTCACATATGTTTGCAAGCATTATGAGCCATCCGCCGCCCCGTCTGCTGCAAGAAAAACTCATCCTGCCTCTTTATCCCA
This sequence comes from Lachnospiraceae bacterium, assembly GCA_021769135.1. Taxonomy (GTDB): domain Bacteria; phylum Bacillota; class Clostridia; order Lachnospirales; family Lachnospiraceae; genus Kineothrix. The sequence continues at coordinate 6,824 of JAETTM010000016.1, read as the reverse complement.
AAGCCATTGCAATAGCATAATAAAGACAAGGAAGAACAGGGCGCAGACCACTACAGCCGCTGCCATTTTATCCAAATCCAAATTGACGAACCAGTTATTAAACAGGTGCTGCAGCATATAAATGCTGTCATGGGGATAGGAGCCCGCCACCAAATAGGCTTCCCTGTATATCTTAAAGGAATTTAAAAAGGAAATTACAACAATCGTATAAAGGCTTCCCTTCAAATTAGGCAGCATCACATACCAGAACCTTTGCAGCTTTCCCGCGCCGTCCACCTGGGCCGCCTCCATCATTTCCCCGTTCACCCCCATAATGCCCGCCAGCCAAAGTACCACCGTATACCCCAGGTTTTTCCAGATATAAGTTCCTGCCAGCACATAAAATGCGGCGCCGCTTCCAATATAGTCCACGGCGGCCCCATTTCCCAGCCAGGCCAGAAGCCCCCACTGTTCCAGCCACTGGTTCAGAAAACCTTTTTCATAAAAAACCATTTTCCACACAACCGCTACGGTGGCCGTAGGCATGGCCAGGGGGAAGAGATAAAAGGATTTCACCGTCTGCATATGCCGGATACTGCCCATCGCCAGCGCGATAACCAACCCCAGCGCCACCATCAAAGGAATGCAGAACACCGTAAAACGGAGCGTATTTTTCACCGCCAGCAAAAAAGCGCTGTTGGTAAATATCGTCCTGTAATTCTGGATTCCCGCCCCTTCCTTTGTAATCGCCGTCATAAATGAACGTCTCACCACATCCCCGAAAGGAAGGAGTACGAACAGAAACACCCCCAGGAAGCTGGGCGCAAGAAAATATAACCTGGCTTTCATCACTTTTCTTCTCATTTCCTATACTCACTCCGACATGTAAATTGCCGTCTCCTGTATTACTTCCTCCGCCCCTTCCATGGCCGATATTTCACCTTGCAGCACCCTAACTCCGGCATCGCATACCGCATTTTCCAGGACGGAATCCCGTATATAAGGTGTATTGGCTTCTGCTATCGCCTGCATGAGCAGCCCTATTTCTTCTTCCGAGGCGGGGTAAATGTCCAGCCCTATATAGTTGCTGCCATCCTGGGATGCTACGCCCATTGAGCCATAGCTGCCCCCGTCTTCCGTCATATTTATCAGGAATCTTTCCTTACATTTTTCCTTTCCCACCGGCATGCCCCTCCAGCCGTCGCTATCCAGCATTTCCTCTAACAGGCCGACGGCTATGTCCTGATGCGGGGAAGTGCTGCTGATTCCCATAAGGCTGTCCGGCACAAACACGCCCTGTGCCTGCCCGCTGTATGCCCTGAAGCTGCTGTCCGTCTTTCCTTTTATCCTGAAGCAGGAAACCATCGTATCGAAAGAAAAGCTGTCGGCAATCACACCAGCCACGAATTCCTGCCCGCCGGTCAGATACTCAATGATTCTTCCGCCTACATCAAACTGGCTTTCCCTGATTTCCCCATCCGTCATCCCGGACTCCTTCAGGTCTTCGAGCCACTCTTCGTACTCTTCTTTCATATCATTGCTAATTCCTGCGCTTTCCGCATCCCATATCCGCTTTGCCAGCCCATAGAATTCTTCCAGCGCATCTTTATTTACCTTCCCTTCATCGTCCTTCCACGCCGGGGCACAGGAGGGCAAAAGCTTATTCAGCAGCTCTTCCTCGCTTCTGGCTCCGAAAATCATGCCGTCCGCCTTCTCTTCCCGGTATTTCTCCACCATTTGGGCAATTTCTTCCAGTCCGGACATTTTTTCGATATCATCCATCTTCCCCACCAGAATGGATGCCTGGAACTGGGCGGGCACCACAAAGGTTCCCTCCGGTTTTCGGAAAGCGTTGATGATATTTGTAAAATATTTATCCTCGCCTTTCTCCGCCAGATATGGGGCCAAATCCATAAGTACCCCCTTTTCCACATAGGAATCCACCGGCATATCGTCCAGAAGGAAGAAATCCGGCCCTTTCCCTGCGGCTATTTCCGCATTCAGCTTTTTCAGGGCGTCCTCTCTGGTCGCTGCCCCATTCTCGTTTATGCCGGTTTCATACCGGATATACACTTCCGGGTGTCTGGACTGGTAAGAGGAAATCGCCGTCTGCAGCAATCCGTTTTCCGTCAGGCTGTAAGCCTTTAGCTGTATTTCCGGCACCGCCGGGATGTTGGGGTCATAGCTGTACCGCATGATTTCCCCGCTGCCGTATAAAATCAAAAATACATCGTCATCCAGCAAAACCCCTCCTGTCATGCCATAAGAAGGATTTCCCATGGAGTTGAGCGAACCGTCCGCCACCCGTTCCACAAGGCTCCCTCCGATAATATGGCGGTAAATCCCTTTATCAAAAGCAAAATACAGAATTCCCTCCTCCCCTGGAATCAGCAAAAGGGGCTGTATCCCTGCGGTAGAGTATTCCAGACTGCTTCCCTGCTCATCCAAAAAATCGTTTAAAGCTTCGTCTTCCACGATTTCCCATGTATCCATATCCGCGATGGTGACCCCGTCTCGATTTACCATCATCAGCCTGCCATCCTTCCCCGCTATATACTGTGCCCAGCCGGAGAGCTCTATTACCGCTTTCCCGCTGCATGACTCCAGGTCCACTTCATATATTTTTCCGCCCAGGGCCGCACCGAACAGCCTGTTGTCCTCGGAAAAGAAAAAATTGTTCACATACTCCGAGTCCTGATACGGGATTTCCACATCCATAAACTCCCCCTCCGGCGTCACAACGCCGTACCTGTAGTGGATGGAAAAATCCATAGACCACATCTCTTCGCCGTCTTCCGCAAATTCCCCAGCGTTTTCTTCTGCATCCGCTCCGTCATTTCGTTCTGCATCCGCATTGCCGTTTTCTTCTGCATCCGCGCTGCCATTTTCTTCTGCATCGCTGTTTCCTTCTGCATCGCTGTTTCCTTCTGCATCCGTACCGGCCTTTCCGGCGCCTGCATCCTCTTGCTCAGCTCCCTTTGCGGCATTGGATTCCCCGCTATTCTCTTCTGCATCTTCCTCAATGCCGTCCTCTGTATCTTTCCCAGCGCCTTCTTCCTCTCCTGTGCCGCCATTCCCTGCATCTTCCCCGGCGCTCCCGTCCATATTCTCCTGGGGCTCATAAATAACGGCCATATGCCCATCCTTAGCCACCGCAATATTCATAATCCAATTGGATGCGCTCAATTCTTCGAACCAGGCCATCTCTTCATGCTCCCAGGTAGCGCCGTTATCCTCTGAAACCCATTTGCCCGAATTAGTGCTTATAATTACCAGGCTGCCATCCTCCATCCGTTGGATTCTGCTGCCCACATTCAATTCATTCTTCAGGGAATCGTCCACTTCTTCCAGGTAACGCCCCATCACATCCGGCGCTTCCCCTTCATCTGCCGGGTTTCCGTTCCTCGCTTCTCCATCCGCGCTGCCGCCCTTTTCTTCCCCGGCCGCGCCGCTGCCGTCCCTATTCCCGCCAGTTCCTCCTTGCCCGCAGCCAGACATACTTCCGGCTCCCAATAGCAAAGCTGCCGTTATCAGCCATATAATGGCCCGTTTTCCTGTCTTTCCCATAAATTTTCTCCTTCTCATAATCCTGTTCCTACTCCGCCATATAAATAGCCGTCTTCTGCATCACTTCTTCCACACCGGCCGTGGGGCTCATCTCCCCGCGCAGCACCTTTACCCCGGTTTCGATGACCGCATCTTCCAGTATAGCCTCCTTCACATAAGGAACGCTGGCTTCTTCCGCTATTTTTTCCAAATGCCCTATATCCTCTTCCGACGATTGGTAGAGGTCTAAAAAGTATGAATTGCTTCCATCCGCCGCGCTTCCTCCCATGGAAGCATAGGCACTGCCATCCTCCGTCTCATTGCCCCGCATGCTTTCATTCCACTGTGCCCTGTTTACCGGCATTCCTTCCCAGCTATGGTTATCGAGCATTTCTTCCAGCAGCTGTACCGCCATATCCCGATGCTCCGATGTCCGGTTAATTCCCATCAGGCTGCCCGGCACGAATATCCTTTGCGCCTGTCCGTTATATGCGGCAAAAGTGTACTCTTCTTTCCCCATTTCCTTCATCACCGAAGTCATCACATCCAGCCCGCTGTCAAACATTAAGATTCCAGCCGGAAGAACATTTTCCCCGGACATCAGGTTAATCATTTTATTGCTTACCGACGTTTGTGCTGTCCACATATCATTTCCCGAAAATCCGGACATCTTCATATCCTCCAGCCATTTTATATATTCTTCTCTTACCTCGTCGCTGATTCCCTCATTTTCCGCATCCCATATTCTCTTGGCCAATGTGTAGAACTGGGTCAGCATCTCTTTATCCGTTCCCCCATCTTCCCCTTTCCATGCCGGTGCGCAGACGGGCATCAGCACATTCAGCATTTCTTCCTCACTTCTGCTTCCAAGAATCGGACCCTCCGGGTTTTCCTTCCGGTAGGCTTCCATCATCCCGGCCAGGGATTCCAAATCGGATACTTTTTCCACATTCTCTTTTTTCCCGGCTATCAGCGCAAGCCGAAACTGTGCCGGCACAACATAAGTTCCTTCCTCCTTCCGGAACGCGTGAAGCACATTTGGAAAATATTCTTCCTCCGTTTTATTATCCAGAAAAGGCGTCAAGTCCGCCAAAACTCCTTTTTCTATATAAGAATCCACGGGCATGTTGTCCAGAAGGAGAAAATCCGGCCCCTTTCCTGCCGCAATCTCCGTATTCAGCTTTTTCAGCGCATCTTCCCTTGTGATGGCGGAATTCTCCCCCATTCCTATTTCATATTCCACATAGGCTTCCGGATGGGCCGCCTGGAAAGATGCAATCACTGTTTTCAGCTGCTGGCTTTCCCTTAGGCTGTACGCTTTCAGTTTCACCTCCGGCACTGCCGGGATATCCGGATCATAACGGTACTGCATCAGCATCCCGCCGGAAAAAACAATCAGGAACTCGTCATTTTCCAATATAACCCCATCCGTCATTCCATAGTTGGGGCTAATCAGGGAAGTAAGGCTTCCGTCCATCACCTGTTCCATCACATTGCCGCCGATGACATGGCGGTAAATCCCCTTATCAAAAACAAGATATAAAACTTCATCCTCGCCCGGCAAAAGCAGAAGCGGCTGTATCCCCTCGCTGGTTATATTCACATGTCCGCCGATTTGCTCCCCGATAAAATCATCCAGCACTTCATCCTTCACCGTTTCCCCGCTGGCCAAATCCACAATAGCCACGCCGTCTCCATGCACCAACAACAGCCATTCATTGCTTTCCGCTATGTAATAGGCCGTAGCGGGAAGCTCTGCCACTTTTCTAGCGGCGCCCGTCTCCTTATCTATTTCATACACTTTTCCGCCCAAAGCCGCGCCAAACAACCTGCCGTCCTCTCCAAAACCAAAAACATGCACATATTCCATATCCTTATAGGGAATCTCTATTTCCGTAAAAGTACCGTCCGGAGACGCTATCCCATATTTAGGGCGAAAAGAATAGGCAGAATCTTCCTCCTGCTCCTCCTGTTCTTCCTCGCTTTTACCGCCCGCGTAAATCACCGCAATATATCCATCCCTGGACATGGCCGTATTCATAATCCATACTTCATCCGCCTTCATTTCCTCATGCCATGGCAGTTTATCCTTTTCCCAGGTGGCGCCGCCGTCCGCGGATACCCATTTTCCCGCATTCCCCGACATAATGGCCAGGCTTCCATCATCCATATGCACAATCACGCTGCCCGTATCCAACTGCCCCTTTAAGGCCTCATTGGGATGTTCCAGGTAACGCCCCATCACTTTTTCTTCCTCTTCTCCTTCCCCATCCTCTTTCGTGCCGGTTGCTTCAGAGCTTCCTGCCTCTTCCCCCACGGCTTTGCCCTCTTCCGGGCCCTTATCGCTTTCCGCCTTTCCGCATCCTGCTATGCCTGCCATACTCAACAGCATGGCTGCCGCCAGAAGCCACGAGGCAAATTTTCTCCATTTTTTGTTTTTCTTCTTCATATTAATTCCCATTCCTTTTCCATAATCATATATATCCTGTTGCTTTCTATGCTATCATATCAGCCCAACCTCTAAACAACCTCTAAAACCATAAAAAATTTTTAGAGATTATTTAGAGGTTTCTTTGCTATAATAAATATAAAATGCTTGCAGAAAGGATTTCCCACATGCGCCTGTTACTTGTAGAAGATGACAAAAAACTGAACCACTCCTTAAAATACCAGCTGGAAAAGGAAAACTTCATCGTTGACTCCTGCTTCGACGGGGAAGAGGCGCTCTTTTATGCCAGCCAGCACATTCACGATGTCATCCTGCTGGACCGGATGCTTCCCCTGCTGGACGGCACCGAACTACTCACCATGATGCGGAGGAAAAACAACAACACCCCCGTCATCCTCATTACCGCTCTCGGTACTTTAAACGATAAAATTACGGGCCTTGACTTGGGTGCCGATGATTATCTGGTCAAACCTTTTGAATTCGAGGAGCTCCTGGCCCGCATCCGGTGCGTTACAAGGCGCTCACCGCTCATCCGCGGCGATGACACCCTATCTATTGGGGATTTAACCCTGCATATTGGGGAAAGCCGTTTAAGCGGCCCTAAAACGTCCTGCAGCCTGTCCAAAAAGGAAAACGAGCTTTTCCAGTCCTTTTTTCGCAATCCGGAGCAAACCCTTACCAGGGAACAACTGCTGGCTAAAGTCTGGGGCCTGGATGCGGATATCGAAAACGGCAATTTGGACAACTATATTCATTTCCTCCGCCGCCGTCTGCAAACCGTAGGCAGCGTTGTAACCTTACGGACAATCCGCGGTGTGGGCTATAGCTTACAGCTGCCGGAATCCTGACA
>JAETTM010000015.1 GCA_021769135.1 Lachnospiraceae bacterium | reverse complement strand
CATTCTGGTCTGTCCTGCTTTGTTCCTGTATATACTTCCTGTATTATCACAGCCTTATCATAACTGCCCTTAATATTTCTAATCTGCCTGTCAATACTCTGCTGTTTTGTACTTATTCGGCAATATCCATACATACACATAATCAATGCCCTCTCTTTCAGTATCACTTCTATCGTTCGTCTGTTTTGATACTACTATTTTACCTCTTGTTATTGTTGTTGTCAATGACTTTTAATACTATTTCTGCATACATTACTTTTGATACTTATTATTAAAATGTGATTGATGAATAAACAGACTTATGATATACTTTGTGACATGGGAAACCAGAGAGCCAAAGGCGGCTTTACCCCTCTTTTTTATTCGGAGGGTTCAAGTAGCCCTCCAGACGAAAGAAAGGAGGGCGATACAATGATTACATATCAGGATTTCTTTTTGTTCTGTACGTTCATTGTTGCCCTTATCAGTCTGCTTTATCAGATTTTTAAGGACAAAAGAAAATAGCCGCCAACTACTCGCAATAGTTGACGGCTGTTACTTTATAACACGCTAATGTTATTGTGAGGGGTAGCCGCTTCTCTGGCTTTCCCTCTGTTTAATCATAATATAGCATATCTCCCGGATAAATTCAAGAATAAATTCCGTTAATGCAAACCGTTAGGAAAGTAATAGACTGCTGCCCTCTGTGGCTCTATGGGCTTGAAATACTCGTCCGGGTTTTCTCCGGCTTCTATCAACTCCTGTCTGCATTGCTCTATCCTCTGTAAAAGTTCTTCCCGGCTCTCCCCGGTTATCGCCATTACATCATCTAAAGAGAAATACTCATGCTCATTAAATGCAGATGCAAGGCTCATTTTTAAACCGCTGTAGATAGCTTCTAATGACAAATCATAGTTCTGTATGCCATCATCTATAATTGGTTCTAATTCTGCTCTGGTAACGCCGTATTTGCCATAATTCGCAAGCAGATTATTTATAAGTGTGTCCTTATCCATAACACGCCCCCTATATCGCTATGTTTCGCCCGTCAGCAGGAATAAAAACCTCTGGTGTCCGTCCAATCAGCTTTACAGTGTGGCTTGTTTTGCTTGTCCGTACCACTTGTAAATCAATATACTGCCCTATTTCGTATTCTTCCGGCATTGATACCATTAACCGCCCCTGCTTGTCGCTGTTCAGCCATAATTGAAAAATTAGGTGCTTATCTTCAATACCTAAAATCCGATATGCTTTAATTCCGTTATTATTGCGTAAAGCCGCCGTTTTCTGAATATGTTTGTATTCCATGATGTTTTATACCTCCTTTGCGGTCAGATTGCCGCCATACTGCAAATAATAAGATACCGGGTCATTCGCCTTTAGCTGTTCTTTTTTCATGCGTTCCTGATAACTGTCGTAAAGTTCGGGGCAACGCCTGTGTAATTCTGCCAACTGCTGATAATGCTTTGTTTTGCCCCACGCCTGCTTGAATTGCTCAAAACTTTTGATTTTTTGTTTTATGTCCATTCTTTATACCTCATTCTTTCTCTATGATAATTTTTATTGTTACCTCATAATCACTTATCCGGCAGATATACAATCGGATAGCCTTTTACTTCCAAACCGTAAAATCGCTTTAAATCGTCCGACATACGCCTTTTTTGTAACGCCATTTCGGGATAAATTCTTCTAAGCGTTGCACGCACTATATATAAGTGAAGATTGTATTTTTCACATACCATAGTGCAAATTTCAGTTTCAAGAACATATCCCTGCTGCCTAACCACGCTTAAAACCTCATTTTGCAAGATTTCTTCAACATATGCTTTAAAACTCATTTTCTCCCTCCCCATCATCTAACTTTATACCCAATTGCGGTAGCTTTTCCCTTTCTTTTTGCTCCAATAGTTCCGGCAGACTTGGTATATTATCTTTGTCTTTCAAGAATAACTTTGGTAATTCATCAGCAGACAAAACCCTTCTTTCTGGCTGTTCGACTGTTCCAAACTTAAATTCTTGTTCATTAGACCACCTCGTATTCTCTTTATTATTCAGCCAAAAGATAGTTCCGGCATTATTGCGGTTATCGCCTAATTTTTGCTCGTAAAAATCTTCAATAAGAATATAGGCTTTTCTGATAAGGTCAAAATCCGCTGTAGCAATTTTTTGTCTGCCTTTGTTTTCTCCCTCTCTCTTGTAAATATTTCCCCTACGGTCAGAGCCTTTCACATAATCAACTACCGTCTGCGGAGATACACCCAATGCCAACGCTAAACCGCTTTTTGTCGGATTCCGTTTCCACACATAATTAAATTCTTGCGTGTCCTCGTCCTCTGATAATGTCAAGCAACTCTGAAAATATGCGGATATTCTGTTTTTCACTTCCTCCCTTGTCAGCACTATATCATCACGCTCCTCTAAAATTGCTTGTATCTGCTCCGGGGAATATGAAAGCCCTCCTGCTTTCTTGGCTTCTTCCCATGCCCGAACCATATATTGACCTCTGCCGTCTGTTTTTTCTTCATTTTTCATATAAATCTGCTCCTTTTTTATAAATTGTGTATATGCGTAACACTTGAATTTTCACGCTCTTCTGCGATTATAGTAAGCGTGTATCTTCTTATGGCACGAACCGCAAAGAGTACAAAGGTCTGTCAGCACATTCTCATTGCCTAATCTGGCATAAGTGATATGATGCACCTGTACGCTCCTAATCCTGCTTATCGGTCTGCCGCACATCACGCAACCGCCATCTATGGCTATTCGCTCCTGTTTCTTGGCTTCCCATTCATCACTACGCATATAATCCTTATACTGCTGTGTCTGCATTTTTCATCATCTCCTTATAAATCCGTTCCAGTTCATCAATGACCGCCAATAATAACGCAATCGCAAATTTGTTGTTATCATACTTTTTTGCTATCTGTCCGCTTTCATCAACTACCGCTTCCCAGTACGCATCATCTGTCTGTACCTTTGAATATTTCTTGTGGAAATTCCACACATCTTTATACAAATTCCAATAATCCATAATGCACCTGCTTTCTGAAATTCCGTTACAAAAACCGTAAAATTACTTACATTCATTTTGCACACTTCAATTTACCAAAGTGCTTGAAACCGTTGATTTTACTGGATTTGTGCAAAATGTGCATTTCATATGTGACATTCTAAAGTTAAACCTTATAGGGAATTTACATTTACTTTGCACAAATTGCACATTTCCAGTTTTTCTTTAGTCAAAAGGTAACGGCTCTTGCCCCTCGTACTCAATAAAATCTGTTTCCACCGTATAGCCCTTTACGATATTTTTAACGGTCTTGCCCTCCACCGTTCCGCTGTTCGCAAATAAGCCCTTAGTTTTAAGTTCTGCAAAGAAGTTTGACTTGTTTTCTACTCCGAAGCCGTTTTCCTCGCACCACTTTGAATAAACCTCGTAAATATCTTTCGCTTTGCTGTTCTGTCCTGTCTTTGTCAGACATTCATTGATAAAATTGCCTATCTTGTCGCTGTCCGTCCTGTAAGTGTCCGTAGCGGTCTGTACTGCTACCGGAGGCTTTAATCCCTCATTACGATATAGCCGTAATCCCTCAATGCACCAATTCAAGATACCCGACACTTCACTTTTATCCCTCAATCGGTTCTTTAGGTCTTTGTCCTGTTCCTGTGGTTCAAAATGTCGGTCAAAACTGATAACATTTATTCTGCCGGAACTGAAAACCGTATCATCTGTAATCGTTGGCAGATAATTTGTATTTATCACAAGTTTAAACTTAGGGATAAAGCTAAATTCCCTCTGGTGTAGATGCCTTGCAGTAATACTGTCACGCCCCAACAATGATTTTAGCAATGCCGTATCAAACAACATCCTTTTGGGTGGCTCTGACGCATTGCAAAATCTACACCCTGCCAATCTTGCAACATCTCCGTTTGCCTGTCTGCTGTCATTATTCTGCTTTATCGCAAGCGTTTCTGGCCGCATTGTCAGCCCATAATCGCCTAATAGATGTAACAGCGTTTCACAAAAAGTAGATTTTCCGTTTCGTGTGGTACTTCCGTAAAGGATAAAACAAGTTTCCTGCTCTGTGTTCCCTGTCAATGAAAGCCCTGCTATCTTTTGGAGATACGATATTTTCTCCTTATCGTCCTGCATGATTTCCAATAGAAATTTCTTCCATTCTCTGCAATCGGCAGCAGGATCATATTCAGCATTACATATCTTTGAAAGAAGCATATCGGGGCTGTGGCTCAAAAATACAGGCTCATTCCCGGATAAATCCAGTGTGCCGTTCTGCACATTCAAAAGATAATCATTCACATCTAACTGCTCATTGCTAAAAAAATATACATCTTTGCTGTCCTGTAACATATTGTTTCGGTTTCTGATGTTACACAATGCCGCTACTGCTTTGAGATACTTGCCCTCTGTATCAACATTTACCGCATATCGGACAAGCGCATCTGATAAAACCTTTGCTGACGCTCTCGCACTCAAGCCCTCAATATCATCAATCCACCGTTTACCGTCATACCTCATAAAATCTTTTCGTGATGGGTTGTATCTGTGCTTATCCTTAAAAACATCTGCAAATAGCCGTCCGAAGCCTTTATCGCTTGTTTCATACCTCTCTGCGTGTAAATCCTTTAATACCTGTTCTATGCGGCTGTCCTGCTGCCCCTGTGCCTTTATCGGGGTGTCGTGTTTCGCTACCCCCTCCCTTACGGCTTCTTTAACGGTATTCTGCTCCTGCTGTATCATCTGCTCAAACTCCTGCTTGCTGTGTCCTGTATTGAAATAATCTGTTATATCTGCTTTAGGTGTGTCCGGCATAGGTACAATGATTTTGCTACTCTTTGCAACCGTTTTAATGTCGTTCTGGACAGTTTCAGCAACACGCTTTCCGGCTTCGTCATTGTCTGCAAGAATATAAACATCTGCCCCCTGCACCAATGTAGCAAAATCCGATTGCCAATCATTCACGCCGCCATAAGCAAAAGCTGTGTAACCTTGTTTTATAAGCGTATCAGCGTCTTTTTCGCCCTCTGGTATGAATATGGGTTTATCCTCTGCAATCGCCTTATTTATGGCTTGTAGGCTTCCATAAATGGCTTTATAACTCTTTCTTGGCGTATCTCTTGGCAATCCATATATAAAGCGGTCATTCTCCATTCTGCCATACAAGATTTTCTTGCCCTCACATCGAATTTTTGTAAAGGCATAAGCACCGTTAATAGAAACGTAATTGTAAAATGCTTCAATTTTGCGTTTTTCTCTGCCCTCTACATAGGCTTTCCAGTTCGGGCTTCTTGGCTCTACGTCATAAAAGGTATCTTTCTTTTCAAGCCCTGCTGCATTTAAAACCTCGTCAACGGTACACCCTGCATGGCAGTAGAATAAAGTGCATTTTCTGCCTTTTGTAATTGTCAATGAAGCGTGTTTATCATCGTGTGCTGGGCATTGGCATTGTGATTTATCTCCATACCGCTTTTTTATCTTAAAGTGTCGCAAATTATTTTCGTAAACCTCATTAGCGGTCATTCATCCCACCGCCCTTCTAAAATCCCCCGGATATGCTCGGCTTGTTCGTCAAGGGCATCCATTTCTTTCTGTGTGCATCTGTAAAAATATTCATCTCCACTATGTTCTGTCTGCAACTGTTCCAATATCGCATATCTACGCATTAACTCTCTTTGCTGTTTTTTCAGTCGGTATCTTTTCAAAATATTCATTCTGATGTACCCCCTTTGTAAAGGAAGCCCGTTTCCTCATAAAACTTCTTAGGATAAATCAGATAAGAATATTGTCGGCTCTTTGGTGTCCTGTGGTATGCAATTCCCCAGTTTACCGCACCACTTTGAAGCAATAGCCTTACCGTCTGACAATCTACTTTTAAGGCTTTAGAAGCGACTGCAACAGGGATATTTGCACATTCAAAAATAGGTTCACTCATAATTCCACCGCCTTACTGCCCTGCTACCAGATTGTCTATTATTGTTTTAATTTCTGTCTTTTTATCTTCTGATAACTCATGCCTTAAAACTCTGGAAAATGCTGTTTCATGGGCATATCCTAAACGCTCCGATACTTCCCAAAGATTTACTTTGTGTTCTTTTGCATAATTTCTTATATCAACATTCTTCATGTCATACCTCCAAAAAAAGATAACAATATCAATAGTTTCTCTTGACTTCCGGTCGTCTTATGATTATAATAGCAATAACAGATTGAAACGTAAATTACCTTTTTATTACTTATTTAAGGAGGATAATCAATTGAATTTAGGTAATAAACTACCCTTGAGAAATGAACGACTAAAAAAATTAAGAGAAAAAGCCAAACTCACGCAAGCTGATGTTGCAAAAGCAATAGATGTTACCCCTAAAACATATAGAACATGGGAAATAGGTGCAAATATAGGCTGTTCTGACAGTAAAACCTATCCTTTTACAAGAGATATTGAAAAATTAGAAAAACTAGCTGATTTATATGGAGTTTCTACAGATTACATTCTTGGAAGAAGCGATATAACGCAGATTGACAACGATTTTATTCACTCAAAAATCGGCATATCGGAGAATTCTATAAATGCCTTGACAAATAACCTAAAAGAAATTAATCGCCCACATCGTGAAAGATATATAGAAATGATTGATTTTTTATTAGCACATGATGAAACAAAAAATTTGTTACAGAATATGTATTATTACTTTTTTGGAAATTACAATCAAACATGGGAAAACAGACTGTCAGTAGATTTTTATGATGAAAACTATATAGATGGAGTTAGTATTCCATGCCATGATATATATATATGGTTTTTATCTGCCATAACCAATGCTATTCCAACCATAAAAGCATCTATTGTCAATAATAATCCAATATACAAAAATTATGGAAAGCAACATAAATCTATTGAAGAACTGCAAGAAGACATAACAAAAATGGAGGATTTTCTTAATACTATTCACCAAAACAGAAATGAAGATAATGCCCTACAAATAATGTACCGGCAACTGGAATCTTTAAAAAGAAAAGGATGTGATGCAGATGAAACTACCTAATGGCTTTGGCTCCGTCTACAAGCTGTCTGGCAACCGTAGAAAGCCTTACAGGGCGATTGTAACAGAGCGATGGCAGATAGACACAGAAACAGGCAAATGGAAGCAAAAACGCAAAACCATAGGCTATTATGAGAGTAAAAAAGAAGCCCTTCAAGCACTAGCAGATTATAATAAATCTCCATATGATGTAGATGCTTCAAAGGTTACATTTCAAGAAGTTTTTGAGCGTTGGAGTGAAGAACACTTCCCCACTGTATCAGAAAGCAATGCAAAAGGCTACCGGGCAGCTTATTTATTATGCGAGCCTATCGCAAATAAACGCATGGTAGATGTGAAACTGGATGATTTACAGTATATTGCCGATACCTCCAGCAAGAATACGCCTACCCTACGCAAATACAAGGTTCTCGTAGGCTTGATGTTCAAATATGCAGTTATTCATGACATAATACCGCCCGACATGAACAAAACACAATATATAGACATAAAGAAAGCAGGAAACCCCAACGCATACAACAGAGAGCCATTCAGTAAATCAGAGATAGAAAAAGTTTGGAAATGGAAAGATACGAACGGTTACTTTAACGTGATTTTAATGCTGATATATTCCGGCTGTAGAATATCTGAATTACTGGATTTAAAGAAAGAACACGTTAATATAAAAGAGCGTTGGTTTGATGTGACTGCTGCCAAAACAGAAGCAGGAATACGAAAAGTGCCAATTTCTGATAAAGTGCTACCATTCTTTGAATATTGGTACAATCTGAATGATTGCGAATACCTTTTAAGTACACCAGAGGGCAAGCATTTTGAATACAGAAATTACTATGACAGCTACTGGAAACCGTTAATAGAACAGTTAGGAATGAGCCACCGCCCACACGATACAAGGCACACTTGCGTTTCATTACTTGCTGAAGCCGGAGTTGATGATAGAATGATCAAAAAAATTGTAGGTCACAAAGGACAGGGGGTAACGCAACAGGTATATACTCATTTTGAGATACAAGCCCTTTTAGATGCCATAAACAAAATTTGAGGAAAGGAGTTGATGCAAATTGATTGTAGCAATTAAAAAGGCTCTACAGTACCGCAAATACCATAGAGCCGCTACCCAGTAACCGCCTATCAAAACAATTAAAGGGAGTATGTTCATTGTAGCATACTTCCCAACCAAAAGAAAGGAAGATTTTACGATGAAGAAAATTGAAAACATGAATTTTAAGGAAGCAAAAGAAGCCTTTTCCAAATGGGAAGTAAAGCACCCCCGACTTGACGGTTTTGACATGAGCGGCCTGTCATTTACACAGTGCGGAGAAATCGCAAGTGGAACAGATCGGGAAGCTACCGCCACAATGCTTTATGACCTCTTCAATTATGGCTTTATGGCAGGATATAAGCAATCAGAAGCCGAACAGAAAGCAAAGATTGATAAGCGTGTAAAAGACGATATGCACCGTAAACTTTTGGAACTTGTCTATTATCTGCCTTTTGGGTACAGAGCAGAGTATTTCTATTGCATGATGTCCTATTTATTGCCGGAAGATTGTTTTTATCTTATGCCAAAGAGAATAACAAAGCCAATGCTTGAAATCCGGGCAGAGCATGAGGACAGAAAAGCAAAAGAAGCAGAGCCGGAGCCGGAACAGACCGCAGAAGAAAAGCAAGCCGGAGAATACCGCCGCAATATCGCAAGAATGATATACGATATTGAAAGCCTTGAAATTATCGAAAGCATATATAGCTTTATCATGGGTATGTTGTCGGCAGAAAAAGGCGGTGTCGCTGATGAATAGAAACGACATAGCAAAGGCAATAGCCGAAGATTTACTGAATAATGATGTACTGGACGAAAACAATTTCTCTTATGATACTGTTACCATTCTTGAATATGTCCAGAATATCATTTTAGAGCATTTAAAGGATTATTCCTTGCTGTCTGGCACAATTTTCTAAATATAAGGAATAACCGTTACATAAACCGTATCAAAGGGTGTCTGTAAAATGCAGATGCCCTCTGTTCGAGAAAAAGGGAGACAAACAATGAAAATAAAAGAAAACATAATATCTGCAATCAATAATTGCTCTGATACGTCAATTCTAAATCAGATTTATAATGATACGCTTAAACGTAATGACAATTTACAGAAATCTTACAACGACTGGATTAACCAACAAACTGATGAAATATTTGATTTACATATACGCTCAATGATGTATGAAAATTTATTTGATGATATGTGCATAGCAAAATCTTCCATAATGGGAAAATATTTAGACACTCCACAGGGCATCCTTAAAGAAGATACCTATCATTTTAGCATTGACGCACACTATTATAAATTTATAGTCACAGAAACAACTGAAAATGGAGAAACAGATATTTTTGAGCGAACAATAAAAATCAATCCCCAGTTTGTGGATGATAAGAACATAATATTACATGAAATGATACACGCACATGAACATATCTTATCGTTAGTAAATCCATTACTAAAAGAAACGCTAATAATCGAACTCTACAAACATCTTTTTCCAAAATTCAAAGACCTTGACTGCATTATTTATAATCATGCAAATATTTCACACAATTCCGACTTGGCAGAATTAGGGGGCTATCATGGGGTGCTGTTTATGCTCAAAAGCCTTGACTTAGATTTTAGATGCGGAAATGAGCCATTTACCATATTTGGGTATGACTACAATCGCACTTTTACAGAATTGAATTTGATATAGTGTCAAAACCGCTATCCTTCTACTTTGGGTAACGGTCTTTCTTATGCGTTTTCCCGATAATCTGCCTTACTTCTGATGTTTTCATGCAATGTATGTTCCTGCTACCTGTCACGTCATTTATATAGCCCTTTTTCAGATAGATAAAATATCCCTCGTCTTTGGTATAGGACAAATCTTCTATCATTTCATAATATTTTCTTGGTACTTGCCACTTTTCAAGCATCCTCTCCTGTTCTGCATTAAAACCCTGTTTCTTTTCTGCCATTCTGCTTGTACCGTCCGCAAGGTCATTACAGACAAGCATATAAAGATACTCATTGACACTTGCTCCAATTTCAGAACATATTTTCTTTATCCTATCCTTTTCGCCTTTGGGTATGACAAGGTTTATCCTGTCGTAATGCTCTTTAATATGCCGGTTTTTATACGCTGTTCTATCCATGAAAACACCGCCTTTTCTTTGATAACCGCATTATACAAAAGTCTTACGCAAGACACAAGGTTTTTACGCTCTCGTTTGTGTGCTACTTGTGTGCTATGTGTGTGCTACGCTTCAAAATTCAGCACTTTTTACTACAATTTCAGAAAACACAAGCATAAAGAAAACCCCTGAAAATACTGGACTTTCAAGGGTTTTACTAATTTCATTATTCTTCTTGTAACTATCTCTTGCTGAACTGAGGCGCGCGACGAGCTGCCTTGAGACCGTACTTCTTCCTTTCCTTCATACGAGGATCCCTGGTCAGGTAGCCTGCTTTTTTCAGTACGGGCCTGTAGTCCGCATCGGCCTGGAGCAAAGCCCTTGCAATTCCATGACGGATTGCGCCTGCCTGTCCTGTATATCCCCCGCCGCATACGTTTACCTTCACATCAAATTTATCCACTGTACCCGTTGCCACAAGGGGCTGACGAACGATAACTTTCAGCGTTTCCAGTCCAAAATAATCATCGATGTTTCTTTTATTAATCACAATGTTTCCGTTGCCGGGTACTAAATACACTCTCGCAATTGATTTTTTCCTTCTACCGGTTCCGTAGCAATTTGCTGATTTATCCATTTTAATTTCTCCTTTCCTTCCCTCTTAATTAAAATGTTAATACTTCAGGCTTCTGAGCTGCCTGCTCATGATCCGGCCCTGCGTATACATGAAGTTTTCTGTACATATTCCTTCCCAAAGGTCCTTTCGGAAGCATACCTTTCACAGCAAGCTCTACCACTCTTTCCGGTTTCTTTGCCATCATTTCCCTCAAAGTAGTTTCTTTCATACCGCCTACATATTCCGAATGATGGTAATAAATCTTCTGATCCAGCTTCTTGCCTGTCACTTTCACCTTTTCAGCATTCACAATGATTACGTAATCGCCGGTATCCATATGGGGAGTAAAAATAGGCTTATTCTTGCCTCTTAAAACTTTAGCAACCTCCGATGCCAAGCGTCCGAGTGTCATATTAGTAGCGTCAACTACATACCATTTTCTCTCGATAGTAGCTGGACTAGCCATAAAAGTTTTCATTACGTTACCTCCTGCTTCAATCAATTTTCCCGGTTTTCCTGCCGGGCATTACCGTTTTCTCATCCCGTCGAAATTCCGCCGTGGTGCAGATGTCCGGCTACACCGTAAGACTTCGTTTGGACGGCCTCTGCAGAAAAACATGGTATCCATCCCAAGTTCCCTGCCTCTGTATTTATAACGCTCTGCCGGGGCTTTGGCATTGCATTACGAAACATTGTCATACTTTGATATTATATTATACGCTTCCACGTGTGTCAATAATATTTTTTGAAATTCTTAATGGATTCTGCAACAGTTCAGGGCATTCGCCAAATACCGAAAGAAACATCGTTTCTTTTGCAAGCGCGTCTGCCTGGCTCATTGCTCACGGAAATAAATACCGGGTCAGCGTCAGCCCGCATGCCGGGGCCGTAGGCCCGGCAGCGTTTCTGTCCTTCGCGGATATGATATCCGCCATATGCTCCGGCTCCCACAGCCCTTTCCCCGCTTCCATAAGCGTCCCCGCAATGATACGCACCATATTATATAAAAACCCGTTTCCTGTCACCCGGATAACGATTTCTTCATCCTCCCTTATCACTTCGGCGCTGTAGATTGTCCTTACCGTGCTTTCCGCCTGGCTCCCCGCGCTGCAAAAGCTTTTAAAATCATGCTCGCCCACCAAATAGGCCGCTGCCTCCTTCATCCTATCCGCATTCAACGGCACGTAGGTAAAATATTCATAAAGCCGCCTGGTAGGAATAGGGAATTCGGCATTTAAAATCCTGTATTCATATGTTTTCCTGCTCTCACAATGCCTGGGGTGGAAATCCGCCGCCACTTCCTGGGATTTACGTATCCGAATTTTCTCCGGCAGCCTTTGGTTCAATGCATAGGACATCTTCGTTCCCGGCATCCTGGACTCCGTATCGAACACGGCCACATTGCAGAGGGCATGCACCCCCGCATCCGTCCTGCTCCCCCCTATTACTTTGATTTCCTCCTTCAGCAGTTCCCCAAGGCATCGGTTCAGTTCCCCTTCTATCGTGGGGGCATTGTCCTGTACCTGGAATCCGCTGTATCCCGTACCGTCATATGCTACCGTCAGCATGATTCTCTTCATATCGTAAAAATTCTCCCAAAGTATATACAAACCGCTGCATAAGCAAACAGAACCCCATAGGCAGCCCTATCCCTCTTCTGGTAAATCAGCGGCTTCATTTTCGTTCTATGTTCCCCTCCCCTATAACATCTGGCCTCCATCGCCATTGCAAGGTCATTGGCGCGCCGGAACGCGGATATGAACAACGGCACCAGGAGCGGAACAAGGCTCTTCGCTTTTTTTATCAGGTTCCCGCTTTCGAAATCGGCCCCCCTTGCTATTTGGGCTTTCATGATTTTGTCCGTTTCCTCCAGCAGAATCGGGATAAACCGCAGGGCAATGGACATCATCATCGACACTTCGTGCACCGGAACATGCAGCCTTTTCAAAGGCGAAAGCAGTTTTTCCATACCGTCCGTCAGATTGTTCGGTGTCGTCGTCAACGTCATAAGGGAAGATCCGATAATCAAAAATACAAGCCTTATTGCCATCATCACAGCCAGCTTCAGCCCCTCCTTCGTCACCGTAAGCCTCCAAAAGGAAAACAGCGGTTCGCCCGGCGTCAAAAAAAGGTTAAAGACCACGGCTATCATCAGCAGGAAGACAATGGATTTCATCCCTTTTACCATAAAGCGGAATGGTACTTTCGAAAGCTTCACCATGCATGCCAAAAATACGGCGGCAATAATATATCCTATAAAGTTATTTATTAAGAAAAGCGTAATTATAAAGACTATCGTAGCCACCAGCTTTACCCTTGGATCCAGCTTATGGATGACGGATTCTGTCTGATAATATTGTCCTAATGTAATATCTCTAAGCATTTTATTATTTTATCTCCTTACTATTATGCCGCCCCTTTCCGAACCGGCCCCATGACTCTTAGCTCTTCATCCCCAACGCTTTCAAAATCTCATCTTTCGCTTCTTCTATTGTTATGGCATCCGTATTCACCGGATACCCTTTTTCTTTCAAAGCATGCATAATATAAGTTACCTGCGGCGCCGCCAACCCTACCGCTTCCAGTTCCTTATAATAACGGAAGACCTTCTTCGGTTCATCGTCATACATAACGCCGCCCTGGTTCATGACCACGATACGGTCCACATATTTGGCCACATCGTCCATGCTATGGGAAACGAGGATTACGGTAATGCCCGTCTCTTTCCTCAAAGCGGCAATCCGATCCAATATCTCATCCCTTCCCTTCGGATCCAGGCCCGCTGTAGGTTCGTCCAGAATAAGCACTTCCGGCTTCATCGCCAGCACCCCGGCAATGGCTACCCTCCGCTTCTGCCCGCCGGACAAATCAAAAGGGGATTGGTAAAAATAATCGTCTTCCAGCCCAACCTGCTTTAATGCCGCATATGCCCTAAGCTGTACCTCCTTTTCATCCAGCCCCATATTCTTCGGCCCAAAGCATACATCCGAAAACACGTCAATCTCAAAAAGCTGATGCTCCGGATATTGGAAAACAAGCCCCACCTTGCTGCGAAGTTCCTTCTTGTTATACCCTTCCTCATGGATATCCGCCCCATTATAAAATATATTCCCGGAAGTGGGCTTCATAAGGCCGTTCAAATGCTGTACCAGCGTGGACTTCCCCGAACCGGTATGCCCGATTAGGCCGATAAACTGCCCGTCCGGTATGGCCAGGCTCACATCCTTTAAAGCCGCCGCTTCCATGGATGTTCCCTCTTCATATATATGGCTCACATGATTTAAAATAATTGCCATTTCTATAACCGTGCCTTTCTTTCTATCTGAACCGCTGTCATACCGGCAGGGCTGCAATCAGTTCTTCGCATGTCAGTATCCCTTCAGGCAGGGAAACGCCGCTCTTTTTCAACTCGTAGGCCAGCAGCGTCACCTGGGGCACATCCAGACGCAGTTCTTTAAGCCTCTCCACCTGGGAAAAGATTTCCCTTGGGCTCCCCTGCATCGCAATATGGCCTTGATCCATGACGATTGCCCTGTCCGCATGGATAATTTCTTCCATATAATGGGTAATCAATATTACCGTAATGCCTTCCACCTGGTTCAACGCCCTTACCGCCCGGATTACCTCCTTGCGCCCGTTAGGATCCAGCATAGCTGTCGGCTCGTCTAAAATAATGCATTTCGGATGCATCGCTATTACTCCGGCGATGGATACCCTCTGCTTCTGCCCTCCGGACAGCTTATTGGGGGAATGTTTCCTATATTTATACATACCCACCGCCTTTAAGCTCTCTTCCACCCGTTCCCAGATTTCTTTGGTAGGCACGCCCATATTCTCAGGCCCGAACCCTACGTCCTCCTCCACCACCTGGCCGATAATCTGATTGTCCGGGTTCTGGAAAACCATTCCGGCATTCTGGCGGATATCCCATAGATATTCCTCCTTAGCCGTATCCTTCCCATCTACCCAGACCGTTCCTTCAGTAGGATAAAGAATCGCGTTTAAATGCTTGGCCAAGGTAGATTTCCCGGAGCCGTTATGCCCCAGGATGGCTACAAAATCCCCCTGCTTGATATCCAGATCCACCTGGTCTACCGCACGGGTAATCCCTTCCACATTCCCTTCTTCATCCCGCCTGATATATTCAAAAATCAGTTTCTTCGTCTCAATGATTCCCATTTGTTATCCTGTCTTAAAAAAAAGTTTACAATTTGCTGCGACTCCTATTGTACTAAAAAAAGCCGGAGATTACAAGAGGAAGCAAAAGGATTCCATGCTAAAAAATATAGCCAAACCTTCCCCCATATGTTAAAATGAGAACCATGCAGCAATCCGGTCATGGGGTCGTTCCCCGGATTGTGCAGAAATGCCTTGCAACAGGCCACATCTATTGGAAAGAGGATTTTTATTATGTATAAAGATAAATTATGGAAACCGCTCCTTATCATCGCACTTATCATCATTTTGTGCTCCGTGCTTTCCCGGGTTTTTTCCGGTTCGGATACCTTGTTGGAATATGCGGAGAAAAACCCTGAACTCGCCTATCCCGATAAGGAACCAGAACAAACCCAGGATGATACTATAATAGAAGATGAAACACCGTCCGGCCATAAATCTGCAAATCCCCCCCATTCCGGTGAAGAAGAAATCAGCACCGGTTTTTCGGAAGCAGAAGCGGGAAAAAGCAATACTTCTGCAGGCGAAACGGGAGCGGCCGCGGATACGGACACTCAAAGCAAACAGGAAAGCGAGGAATATTCCATGAACGAAAACCCTGAAAGAATCGTATATCAGAACGGCTTTTATTACGAGCCCCTCTCCGACGAGCTCATAGCCCGGATTACCGGGATTTCTTATCCCGTTACGGAAGATGAAAAAGACAACCTTTCTATCGAAGCGGTAAATGTGGCGGCTTCTTCTGAAGATATACAGATAGGCTATGACGAACTATGCTATATGAGCGTCCTTCATTATAATCTGCGCGGGGTGGAACGCACCGGCGAGCTCATCTGCAACAAAGCCATTGCACAGGATTTGGTGGAAATTTTTTATGAACTGTACCGGAATGAATATCAAATCGAGCAAATCCGCCTTATTGATGAATATAGCGGCGACGATACCCTTTCCATGAAGGACAATAATACCTCCTGCTTTAACTATCGGGTAGTGGACGGAACGTCCAACCTCTCCAAGCATGCTTATGGCCTGGCAATTGATATCAATCCCTTCTTCAACCCTTATGTCGTCTTTAAAACGGATGGGCCCACATATATTTCCCCTCCTGGAAGCGAAACATATGCGGACCGTTCAAAAGAATTTGCTTATAAAATCGACGAAAACGATTTATGCTATAAACTATTTACGGAACATGGCTTTACCTGGGGCGGCAACTGGAACTCCTGTAAAGACTACCAGCATTTCCAGAAAGCCCTTGAATAATCTTATCTGTTAATGGAACTTGCCATCCTGTGGTAAGTATGCCGCACGCCCCTGACCGCAATGGAATACGCCATAATATTTTCCGGAAGCGCCATACCCGGATATCCGGTATCGCCTATATGATGGATGTCCGTACCCGCCATTTTGCACATAAGGGCAATCCTCTTTATCGTATCCGCATCCGCCCCTTCCTGGGAAGTACCTATGGCCGTAATGGTCAGGATGCCGCGGCTATGGGCATAAGCGATTAGCTCCCTTACATATTCCATAGTAATCCCCGGCACTGTGCCCGGTGCCGGAAGCAATATGATATCCGCTCCCGCATCTATGAATTCCCCGATATCCTTCTTAGTGATAATATTCTCTCCGCCTTCCCCAACCACTCCGGATGCGTGCATTTTGCCCGCTGCGAGAATCAGCTTTTCCTTTGCCGCCGCAGATATGGCTTTCAACGAATCGGTAATCGCCTTATTGCTTACCCCATTCCCCGGATTCCCCGTCAACAGTACCATATCCACTCCCATGGCCGCTGCCTTCTTTGCGTTGGCTACCGTCGCTTTTCTTCCTTCGGACATGGCCCACAGCGTTTTTTCATTGTCCGCCGACATCCCTTCTTCCACCGGCTCCAGGTTAATCCCTATCATCCGCCCGGTCAGGCGCTTTATTTCCCTTACCGTCTCATCAGGGGCGACTTCCGGAAGCGCCTGTATGACCGGCTTATTTACATCAAACATATTCAAAAGCAGGATATCCGCCCCCATGGCCGCCGCAAACTCGGCATTGGTCACATCCGCCAGTATAGGCATCGTAAGCCCTATACACTCACAAGCCAGCACCCTCCCTTCGCTCCCAGCTATAGATTTCAG
The DNA here is from genome assembly GCA_021769135.1 of Lachnospiraceae bacterium. GTDB lineage: Bacteria > Bacillota > Clostridia > Lachnospirales > Lachnospiraceae > Kineothrix. The sequence goes on along the minus strand of JAETTM010000015.1, from coordinate 53,194 downwards.
ATAATCCTCCTTTGTAAACCCGGCCAAATCCGAGGCCGCACAGTCCAACATTCTCTTCACTTTTCCCATACTCATGCCCTTGCAACCGTCCATTCCCACTGTTGCGTGCCCTTTCTTAATCTTCAATTTTTTCATTGCCACAAATTTTCAGCACTCATTATACTGTTCATTATTTCCCTTATTAAACCACACAATACATACCCCGTCAACTTCCCCTACTTCCTCACTACCCTCACCACCGTTACCTCTTCTTTCCCCTCCCCTTCCATCCCATCCCCCCTGACTACCACGCTATAGCTGATATAATTTATTTCCATTGATTTACCATCATCTATATAAAGATAATATTTCCCATTTTTCCCGGTCATTTCCCGATTCCAGCTGCCGCTGCATGACATTGCCAAACAAAGCATCATCAGAAAAATCCCCTTCATTCTTTTTCCCATAAATTCCTCATCCCTTGTACACATAGTATAGGAGTATTTTAGTAAAGATATTTACTAATGTCAATAGTAAACATTTTTACTATGATAAACTTTTATTATAACAACGGATGCCAGGCTTTGCCAGCCATCCTCATGTTAATTAAAATTCAAACGTTTTCCGCTATGTAAGAGGATACCCTATGAATTACAGGACACGGATTAAAGATTTAAGGGAAGATAATGACAAAACGCAACAACAGATTGCAGAATATTTGGGCACATCCCAAACTATGTATGCCAGATATGAACGCGGTGCCAATGAGATGCCGCTCCGCCATCTTATACGCCTGGCCCGGTACTACAATGTGGATATGAACTACTTATGCGGTCTTTCCAATATAAAGAATCCCTTTCCCCAAAAATAAATTGAACAAGAAAAACAGTTCCCGCAGGCATCCAAGCCGCAGAAACTGTTTTCGTCATCTCATTTTTTGCCATATTCGTTTTTATACTAACTCGAGCAGAACTTCCATAGCGGCATCGCCTTTACGCTGCCCAATCTTTACGATTCTCGTATAACCGCCCTTACGGTTTGCATATTTCGGGCCGTATTCGTCGAAAAGCTTTGCAGGCAAATCAATCTCTTTCGTTCCCCTCTTCTTTCCCGCATTCTTTGTGGGAACTTCAGTCACAGGGTACAGGACCCTGAGCATCTGCCTTCTGGCTGCCAGCCTGGACGGAAAGTCTTTCTTGATTTCCTTTTCCACTTCGTCATATACGGTCACGGTCTTACCGTTTTCGATTCTTAAAATCTTGCCGTCTTTATCACGGTGTGTCTCGGAAAGGACTTTCTTCGTATCCCTGTCGATAATTTGTTTTACCCTCTTGCCGTCCTTATCCTTGCGCGCAACCTTTGCGGTAATCTTAACAGTTTCGTAATTATCCCTTTCCTTTATTGCCAGTGTAATAAGCTTTTCAGCTATTCTCTGTACTTCTTTCGCTTTCGCTTCGGTAGTAACAATCTTTCCATGATACAAAAGATTGGTCACCTGGTTTCTAAGCAATGCTTTTCTCTGGGAAGATGTTCTGCCCAGTTTTCTGTATCCTGCCATTTTTACGGCTCCTTTCTTCATTTCCTATGGCACATCCGGCCACGCCTTTTGGTCTTACTTACCGGATGCTGTTTCCACTTTATGAGCCCACACATATATGCCTTTCGGACTTATTATATATGTGATTCCATACAAATATTTTCCCAACAATTCCATCTTGTCTTCTACATCCGGAAACTTTCTCTACGCTTCATCGCTTGGATTCAACTGTAAGCCCAATTCTTTCAGCTTGGCCAATACTTCTTCCAAGGATTTGCGTCCCAGATTGCGGACCTTCATCATATCTTCGGAAGTTTTATTCGTTAATTCCTCTACTGTATTTATGCCGGCGCGTTTCAGGCAGTTGTAGGAACGAACGGAAAGCTCCAGCTCATCAATGCTCATTTCCAATACTTTTTCTTTCTCATCGTCCTCTTTTTCTACCATAATTTCCGCTGTCTTGGCATTTTCAGATAAATCAATGAAAAGGCTTAAATGTTCGCTAAGTACTTTTGCAGCGAGACTAACCGCTTCATCCGGAATCAATGTTCCATTTGTATATACATCCAACGTCAGCTTATCATAATCGGTAATCTGGCCTACACGGGTATTTTCCACCGTAACGTTTACCCTTTCGACAGGCGTATAAATGGAATCTACTGCAATAACCCCAATCGGCAAATCCTCTGTTTTGTTTTTATCAGCACCTACATAGCCCCTGCCCTTTGTAATGGTAAGCTCCATATACAATTTCGTATCCTTGCCATTCAACGTAGCGATTACCAAATCAGGGTTCAAAATCTCAATGTCCTGATCCACCTGGATATCGGATGCATGGACAACGCCCTCCCCGTCATACTCGATATATGCGATTTTCGGCTCATTGGTATCACTGTTGTTCCTTATGGCAAGGCTCTTTATGTTCATAATGATTTCCGTTACATCCTCTTTTACTCCGGGGATGGAACTGAACTCGTGCAGAACACCTTCGATTTTTACCTGGCTCACGGCCGCACCCGGCAAGGATGAAAGCATGATTCTTCTTAAAGAATTGCCTAACGTAATGCCATAACCCCTTTCCAAAGGTTCCACTACGAATTTGCCATACTTTTTATCTTCAGAGATTTCTGCAACCTCAATATTGGGCCTTTCAAAATCAAACACTGCAAATACCCTCCTTTACGAACAATCCTATTCCGATTTTTAAGCCAGCAAGCAAGCGGACAACATCCGCTTGCTGTTAAGCACTTAAATTATTTGGAATACAATTCGACTATAAGCATTTCATTAACAGGAACATCTATCATCTCTCTTGTCGGGAGTTCCTTAATTGTTCCTTTCATCGCCTCATGGTCTACATCCATCCATTCAGGAACAAGTCTTCCTGCCGTAACTTCAAGGATATCTTTATATCTCTGCAAAGACTTTGCTTTTTCCCTAACTTCAATCACATCGCCAGCGCTTACCAAATAGGAAGGAATCTGTACCGGCTTGCCGTTTACGAGAAAATGCTGATGTCCTACTACCTGTCTTGCTTCTCTTCTCGTCCTGGCAAATCCCATTCTAAACACTACGCTGTCAAGCCTTCTTTCCAGCATAACCATCAGGTTCTCACCGGTCATGCCTTTCATCCTATCCGCCTTCTTGTAATAATTCCTAAAAGGCCTCTCCAGTACGCCATAGATAAACTTAGCTTTCTGTTTTTCCCTCAGCTGAAGGCCGTACTCGCTTACCTTCTTCCCCGCCCTGGTATTTGTCCTATTGGATTTCTTATCATATCCCAAATATGCCGGCTCCAATCCCAATGCACGGCATCTCTTTAAAACTGGTACTCTGTTGACTGCCATTTTCGGCTCCTTTCTTGTACACGGCACCCCCTTGCCGGGTAATGCCTTTATTATTGTTTACAACGTAATATTCTACGCATTCATCCAACTGATTTTCAGACCGCCCTTTTCGCTGCCCATTATACACGGCGGCGTTTTGGCGGACGGCAGCCGTTATGCGGCACCGGCGTTACGTCGCGGATGCTTGTTACTTCCAGTCCGCAAGCCTGCAGTGCGCGGATAGCTGCTTCACGGCCTGAACCCGGTCCTTTTACCATTACATCTACCGTTTTTAGCCCATGTACAAGCGCAGCTTTCGTTGCAGTTTCTGCTGCCATCTGTGCCGCATACGGAGTAGATTTCTTTGAACCTCTAAATCCAAGACCACCGGCACTGGCCCAGCTAAGGGCATTTCCTTCTGTGTCTGTCAATGTAACAATCGTATTGTTAAAAGAAGACTGGATATGTGCCTGTCCACGTTCAACGTTTTTCTTGACACGCTTTTTTGTTACTTTCTTTGCAACTTTTTTTGCCATTTTAAACTAACCTACTTTCTCTGCTATTCATTTACTTTTCATTTTCTGAACTGTTACTCTTTTCCGTTGCCGTTATTTCTTCTTATTAGCAACGGTACGCAAACGTACCTGTCTTTTCCCATCTATTATTTCTTCTTATTAGCAACGGTACGCTTGGGGCCTTTCCTTGTCCTTGCGTTCGTCTTTGTATTCTGACCGCGGACAGGAAGCCCTTTCCTGTGGCGGATTCCCCTATAGCATCCGATTTCCTGAAGTCTCTTGATGTTCATAGCTACTTCTCTTCTCAAATCGCCTTCCACCATGTAATCCTGGTCAATCACTTCACTGATTCTCTTTACTTCTTCATCTGTCAGTTCCCTTACGCGGGTATCAGGGTTTACCTGTGCCGCCGCAAGGATTTTGTTCGAGCTTACCCTTCCTATTCCATAAATGTATGTGAGTCCAATCTCAACACGTTTCTCTCTAGGTAAGTCTACACCTGCAATACGAGCCATTTGCATTTCCTCCATTTACTATAAAATAGTTACTAAGCTGATTGAGGCGCTTTACGCACCCAACCGGAAAAATCAATCCGACCTTTCCAAAACATATCCTTTTGTTCTGGTATCAACAAGTAATCTCCGCAGGCTCTTATGTCCAATTAAAATACATCTATACTGAACCGGCACCGCTTATCCGGCTGCCGTTTTTTTCCAATTTAATATATCATAATTAAACAAGAACCCTCTGCTTAAGACAATTCTTACGGAATCATCTTTCCATACTGCCATACGGCAGTGCGCAGGGATTAACCTTGTCTTTGTTTATGTTTTGGGTTTTCACAGATTATTCTGATTCTTCCTTTTCTTTTGATGACTTTGCATTTTTCGCAAATCGGTTTTACTGACGATCTTACTTTCATGTTAATACCCATGCCCTTTCTGTATGCCGCAGGCCTTGGCCTACAGATACAAATTCCCAGCTGGAAATATGCATTTCCAGTTTAATAGCTTCGCCCTTTTTCAAACTGCTCGCTTCAAAAAAGACCGTTTCACATTATACCATGAAAACATGGCATTTGCAAGGGATTTTTCCAAGTTTTTTCAATTTCTCAATTGCCTTATTTATCCCTCCAAATAATACGCCCTTTGGTCAAATCATATGGGGAAAGTTCCAGCGTAACTTTATCCCCCGGCAAAATACGGATAAAATTCTGCCTCAGCTTGCCGCTTATATGCGCCAAAACCTTATGCCCGTTTTCCAGTTCTACCTGGAACATCGTATTCGGAAGCTTTTCCACTACCGTACCTTCAATTTCAATTACATCTGCCTTTGACATATCAAACCTCCTATATAAAAGTTCCGCCGCTGTTTTAAAGCCGCGCAATCGCTTTCCTTATTTCTTCATTATATATGCGCCCGCCATTCAAAAGTTTCTCTTTCAAGGTATCATCGGCTTCTTTCTTAATTATCTGAATATGCTTTTTATTTTTCTTTTTCGGCTTTTCCGCATTTTTAAGCCTGCCGTCCAAAAGGTAAACATATTCCGCCTCTTCTTTTACAATGAGATAAACCATACCTTTATCATGGCCGGCCTTTGACATCGCAAACATTCCAACCATATCAGTGTCCATATCCTTGCCTTTCCGTTTTACTGCAGCATTGTCAGGATTTCCGGTTCCCCGTCGGTAATCAGTACCGTATTTTCATAATGGGCGGACAAAGAACCGTCTGCGGATACGACTGTCCAGTTATCCTCCAGCCATTCCACTTCCCATGTGCCTATATTTACCATCGGCTCAATCGCCAATGTCATTCCCGGCCTAAGTTTCACGCCCCGCCGCCGTTGGGCGAAATTTGGGATTTGGGGATCTTCATGGAGCTTGGAGCCTACGCCATGCCCGACCAAATCCCTCACGATTCCATACCCAAAGCGGGAAATATAATAATCGATTGCCTTCGATATATCGTTGAGACGGTTTCCGGCCCTGGCCATCCGAATTCCTTCGAAGAAACTTTGTTTCGTGACGTCTATCAAATCCTGTGCTTCTTTACTGATTTTCCCCACTCCATGGGTCCTGGCTGCATCAGAATGGTATCCTTTGTAAATAACGCCGGCATCCAGGCTTACGATATCCCCTTCCTGAAGAATATGCTTCTTATTGGGAATGCCATGAACCACTTCCTCATTCACCGATACGCATATGGATGCCGGATAACCGTTATAGTTTAAAAAACTCGGGATGCAGCCGTAGCTGCGTATGATTTCTTCACCGACCCTGTCAATATCATATGTTGAAATCCCCGGTTTAATTACCTCTTCCAGCCGTTTATGGACCTCCGCAAGTATTTTTCCCGATTCACGCATTAAAGCTATTTCCCTGGCGGATTTAATTGACACTGCCATAGCCAAACCTCCATGACTTCCTATCCGGCCTTTTTTGCCGCATCTACATATTCGTATGGACTTTACCGCAAACGCAAAGTCCTGAACCAAACTGTTGCCCCGTATCTGCTTAATTCTCCAAAATAGCTATGATAGAACGGAAGACATCTTCCATTGCCTGTGTGCCGTCAACAGTCTTCAGGACGCCCTTATTCCCATAAAACTGAATCAAAGGCTGCGTCTGGTCATGGTAAACTTTTAACCTGTTCAATACGGTATCCGGCTTGTCGTCATCGCGAAGCAGCAGTTCATTCCCGCATTTATCGCATATCCCTTCTTTTTTAGGGGGAACATGCTTTAAATGGTAAGTAGCGCCGCAGGATACGCAGGCCCGCCTTCCCGACATCCTTTCCACAATGTTTTCGTCCGGCACATCCACATCAATGGCATAATCGATGGATTCGCCCAGATTCGCCAACGCCTTATCCAGCACTTCCGCCTGGGGAATCGTCCTTGGGAACCCGTCCAGCACATACCCCTCTTTGCAGTCATCCTGGCCCACCCTGTCCAAAAGGATTTTCACCGTAAGTTCATCCGGCACCAGAAGGCCCTGATCCATATATTTCTTGGCTTCCATGCCCAGTTCCGTTCCGTTTTTAATATTTGCCCTGAATATATCGCCTGTGGAAATATGCGGAACATGATACTTGTCAGCTATCATTTTAGCCTGTGTTCCTTTCCCGGCGCCAGGAGCCCCTAACATAATAATCTTCATCTATTTACTTTCCTTCCCATAATCGCAAATGGACACACGCAAAGCGGGTGTCCATCTGCAATTTAATCATTTAAAAAACCTTTGTAATTGCGAACTAACATCTGTGATTCAACCTGTTTCACTGTTTCCAGAATAACGCTTACAATAATGATTAAGCTCGTTCCCCCAAAAGACACGCTGGCGTTAAATATACCATTGAATATAAACGGAAGAATACCTACAATTGTCAAGCCTACAGCTCCTATAAAAATGATGTAATTCAATATTTTTGTCAAATATTCGCTGGTTGGCTTGCCCGGCCTGATGCCAGGTATAAAACCGCCCTGTTTCTTCATGTTCTCCGCAACTTCCAACGGGTTAAACGTAATTGATGTATAGAAATAAGCAAAGAAAATGACCAATACTATATAAACCAGCAGGCCGATAGAATAAATGGGCTGGCTTGGCTTGCACCAGTTTGAGGAATTCATCCCCCTTAATATTTCTCCCCACACGCCTGTTCCCTGATAACCGAACAAAGAACTGATGATAAGGGGAAGCTGCATAAGGGAAGATGCAAAAATAATCGGGATAACGCCGGATGTATTAATCTTCAACGGTATATTCGTCGTCTGCCCGCCAACCATTTTTCTTCCCTGCACCTTTTTCGCATACTGCACTGGAATCTTGCGCACGCCGCCGTTTAAGATGACAACCAGCACTACCATCGCAACAATAATCGCGATAATAATCACCGCGGCCACCACCGCAAGCGCCGTGGATTTATTATATACAAACTGTTCAAACAATTGATTTATATCCTGAGGCAAACGGGAAATGATGTTGATTACAAGCACAATAGATATACCATTGCCTATACCATTTTCCGTAATCCGTTCGCCAATCCACATAAGAAATGCACTGCCGGCTGTCATCGCAGCGATAACTGTAATGACATTCAATGCATTATACTCCTCCAGCAGCCCCTGCCTGCCAAAACCGAAAGCCATAGCCCCTGATTCCAGCAATGCAAGCGCAACCGTCACATAACGGGTAATGGAAGCGATTTTCTTCCTGCCGTCTTCTCCATCACGCTGCATTTCTTCCAGCTTCGGAATCGCTATCGTAAGAAGCTGCATAATAATGGAGGATGTGATGTATGGAGTAATATTTAACGCTAAAATGGACATATTGAGGAACGAACCGCCTGTAAATGCATCCAGAAAATTAAACGCATCCCCTGTCTGTGCCGCAAACCAATTGGAAAAATAATGTCTGTCCACACCCGGTACGGGAAGCTGTGACCCTAAACGGATCACAACTAACATAAGAAAAGTAAAGAAAACCTTATTCCTGATTTCTTTAATTTTAAATGCATTCTTTACGGTTGTTAACATTATACCACCTCTGCTGTTCCACCAAGAGCTTCGATTTTTTCCTTTGCCGATGCGCTGAATGCATTGACCCTTACCGTAAGCTTCTTAGTAAAGTCTCCCTGTCCGAGGATTTTAACGCCGTCCCTGGGATTTTTTATAATGCCTCTATCCTTCAATGCCTGTACATCAACCACGGAATCATTCTCAAACACCTCGAGGGCACTTACGTTAATTGCAACAATATCTTTCGCATTGTAATTTGTAAAGCCTCTCTTCGGAATACGCCTATATAACGGCATCTGGCCGCCTTCAAACCCTGGCCTTGGTCCTCCTGAACGGGCCTTCTGGCCTTTATGGCCTTTTCCGGCTGTTTTCCCGTTTCCGGAGCCATGTCCGCGGCCTCTTCTGAAACTATTGTGCTTAGAACCTTCTGCAGGCCTTAAATTTGATAATTCCATTTTCTTTGACACCTCCTTATCTGTTTATGCTTCTTCTACCTTAATCAAATGCTTGATCTGCTGAATCTGACCCCTTGTAGCCGCATTGTCCGGCAACTCTACAGTCTTGTTCAGCTTACGCAGCCCCATTGCAATAACCGTTTTCTTATGCTTTGGTTTTGCTCCGATAGGAGATTTCACTAATGTTATTTTTAATGTTTTACCTTCCACTTCCATCTTCTCCTTTCTACTGTCTCGAAAGAACCGCCTTAAGCAATTCCCCGGCAGAAAACACATTTTCATTTTCTGCTGCTACGCCATAACCTCGTCTACAGACTTGCCACGGTTCCTGGCAACTTCTTCAGGAGTTTTCAGCTGGCTTAAACCTGCGATTGTCGCAAGGACAACGTTCTGCTTATTATTGGAGCCCAAGGATTTCGTACGGATATTCTTAATCCCCGCCAGTTCGCACACGCTACGCGCCGGGCCGCCGGCGATAACGCCAGTACCATCCGGGGCTTTCTTCAAAAGAACGGTTGAGGAACCGAACTTTCCAAGGAAATCATGGGTAATACTATTATTTTCATCCAAAGCAACCGTTACCAGATTCTTGGAAGCGTCCTCTTTCCCTTTACGGATAGCTTCCGGAATTTCCGCTGCTTTTCCTAATCCTGCGCCTACATGGCCATTTCCGTCGCCAACAACAACCAAAGCTGTGAAGCGGAAGTTACGACCACCTTTTACAACCTTGGTTACACGCTTGATGGCAACTACTTTTTCAGTCAATTCAAACTGACTTGCATCAATGATTGTACGTCTCATGTGATTTTCTCTCCCTTCCTAGAATACTAAACCAGCTTCTCTGGCTGCTTCGGCTAATGCTGCAACTTTTCCATGATATATATAGCCGCCTCTGTCATAAACTACCGTTGTTATGCCTTTTTCCAGTGCTCGCTTTGCAATCACTTTCCCTACATACGCCGCCGCATCAACGTTATTGGTTTTCTCCAATTCAGCCTTCACGTCTTTTTCCAGAGTGGAAGCTGCCACCAGAGTCTTTCCAACTGTATCGTCGATAATTTGAGCATACATATGATTATTGCTTCTGAACACTGCTAAACGCGGTCTTTCGGGTGTTCCGCTGAAACGGTTACGAATTCTCATGTGTTTCTTAACACGAACTTTTGATCTAGCTTCTTTTTTAACCATTCTCATACTCTCCTTATCTATTTCTTACCAGTCTTACCAACTTTACGTCTGATAACTTCATCAGCATATTTGATACCTTTGCCCTTATAAGGCTCCGGCCTTCTCTTATCCCTGATTTCAGCTGCGAATTGGCCAACTTTTTCTTTATTAATACCCTTAACAATAATGACATTCTGTCCTTCTACCACCGTTTCGATTCCTTCCGGATCTTCCATCTCTACCGGATGGGAATAACCCAAGGTCAAGGTCAGCTTTTTGCCGGACTTTGCGGCCCTGTAACCAACGCCGTTCACTTCCAGCTTCTTCTCATAGCCCTGCGTAACGCCGATTACCATATTGTTAATCAATGTTCTTGTAAGGCCGTGAAGGGATTTCATTTTCTTCAGGTCATTAGGCCTGGAAACTACCACATGCTCCCCTTCCATTTTAATTTCCATCTCTGCAGGAAGCACTCTCTCAAGTGTTCCTTTAGGACCTTTTACAGTCACTTTATTATTTTCTGCAATATCCACAGTTACCCCTGCCGGAATCGCGATTGGCATTCTCCCTATTCGTGACATGCCCGTACCTCCTATATTTATATTCTAAATTCAATTATATCCAACGCGAGCCACCAAACCCAGCTCCCGCCAGTGCACCGGAAGAACGTTTTACGTTCTTCCCAAACATGACATAGAATTTCTTAGGCGGCGTCCTTTGACGCCTTAGAAGTTCTTCATGTTTTGTTACCAGACGAACGCCAGCACTTCGCCGCCTACGTTCAGTTCCCTAGCCTTTTTATCTGTAATAACGCCCTGGTTCGTAGAAATGATTGCCACGCCGAGTCCGCCAAGCACCTTGGGGAGTTCATCCTTGCCGGCATATACACGAAGGCCCGGTTTGGAAATCCTTTTCAGCCCTGCGATAATTTTTTCATTTTTATCCGCACCGTATTTCAAAGTAATACGGATTGTTTTAAAGTTCCCGTCATCAATTATATCCAATTTCCTGATGTACCCTTCATCCAAAAGAATCTGCGCGATTGCCAGCTTCATTTTGGAAGACGGAACATCTACTGTATCATGTTTTGCAGTATTCGCATTACGGATTCTTGTAAGCATATCTGCAATCGGATCACTCATCGTCATGATTTAGTTTCCTCCTTCTTCTATTGACTTGAATCATGTTTTACGAACAGAACTCACCGCTTTTTTGTTCTGTTACCAACTTGCTTTCTTAACGCCAGGAATCTGGCCCTTATATGCTAACTCACGGAAGCAAATCCTGCAAATTCCATATTTTCTTAAATAAGCATGTGGACGGCCACAAATTTTGCAGCGGCTATATGCCCTTGTGGAAAACTTAGGTTTGCGCTGCTGTTTTACTTTCATTGATGTTTTAGCCATGAATCTTCCTCCTCTTATTTTGCAAACGGCATATTGAATAATCTTAACAATTCACGGGCTTCTTCATCTGTCTTTGCCGTTGTAACAATGATAACATCCATACCTCTAACCTTGTCAATTTTATCATATTCGATTTCAGGGAAAATAAGCTGTTCTTTGATACCCAGCGCATAATTCCCCCTACCGTCAAATGAGTTGGGATTTACGCCCCTGAAGTCACGAACACGGGGCAAAGCCAGGTTAACAAGACGGTCGAGGAATTCATACATTCTCTCCCCTCGCAGTGTAACCTTGCATCCGATAGGCATTCCTTCTCTGATTTTGAAATTTGCAATGGAGTGCTTTGCTTTCGTAATGACCGCTTTCTGTCCGGTAATCGTTTCCATATCTTTTACCGCAGATTCCAGAACCTTAGCGTTTTCTTTCGCTTCGCCAACGCCCATGTTAAGAACGATTTTTTCCAGCTTCGGCACTTCCATAATATTCTTATATCCAAACTTTTTAGTCATTGCGTCTATGATCTCGTCATTATACATCGTTTTAAGTCTGCTCACGCGCCTAAACCTCCTTCCTTAGAATTAATCAATAACATCCCCTGTTGATTTCGCAAAACGCACCTTCTTGTCATCCACAAATTTGAAACCGATTCTGGTAGGTTTCCCTTTATGCAGATACATTACGTTCGATATATCGATAGGGGCTTCCTTTTGCACGATTCCACCATTCTGGTTAGCAGCGGAGGGCTTCATATGCTTTGTAATCATATTGACGCCTTCAACCAGTACTCTGCCATTTTTCCTGTCAATGGAAACGACCTTTCCTTCTTTACCATTGTCTTTGCCGGCGATAACTCTTACGGTGTCGCCCTTCTTAATTTTCAATGTAGCCATTCCGGCACCTCCTTACAATACTTCCGGAGCCAGAGAAACAATTTTCATGAACTGCTTCTCACGAAGCTCTCTCGCCACCGGTCCAAAAATACGTGTTCCTCTCGGAGTCTTATCGTCTTTAATAATAACAGCAGCATTTTCGTCAAATCTTATATAAGAACCGTCTTTACGGCGCGCGCCTTTTACAGTACGGACAACTACAGCCTTTACTACATCGCCTTTTTTTACAACACCGCCGGGCGTTGCATCTTTAACCGTAGCAACGATGACATCACCGATACGCGCATATCTTCTTGTAGAGCCGCCCATAACTCTGATGCAGAGAAGTTCCTTCGCACCTGTGTTATCAGCAACTTTAAGTCTGCTCTCTTGCTGAATCATACTATTCCTCCATTCTCACCCGGCCCATATACCAGGGCGCAAGCACAAATTTTCCAAAACTCTGATTATTTTGCCCTTTCGATAATCTCGACAAGTCTCCACCTTTTATCTTTGGACAGGGGCCTTGTCTCCATTACCTTTACGGTATCGCCGATGTTGCATTCATTTTTTTCATCATGGGCTTTCAATTTATAGGTTCTCTTTACGATTTTCCCATAAAGAGGATGTTTTACATGGTTTTCGATAGCCACAACAATTGTTTTATCCATTTTGTTGCTGGTTACTTTCCCAATACGTGTTTTTCTCAAATTTCTTTCCACGGTCGATTCTCCTTTCTAACAAACAAGTTTCATAGCGTTCCGGTTACTGTTCAGCTTTCTGTTTCTGTGTGATAACCGTCTGGATTCTGGCAATATTCTTCCTTACCTCTTTAATCCTGGCTGTATTGTCCAACTGGTTTGTTGCATTTTGGAATCTCAAATTGAAAAGTTCTTTCTTAGCAGCTACTAATTCCTGTGCCAGTTCTGCAGCTGATTTTGTCCTTAAATCTTCCACATACTTTTTAGTTTTCATTTGATGCACCGCCTTCCAAGTCTGCTTTAGAGACAATTTTACATTTGCATGGAAGCTTGTGTGTTGCAAGACGCAATGCTTCTTTTGCGATTTCCTCGGATACTCCGGCAATCTCAAACATTACGCGCCCCGGCTTAACAACTGCTACCCAGTATTCCAAAGTACCTTTTCCGGAACCCATACGCGTTTCTGCTGGTTTCGCTGTGACTGGTTTGTCAGGGAAAATCTTAATCCAAACCTTACCGCCACGCTTGATATAACGCGTCATAGCGATACGGGCAGCTTCTATCTGGTTGGACTTGATCCAGCATGGCTCTAATGCTACGATACCGTACTCACCGTAAGTAATCTTATTGCCACGGGTCGCTTTACCCCTCATAGAACCACGGAATTGTTTACGACGTTTTACTCTTTTAGGCATTAACATTATTTATCGCTCCCTTCCTCCGAAGATACCTTTTCTTCGTTTTTGTTCTTAGTAGGAAGTACTTCACCCTTGTAAATCCATACTTTTACGCCAACTTTACCATAAGTTGTGTCGGCTTCCGCGAAGCCGTAGTCAATATCTGCACGCAGAGTCTGAAGAGGAATCGTCCCTTCGCTGTAGAACTCTGTACGGGCCATATCCGCGCCGCCCAGACGTCCGGCACAAGCCGTCTTAATCCCAAGAGCTCCCGCTTTCATCGTCCTACCCATGCAGGATTTCATTGCACGCCTGAAAGATACGCGGTTCTCCAGCTGCTGTGCGATATTTTCCGCAACGAGCTGTGCGTCTTTGTCCGGCCTCTTGATTTCCTTGATATCCACCAGAACCTTCTTGTCCGTAAGTTTGGAAAGTTCTTTCTTCGTCACTTCGATTTCTGCACCGCCTTTGCCGATAACAACGCCCGGTTTAGCCGTGTAGATGATTATTTTCACTCTGTCAGATGCTCTTTCGATTTCAATCTTTGAAATGCCGGCGCTGTATAATTTCTTCTTGATGAATTTTCTAATCTTATAATCTTCAATCAGGAAGTCTGAAAACTCAGCATCAGCATACCATCTGGAATCCCATTCTTTAATAATGCCGACCCTTAAGCCGTGAGGATTAACTTTCTGTCCCATGAATAACCTTTCTCCTTTCTTTATCTTGCATCAAGCACAACTGTGATATGGCTCGTTTTCTTTTCGATCCTGTAAGCCCTGCCTTGTGCCCTTGGTCTTACTCTTTTCATTGTAGGCCCCTTGTTTGCAAAACACTCTGCTATATAAAGATTTTCCGGATTCGGGTATTTCGTCGGATCCTGGCTATACTTGTATTCAGCATTTGCAATCGCCGATTCCAATAATTTCTTAATAACGCCTGAAGCGTATCTGGGATTATATTCCAAAATACCGAGGGCGGTAGTTACATCCTTTCCCCTGATGGCATCGAGAACGAAACAAGCTTTCTGAACAGGAATCCTAGCATAAGATAACTTAGCTGAAGGCCTGACATCTTTCTGCGCATTTCTTTCCCTTTTAATCTGGCTTCTATGTCCTTTTGCCATTTTCTTGCTCCTCCTTCCAAATTACCTTACTTTCGATTTCTTTTCGTCTTTCCCATGGCCCCTATAGGTTCTGGTAGCAACAAATTCGCCCAGCTTATGGCCAACCATATCTTCTGTAACATATACAGGCACATGCTTTCTTCCGTCATGAACCGCAAATGTATGCCCTACAAATGAAGGGAAAATCGTAGACCGGCGGGACCAGGTTTTGATTACCTGTTTCTGTCCTGCCGCATTCATAGCATCTACTTTTTTCAGCAGGCTTGCGTCTGCGAATGGCCCTTTTTTCAGTGATCTGCCCATTGTTCTTCCTCCTATTATTTAATGCTTTTGCCGTCTCTTCTTCTTATAATCAACTTGTCGGACGCTTTTTTCTTCTTACGTGTCTTAAGGCCAAGAGCAGGCTTGCCCCAAGGTGTACTCGGTCCCGGACGCCCGATACCAGTCTTGCCTTCGCCACCGCCGTGGGGATGGTCGTTCGGGTTCATAACGGAACCGCGTACCGTAGGACGGATGCCCATATGGCGCTTACGCCCTGCTTTACCGATGTTGATTAAGTTATGGTCTGCATTTCCTACAACACCAACTGTTGCGCGGCAAACAATAGGCACCATTCTCATTTCGCCGGAAGGCAGCCTGAGGGTTGCATATTTCCCTTCCTTTGCCATTAACTGCGCACTGTTCCCTGCGGAACGTACCATCTGCCCTCCTTTACCAGGATGCAGCTCTATATTGTGTATCTGGGTACCAACCGGGATATTCTCAAGCGGCAGGCAATTGCCAACCCTTACTTCCGCTTCCGGGCCATTCATGACCACCATGCCGTCTGTCAAACCCTGGGGAGCGATGATATAGCTTTTTGTACCATCCATATATCTGATTAAAGCGATATTCGCTGTCCTGTTAGGATCATACTCGATGCCGATTACCTTTGCCGGGATACCGTCTTTATTTCTCTTAAAATCAATAATCCTATATTTTCTCTTGTGGCCGCCCCCGCGGTGCCTTACCGTAATTTTGCCCTGATTATTACGTCCAGCCTTTTTGCTCAGCGGAGCGCAAAGAGATTTCTCAGGAGTTTTCTTTGTAATTTCGGAATGGTCCGAACCCGTCATATGTCTTCTGGACGGTGTATATGGGTTATATGTCTTAATTCCCATGATTTCAGTCTCCTTTACTTTAGCTTTGCGCGGCTTGCCTTTAAGCCGCATACATTCTTATTGCTTCTCTATTGTTTCTTATAGCCCTGCAAAGATTTCGATTTCCTTGCTGTCCTCGGTCAGCCAGACAATCGCTTTCTTTGTCTTGGCCGTCCTTCCATATGTCATGCCGCGCCTTTTTTTCTTGCCGGCCAGGTTCATCGTGTTAACCTTCTTTACCTTTGTCCCTTCGAACATTTTTTCCACAGCCTGTTTAATCTGTGTTTTGTTTGCTTCCGTATGAACCAAAAACGTATATTTCTTTTCGCTCATGCCAGCCATACTCTGTTCCGTGATAACCGGTTTGAGGATTACATCATAATATTGAATGTTTGCCATTATGCGTACACCTCCTCGATATTGGCTACCGCTTCTTTCGTCAAGATTACGGTACCGTACTTCATGATATCATAAACATTAATCATGCTCTTTACTTCTCTCGCTTCCCCTTCCTTTTCGACCGTTACATAGGAAACACGGACATCGGGGATGTTCCTTGCGGAAAGCATTACGTTTTTATCAATAGTTCCTGTTACTACCAGCGCCTTGCTTACCTTCAGGTTATCCAGCACTTTCTTGAACTCTTTTGTTTTAATCTCGCCCATTTTCAGTTCATCGAGAACAATAAGTTTTCCTCCCTGCACCCTGCTTGTCAGCGCTGAACGGACAGCTGCCTGTTTTTCCTTCTTGTTCAGCTTAAAGGAATAATCCCTCGGTGCCGGGGCAAAAACAACGCCGCCGCCTTTCCACTGGGGAGCCCTTGTAGAACCCTGCCTTGCATGGCCGGTCCCTTTCTGCCTCCAAGGTTTCTTGCCGCCGCCGGAAACTTCAGAACGGGTTTTTGCCTTCTGTGTTCCCTGACGTTTGTTCGCAAGGTATTGCACCACCGACATATGAACCAGATGTTCATTCACTTCAACACCGAACACCGCATCGTTTAAGTCGATTTTATCAACTTCCTTGCCTTCCATATTATAAACAGATACGTTTGCCATCTGAATGGTCCTCCTTTCGCCCGCCAGAGATTAACCCTTAACGGTTTCTTTTATTGTCACTAGAGCTTTCTTCGGTCCCGGCACTGCGCCTTTGATAAGAATCAGATTCTTCTCCGCGTCTACGCGTACAACTTCAAGATTCTGTACGGTAACTTTTACGCAGCCCATATGTCCGGGCATCCCTTTTCCTTTGAATACACGGCTCGGTGAAGAGCATGCACCGTTGGAACCCTGATGACGGTGGAATTTGGAACCATGGGTCATAGGCCCTCTGTGCTGTCCATGTCTCTTGATAGCGCCCTGGAAGCCTTTACCTTTGGAAATAGCAGAAGCATCCACTTTATCTCCGGCTGCAAATATATCCGCCTTAATCTCGCTGCCCAATTCATATTCTTCGGAATTCTCAAACTTGAATTCCCTTACATATCTCTTGCCGGAAACGCCAGCCTTGTCAAAATGCCCTTTCATAGCTTTCGTTACGCCATGTCTGCGGTACACTTCTTTCCTGCCGCCCTTGTCCTTGTTAATGATTCTGTCCTTTTTATCGACAAAACCAACCTGAACCGCTTTATAACCATCATTTTCCACTGTCTTTACCTGGGTTACATAGCAGGGTCCTGCCTGAAGTACCGTTACCGGTATCAGCGAACCGTCTTCGTTGAAGATTTGAGTCATTCCGACTTTTGTTGCTAAAATTCCTTTTTTCATTTCTACCTCCTGTTTATTCTACAGCGGCCTAGCCTTCCGGAGCCGCGCCTGCACCATCCCGCATATCAGGCTTCCCGGTCCTTCATGGCCATGCATACTAGTAGGGGTCTATTGGTTTTCCATTGAAAGGAAGACTTATTTTGTCTTCATTTGAAATGAAGATTTATTTCGTCTTCATTTTAATGTCGATATATACGCCTGCCGGCATTTCCAGCCTCTGCAGTGCATCCACCGTCTTCGGTGTAGGCGTGATAATGTCAATCAGCCTTTTATGGGTCCTCTGCTCGAACTGTTCCCTGGAATCTTTGTATTTGTGGACAGCCCTAAGGATAGTCACTATCTCCTTCTTTGTAGGAAGGGGTACCGGCCCGCTCACCTGCGAGCCGTTTTTCTTAACTGTTTCAATGATTTTTTTGGCAGATGCATCCACTAAGTGATGATCATAAGCTTTTAAGGTAATCCTCATTACTTGACTTGCCATAAAAAAAGTCGCCTCCTTTTCGCACTTTTTAATCCTTAAGTACGACAAGCGGTGACTGTACACTCGTCCGTGTGTGTCCTGTTAAATGAAATACTGCATCTCTCCCAGGAAATCCTTTTGCCATTCCGCAGCCCATCTTACAGCCGCTTCCTGCCTTTCACACACCGTTACACTACTGCTAAGTAACATTATTGTCTGTACAGTGACTTGTCGTCAGTTTCTTCCCGCCGGCTTGCCGGCTCCTTGACATTCGCTCCACGGAAAAACCTGCCTCTATGGGCAGCAACCTCACGCTTCACAGCTATCATGTCACAGCAATTGATAGTATACACGATGTTTTGTAGAAATGCAAGTACTTTTTTATATTTTTTACTTTCAATGTATCATCGCAATCGCCGCCAGAACCATAGCAATCCCCAGTAGGCCGGCCGCGCTGATTTCTTCCTTATATATAAGTACCCCCAGCAAAGTGGCCACTACCGGCTCGATGGATGCGATAACGGAAGCTTTCCCCGCTTCCATATGGCTTAATCCAAAGGTATATACAAAGTAAGGGGCTACGGTTGTCAATATAATAAGGAAGAAAGTCATCAGCGTCAATTCTATATTTCCCGAAAAGCAGTCCGCCAGTTTCCTCCCGCTGATAAAAGGTATGCCCGCTATTCCTGCAAATAAAAAGGTATACAGGGTAATTGTGGCGGAGCTGTATCCCCTTTCCAGCGCATATCTGCCAAATATGCTGTACAGGGCATAGCCAAACCCGGCGCCCAGCCCCGTCAGGATGCCCAGAGACGAAATCGCCAGTTCCTGCCCGACTATCCCGGTCACCAATGTACAGCCGAAAAAGGCCAGAAGCAGCGCCAGAACCTTCCGCCCTATCAGCTTTTCCTTAAAAAGGACTGCCGCCATGAGCGTGACGAAAACCGGCGCCGTATACAGAAGGATTGCCGCTACGGAAAGCGAAGCCAGCGTAATTGTTTTGAAGTAACAGAAGCTGAAAAACGTCACGCTCACAATCCCCGTTCCAAAGAAGCACCAGATGTCTTTGAGCCGTATTCGGAACGCGTTCCTTTTAAATATCAGCAAAAGCAAAGCGACGCAAAAAAAGGTCACCTGGCATCTCAATCCTACGATTTCCATGGAGTTTAATCCATATTGGTCCAACATCCTTACGAGAAGCCCCATGCATCCCCACATCGTTCCCGCCGCGATAATGAATAAAGGGGCTATTTTCTTCATCCTTTTTGCAACCATATCTTTTCGCCGTCTTCCTGTCCGCTCCGTCTATTTTTTCATCTTTACATCATCAAACTCCCTCAGCATCTCCGTATCCGGCGCCGGGGTAAGCAGGCTGACCGCCACAATTGCCGCCAGGCTCAAAACAAATCCTACTGCCAATGAATACAGGCCCGTCACCGCCCCCAATGTCTGGCCGAATACAAGGGGTATGTAATCCCACACGATAACCGTCAGGGCACCTACCGCGATACCGGCTACCGCACCTTGCAGATTGGTGCGTCTCCAATATAAAGACATGAGCACCGTAGGGCCAAATGCAGAGCCCAAGCCCGCCCAGGCATTGGAAACGAGCCCCATAATGGAACTGTTAGGGTCCAATGCGATGATATAGGCCAGCACTGCGATAACCAATACAGTAATGCGGCTTATCCGCAGGACCGTTTTATCATCCGCATCCTTTTTGATTACCCCTTTAAAGATATCCTCCGCCATACTGGAAGCGCTTACCAGAAGCTGGGAATCCGCCGTGGACATGATGGCCGCCAGAATGCCGCACAGGAAAATCCCACCTATGATAGGTGCCTTTATATCCTGGGTAAATAATTTTATAATCATATAGATAAATACATTTTCTTCCGCGCCGTCCGTCAGCAGCTCCGGATACAGGTAGGCCCGGCCAATTACGCCGATAATCACCGCGAATAAAAGGGACAGGGCCACCCATCCGATGGCAATCCCTTTGGATTTTTTCAGTTCTTTCTCATCCTTAACTGCCATAAAACGCACCAGGATATGGGGCATTCCGCAATAGCCCAGCCCCCATGCCAGCTGGGAAATGATATCCACCGCACTGTATCTTCCGGTTCCATCATTGATGAGGCTTAAAAAGCCGGCCGCACCGCCCGCAGCGCCGCTGCTTTCCAAAAGATTGGCCACATTGCCTGTTCCAACAATTCCCCAGGCAACTAACGGCACTACCAACAAACCGATGAGCATCAGATTTCCCTGGATAAAATCCGTCACACAAACTGCAAGGAAGCCTCCCATGAATGTATAGAGCAAAATAACTATAGCCCCTATTGTTAAGGCCGCCCTGTAATCAAGTCCAAATACCGAATGGAAGAGCTTGCCTCCTGCCGCCAGGGCTGATGCCGTATAGACCAGGAAAAAGATGACAATCGTAATGGACGAAATCAACAGGAGTATCCGCTTTTTATCATGGAACCTGTTTTCAAAATATGTAGGCAGCGTCAGGGAATTATTGGCGCGTATTGTATATCTGCGCAATTTGCCGGATATGAACAGCCAGTTGCAGACCGTACCGATAAACAGGCCGATGGCAATCCATGACTGCCCCGTTCCCAACGCATAAACGCTGCCCGGCAGGCCCATCAGAAGCCATCCGCTCATGTCCGATGCCTGTGCCGACAACGCCGCCACAAAACCGTTCAGCTGTCTCCCACCGAGGAAATAATCCTCCGCGCTGTTATTCTTCTTCGCATATACCGCCCCTATCGCTACCATCATCAGCAAATATAGGGCAAATGCAACAATTATCCAAACCAATGAACTACCCATCTCTTCTTCCCTTTCATTCCAGTACCGCAATCCTCCTTCCAGAGTTTCTTTCTCGCAGAGAATTTCCGGGCGCTTCACGCCCTGAAATTCTCTGGAACTCTGTCCGGGGGCTTGCTGTTTCCAGTTTCGCAATCCATGTATACAATGATACTGGCTGCACATATCTTTAGATTATACTGTATGATGCATGGGAAGTCAATACGTTAATGTGATAAATTGTTCCCGGCTTTTCCAATCAGCACTTTTTTCCCGCAGAAAGCAAAACCATACTTCCTTATACGTTCCTCCGGGATTCCTTTCGCAATAAGGTTTGCCTGATAGCCTTTTTCGTCTATCTGTTTCAACGCCTCCCGCACCGTGTCGGACAGCTCTTTTTCGTCCTCGTCCTGCACTTTGAACTCCATAATAATGCCATTGTTTACCGCAGCATTGTTTTCTCCTATTTTCGGCTCCAGCATAATATCATACCGCCCAAAGCCGCTTTCCCGATTGGAGGTAATCGCATATTCCTCAGAAAGTTCCACCATCAGGCCCAGCACAAACCCATGGTAAAAGCATTCTGGCCTCTTTTCCGAAGGTTTCTTCCCCCCATCGAAGCTGCTAAACATCTCTTCTGTGACTCTGTTCATATATACGTTCATTGCCTTTACATCGTCCAACAGCAGGGCCCGGATGAAGTCATTATAGTCCTCATTCCCGGAAAACCAGTCCTGTACCATATTTTCAAACATAATATGGACTTCCTTGTTTGTCAGGGTCAGTTCATATTGTGTATGCCCCGTCCTTTCCACAAATGTCTTCCCCGAAACTTTCAGATAACCGCTGGCCAGCAGCAGGCTCCAGACCGCATTCTTTTTTACATTCAACTGATTATATACAATCTGTTCATCGATTTCCATACGAAGGGTTCCGCCGTTCAGCAAATCTTCAAAAGCCTTTTTGATATTCGGCCCGCCTTCCTTGATTAGTTTTTCCACCAATCTATTGCTGCTGGAATTCGCCCAATAGGCACTAGCGGCTCTTTTATCCAGAAAGTTAATAATAGACCATGGGTTGTAAATATCCCCTCTCTCTCCAAAGGAAAAACCGTCATACCAATCTTTTACATCCTGTTCCCGGCCTGACAGGCCATACTCTTTCAGCGCTGCAAACACTTCATCCTCTGTAAACCCAAAACAATCCGCATACTTTCTTGAAGTAGTTGTCACCACTTCCAGATTATTCAAGTCAGAGAATATAGACTCTTTACTTACCCGTGTAATCCCCGTCATAATAGCCCGTTCCAGATAAGGGTTCGTCTTAAAAGTGGAATTAAATAAGCTTCTTGTAAATGCCACCAGTTCATCCCAATACCCGCTTACATAAGCCTCCTGCATAGGAGTATCATACTCATCCAGGAGTATAATCACTTTTTTCCCATAATATCTTCCCAGGAAATCCGACAAAGACCTAAGGGATACCGCTGCCTCGCTGTCAGACATTTCTACAGAAATTCTCTGGTAAAATGCCTTTTCCTTTTCATTGAGCAGCTTTCCCTCCAACAGGTAATCATGTTTATTATACTGTTCTTCTATGACCCTGCAGATACTCTCTCTGGCCCCGGCATAGGAATTCTCTTTGATGCCGGCAAAACTGACGAAGAGAACCGGGTACGTTCCCTGAATTTCCCTATACGCTTCATATTCCCATACATTAAGGCCCTGGAACAGACTCCCCCTGCCCGAATAATTGACGGAAAAAAATTTCTCCAGCATACTCATATTCAATGTCTTACCAAACCGCCTGGGCCGTGTAATCAATGTCACCTCGTCCTCTGCTTCCCACCATTCCCGTATAAAATTGGTTTTATCAATATAAAAAATATTATTTACCCTGATTTTTTCAAAATCCTGATTCCCAATGCCTATTGCCCGCGCCATAGCCTGTCTCCTTCTGCATAATCCCCGAATTCATACCTATTCTTTTCCATAATTGTATCATATGTCACCAATTTCCGCAGGAAATTGATGACTCACTCGCCGTGACGGCATCTGCCCTTCTGCGAAGCGCAGATAAGCGCATGCGCATCAGCGCAATTCATTATATCATACAATTCGTTACCGTTAAACATATTCTTTCAGGCGCTGCGGAAATTGGCGACATATGATATAATATCAGAATAAAAGAATACACAAAAATAAATAGGAGGCTAATTTATGTGGACAGCCAATCACTGGAAAGATTATGAAGTGTTAGATACTTCCTGCGGGGAGAAACTGGAGCGGTGGGGAAAATATCTTTTAGTGCGCCCTGACCCCCAGGTTATATGGAATACGCCAAAGAAAAATCCGGGATGGGAGAAAAAGAACGGGCATTACCACCGCAGTTCCAAAGGCGGCGGCGAATGGGAATTTTTCCGCCTCCCCGATGAATGGAGCATCCATTACCAGGAGCTCACCTTCCGACTGAAGCCTTTCAGCTTCAAGCATACCGGGCTTTTCCCCGAACAGGCGGCGAACTGGGATTGGTTTGCCCCTCTTATCCGCGATGCCAAAAGACCGGTAAAAGTCCTGAATTTATTCGCCTATACCGGCGGAGCCACCCTGGCCGCCGCCAAAGCCGGCGCCAGCGTCACCCATGTGGACGCTTCCAAAGGTATGGTCGCCTGGGCAAAGGAAAACGCCATCGCCTCCGGCCTGGGGGATGCCCCAATCCGTTGGCTTGTGGATGACTGCGTAAAATTCGTAGAGCGTGAAATCCGCCGGGGCAATACATATGACGCCATCATCATGGATCCGCCTTCCTATGGCAGGGGTCCTAAGGGGGAAATATGGAAAATAGAAGAAAGCATCTTTCCTTTCATCCAGCTGACCGCAAAGGTCCTCTCCAAAGATGCCCTCTTCTATTTAGTGAATTCCTATACCACCGGGCTGCAGCCCGCCGTTTTATCCTATATGATAAATACTGCCATCGTTCCCGACTTTGGCGGCTATGTCACAGCGGATGAAATCGGCCTTCCCGTTGCGGAAAGCGGCCTTATCCTCCCCTGCGGCGCATCCGGGCGATGGCAGCGTATGCCGAATATCCCGCCACAGCCAACAGCCCCACAGTAAGCAATGGTGCATCGACGGAACATCAGGCAAAGCCTTTGGGATTCCCTAAAATCACCCGTAGGGAACGCCGCCGCAGCACAGCCCGCCCCCGCCGCAGCAGAAATTGCATATTAAATTTGCAATGCAGATTTTCATGCACACATTCCCGCTGCTGGCATAGGGGCTTCCGTAGGTATATTGCCTTTGCTGGTACTGGGTTCCTCCATTCTCGAACCGATATGCCAGGTTCCGGTAATCCATATTACCCGGCTCCATGGCGGCGGCACGTTTGGCATGCTCCATAGCTGCCACCGTATTTCCCAGCCCCGCATGGGCCAGGGCACTGTAGTAAAACCATCTTGCCCCTCTTTCGGACATATCGTCCAGCACGGTCCGCGCTTCTTTATAGTACCCGTTCCTTACATAATTCCCTGCTGCCCGCAGATGGCCGTCTTCTTCATAGCCGGTGCTGTTTCCAAAACCCCCGAAGCCCCCAAAACCTCCGAAGCCTCCAAAGCCGCCAAAACTGCCATAACCGCTTTCGCCCTGTCCATATCCGGCATTTCCATAGCTTCCGCCCTGTCCATACCCGGAATTTCCATAACCCGTGCTTCCAAACCCTTCCGTCCGTTCCTTCATAATCTGTTGGTATGCTTCCTGGATTTGTTTAAACTTTTCTTCCGCCTGAGCTTTATTCGGGTTGTTCACATTGGCATCGGGATGGTATTTCCTGCTCAGGGCCCTATATGCTTTTTTGATTTCGTCCTCCGAGGCATTTCTTGCTACCCCCAGGACTTCATAAGGATTAATCATTTTCCCTCGCCTGTTCCTTCTTTGCAGATTCCCGTTTGGCCCTCACTCTCTCGTAACGGTACCATACGCCGGAATAGATGATATTCCGCAATATTTCTATATTATCCAAAATAGGCAGCTTTTCAAATTCCTTTGAACATTCCGCCATCATCACTGTCAAAATGCTTTTGCATTGCTCTTCAAAATCCGGAGTCTCGTACATTTCCCGCAACGGATTATAGCTTCCTGCCTTCAAGTCTTTCTCTATATCTTCATACGCATCGCACAAATAAATAAATTTCCCTAAATACAGCCCCATGCGATAAAGGGTTTCTTTCCAAACATCTTCCTTGCAGACAAGGATTTCCGCCATTACTTTTCCAAACAGACGGGCCATTTTGTCCACGTCCCTGCATCCCGCTTTCTCTTCCTTTCCCAGCTCGCCCATCAGCTTTTCGATTTTCCGTATTTTCTTTCCATATTCCCCTTCCAGCTTCCGATATCCGTTCGTTAACACACCGGCATATACTTTCTGCCGGAATTTCCTGTCATCCTTCCAGTCGTCGATACATTTATAATACGAAAGCAGCAGATTCATATCTGCCGCGTATTCCGTATATTCATTTATTTTAATACTGTGCTTTTCAAATGGGTGGGCAACGCATTTGCAGCTTCCCGTTATTTCTTCCGGCTCATAAAGCCCGGTCAGCAGCAAGACCACGAATGTCATATCATAAGATAATGTAAACTGGCCGGCCAGCCCGTACTTTTCTTTCAGCTTCCGGCATAAACCGCAATAATATGCATGATAAATATCAAATTCCTTAAATTTCATATCCCCCTTATTGATTATCACATAACCGAACATGCCAACACTCCTTTGCGGTCACTTTCAAACGATTATAGTAAGATAATTATTATCCTAATGCTTTCCTTATAGGATAGCAATAAACGGGAAATTAAAAATTTATTAAAAAATTTTATCGGTAAAAGATAAAAACAGCCCTATTTGGCTAAAGACAAACATTTTCCTGCTGTATTCCCGGTTAATCGCCAGAAATATATCTTCTTCCGAAGAAAGAATCCTCCCTTCCCCATCTACATACCAGGTATTCAAGCTGAAATCTTCCAGGGAAAAGATATTTTGGGCCATCGTAAACGAATCCCCCGCCTTGGAAGGGCTCTCCTCCAATATCTGCGGTAAAAAGCAGTCTCCCGTCCTTTCCCCCAGCTTCCTTATCCTCTCCGCAAATTCCTCCGCCTGGCTTTCAAGCCCATTGGCATATATTTTCACTGCCTTTTTCCCTTTGAGAAGGTTTATCAGTTTTTCTTCCGAATGTGTCACCGGAAATATTTTAAACCCTTCCGCCTTCCCCATCCTGCCGTGGATTGCATCATCATAGGCATACATCACTGTTCTCGCCCTGTTTTCCTCTCCAAGGTACAAATCATTGTAGACCACATCAAACAGCCCTTCCAGAAAAGCCGTACACATATCTTCCCTCTTCTCCTTTGGCGTATATTTCATAAAAAACCGTATCCAGTTTCTCCACGCATAATAAAGAGGGAAGGTATTGACATCCTCCTTTTTTGCCCCCATGGAGTGCAGTATCTTGGAACTTCCCAGAGAGGCCACCTTATATCCTGCCAGATTGCATCTAAGCCCCCATTCCGTATCATCCCAGTAAAGGAAATTCTCCTCAGGCAGCAGGCCAATCTCCCGGATTACGGAAGCTCGCACCAGCACCGAACAGGCCGCCACCGCATCCGAATAAACTACATCGGGCATGGAACCGTCTTCCCTTTGCCCGGAATATTTCGCTTCGCAGCAATATTCCTCCCAGATAATATCAATCCCGAATTGCTGCACATAATCCGGCCTTTCCATATGGTACACCTTGGAGCCCGCCATCCCTGCTTCTGGATGGCCCTCAAGGAATGCGTACAACTCCCCCACCGCATGTTCATCCACCAGCACATCGTTGTCCAGGCACCAGATATATTCATATCCCTGTTCCAAGGCATACCGTATCCCCCGGTTAAAGCCTCCGCTCCCCCCAAGGTTCTCCTCATTGACCAACAGCTTCACCCGGTTTCCAAACCGTTCCAGAATACATTGGACCGAGCCGTCCGTGGAGGCATTATCCACCACGACAATATCCAAATCCTGAAACATCGACTCCGTCACGCTCTGAATACATTCTGTCACATAATCCTTTTTATTATAATTGCAAATAACCGCAGCTACTTTCCTCATCCCATCTTCTTCCTCTGTTTTCCCGCTTAGCCCTACCGCCCAGAATCCATGCCGCTTTTTTCATGGATATACCTCACAAATACACATTTTTCTCCTGCAAAAGGTACGGAAGTCCTTTATACTTTCTTCCCCAAATAGGCGCTTGCCCCATTATAACAAATTTCCTGCCAGTTCACAAATATTTCTTTGCGGTATCGCCTGGCCGCAAAACCGGTCATCGTACTGCCGGATGCCATCCGCCGGACCTATGACCCACTGTGTCGCCCTGGGCCGCCCTGCCACACCCTCACCTATTCAGCCGCTCCCAGATTTCCTGACGCCTTTCCACCCCCAGCTTTTCAAAGATATTGGACAGATGTTTTTTCACCGTTGTCTCGCTGATATTCAGTTCCATTGCAATCTCCTTATTCCCCAGGCCTTTGCATACCTGCAAGGCGACCTCGGATTCCCTTCTCGTCAGCCCAAGCTCCAGGAAACGCCTGTAGGATTCCCCGGCGGTCCATACTTTTTCCCCTTCATCCTGCCATCTTCCGTTCCGCCTTCCCTCTTCTTCCTCCCTTTTGCCCTTCCTTCCCCCTGCTGCCGTCTTTCCCCATCCATCTTCCTGCTTTACCGCATCGCTGCCGAACACAATCCAGATGCAGGCCCCGTATAGCAGAGGGCGCATATTCAGAGCAATTTCCCTCATCAGCATTTCCGACAGCAGGCGGCCTCCCCCCATCCACTGCTGCCCATCCGCCTCCCTGTGGGCCAGCATAATGAAGAGCAATACGAAAGTTTCTATACAGCTGGCATATACCGTATTCCTTGCCAGCAGCTCCAAATCCGGCTTTCTCCGTTCCTGAATGTCTTCCTTCTCCACC
The DNA here is from genome assembly GCA_021769135.1 of Lachnospiraceae bacterium. Taxonomy (GTDB): domain Bacteria; phylum Bacillota; class Clostridia; order Lachnospirales; family Lachnospiraceae; genus Kineothrix. Next base: position 25,234 of record JAETTM010000015.1, on the reverse strand, counting down.
GTCGGCAAATATAAAATCATTCCTCCAAAGAGCACCAACAGCAGCTGGCGCCAATCGAACAATTCCTTTGGGCTTAGGCCGAGAAACAATGATACGAAAGCAAGATACAAAAGAACTGACAGCATTTTTTTCATGCTTTTCATGCTCTTATTATTCTCCTATCTTTTCCATTCCCCATATCTTTTTTCCTATCCATACCTTCCCTATTTCCCATACCCTCCTGTTATATCCTTTCCCTCTTCCGGTTTCTGCATATATTCAATGATATAAATGCTAATCCTGCTGCTGATAGGCAAAAGCAAAATGCTGACCGCATATCCATACAATATGGGCAATGACGCAATTGCCAAAGTCATCCACCATATATTCCCATCCTCAGTCTGCATTCCCGAATTAATCCAGGATACCGAAACAAGCTGGACAAGGGCTATGAAAATTCCTCCATAGCGCAGCGTTGTGCCCAGAAGGTCTACAGCCTCCTTCGCCCGTTTCCACTCCGCTAACCCTACCGCCTTCTTTTTTCCCATTGTCAACCGGAAAGCATTCCCGAAATCTTTCCGGAATCCGGTGGCCACCAATACGGATATCCCCATCGCCAAAAGAAGCAGCATAGGCCACAAATCCAACATCATGGACAGCCCCGCCACACCTCCTGACAATACCGCGCCGATTGCCCAAACCAATAAAATAACCGCTAAAACAGCCAATAAATACATACCTCTCTCTCCTTTCTATTTACATTACTCCTTGAAAATACATCAATTATCCCGGAAAATCCATACTACTTTAGCAGTATTTTAGTAGTATAAGTAAGGAAAAAAGCCCAGTATAACACCGGGCTTCCTTTTACTTTTTATCCTATTGAATTCTTTACAGTGAAAAATCAAAATTCCGGCCAACGCTGCGTTCCGCTTCCGTCATCATGATTCCTCCCATATCCGACTCCACCACCTGGTCAATCATCCTTCTAAGTTCATCCCACGAGCTGGCAGTCACGGTTACTTTGTTGGTTTTATCCAGCCTCTGTGCCTCCCCGCTTTCTTCTTCCCGGGCCGCTTCCATTCTCCTTTGGGCTGCTTTTTCTTCTGCCTGTTTCTTCTCCGCCTGCTTTGCCGCCTGTTTTTTCGCCGCCGCATTTTCTTCTTTCTTTGCGGCTATCCTTTCCCTCTGTTTCGCCAGGGATTTGTCCACCACCGCAAAGAAGGAAGCGTTTCCATGGTCGTCAAAGGTCATCCCAAAGGAACTTACTTTGCTGGCATTCGCCCCTAAATTCTGCTTCATCAGCTGCATCTGTGACGTGGCATTGTTTAAAATGCCTTCATATTTCTTGCGGTATTCCTCATCCTCCGCCATCCTCTCGATTTTATCCGAGTCGATGAGCACGAGAAGCTCCTTGCTGCTGGCATACATCCCTTTATTTCTTTCCACTTCCGCCTTCTTATCCGGGGAAACGAGGACAAACTCCATATTGGAATATTTCTTTTTCAGCTGCTCATAATATTTCAGCGCTTTGTCGCTCAGCTTCGGACTGCCAATCGTCCTTCCGCTCACGTTGTTTAATTTCTCTTCGGCAGCCGTCTGCTGCTTTTTCACCTTCTCATCCTTTGTACCATAGCTTTTTGCGCTCTGGTACTCCGCCGATGCGATGGAATTCACATAAGCACTCTGATTAATCCCATTCACGCCCATATCAATCATCCTCCTTGAAGTTTACAACTTATTTTCAAAATCCATTTTGAAAATTTACGGTATCTGTTCTTTATATCGGCTGCATAATGGGTTTTATTTACATTTGCCCGGCAAATCCCGCATATTTAATGGTGGAACAGCCGTATGCCGGTAAATACCATGACCATGCCATATTTATCGCAGCATTCAATCACGGCATCATCCCTGACCGAGCCGCCCGGCTGGGCAATATATTTTACGCCGCTCTTATATGCCCTTTCGATATTATCGGAAAACGGGAAAAATGCGTCGGAGCCTAAGGCCACTCCCTGATTTCCATCCAGCCAGGCCCTCTTTTCTTCCCTGGTGAAGACCGGGGGCTTTTCCTGGAAACGCTTCTGCCATTCCCCTTCCCGGAGCACGTCCTCGTATTCGTCCCCCATATATACATCGATTGCGTTATCCCTGTCCGCCCGGCCAAGGCTATCCAAAAACTTAAGCCCCAGAACCTGCGGCGACTGGCGCAGATACCAGTTATCCGCTTTCTGCCCGGCCAGCCTGGTACAATGAATCCTGGACTGCTGCCCTGCGCCGATACCGATAGCCTGCCCGCCTTTTACATAGCAGACCGAATTAGATTGGGTATACTTCAAAGTAATCAGGGCAATTTTCAAATCAATCAAAGCCTCTTTGGGGATTTCCTTATTTTGAGTCACCACATGGGTCAAAAGCCCTCCGTCAATATCCAGTTCGTTCCTCCCCTGTTCAAAGGTAATGCCATAAACCTGTTTCCTTTCCAACGCCGCCGGAACGTAGGAGGCATCTATCTGAATCACGTTGTAATTGCCCTTTTTCTTTCCCTTCAGCAATTCCAATGCCTCCGGGGTATAGCCGGGGGCAATCACGCCATCGGATACTTCCCTTTTAATCAGCCGCGCCGTATCCTCGTCGCATTCGTCCGACAGGGCGATAAAATCCCCGAAAGAAGACATTCTATCCGCTCCCCTCGCCCTTGCATAAGCACATGCCAGCGGGGAAAGTTCCCCCAGGTCATCCACCCAGTAAATCCGGGCCAGCGTTTCATCAAGGGGCAATCCCACCGCCGCCCCCGCCGGGGATACATGCTTAAAAGATGTTGCCGCAGGCAGCCCCGTAGCTTCCTTTAATTCCTTTACCAACTGCCATCCGTTAAAGGCATCCAGGAAATTAATATACCCCGGCTTCCCGTTCAAAACGCGAACCGGCAGCTCGCTCCCATCCTCCATATAAATCCTGGAAGGCTTCTGGTTCGGATTACACCCATATTTCAATTCAATTTCATTCATCTTACTTTTCCTTTCCCTTTAATTCTTGTTCACTATCCTTGTCTCGTACTTGCCCGTAGCAATGTCAATATACCTTACAAACAGGGAAACCTTATTCTCTTCATTCAGGCTTTCCCAAACCATTTTAGTAAATTCATCAATTCCTCCACCGATTCCCACCAGCTTTGGCTCCCCTTCAAAACTGGGCAGGGGATTGCCGTCATGCATATAGGTATGGATAAAATGGCCTTCGCCCGCCGCCGGAGCCTCATAGGTAAAAGTATACCGGCTGCAGGAATCCGGGCTGCCGTTATTGCTCTTTAAAATGGACATGGCATAATGGTACTGACCCTTTTCCACATCCATAAGCCCCGAAATCCTGGGCGTATAGTTGGGGGCATCCGGCTCGAACTCCCGGCTTCTCAAAGACTGCTCAAAAGTCAGCCCCGCTTCCAGCCCTCCATATACGGTATCTGTCTGATCGCCGTTCGTTACGATAGTTTTCCCCCCAAACACACGCACCGGCGCATAAATAATCAGGCTGGGATCCTCAAGCTTGGAGGCATCGAAGGCTTCTGTCCTAATCCCCTCGCCTTCCGTCACAAACACACGGTTTCTGCTGTTGGAGCTTCTCCCCATAATAAAATATGCCGCAACTGCCTTTTTCCCGTCCTCCGTCCTTCCGATTACAATGCCCCTTCCGGGATAAGCGTTGCTTTTCAATTCCTGTTCCAGTGACAACTTCTGCATCTTCTCCTCCGTTCCGCCGCCATCGCGGCCGCCATATTTCCTCTGCCTGTAGATTTCCAGGCCTTTGCCGCATCTTTTTTCCGCCCAGGTTCCAAAAGGTGCCTGCCTTTATTCGTTTCCGCCTTTACTTATCATGAATCTCGCTATGCAGCTCCTGCAGGGATTTCAGCGCCCCTCCTTTATGCGTCTTTACATAATGAATCCCTTCCGCCGTTACCCTGGCTGCCGCAACAGTGGTAAAATACGGCACTTTCGCTTTAATCGCTGCCTTTCTAAGATAGCTGTCATCGTGAATGCCGTCTTTGCCGATAGGGGTATTCAGCACTAGATGGATATCCCCATTGGTAATCATATCCCCGATATTCGGGCGGCCTTCGTAAAGCTTCTTCACCTTAGTGGCCGGAATCCCCGCCGCCGCGATTAAATCATAGGTTCCCCCGGTAGCCACAATCCGGAATCCGTCTTCCGCAAAACTGCGGGCCGCCTCTATCACTTCATCTTTATCCTTGTCGTTTACGGAAATCAACACCGTTCCTTCCAGCGGCAGCTTGGACTGCGCCGCCTCCTGGGCCTTGAAGAAAGCTTCTCCATAGGAAGGCGACAAGCCCAGCACTTCTCCTGTGGAACGCATTTCCGGCCCTAAAACAGGGTCTACTTCCTGAAACATATTAAAGGGGAAAACCGCCTCTTTTACCCCGTAATTGGGAATTTCCTGTTCCTTCAGCCCCGGAACCGGTGAAGGACGTCCGGTAATTTCCTCCGTAATAATTTCCGTCGCCAACGGCACCATGCGGATATTGCACACTTTGGAAACTAACGGCACGGTACGGGAAGCCCTGGGATTGGCTTCCAGTACGAAAACCTTTCCGTTCTCTATGGCATACTGCATGTTCATCAGGCCTTTGACATGCATTTCCTCCGCGATTTTCCTCGTATATTCTTTAATCGTCTCCACATTTTCGTCCGAAATATGAACCGAAGGGATAATGCATGCGGAATCCCCGGAGTGGATGCCTGCCAGCTCGATATGCTCCATTACCGCAGGCACAAAGGCATGCGTGCCGTCGCTGATAGCATCCGCTTCGCATTCCAATGCGTGGTTCAGGAAACGGTCAATAAGAATCGGCCTATCCGGCGTTACCCCTACCGCCGCATTCATATATTCCCTCATGCTGTCATCGTCATATACCACTTCCATGCCCCGGCCGCCCAGCACATAGGAAGGGCGCACCATAACGGGATAGCCGATTTCCCCTGCGATATGCACGGCTTCTTCCACCGTAGTGGCCATGCCCGATTCCGGCATGGGGATGTCCAGCTTCTCCATCATTTCCCGGAATAAATCCCTGTCCTCCGCCAAATCAATCACCGAGGGGGAAGTTCCCAATATTTTCACGCCGTTCTTTTCCAGTTCCGCCGCCAGGTTTAATGGCGTCTGCCCTCCAAACTGGGCGATTACCCCTAGCGGCTTTTCTTTCTTATAGATGCTCAGCACATCTTCCAGGGTCAAAGGCTCAAAATAAAGCTTGTCCGAGGTATCATAGTCCGTAGACACTGTTTCCGGGTTGCAGTTCACAATAATTGTCTCGAATCCCAGCTTTTTCAGCGCCATGGATGCATGCACGCAGCAATAGTCGAATTCGATTCCCTGCCCGATACGGTTAGGCCCTCCGCCCAGAATCATAATCTTCGGCTTATCCTCCGTCACAGGGTTTTTATCTTCCCCATTATAGGTGGAATAGTAATAGGCGCTGTCCTGGGTTCCGCTTACATGAACCCCTTCCCACGTTTCCTCCAGCCCTAACTCCATCCTGCGGCTGCGGATATCTTCCTCCGGAACCTCCAACAGCTGGCTCAAATATTTATCCGAAAACCCGTCCTTCTTCGCAGCAATCAGCTCCTCATCCCCGGGCATAGCGCCTTTCCGTTTCAGAAGCTCTTCCTCTTCTTCCACCAGTTCCTTCATCTGCTCAATAAAGTAGGCTTTTACCTTCGTTATTTCAAAAATTTCCTCCACCGTGGCCCCTTTGCGAAGCGCTTCATACATGAGGAAATGGCGTTCGCTGGAAGGGGTAATCAGGCGATGCAGCAGTTCTTCCTTTGTCAGCGTATCGAAATCTTTGACATGGCCCAGCCCGTAGCGTCCTGTCTCCAAGGAACGGATTGCTTTCTGGAAGGCTTCCTTATAATTCTTCCCGATGCTCATCACTTCCCCCACTGCCCGCATCTGGGTCCCCAGTTTATCCTCCACTCCCTTAAACTTCTCGAATGCCCAGCGGGCAAATTTAATTACCACATAATCGCCGTCAGGCACATATTTATCCAGCGTTCCATATTTTCCGCAGGGGATTTCCCTCAAAGTCAATCCCGTTGCCAGCATGGCCGACACAAGGGCGATAGGAAAACCGGTCGCTTTGGACGCCAGCGCCGAAGAGCGGGAAGTACGGGGATTGATTTCAATAACAATAATACGATCCGAAACAGGGTCATGGGCAAACTGCACGTTAGTTCCTCCAATGACCTGAACGGACTCCACAATTTTATAGGCCTGCTCCTGCAGCCGCTTCTGGCATTCCTGGGAAATCGTCAGCATGGGGGCTGCGCAGAAGGAATCCCCGGTATGTATCCCCAGAGGGTCGATATTTTCGATAAAGCATACGGTAATTATATTATTTTCCGCATCGCGCACTACTTCCAGTTCCAACTCTTCCCAGCCGAGAATGGATTCTTCTACCAGGACCTGCCCCACCAGGCTGGCCTGAAGACCTCTGGCGCAGACTACCTTTAATTCTTCCTTATTATACACCAGCCCGCCGCCGGCACCCCCCATCGTATATGCCGGACGGAGCACCACGGGGTATCCCAGCTTTTCTGCAATGGAAAGGGCTTCCTCCACCGAATAGGCCACCTCGCTGCGAGCCATTTCGATGCCTAAGCTATTCATTGTTTTCTTAAATTCTATACGGTCTTCCCCACGCTCGATGGCATCCGCCTGCACACCGATAATTTCCACCTTATACTTGTCCAGGATTCCCGCTTTATTTAATTCCGCGCACAAATTAAGCCCGGACTGTCCTCCCAAATTGGGAAGCAGGGCGTCTGGGCGTTCTTTCTCAATAATCTGCGTCAGCCGTTCTACATTCAGCGGCTCAATATAAGTAACATCTGCCGTCTCCGGATCCGTCATAATCGTTGCTGGATTGGAATTCACCAATACAATTTCATAACCTAATTTACGAAGCGCTTTGCACGCCTGTGTTCCTGAATAGTCGAATTCACAAGCCTGGCCGATAATAATCGGGCCCGAACCAATAATCAGTACTTTATGTATATCTGTCCTCTTAGGCATAAAAAACCTCCTATGCTGCTTGTCTGCTTTTTGCTATCGTAACGATTTTAACATTAGGGATTCCGGGTGTCAATCGCTTTCCCTAACATTCCGGCACAGACGGGTAACAGTTCAGCCCACAATATCATTTAATTAACATCTTATCCTTCTCGCAACGTCCGTCGCCATTAACTCAATGACATTGCTGGCTGGACTGTTACGGCATAACTCGAAATGGCCGGATTCCCCTCTTGTTTTTTCTTATAAAATCTGCTAGACTGAATATGATTTACAAAAACCAATTATGATGGAGGAGAAACAAAATGGAAAAACAGATTTCAAAAGGCTTAAAGATTTGGTTATGGTTCGTTATCATCATGAACGGACTCAGCGCAATCAGCAACGTAACAAAAATCGGCCAAAATGCTCTTGGCTCAATCATCAGCATCGTACTCGAGGCTGTTTTGATTTATTCCTGCGTGCTGATTATGTTCCAGATGAAAAAATTCGGCTTTAAGCTGATGTGTATCGCAGCAGTGGTTAACGCCGTTGTATCCGTGTTAATCGTTATCCTTGCCGGGGTCGTTGCCGGAGCCGCTATGGGAAGCGCTTCCGCTGGCATCGCAGGCGGTTTGGTAGGCTCCGTACTGGTAGTTATTGCAGCTGCCATTTGCCCGCTGATTACATATTTCCTGATGAAATCCCAGTGGGATGTGTTTGAATAATTTTTAACAAAGCTGCCCATGAATCATTTTGATTGGTTCATGGGCTTTATGTTTATTTTCCAAACGTCTCCTGCCTCAAAACCGGCTTTTCCCCAGGCAGAATATTCCGGTATCTGTAAATGCTCAATATAATCCCTGCCAAAATGTAGGAAACAATTACCCCTGTCTGGCTTCCGGATAAAAACGGGAAGAAAATCTGCGTTGCCGGTATCAGGCCAAAGTTCCTTAGAATTCCCATCAGTGTCATCATTTCAAATACAAGCCCGCAGCCGCAGCCCATCATCATCCCTAATTGATTCTTCTGCCCAAAAGCTATATGGATTGTTTTTGCCGCGATGGCCAATATCAGCAAACCGGCCGCCAGTGCCACCGCAATCCCGCAATAGACAACCAGAAAGACCAAAATATAATCGCAGCCCAATTCAGGGAGCCAATTTATATTTATGATTTCCCTTCCGCTGCCCCCAATCAAACGGCTGCCCTTTATACATTCTGCCGCCAAACCCCCTGCATAGTCCACATAGGAAGATTCCATGCCAAGAATGGCTTTTAGCCTTTCCTGCTGGTACCCCGGCAAATGCCCCATGCCGACGGAAAGGAAGAGGCAAACCGGCAATACAGCCGCCAATGTCCAATACGCCGCCACAAGCTTTTTCCCGCAAACCGAAAACCATCCCCGGCATACTGCAATGGAAAGCATAATGGACATCATTAAAAATAGTGCCAATGCCAGGCTCATACACGGAATCTTCCATGCCGCCAAAACGGGAGGCAGCATCCACCCGAAGCATTTTCCCAGGCCTTTCCATCCCATTCCCCTATACCGATACACCAAAGCCCCATATATGGGGATAAACAAATACATGAGAAAAATAACAGACACCCGTAAACCTCCTAAAGATATCCACGCCCTTGCGCCGTTTATCTCCGTTCCCATGACGCCAACCAAAAGGAATACGATAACGCAAAATACAAGCCCTATCCTTTTCGCATACTTTCCTATATAGCTGTAATCTATGCGGTACACTGCCAGCATTACCAGACAGCCCGCCGCCACCCCGGCCGCATGCCTTATCCCATACTCCTGTCCCAGGGAAGAATCCGCTTTCCCCAGCATCCACTGGGCGAAAATGCTCAAAAGGCTGATTGCCCCGATTAAGGCCAGCATCCCCCATGCCATCTGAGGCCGGTGAATCCTGTCCAGAGCCACCCCTGCCTCCACCGGGTCGCCCATATCCCGGACAGCCGCCGCCAAAGCCTCCTCTTCTTCCATTCCCTCCATTCTGTTCGCCTCCGCCTGGTCCAGGATATGGTTCCTGATTTCCTCCTCTATCATCGCCCAAGCCCGTTTGCAGCGGATTTGTTCCAAAAGAACCTTTATATACTCGTTCATACCAATAACCCTTCCCTTTCCGCCCTCATCCTTCCAATGCCAGGACTCTTAACACGGCTTCCGAATACTCCTGCCATTCCTCTGTTTTCAGCTTCAGGGCTTTCCTTCCCTCTTTCGTGATGCTATAATACTTCCTCGTTTTCCCCAATACCTCCTTTTCATAAGAAGTAAGCATCTTCTTCTCTTCCATCCCATGCAGCAAAGGGTAAAGCGTTCCCGCCTTTAACTCGAACACATTCTTCGACTGCCTCCGCAGTTCCTCAATCATCTCATACCCGTACTTATCCCCTTCCGAAAGCAATTTTAACAGAAGCATCCCCATACTGCCTGACAATAATGCTTTATCCATTTTTGATTTCTCCTTCCCGTTGCGATATGTATATTACATTGAACATCTATATATAGAACATCAACATATCGACCAACTACATAATATATCTATTATCTATATATGTCAAGTAAATTTTTCCATCCCCTAACCAAATCATCCCAAACCTTCAAACGCAGTCCCTTCCCCTATAAAAACCAAATCATCTATCCATCCATTACATACCTTCTCCCACCAAATCCTGTACTCCATTCCCACGCCCCCATATCTTCCCACCATAGAAAGCGCCAGGAAGGCCACAAAAAACCCAAAAGCCATAGAAAGCCAGGAAGTCCATGCAAGGGCAGTGGGTTTTGCTGCATTGTTTTCCGCCGGAGCTTTACTTAGCAGAATATCGACTCCCCAGGGAAACTGCGGCATGGATGCCGCAGTTAGTCTGCATGTGCCACGGACGGCACTTGCAGACGGCCCGACCGCCGCCATAGCCTCCCTATTCTGCTTAGTAAAGCCCTGCGGAAAACACCGCAGCAAAACCCACTGCCCTTGCATGGACTTCCGTCCTTCTATCCTCACCCTTCCGTCCTTCTACCCCCTACCCTATCCAATTCCCCATACACTTCATCAACTGCTCCATATCCAGCGGCTTAGCGATATGCTCATTCATACCCGCTTTCCTGCTGGCAACCATATCTTCCGTAAAGGCATTGGCCGTCATGGCGATAATCGGTATCCGGGCGGCATCCTCCCTATCCAGCTTCCGTATCTCCCTCGTAGCCTCATAGCCGTTCATTACCGGCATCTGCACATCCATAAATATAAGGTCATAATACCAGGCTTCTTTGCTTTTAAATGCCTCCACGGCCTGCTGCCCATCCTCCACGGACTCTATCAGCACGCCGGTACTGCCGATGATTTCTTCGGCAATCTCCCGGTTCAGCTCGTTATCCTCCGCCAGCAGGATCCTCTTACCTTCAAAGTTCCTGCCTTCATACCCCTTATTCTCCAAAAGTTCCTTCTTTCCTTCGGTTCCCGCAATTTTCTTGAACAGGTATACCAGCCTGGATTTAAACAGGGGCTTGGAAATAAAGCCGGCTATTCCTGCCTGGCGGGCCTCCGCCTCCACATTGCTCCAATCATAGGCGGACAGAATTACAATCGGTATTTCCGGCCCTATTTCCTGATGGATTCTCCTGGCGGTTTCCACCCCGTCCATATTCGGCATCTGCCAATCCAAAAGAACCGCGAAAAACCCTTTGCCTTCCCGCTTGGCCTTCAAAACCCGCTCTACCGCTTCTTCACCGGATAATACCCATTCGCTTTCGATTCCTATATCTTTTAAAATCGTACATGCCGCTTCGCAAGCCAGTGCGTCATCGTCCACTACCAGCACCGATTGGTTCACCAAATGTTCCAAATCGGGCACTTCCGTATTCTGCTGCTTCAAGTATACGGTCACCGTAAACTGGGTCCCTTTGTTCACAGCGCTCTCCACATGGATTTCCCCATTCATCATGCGGACAATATTCATAGCAATGGCCATCCCCAGGCCGGTTCCTTCTATTTTGCTGATGCGCGAATCCTCCGCACGGCTGAACGGCTCAAAAATTTTTCTTACAAATTCCTCCGACATGCCGATGCCGTTATCCCGGAACACAAATTCATAACAGCCATATCCAAAAATTTTGGATTCCTTTTCCGTAATTTCCAGCTCCAGCGTGCCTCCCGGTGGGGTATACTTCACCGAATTCCCCAAAATATTCATGAACACCTGCTGAAGGCGCATCACATCGCCTACCACATCCTCGTGTTCTACTTTGGCAATATTCAGTTCCAGCTTATGGTTCTTCGCCTGTATATTGGGCCTGATTATGGTAAAGAGGTTTTGAATCAAATCCGAAAGGTTGAACTCCTCTTCCGACAAATCAATTTTCCCCGACTCTATCTTGCTCATATCCAATACTTCGTTGATAAGCGCCAACAAGTGCTTGCTGGAAACTGTAATTTTTTGCAGGCAATCCACAATCCGCTCCCTGTCGTCCAGATGGCTGCCGGCAATCGTCGTCATGCCGATAATCGCATTCAGCGGTGTGCGGATATCGTGGCTCATCCTGGATAGGAACTCGCTTTTGGAGGCATTGGCATGGTTAGCGGCATCACAGGCCTCCTTCAGCATCCTGTGCTCCCATTCCTCCTTCTGCTTAATCTCCGTCACATCCTGGGCCACATACAGCGCCTTTACCGGTTTCCCATCCCTGTATTCGGATAAAATCACCGTGGCTCTCACCCATCCGTCCTCTACAGGGCTATCCCCGGTGCCTTTTTTCATCCTAAGGTATTCCACCGCCACAAAGGGATGCTCCTCATCCAGCGTTTGCCGCAGTTTCTCCAGGCTCATCTTCTTCATATATTCTTCCTGGCTGTGAGGATGCACAAAATTGTGGGTATATGCAGCCAACCCTTCGTTATAGTCCTCCTTCTTACCGAGAATATCCCCAACCACATCCCTCTGGGTCACCACACGGAAATTCCCTTTTTCCAAATCCACATAATATGTGGCAAAATACAGGCTGCTCAAGCTATTGATAATGCATCGGCTCTCCTTTTCGTTCATCCCCCTGACCATCTTTTCCATACGGTATACCAGGCTGTCCGGTTCTTCATACACAACTGCCGTTATGACCAGGGCAGGGGTATCCTCCCATGGCCTTTTCCGCACCGTTATTTCCAACGGAACTCCCAGGGAAGTCCTTTCATATACGATTCGCTCTTCCTTTTTATCGCACATATCCCTAAACGGGCATCCCGGCCATAGCTTATGGAGCGTCATCCCTACTTGGATATCGGGCACAATTTCCTTTATTCGCTGATTGAAATATAAAACCTCGTGGTTTCCCTCGCCGATTACACAAATCCCTGCCATCTGCGGCGAATCCAAAAGCATCTCATAATCCTTTATTTCCACTATATCCTCTCCTAACAAATATCTGTCTTTTAACTGCTTGTTCTAATATAACACATTCCGTCAATACAATTCAACGTCTATTTACCATAAATGCTAACGGCTTGGGCTAACATATGCCTCCCCTTAACATTCTATCATATTTTTCCCACGAAATAAATTTTCCGCCCATACTTTCCAAATGTTCCGTATGAAATTGGCAGTCAATGAATAAAAAACGGTTCTGCTCCAAAAGACGGGCCAAACCAATCAAAGCCATTTTAGAGCCATTTTCCTTTTCCGAAAACATGCTCTCGCCAAAAAAACATTTCCCGATGGAAACTCCATACAGGCCGCCCGCCAGTTCTCCGTCCTCCCATGCTTCCACGCTGGCCGCATACCCTGCTCGGTGCAGGTTCCCATAGGCTTCTTCCATTTCATCGGAAATCCAGGTGCCCTCTTCCCATTCCCTCTTTATCCTGCATCGGTGCATGGTATCCCCGAAGTCTCTGTTAAACGCAATCTGCAGCGTATGCTTTTTCATATATTTTTTCATGGAACGGGAAACATGTATTTCTTCCGGGATAATCACGAACCTCTCCTTCGGGCACCACCACATGATTTTTTCTCCCGGATTATACCAAGGGAAGATGCCATGGGCATACGCCAGCAAAAGGCGTTCCATGCGTAAATCCCCTCCCACGGCCAGCAGTCCGTCCGGCCGGGCCAGCGTAGGGTCAGGGAAATAAATGTTTTCTCTATCCAGACAATAAACCGGCATATCGCTCTTCCTTTCTAAAAGCAAAGCTTAAACCCGCCGTCGCCTACGGTCAGCAGGCATTTCCCGCCATCCTTCAGCGCCCCGAACAGGATTTCATCCACAAGAAGCGGCTTAATTTCACCCTGTATCACCCGCTCTATCTCCCTTGCGCCAAATTCCACACTGATGCCTTTTTCCTTCACCAGCGCTTTCGCATTGGCATCCGCCGAAAATTCCACCCCTTTTTTGCGCAGCATTTGGCCAAGCTCGCCCAGTTTCTTCTCCACAATCCGTTCCGCCATCCCTTCATTCATTCCCTTGAATACTACAATCCGGTTCAGCCGGTTACGGAACTCGGGCTGGAAGATGCGCTTTACTTCTTCCAGAATAACATCGGCTTTCACATCCTGCCCCTGAAAACCAATGCCATGTTTCCCTATCCGGCTCGCCCCCGCATTGGATGTCATAATGAGGATGACATTCCTGAAATCGGCCTTCCTTCCTTGATTATCCGTCAGCGTGGCATAGTCCATCACCTGCAAAAGGATATTGTAAATATCCGGGTGGGCCTTTTCCACCTCGTCAAGCAGGAGGACCGCATGGGGATGCTTGCGGATTTCCTCCGTCAGCAGGCCGCCTTCCTCATAGCCAACATAGCCTGCCGGTGCGCCGATCAGCTTAGCCACCGCATGTTTTTCCTCATATTCGCTCATGTCGAAGCGGATTAAACGGATTCCCAGTTCTTCCGCAAGGCTTCTTGCTATTTCCGTTTTGCCCACGCCCGTAGGCCCTACGAACAGAAGGCTGGCCAATGGCTTCCCCTCTTCCAGCAGGCCGGCACGGGAAAATTTCACCGCGTTCACCACCTGCGCTATCGCTTCCTCCTGGGAGAAGACCCGATTTTTCAAGCGTTCCTCCAATGTGGCCAGCGATGCCGTCTCATCGCTCTCCACCGTCCGCTTGGGAATCTGACATATCTTCGAGAGGATTTCATCAATAACATCTTTTCCCACCGGCTCCTTCCGCCCGGACTCCGTTCCGGTTCCCAGGGGATGCAGCCTCCGGTAGGCGCCTGCTTCGTCTATCAAATCGATGGCTTTATCCGGCAGATACCTTTCGTTGATATATTTTGCGCTCATCTCCGCCGCATATTCCAGCACACCGTTTTCGTAGGCCACGTTGTGGAATTCTTCATAATTTTTTTCCAGCCCTTGAAGAATCTGGATAGTATCCTCTATTCCCGGCTCTTTGATATCTATATTTTGAAACCGCCTGACCAGGCTTTTGCTTTTCTCAAAATGTTTTTTATATTCGCCGTAAGTGGTCGCCCCTACGAAACGAATATGCCCCGCCGCCAGATAGGGCTTAAGCATATTGGAGATATCAAGGCTCCCCCCATTTACCGCACCGGCCCCTACAATATTATGGATTTCGTCAATATAGACAATGGGTTTTTCCTCATGGGCTATGCTATCCATCACCCTTTTCAGCCGCTTTTCAAAATCGCCCCGGTACTGGGTACCCGCCACCAGGCTTCCCAAATCAAGGGAAAATATTTTCGCCCCTCTCAGAGGCTCCGGAACCCGATTTTCATTCAAAAGCTTGGCCAGGCCATACATAATGGCCGTTTTCCCTACCCCAGGTTCGCCGATATGGAGCGGATTGTTTTTATCTTTTCGGCAGAGGGTCTGCATCGTCCTTTCCAGCTCATCCTGCCTGCCAATCAAAGGGTTCATCCCCTCCAATTCCTCGTTTAAGCAGACCGCATACTGCCTCCACAATCCCTTTTCCCCTCTTGTTTCAGAGGAACCGTCCTTTTCGCCGTCCTCTCCCCCTTCTTTTTTCCCGACTTCCTTTTCATAGGCTATCTCTTCATATATCATGGCCATTTCCTGCAAAAGCTCCGCCTGTTCCACCCCCTGCGCCTTCATATAGTAGGCCGCGTAGCTTTCCTCCAATTCGTATATGGCATGTATGATATGGGGCAGTTCCACAAAATGTCTGCCGCTCCCTTCGGAAGATTCCCAGGCAAGGGTCAGCATATTCGTCATGCCCTGAGAAAGTTCCGGAAGATTCCCCACGTACAGTTCCTCTTCCTCATCTTCCTCCGTCTCCGTCTTATCCATATATTCCTCTAAATAATTCCTAAGATTAAAGTCCAGTTCGTTTACATTCCCGCCGCAGTTCTCAAACGCCTGGGCAAATACTTTATTTTTACATATTACATACAATGCCAGTTCCGGCGTCACATATTCAAAATGGGCGCTTTTCCCCAATTCCATCACCGCATTGATAATTTCTGCCACTTCAACGGATATATGCATTATCTTCCTCCACTGTCATCCGGAACGGGAACCCTTCTTCCCGCGCCCTTGCCGTCGCCGCCTGGACCTTTGTCACCGCAATATCATAGGGATACGCCCCTATCCCAGCCCGTCCCTTCTCATGCACCATCAGCATCAGCCTTTCCGCCTCCGCCTCCCCTTTATGGAAAATGCTCATCAAAATCTCCACCACAAATTCCATGGAAGTAAAGTCGTCATTATGCATAATCACCTGATAATGCTTCGGCTCCCTTATATTTACCTTTATTTTTTCCTTCGTTTCTCCCTGTACCGACATATTTTTTACTCCTTGCTTCAGAGACTGTACCATTCACCGCAGTCCATTATAACAGTTTCTTTTCATTTTCTCAATCCGCTTCCTTGAAAAACACTGAATAAAGCCCAGCGGCTTGAGCCATAAGACTCGGACCACTGGGCTTTATGGGCAGATATATGCCTTCCCCCTGTCAGCGCAGCCCCATAACAGAGCTTAGCTTTTCATATATTTTCGTATTGTCATACATTCCTGCAAAATTCTCGGCTCCGCACCCTATCGCATACACCGGAACCGGCTGGCCGCTGTGAGATCCCGACACGAATTCCATATTAACCTGTGCTGCTTTCATTTCGCAAAGCAGCTCCGTAAATTCATCCGTCTCCGCGCCCTTTTTCGTTTCTTCATATGCGTCTTTCAACGCTTCTTGTTCCTCCGAATCCAAATCCTCTTTGGCAATTCCAAAATAATGTTCTGTTTTCTCCATTGCCTCGGAAAAATCCGCCTTTTCCTCATACAACTCTTTCATGATTTTCTCAAATCTGACGCGGGAAGCCACCTGGCCGGAGATTGCGCTGCCGTCTATTTTACTCCCGATTCGCAGACTCCCCGTCTCATGATCCGCCAATACTATAATCAGCGTTTCCTCGGGATATTCCTTATAGAAAACCAGCGCTTCCGCCACCGCATCATCCAGTCCCTTTACTTCATGTATGGAAGAAACCAGGTCCTGGTTGGAACACGCCGTGTCAATCTTTCCGGCTTCCGCAAACAGAAAAAAGCTGCCTGTTTCCTGCAGGCATGATGCCGCCTGTTTTACCAAATCCGCAAAGGATATCTCCCGCGCACCGTACTGTTGTCTTCGCGCCCGGTCAATTTCATAAGCCATATGGGGAGCCGCAAAATCGTCTCTTGCCACAGCCAAAACGGGAAGAGACTTCCCGTCCGTCCCTTCCAGTTCGTCCGGCGAATCCACAACGGTAAATCCTTCTTTTTCCGCTTCTTCCAGAAGTTCCTCTTCTTCCCTGTAAAAACCTCCTGCCGCCCAGAAATCCAGCCACCCGCAGGTAATCCCCTGGCGGGCGATCTCCGGGTAATCGTAGCGGTCTTCCGCATTTGCATAAAGCGCTGCGGGGGATGCGTGTTCCAATGACGTCGTGGAAATTACGCCCGTCGCATAACCGTTGTCCGAAAGTTTTTTCGCAAAGGGCACATACCATTCTTTCGTAACCGGATTATAGTTTAAAGAGCCATTGCCCGTCTTTTTTCCTGTGAACAGCGCCGTAGCAGACGCAGCGGAATCCGTCACCGTCAAATCCATATTATGGGTGCTCATCATTCCTATGACTGGGAAGGAATCGAAGGATGACGCGTTCCAGATGGAATCCGCCGCGGATTGTTCCCTCTCCTGCGCTTCCCAATATCTGGCGGAGGCTACTTGATTAATTCCCATGCCATCTCCCAGAAAGACAAATACATATTTCGGTTTCTCTTGTTTTGTTCCGCATCCCGACAGAAGGAAAACGATTCCCAATGCCAAAAGGCCAATCAAAATTGCACTTACCAATAAAACTATAATTCCCGGTTGTAAAGATAAACGGAAACTTTTTCTGTTTCCTTCATTTTTTCTGTTTCTTTCTTTCTTTTCTTTGTCCATGCCCCGCTCCCTCCTCATAGTTGTCCGAATGGTTATGTTGCTGTCTTTGAATCCTTCCCCACTGTAACTTTGTTTTTCTGTAGTTTATAAATGCAGTCAGACGGAAGAGCGTAACCAAATGATGAAAAACAAACGACTCCACGAAAGACAGTACTACCACCTTGATAGCCTGCCAGACGGTCAGCGGAGCCCGCAGCACATACACTCTTGTGAAAAATGCAGTAATCGTAATCAGCGTACTCAAAAGATAAAACAGCAGAAAATACCAAAGCATAAACGATACGTTCAGCATTTCCAGCCTTGCCGCAAGACAGATGACCATAACGCCTAAAAATTCGATAAACGGCCCCAGCATTTCCACCATCAGGTAATACAGGGTTGAAAACACTCCCATTACACCGTACAGCGGATTAAATAAAATCATCCGATGTGTATACAGACTCTGCATCAGCCCCATCTGCCACCGCCTTCTCTGGGTTTTCATATCTCTCAGCCTGGACGGAACCTGTGTCCAGCAAATGGCATCCGGCGCATAAGCGATTTTATACGGAACTTTTTTGCTCCTGCAATACGCGTGCAGCTTTACTACAAGTTCCATATCCTCTCCCACAGTATCCGTTTTATACCCATTCGTCTGAATCACCATATCTTTTCGGAATAATCCACAGGTTCCTGAAATAATCAGATTGCTATTGAAGGAATCCAGAAACATCCGCATTGCCATAAAAGTACGCGAATATTCCAGCATCTGCATCAAAACGACAAATTTCCGTGGAAAACGGAATTCTTTAATCTCCCCATCCTCAATAATCATTTCATTGGCCACCTGCACCATTCCGCCGACAGCGATTACTCTGGAATCAGAAAGGATTGGCATAATCATTTTTTTCAGAGCGTCCTTTTGAAGCACGGAATCCGCGTCCAAACTAAGGAAATAGGGATACCTTGACACATTAATCCCCATATTCAGCGCATCCCCTTTTCCGCCGTTCTTCTTGCGGACAAGCGTAATCGAATGCCCCGAATACACGGTCTCATATATTTCTGTCATTTCCTGGCAGAGGACCTGCCGGCGGATTGGGCGCTCCGTCCTTTTCAGCTCCATCTCATGGATTAGAATTTCCGCAGTCCTGTCCTTTGATCCATCGTCAATTACAATTATCTCAAATTCCGGATAATCCAGTACGCACAATGACTTTACCGTATCCAAAATCGTCAGTTCTTCATTATAGGCAGGAATCAAAACAGAAATCGGCACATAATTAATCGCATGATCTACGCTGATTCCTTTATGGAATATATTTTGCCTTTCCCTCTTTTCACTTTCCACGGCCCCGTAAATTACGGAAAGGAATAAAAATGCCGTATAAAAAACAACGAAAAAAAGAAATTTGCAAACTCAACAATCGTGCGTAAATGTTCATTCATTATGCTATTTGCCCCTCTCTCCCCATTGTTTTCCACACATACCGGATACTGTCCTGGCTATAGCGGTCCTCCACGCACATCGCCTGTTCAATCTGCTGCCGGCTGCAGCACTCCACAATCGTTCTTGCACAATTATTTCGGATATACCAGTTCCTGCTTGCGCATCCCTTAAGCAGCTGTTCAAAAACTCCAGTACAATCGTAGCTCCTTAAAACATTTGCGGCCACAGCCCCGTATTCCCAGAACGGCTCCGTCACAAATTCCGCAAATGTCTTTATATATTCCGGCCTGAGAACCGTTTGAAAATATTTTAATGCGGCAATCCGAATCTCTTTATCGGCCTCCTGATCCTTTACCACTTCATAGATTCGCTCTGCAAACGTTTCTTCTTTTATAATTGCCATCAACTGGATGATGGAAATCTGAATACTGGGAGAATACGTTTCCCGGCTCTCCCACAATTCCTCCATCAATGCTTCCCGGTCCCCTTGAAACTCGATGAGCGTATCCGTCAGGAGCTTGTTGCTGAAATACTGCGGCTGCCGATGAATACATTCCAGCGCCTGGAGCATCAGCTTTCGGTTCCTCTGTGCTGAAATACAGCGCATTGTTTCAATACGTACAAGTAAATTTTCCGCCTCCAGATTCTTTAACAGAAGCTGTTTCAATCTGCTGGATGAAGCATCGCAGCGGATAAGCAGAGAAATCAGCATTCCCTGCACCGATTCGTCTTCTTTTTGATAGACATGAATATATTTCTCTGTCAGCAGCTCGCACAGAAGCCTTCTTGTAACGGGTTCCATATGGCCGCTTTCATCCCATCCCATTTCATTAAGCGCCGCCATCAATGCAAGCACTCCGTTTGGCCTGTTTAAAATCCTTGAAAACTTTTTATAGCATTTTTTACGGTTCTCACCCTGGCTTTCGGCATATGTACTCAATAATTCCTTTAAAGATTCCGTCCGCCTCCCCTGTATCCTGCTGCGGCTTTTCCTCGTTAAATGCTCATATAGATTGTAAGCCATTGTCAGCACACAAAACAGCGCGCACAGCTCCACTAACAGCCAGTAGCCTTCATGAAAAGAAACAAGCACTTATTCCACCTCCTCATATGCTTCCTGCATGGCATAATAAGAGGCTTTCAGCCTCATATGCCATGTGGGGTGATTTCCCCAGCCCCTCAGCTTCAGCGTTCCGAAAGGCTTCACGCTGTTTTGGCCATCATGCAAAATCTGCATGGAAATATCCATACTGTCTATTTTTATCTCTTCCACTCCATAATGCTTATAATAGTCATCATGGATACGCATCTGCGATGGATCCGAAAAGTTAAACATCGTCCACGGAATCCGCAGTTCTATATGATTTCCCTCAATAAAAAAGTCCGCCAGGGAATTGAAATCTTCATTTTGCGGATTCGCGTTCCCATGCAGCAGTTCCCCGGTGGGAAAAAGCCAGGGTTCCAGCACTTCTCCATTCAGCATCATGACTTTTCCTCTTAAAAACTGCTGAATCAGATTGAATTTCTGCGAGTCTTTCTCCGGAGGATGAATAAACGCATCCTCCTCCCAGATTTCCCTGCGTTCTGTCGCAAACAGTATATCGTAGTATTCCTGCACCAGCATAACGGAATTGTCTTCCCCATCCAGACGAATCAGAAAATCTACCGGCTGTTCAAATTCCAGCCCGCTCTCCGCTTCTTTATATGCGCCCGAATTCGGCGTAATATCTACAGGCAGATATATCACATCGCCCTCGCTCAGATTCTTAATATAGGCATGAAAATAGACAAACTTTTCATCATATGCCGCCTGCAGGCCGCTGTCCTCATCCCGAATAATCCATGGAACATCTTCCCATTCTTCCACATTGCCATCTATATAGACGACGCTTTTTTCTTCGCCGGGATCGAAGGTAATCAGTCCAAAGGACTGTTCGTTCGTCTGATAATCGCTCCAATAGGCGTTTCTTGTCAAATCCACGCCCGGCCATGTATTCCAGGTCCGTTTAAACCATTCATCCTGCCATGCGAAGACTACTGCGCCGGCACATCCCGCGGTCTTGATATCCTTATACAGAATTTTCAGCCGTTTTGCCTGTTCCTCTTCGCTTAAATTTCCCTGATCCATCCCCCTGGCTTTATTAATTCTTGCGATTCCCCTGGAAGACGGGAGGCCAAACTCCGAAACCACTACCGGCACGGTATGGTGCCTGTTGATTTCCTTCAAATATCCCTGATATGGATTGTTTTCCCCCTTTTCGTCCACATAACCGGCATATTTTTCTTCGAAATCAAGGAATGCGGGATAATACGGGTAAATATGATATGACGCAAACATTCCCGTCTTCAGTTTGTCTTTTGCATGGATATGCTCCACATCTATTTTCGCCAGATTTGTGTTCTGTTCCAGCCTCCACTGCTCATGGTCCAGCGGATCTGTTTCCGGCCAGTTGGAAAATGCAAGCAGCTTCTGTTCCCCATATTTTCTCATCTCATATGTCAGCAATCTGTCGCCAACCCGCGCCAGCATCGCCTCAAAGGCGGAGGCATTCCCATCCGTATATAAAAATTCTCCCTCAAAGGAGGCCATGTACTCCCGGATATCATCGGTATAAAGAACGACGTCCGGATCCCATTCCACTCCGAGAATATATCCGGCAACCCATTGCGAAACATCCCATTTATAGGCTCCATAGCCATGCCGGCTGTTATACCAGATGTTTCTTCGTCCATGGAGGACGTCTACCAGTTTTTCACAGTCTTTATAAAACACATGAATAAACTGGTCCGCATAAGCATCATTTGCTCCCCGGACTACCTCGTCGTCTACCCACACGCCATGAAGCAGATACAGCGGATTCGGATTATCCGCATTGTAGTCATAAAAGGCATGATAAAACTCCGGGTCAGAAATCGTATACACCCGGATTACATTGGCATTCATTTCCTGAATCAGCTTAAACCATTCCAAATACATGTCATAATCGATGGCAAACTCTGTTGCGAACGCTCCGGGTATTCCAGCCCCTAAATCGACCCCTTTTATTTCAAATACTTCTTCCTTCCCTCCCGCCATCTGAAAAATCTCTTTTCCTTTTACTTTCATAAAATATTCCGGCTCATCATCCAATTTTGAAAATGGAGTAAAAGAAGTATATAAAACAACGTATGCCCCCGCAATTGCCAGAATGATTATTGCCGTACAGGTTATCAGAAAACGCTTCATAATTTCAACTTTCCTCTTCCCTTAATTCCATTCCTTTACTTTTGACTCCGCACAAAACTGGCGCAGCACATGTATATTTTTATCCAGGAATTCACCTCGCCTGTGAATACAGGATTTCAGCTGTTCAACCGCTTCCTCATAATTTTCCGGATTTCTGTCATAGTCTAATGGCTGCAGTTTCATGTCTAAATTGTCCAGCCAGCCGTCCTGATAAGAATACCCCCAAATCCGGTCGTTCCTTTCAATCGCCGGCCCTAAAAACCCAATAGTATCATCGATTATTTTATCGATCCTTTCCTCCGACAATACCCCCTGCCGCAGCAGACTATAGCGGTTAATAATCTGCTCCACAAATTCCTCATCCCGCAGCAGCATTACATACCATGGTTTTGTAATCATGTAAAACTCGTCTTCTCTGAGGGAATAATATTCATAGTTGTCAAATCCGTTGTTAAAATCCCAGACCGGCCCCATTGTAAATCCGGAACGCACTTTTTTATACATATAGGTCGAAAGGCCGCCGCCATCCACGTTCAGCGCAAATTCATTCAAAATAAAATAATCCACAAAGGAATCCACATCAATCGCTGATTTATATCCTATTTTCTGGTCATCGTAGTCCAGCGAATACAGCATTTTTTCCGCCGCGCCTATGTCCTGGCGGATAAATTCAAGCTGCTCGGCCGTTCTTCCTGACCTGGCGCCCGGATAAACAATTCCCAGTTCATTGTATGTCTTTCCGGCATACGTTCCGAAATTATCCAACGGATATGACGTATCGCCCGCCCTTTCTCTTGCGACCATATAATCAGTGCCCGTATTCTTCCCGTTCAGCACTGCCAGATTTACCCTGTCCTTATCCGCTTTTACGGTCTCAAGCATGAGATATACGCCTTTATATTCTCCATTTAGAAACACTTCGCAATAACGCACATTGGGAGCCCACTCCATGATTTCCCCCGACAGATTGTACATTAAGTAGTTTCGGATAAGCGTCTTATCCAAAAAAGGGCCGTTCAATACCCATTCCGACTCCGATGGCATCCCCATGATTTTGTACGATACATGTTCCAGCTGTTGAAGATTTGTCGTTTCTTTCCCATAAGCGCTGGCATCCACAAATGTCAAACGATATTGCTTTTTGTCAAAACGGCTGGAAGAATTTCCTCTCATTTTAATCAGCATATCCGTTTCCATTGAGGCTTCGCCGTCCAAGTGATTGTGCCCGCCCTCCTGGTCGATAATCTTCATCGAAGCCAGAACCTCTGTAACAAAATCCAATTCCTGGCCCTTCGTATCGATGATTACAAGGGGCAAATGGGTACAAAATTCACCCTGCTTTGTATTTTCGCAATACTCCAGGCCTTCTGTTTCGTGGTGCCAGATTCTCGTTTCTTTCTGGGGGAAAAATATCTCTGCACCGATTGCGATGATAAGCCCACAAACCACAACACAGATGTAAGGGATCAATTTTTTCATTTGCCATCCCTCCATCAGTAGCTCATATCATCATTTTGCGCAACCAGGTTTACCATCCGCACGCCCTCGATCGCATACAATTTATCCGTAATCGAATCCTCATTAATTTTCTGGGCACGCTGCAGCGTTTTATCGGAAAGAATGTAAATATACTCCACCTCGTCTCCCGTAGTGTCCTTTGCCTGCAATTCCACCTTTTTTAAATATAGATACACAGCTGACTCTATGTCCTTTTCCGCTGCGCGCCCTGCCCTTACCAGAAGCAATCTTTTTTCAACGGTATGTACCCGTCCCAAAACGACCATAACTGCAAAAATATATGCCGATCCCACTGCAGCCACCGTATAAAATGAAACCCCGCAGCAGATTCCCACTCCAATACACCAGAAAATAAACGTAGTATCTCTCGGATCCTTGATTGCCGTACGGAAACGGACGATGGACAATGCGCCCACCATACCAAGAGACAATGCTATATTATTGGAAATTACAGTCATGACTAACGTAGACACCAATGTCATCATCATCAGTGAAGCATTAAACTTCTTGCTGTATGCGACACCTGAATAAGTTAAACGATACGTAATAAATATAATGATGCCCAAGGCCACTGCAACCGTCATGTTAAAAATAAGCTGCGTCGGTTCAATCGCCTGCTGCTGCGCCATATAATTCAAAATCTGCTCTCTCATTTCCAGTCATTTCCTCCATCATTAAATATTACATGCATAAATGTATTTACCATTCATGGCCGGAAGCTTATTCACGCCTTCCAATAAATTTTGTATGTAGCTGAATAAATACCCGTTAAATTTCACTTCTAAAACTCCGACGCTGGATGGGCGCAAAGGAATCCAACAGATATCCTCTGCGAATAAATCCGTATTAACACGGTTGGCAGCCGCATTCCAGTCAAAGGTAACCCGGATATCTTTTGACGGAAGATAAAAGGCAGCCCTGTCGTATTCCATCAGCACCCGCGGACGGTACATCCCCTGTCTCAGTTCCATATACAGATGCTCTGCCATTTCGGTGCCCTGCTCTCTCAGGCAGTCGTATTTCCCCGAAATCAGCTCTTTTGCTTCTTCCCTCGACACAATCAGCGAGCTTTTTCTTTGAAAACGGCCCTCTTTTGCTTTTAATTCTAATTTCGCAGCAGGGTCATCCAGCGAATATATACGCAGCCTAATCTTATGGCGTTTTTCACATCCTCTCAATACATCCATTCGGTCTTTTTCCGATGGGCTGTCAAAATATAGGCTTCTTACCTTGTACATGCCATCGCTTCCCGCATGTTCGTCCTGATACATGCACGCTTTTAACTTTTTTTCCAGCTTTTTATACTCAAGAAGTGAAATGGGATATTTAATCTCCTGCCTTTTAACCTGAAGCATCGACATTTCTTCTTCCCTCCTTCATTTCCTGAAGTTCTTTTTGTAATTCCGTATATTTCCTGCTCCATGCACAACATTGATCCTTTAATTCTTCAATAAACATATCTACTTCTTTAGGGCTATACCCTTTTGGAGCAATTGTAAACATTGCCTGGTACAGAAAATCCAGCAATGCATCCATATTTTCAGATTGGTCCACCCACTGCACCTCCCCCGCATTTTTTGTCGGATATTATCAAAAAGCGTACCTTTTGACA
>JAETTM010000102.1 GCA_021769135.1 Lachnospiraceae bacterium | reverse complement strand
GGCTCTATCTGTATGGGAATCGGCGGCTCTATCATTGATCCCGCATTTATCGAGGAATATCTCGGCATGCGTGTGGAATCTGTAGACGAAGTGGAAATTATCCGCCGAATGACAGAAGAAATCTATGATAAGGCGGAATTCGAAAAAGCTTTGGCCTGGACGAAGGAAAAATGCAAGGAAGGTTTCGACAAGAACCCTCCGGAAGTACAGAAGTCAGCAGAAGAGAAAGAAAAAGACTGGGAATTTGTTGTTAAGATGATGATTATTATCAAAGACCTGATGAACGGCAATCCTAATCTGCCGAAGGGAAGGGAAGAAGAGATGGTAGGCCACAATGCTATTGCGGCAGGGTTCCAGGGCCAGAGGCAGTGGAC
Source organism: Lachnospiraceae bacterium (assembly GCA_021769135.1). GTDB lineage: Bacteria > Bacillota > Clostridia > Lachnospirales > Lachnospiraceae > Kineothrix. Next base: position 8,115 of record JAETTM010000102.1, on the reverse strand, counting down.
CGATTTCTATCCCAACTGCGATTTCCCGGAAGCGCTGCTCAATACTTCCTTCGACTGGAACGGGGCTCGTGAGCCTTATGTTTTGGCAACGGAAAATGATGTCCTCAACGGCCTGGGCATGATGTTCATGAAACTGCTGACCAACCGCGCCCAGATTTTTGCGGATGTACGTACATATTGGAGCCCGGAGGCGGTGAAGAAGGCTACGGGTTATGAGGTTGAAGGCGTTGCAAAGGATGCGGGCGGATTTATCCACCTGATTAACTCCGGCGCTGCATGCCTGGATGCTTGTGGACAGGCAAAGGATGCGGACGGCAATGGCGTGATGAAACCATGGTACGAAGTGACGGAAGAAGATCAGGAAGCGATTTTGAAGGCTACTACATGGAATGCGGCTGATTTCGGCTATTTCAGGGGCGGCGGCTATTCTTCCCGTTTTGTTACGGAAGCGGAAATGCCGGTAACTATGATTCGCCTGAACCTTGTGAAAGGACTTGGGCCTATGCTTCAGATTGCAGAAGGCTGGACGGTGAAACTTCCTGAGGAAGTAACGGATGTGCTTTGGAAGAGGACCGACTATACATGGCCGTGCACATGGTTCGCTCCCAGGATAACAGGGGAAGGCGCATTTAAGACCGCTTATGACGTAATGAACAACTGGGGTGCAAACCACGGCGCGATTAGCTATGGGCATATCGGCGCAGATTTGATTACGATGTGCTCCATGCTGCGAATCCCGGTTGCGATGCATAATGTTCCGGAAGAAAAAATCTTCCGTCCGGCAGCCTGGAATGCGTTCGGTATGGATAAGGAAGGCCAGGACTTCAGGGCTTGCCAGACATATGGTCCGCTGTATAAATAATAAGTGAAGAGGTAAAAAACGTAACAGTGGAATTGCCTGACTGTTGCTGAATAATGTACTCCCGGTATTTCCTTGTGCCTGATAGAATAGAAAATACCGGGAGTATGCCATAATAGCCCCTGGAGACTTTCTTCATCGACTTGGCGTATGGCTATCGCCGGCGGGAAGCGGAGTCGGGGGGAGGGTTTGGGGGATTATCCTAACAGAACGGAGGAAATAGAATGGATGTAGCCAAGAAAGAAACAAAAGTGCTGGCGGTGGATTTCGGCGCTTCCAGCGGCAGAGTAATGCTTGGAACCTATGACGGGGATAAAATCAGGGCGGAAGAAATCCACCGTTTTTCAAATGACCCGGTTATCGTAAACGGTACGATGTATTGGGATGTCCTTCGTCTTTTTTACGAGATAAAGCAGGGCCTGATTAAGGCAAAGCCTTATGGCGATGTGGACAGCATCGGTGTGGATACATGGGGCGTGGACTTCGGGCTTCTGGACGAGAAAGGGTATTTGCTGGAGAATCCGGTGCACTATAGGGATGCGAGGACGGAGGGGATGCTGGAGAAAGGATTTTCCCTGATTCCCAAAGAACATTTTTATGAAATGACCGGAAACCAGTTTATGGAGATTAATACGGCATTCCAGCTTCTGGCATTGAAAGAGCAGAGGCCGGAGCTATTGCAGAGGGCGGACTGCCTGCTGCTTATGCCGGATTTGTTTAATTATTTCTTGTCGGGGGTGAAGAAAAGCGAGCGCTCTATCGTGTCCACCACTCAGATGAGCAATCCATGCGAACCGGGATGGGTGATGGAAGTGGCGGAGAAGTTCGGCATCCCGAAGAACATTTTCACGGAAGTAGTGCCTACAGGAACGCTCCTTGGCCCTATAAGGAAAGAGATTCAGGAGGAACTGGGCGTGACGGCCATGGACGTGGTGGCCGTAGCGGGGCATGATACCCAGTGCGCGCTTACGGCAGTTCCCGCCAAAGAGGACGATTTCATTTTTGTAAGCTGCGGAACATGGTCATTGTTCGGTACGGAATTGGAGCACCCTGTTTTAACGAAGCAGTCGGAAGAACTGAACATTACCAATGAAACCGGTACGGACGGCAGGACTTCGTTTTTGAAAAATATCATCGGCCTGTGGCTGATTCAGGAAAGCAGAAGGCAGTGGATACGGGAAGGGAAGGAATATAGCTTCTCTGAATTGGAAAAACTTGCGGAAGGGGCGGAGCCGTTCCAAAGCTTTGTTGACCCGGATGCCCCGGAATTTACTCCCGCAGGGGATGTGCCGAAACGTATTCGTGATTACTGCCGGCGTACAGGGCAGAAAGTGCCTGAGACGGAAGGGGAAATCGTACGCTGTATCAATGAAAGCCTGGCATTGAAATACCGCTATACTTTGGAAGAACTGAAGGCTTGCACCGGAAAGGATTATCATGCGGTGCATATGGTGGGCGGCGGAATACAAAGCAAGCTGCTTTGCCGCTTCACTGCCCATGCCAGCGGCATTCCGGTCATTGCAGGCCCGGTGGAAGCAACCGTATTCGGCAATATTGCGATTCAGCTGATGTCCAAAGGGATAATCAAAGACTTGAAAGAAGCGCGGAAGGTAATTGCAAATTCGGAAGAGCCTGTGGTATATGAACCGGAAAACAAGGCGGAATGGGATAAGGCTTATGAATTCTATAAGAAGGAAATATTGAAGAAGTAGGCGTTGAAGCGATTTATCGTTTGCTATGAAGGGGCAAAGCGGCAGGAATAGAAGGGCTGCCGCTTCGTTCCTTTGCCCTGCGGCATTCCAGGGGTATATCTTGGATGCCGATGTGGAATATGCAAATAAACATATGTTTAATCGACAAACCGAATTTTCCCCCATATTGGTTGACAGAAGGGGAAGGAGGATGTTAAGATAGCAAGGGTAAGCGGATATGGCGGAATTGGCAGACGCGACGGTTTTAGGTGCCGTTGGGAGACCGTGCAGGTTCGAGTCCTGTTATCCGCACTAGATAATGATAATCCGAACCCGGTTCCAATCGGGGACGGCTTCGGATTTTTAGTATATCTTGAGTGCTAAAGTAAAAGCGGCGGTATCGTGAGTGATACCGCCGCTTTTGTCATACGCTCCTTTTCTTTTCCGGTTCCCTTTCCCTCTGCGCTTTCCATTCTTCAAATTCTTTCTTCCCCTCCGGGCTTTCAAAGAATTTCTGAATTTCTGGGAGCAGACAGCGGGAAAAGGTAGGAAATACGCCCGAAAAACTCACTATTTCCACGCTCTCGGAATTGTGGTACGATAGACACAACGGAACGACAAATCGGATTTTGATTTTTTAGCAGGAGGATTTTGCGATGAGTATGGATTTGAATTTTTGGAGGTACAAGGAAAATACTACACATGACCATGCAACTGTATATCAGACAGCGTGTTGTGATGGAGAGGTAATGGAAGTATTAGAAATTCTTCCGATTAATGATATTTTGAAGAAAGTGACTGCAACTTTTTCCGACTGGACGATTCAAGATAGTGGCAAGGATTTTGAAAAAGAAGGCCATGGTGCATTTCAGATTTTTACGACTTCGCAAATCGTAAGATTTGATTGCTATGGTATGCAAGAGTCTGATATGAACGCTCTTATGGATATTTTAATTGATTTTGGCTGTCCTTTATATGACCCACAAATTTCAACGAGATTTGATTCTTGGACAGACAGATAACAATTTCTGTTTATCAGGCAGACAAGGAGGGAAATCATGGAACTATCCATACAAGAACGATTGAAAGACCTGCGTGTGGAGCATGGGCTGACGCTGGAACAGCTTGCGGAGCAGATCCACCTCTCCAATCCCGGCTTGACCGACCCACAGCGAGGGAGGAAATGAGAAGATGACAAAAATGAATTGGAGGGAGTAGAAGTGCAGGAGGCAATTATAAAATTAAAACTTCTTGGTCAAATGCCAGACTCAATCGAAGATGACCCCACAGGAGAAACTATTGACAACTATGATAAATTGCTCTCAAATGTAAAAATACCACTCACAAAAGAAGAAGCAGAAGTATTGATTAACATTTTTCCCAAAAGTGGAATGTACGGAGTTGAGTGGGTATTATTGAAGTTGGTAGAATCTTATTTCATAGAAGCGCCATCATATGATGAGTATCGAAAACTGATTACTGCTTGTCCAAGTAAAGAATGGAGAGAAACTATGCAAGTCCGTTTAGATAATTGGGAAAAAAAGAACAAACAATAATTAGCTTTCTGTTTGCCGGGAAAATACGGCTGATTGACAGCTTCGTCAATGCAGTGTATCTTTATGAGGACAAGATAATCCTTACTTTCAACTATAAGGACGGTTCCAAGACTATCACGCTGGCGGAGGTTGAGGGTTCGGATTTATCCGTACTCGGTGCAGTTTGGATTGCGGCCGGAAACACCAGGTTTTATTAATAAAGCCAGGGGTTTTCGGTTTTTTTATTATTATTCATTAAAGTGGGCTGGGGATAAAAAAATGTTGACAAAGCGTCATTAATGTCGCATAATAAAAAGAGACATAAATGTCTCTTTTTATAGCTGCAGGAAGCCGGCTATTGAGATAACTTTTTAGGAGGGCATGACAATGGGATTTATATTAAGAGAGTGGAGGAAAGATGACATCGATGACATTGTAAAAGCGGCGGATAACCCTAATATCGCAAAAAATTTGCGGAATACATTTCCTTCCCCTTATTTGCGGGCGGATGGGGAATGGTTTGTGAATGACTGTATAGCCAGAGAAGGCCGGGGCCAGATAGTGCGCGCGGTGGAAGTGGAAGGCAAAGCGGTGGGCGGCATAGGGGTAACCCTTAAGGACGATGTCTACGAGAAATCGGCCGAACTGGGATATTGGCTTTCGGAGGATTACTGGAGGAAAGGGATTATTTCACAGGCGGTGCGGATGATTTGCAGGGAAGCCTTCGCCAGATTTGATATCATTCGCATCTTTGCGGAGCCGTTTGCGGATAATGCGGGCTCCAGGGGCGTCCTGGAAAAAGCCGGTTTTACCTATGAAGGCACGATGAGGAATGGGGTTTACAAAAATGGGGAAGTCCATTCCTACTGCATGTATTCCCTTTTGAGGGAGGAGGCTGATTTCTGATATGGGGAAGAAGGCGGAAAGGACCAGGAAGCTCATAAGGGAAGAGGCATATCGGCTGTTTGCTGAAAAAGGCTTTAAAGAAGTAACCATGACGGATGTTTGCGAAAAAACGGGCTTAAGCAGGGGCGGGCTGTACCGCCATTATTCCAGCACAAGTGAAATTTTTTCAGAAATACTTTCACAAGAATATGCAATTGATGGACGTATGGAGAAGAAAGAAAGCGCGGAAGACATTTTGAAAGAAATGCTCGATGCCATAAAGCATGAAATTATGGATAAAGAACTATCTTTAAGCCTTGCCATTTATGAATTTGCCAATTTGGGTAATGAGAATCTTTTTATCCGCATTAACGAGAACGCAAAAAAACGTTGGATGAGCCTTATTAACTATGGGATGGAGAAGGGAGAATTTAAAAAAGTGGATGGGGAACGGGTTACGGATTTGATATTGTATTACTATCAGGGGCTGCGTATGTGGTCGAGGGTAATACCCTTTGAACAGGATATTGCGGAGCATTATGCGGAAACCGTGAGGGAATTGCTGCTCGAAAATCGTTAAAAAGAAAGAAAAATGTCGAAATAAAAATTTTTTTGAAAAAGTGAAAAAAGTACTAGCTTTTTATGGACTATGGTGCTATACTATAGATGGGTCGAGAGACCCATGTAAAATTCCCCTTTTACATTGTGAGACGTCCATCTATGATGGGCGTCTTGTTTTTGCGCAAAGTGCCAAGCGCATTCCGCGGCCAGGGCTTTTGACACCCGAATCATTATAGAAAATTGCGCCACGGCGTTGTAAGTCATCAGAAATCAATGTAATTTAGTTGACACCTTAGCCAGCTGCGAGAATGATAAAATCCTCAATTAAAGAATTGACAATGTCAGGTTTGTCCGTGTTTGAATTGTGCCCGGCCCCTTTAATCCATTCAAGCCTGATCCCGGTAGCCTTGTGCCATGCCTTATTGTACCTGATGCAGGAACCGGCATGGTCTTTCTCGCCGCATATCAGCAATGCAGGGCAGTAAAGCCGATAGGGGAGGTTTGCGGCAATGGCATCCGCCAGCATACGGAAACCATGGCCGGCCAGTCTGGCGTATCTATTCTGGTCGCCGTCATAAACCATCATCATGTCGCGCATCAGGCTTCTGCCGTAGGGGGATGTAGCTATCCCATCCGTTCCGGATTTCAAAAGAAATTTCCATGGATAATGGCGGTATACCGGCTCCATTTTTTTTAAAAGCCATAGTTCGGCAGCGGTCACATATTTTCTTTGCAGGGGCGCGGAATCGATGGATACGAATCCTTTAAGTTTTTGAGGATACATCTGAGAGTAGGCCTGCCCCACATACCCTCCCATCGACTGCCCGATTATGATTGGGGAGTTTATTTTTTCTTTTGCCAGAATTTCGTCAAGCCATCTTGCTTTGTCCATCAAGGTGAACGTCAGTTCAAAAGGCCATGAAGATGCGTGCCCGGGGGCATCCCACACAAGAACGGTGCATTTCTTTTCAAAATATTCTATTTGCTTATCGAATAACCGATGGTCAGCGGTGAGGCCAGGCAAAAAGACCAGCGACGGTTTCGAATCCTCCGATTTCCTGCTAATCCAATAACGGATTGGTCCACATGGGGTTTCATATACTTTTGTTTCCATGGCATAACCTCCCGCTCTGATCGATGCCTTTTATTTTATCATATTGCCAAAGGCCTATCAAGTAGGCCCATAGCGATGTTAAAACCGGCGATGAAAATGATTTTTACTCCATAAATCCTGTCCTTTTAACTTGTACAGGGTGACGGCTATCTGGTATAATATAACTATTGCATATACGTCTTCGAAAATATGCAGAAAGTGGGCGGCAGCTCTATTGGCTGGGCTGGTGCAAAAGCGAAAAGGAGCGAGGTTGAAGATGAAAAAAGTGGTATTGGCATTGGCGCTGGGTCTTACGCTTGTATTGGCAGGCGGCAGCGTGCGGGAGACGGAAGGGAATTTAGAAGCAGCGACAGCGGAAGCCGCAGAAAAAAATGCGGAAGCGGGTAAAAACAGGGATGGGTTGTTTGCCGTAAGCACAGGAAAAGTGGAAATGGCAAAGCTGGGTAAAGCGGCTCAGAACACCGGGAAAAAGGATACCGTGAAAGAGAAAGACGATAAAAAGAAGAGCGAGAAAAAAGCGGAGCCCAAGCTTTCAGATTATACAATAACGGCATTCGAGGCCGAGAAAGTGATGTATGCTTCGTCGGCGGTTAATGTAAGGTCCGGCCCGTCTACGGATTTCGGCCGGGTGGGCGGACTGGCCAGAGGACAGGCTGTAACCGCAACAGGACAGGCGGATACAGGGTGGTATGAAGTTATATATGGGGAAGTAAAAGCATTCGTAAGCGGCAAATACCTGCAGGATGAAAAGCCGGCGGAACCGGCTCCCCAGCATCAGGAAGCACAGGGGCAGCAGGCGGTAACGGAAGTAAAGAATGTATCCGGGGTCATTCTTGTAGGGGATTCCCGGTTCGTACAAATGCAGGCCAATGTAGGGGAGAACAGCTGCGTCTGGATTGCGGAAAGCGGAAAAGGGTATAAGTGGTTTAACGAGAATGCGGTTGCAAGGATTGACGGATGTGTGGGAAAGGGCTCCAAGGTCTTGATTAATCTTGGCGTGAACGATCCGGGGAATCTGAACAATTATCTGGAACTGGTGAATGCGAAAGCGGCGGAATGGGTGGCAAAAGGGGCAAAGGTATACTATGCTTCCGTAAACCCGGTTTGGGAAAACCCGTATGTGACGGAAGAACAGGTGGAATACTTCAACAGCCAGATGCAGGCAGGCTTGAGCGGCGATATCTCCTGGATAGACAGCCACAGCTACTTGAACACGATAGGCTATAAACTGGTGGACGGGCTTCATTATAATGCGGAGACATATCAGAATTTATATGCCTATTATATGAGCTGCCTGTAATTTCTGGCAGCCGCTCTGGCGCGGGCAGCTATTTTTGGCATTCGTGCAGGGTTTTCAGCGAGGGATTTGACTCTTGTGCTAAAGCAATGAATCTGTTATAATCTTTTTGGCAAATACTGTTAGGGGCCTGTGTCAGCGCCGTATCCGCAGGCTCTGCTATGTAAAAAAAC
>JAETTM010000014.1 GCA_021769135.1 Lachnospiraceae bacterium | reverse complement strand
CACAAGAAAAATTTAGATACAAAAATCAGCAGAATTACCGTAAATAAAACACGACAATTCTGCTGATCAATTATAAACTAACGCCATTTTTTAATGTCTGATACCAAAGTCAGGTCCCAGATATGTCAACAGATAATTGATACAAGCTTTTAAAGTATTCTCTGTTTTTTTCAGGGTTTTCTACATATGGCGCGATTGTCATCAATCCTTCTACCTGAATCGACGGCAAATCGGAAATTTTCCGTACCAAGGCCAAGGCCTCTTCGCCAGATGTACCGAACTTGGTCTCTTCCCCGGCTACATTGACCTCAACTAAAATATGTGCAATGATATTTTTCTTTATCGCTTCTTTGCTGATTTCCTCCGCAAGCCTCAGAGAATCCACGCCATGAATCAGATACGCTTTATCGACCACATATTTTACTTTATTCCTCTGGAGGTGCCCTATCATGTGCCATTTGATATCTTTGGGCATTTGTTCATATTTGTCCACTAATTCCTGTACTTTATTCTCCCCAAAATGCCTGCACCCGTAATCGTAAGCTTCCATCAGCATGGAAACCGGCTTTGTTTTGCTGACTGCAATCAATGTAACATCCTGCCTGTCGCGTCCTGACCGGCTGCAGGCAGCATCAATCCTGCTTTCCACTTGCCTGATATTTTGAGCTATCCCTTCCATTTTTTCCTCATTTCTGCGCCTTTCGCGCCAAAATCCACTAATGGATTAATTCATCTTCACTTACTGTCGTAGCATCCAAAACGATATAATCATATACATTCAGCCCATATGCCGTATTTGACTGGACAATGGAATATTCGTCATTATTATAAAGGATATTCACCTGCTTGAAATCGGCATATCCCTTATTAATATTGTATACGCCAATAAGGCTTCCCCTTTTGCTTAATGCGTATTTTTCAGAGGATTCCGGCATAACAATATAATCACCAATCTGCAGGGAAGCATTATCCAAATAATACTCTTCATCGGTTTCATTGTAAATCGTTGCTTCCACGAATTCAGTGGTTGGTTCCCCTTCATCCGTATATGTCTCCCGCAGCACGCCATTGGAACCGCTGTTCCCCCCCTTTGTGACGTAGTCTTTGGGTACGATAAAAAATTCCTTTTCCACAATGGAAGAATTCGGGATTTTCAGCCCGTTTTCATCCTCAAGAATCAGTTCAATATCCACAAACCTGTCATTGGCGAAAGTAATCATGGAGTTGGTAAATGTGAGCTGAACAAAGGTATCGCCGCTTTCATTGGTAAAGGACTCCACTTTTCCCCAGGAAATTTCCTGGTTTTTAAGGAAACGCACCCTTACATATTCGGCTTCCAGCAATTCCTCCGCCCTTTTTTCATCCGTTTGAATCACCAATGACCAGTCTTCATTGGATGATATTTTGTAGACTGGGTCTCCGGCCGCAATCAGTTCATTGCTCAGCAGCTGGGTTTTTTCATAATTTTTTTTGTCAAAATAATCAGCCGTCATCTGTTCCAGCGTCAGGTCCTCATAACCGTCTATAGAATATACCACAATACCTGGGGAAGAAGCCGTACATTGCTTAATCAGCCCGGCCAGTTCGGAAGACTGCAGGGAATCAATGCTTTCCAGGATGCTATAGTTGGAAAGCTTTACAACCGTTCCTTCCATATCGTATTTAAAATCATAAACTGCGCTGAAATTCCGGCGGTCAAAACTGTTGACAAAGCCTACAATTTCCGTTTTCAATTCCGATAAATCGGTTTGGGACAAAGAATTTCCGCCTGTGGCGCTGGTTCCTATATAATCGGCCAGCTTCCCGGATTCGTCCACAGTGTAAACCAAATCCCCCACAGCCACCCTGGCTCCTTCCCTGGCAAAATAATTGATATATCCCGCATCTGTGGCATTGACCACAGTTTCATCCCTGAGCGCAACCCCTTCGTATATATTATTGGTGGACAAAGACCCCGCCTGCACTTCATACCAGACGATATGCCTGGACGTAAAATAAGTAAACACGCAAAATACAATATAAACAAAAATCACGGCAAAAATCACCATTCCGATATTAATATTCAGCGGTCTTCTATATTTTGTTATTTTGTTCTGATTTTGGCCGGCCAACTAAAAACCTCCTTGGGCAATCTTGTAGGGGACGCCCTTCTCCCCTGCTTGCCGCGCGGCCCTATGCTGCCTTGGCAGCAAACTTCCCTATGCGGGCCTGCGCATAGAAAAGCCCCGGCGGAAATCCGAGGCTTTTGGCTGCAATGGAACATACCGCAACTCAATTTATCATTAAAGAGACATCATAATCTTTGATTTCATATCTTCCGGCATTTCCTCTTCATCCAGCGATATGCTAATGAAGAAATCGACCCCGAACACATTGCCGATTTTTTCCAGTTTCTCAATCACCGGACTGACATCTTTGCCTTCGAGGCAGGCAATTTTCAAAAAACTGTCCAAATACATCTGCTGCAAATCATGATCCTGGGAAAGGATACCGCAGACAAACCCTACAAACTCGTCGCTATTGGTAATTAAATAATCCGATACATTAATCAAACGAACTTTATTATTCAGTTCAAACATATGCTTTGTACTTTTATCAAGGTATGTAATACTCCCTGAAGCGGTTTTTACCTCTGCATTTACCTTGTCCAGCAAATGCTTTGTCTTTCCTTTTCCCTTTTTGCCTGCTATTAATTGAACCATCGGTGAACCCTCCTAAAGTAAATTCAGTCTGAAACAAATCAATTGGTAGACCTATTCTTATTATAGATGATATTATCGTAAAAAACAACTGCTAATTCTTTATTTCATTCAACAAATCCGTCATTTCCTCATATAGGGTGTCGCGCGTTTCGGAGCCCAATATGACAGAAATATACTGTCCGCCGGAAGAACTGCGGGACAGAAGGATAAGGCAACTTTTGGCCGCCTTTGTGGTGCCCGTCTTGCCCCCCACAACGGTAACGGTATCCGGCGCATCCTTTTGCCCTTGCAGATAAAGGTTGGAGGAATTAACGCTCAGTTCCTTTTCATTCCCTGCACTATCCTTATAGACAGTAGTATAGGACGGCGTACTTATAATTTCGCTGAACAAATCATATTTCAACGCTTCATTAAAAATCAAATACATATCATAAGCCGTCACATAATGGTTTTCCGCCGTCAGCCCATGGGAATTGACAAAATTGCAGTTTGTTGCGCCAAGGGCCTTGGCTTCCTGGTTCATCAAGCTGCAAAAAGCCTCTTCGGAACCGGATATCCCTTCTGCAATCAAGACAGCCACATCGTTGGACGACTGGATAAGCAGCACATGAAGGGCTTGGGTAAGGGTCATCTGATCCCCTTCCTTCAGGCCGCAGAGCGTAGCCCCCGGCTCGGTAATCTTCACATTGGCCGAAGCCGTCAGCAAATCGTCCGGAGAACCGTATTTTAATGCTACCAGCGCAGTCATTACTTTCGTAAGGCTGGCCGGGGCCATCCTTTCATGTGCATTTTTGGCATAGATTGTTCCGCTCTCGTTGACGGAAAACAATGCTGCCGCTCCGGCCTGCGACATATCAACATCCGTTCCAGCCGATATGTCCCCATCCACCACGCATAAATCCTTTGCAAAAGGCACAGCGGTGTCTCCCCGTTCCTCTACCGCATCCATCCGGTAGCTGCTGACTGGATAATTGGGGGAATAGGCCATTTCATATGTTTTGTTTCCGCACCCGGACATAAACGCGCCGCTCAAAAGCATTCCGCCGAAAATCATGCCGCCCTTAAGGAAAATGCCAATGCCATGGTGCAGGAATCCGCTATTTGTACATTTCACGCCACTCTAAGTCTCCTCTATCTAAAGATTTGATCAACAGTTCCGCAGAGGCCAGGTTGGTTGCCAAAGGAATATTATGCATATCGCATAAACGCATCACCTTATTTACATCCGGCTCATGGGACTTAGGCGCCATGGGGTCTCTTAGAAAAATCACCAAATCGATATCGTTTTGCTCGATTTGCGCACCGATTTGCTGCTCTCCGCCCAGATGCCCTGCCAGATATTTGTGAATATTCAAATTGGTTACTTCTTCTATCAGCCTTCCTGTCGTTCCTGTTGCGAATAAATCATTTTTATTTAAAATCCCCTTGTATGCAATGCAGAAATTCTGCATCAGCTGTTTTTTTGCATCATGCGCAATAAGTGCAATGTTCATGTTTCATACCCTCTCTTCATTAATATTTTTTGCATTGTAATCCCACATTCAAAACAAAACCTACCCCAATGTACAGGCTGACCAGGGACGTCAGCCCATAGCTTACAAAGGGAAGCGTTACCCCGGTATTGGGCAAAAGGCCCGTGTTCACCCCAATGTTCAAAAAGCCCTGAAACCCAATCAGGCCTGCCATGCCTGCGGCGATGATGCTCCCCGCCAAATCCTTTGCCCTCCCGGCTACCCTGAAACATTCCAGGGTAATCAGTATAATCAGGACAATAACGGCACATGTGCCGATAAAACCAAATTCTTCCCCAATTACCGCAAATATAAAATCTGTTTCCGGCTCCGAAATAAAATTACCGTTTTTGACGGAACTGATAACATTTGTCTTATATCCTTTTCCCTGCAGCTGCCCGGACCCTATGGCCATTATGGAATTCAGCTGCTGGTACGCCTCCGTAGTGGAATATTTCTCCGGATAGAGCCATGCATAAATACGCGTCTGCTGATAAGGCCTTATCAGCGTCTGGTCCGGCTGTATCACAATGCTGAATATAATTACGGCCGCCGGAACAACTACCGCCAGAATGCCCGCCACCAGTTTCCAACTGATTCCGCCTACAAACATGATTACGCAAAACATAACCGTCATAACAATTGTTGTGGACAGATTCGGCTGTTTATAGACCAGAATCAGCGACGGCAGCATAAACAGGCAGCATAGGGCAATGATTGTGAAAGAATTTATCTTCTCCTTATGTTTCATTATAAACTGTGCATAAAATAGAATCAACAAAATTTTCGCAATTTCTGACGGTTGAAATTGAATTCCAAACAAAACAATCCACCTCTGCGCCCCGTTGACCGTTACACCCAGCGAAGTCCTCACCAGCCCAAGGAGGGCAATGTTGCCGATATAGAAAACCCAGTACAGTTTCAGAAGTACGGAATAATCAAAAAGCGAAATTACCACCATAAAGAACATGCCGAATATAAACCCGGCTATCTGCGTCTTCTGCAGCGATTCGTCGGCGCTGCCCACTGCGAAAATACCAATTACGGTGAGCAGTATCACCAAAACTATCAACTTAAAATCATAATCCCGTACTCTGTACTGTTTTAACATAATGTCTGCTATTTCCTTCCTTTTTCTGTCATTTGCCCTTCCCTTATTTGTTCAAATCAAGGATGGGAATGCTGGCATAAAGAGACTGCGTTTTTCCCCTGCCCTTCACCCCGGTTTTCGTAATTTGTATTTCCATGCTCTGGGCATCTATTTTCATGTATTTCGAAATAACTTTTGCAATATCGGTCTTTATCATTTCCATCATTTCCGGAGAGCAATTCACCCTGTCGGATATGAGCAATATTTTGAGCCTGTCTTTTGCAATTTCCCTGGAGCTTTTTTTCCTAAATATTCTTCCCAAATCCATAACCGAACCTCCTTAATTTTTATGGAATATACCAGTTACTCTTGTCCAAAAAGAAATCGTCTTTTCAAAATCAATAAACGGTATATCTTCCCCGAGCACACGTTGGCAGATATTCTGATATGCGCGGCCTGCCATCGTGCTGCCCCCTACGAGAGGTTCCCCTTGATTCGTTGCGATTACTACATTTTCGTCATCGGGCACAATACCTATAAGAGGAATGGACAAAATATCCACTACATCCGCCGCCGTCATCATTTCGCCCCTTTTCACCATATCATATCGGAGCCTGTTGATAATCAAATCGATTTGTTTAAATTCCTTAGCCTCCAAAAGGCCGATAATCCTGTCCGCATCACGGATTGCGGAAACCTCAGGGGTGGTGACTACCAGCGCCCGGTCCGCCCCTGCAATGGCATTCTGGAATCCCCGTTCAATGCCCGCCGGGCAATCCAAAATGATATAATCAAACTGCTCTTTTAACTGCTGGACCATTTTTACCATTTGCTGCGGGTTCACAGCCGATTTGTCTTTCGTCTGTGCAGAAGGCATTAAATAAAGGCTTTGATAGCGTTTATCCTTGATAAGCGCCTGTTTTACCCTGCATTTTCCCTCAATGACATCCACCAGATTATAAACGATGCGGTTTTCCAGCCCCATTACCACATCCAGATTCCTAAGGCCGATATCCGTGTCGATGAGGACCACTTTCTTTCCCATGGCTGCCAAACCTGTTCCTACATTTGCTGAAGTGGTGGTTTTTCCAACTCCGCCTTTCCCTGACGTGACGACAATTACTTCACTCATAACTTAACCTCCTATATGAATTCAGCTGTTGATTCGTCCCCTAAGCGTAATTGTAAAACATCGGTATTCTACAATGGCAAATCGCTTAGTAATTCTTTGGTAATTGGCTCCATTACAACTTTATTATCCTTTACGTATGCTATTTTCGGCTGTACTTTTGGTTTTATCGACCACTTCATCTGCTTGCCGCTTTTATATTTGAAATCACCGATTTGTAGCCTTTCCGGTGCCATTTCAAGCGCTGCCACAAAATGCCCTTCGCTGCCGTTTCCTCCTGCATAGGCCTTTCCGAAAAGCCCTCCGAGTATCACGATATCCTTGGTGGAAATAATCGCGCTTCCCGGATAAACATCCCCAAGCACGACAATGCTGGACTCCGTTTCCAGTATTTGCCCGTCCTTCAGGGTTCCGCGGTAAAAATGTCCATCATTGTCCTCTTGGCTATTCCTATATTCCAGCTGCTGTATCGCTTTCAAATAGTTCTGGTTTTTTTCCTCATCTTTTCCCACCAGGCACACGATATGTAAATCCGAATTTTCGCAGATGGCATTTAGCACCATCCGCTCTTCTTCCTCGGTAAGTTTCCTACCTTCCAAAGAAATTGCCATCTTTGCATTTTTAAAAAAATTGCGCGATTCCCTGAACTTAAAAACGACTTCATTCAATAGCTCAGGGAAGGGAATCTCTTCATTTAAATATACGGAAATCCCATTCTGAAAACTTTTAATGATGACAGCGTTCCTCATAATGAAAACATACTCCTTTCCGGAAATAATTTAGCCTCCTGCTAGTCCGCATTGAGGCTTCCTTCCGCAAGTTCTTTTGCCTCATTGGCAATCTCTTCCTCATCCGCCAGATTATAATAATATTTTACAACATCCTTGGCAATCTGGGCGGAATAGTCGGATGTATATCCGTTGGCGACCCTGACCGCCATGGCTATTTCCGGATTCTCGTAGGGGGCATAGCAGACGAACACGGCGTGGTTCGGCCGGCTTTTGCTCTCCTGGGCAGTGCCCGTTTTTCCAGCCACGTGGACGGATAAATCCTGATAATACCTTTTCCCCTCCACCACCCTGCGCATGCCCGTATGGATGGCATCCCAATAGGACTCGTCCATGGTAATCGTATTGCGCACCTCCGCTTTATAGTCTTCCAGCTGGGTGCCGTTATGGTCGGTCAATTTATCCAATAATGTTAAATTATAACATGTTCCGCTGTTAGCTACCGTTGTAACGTATCGCGCAAGCCCTACAGTGGTGAAGTTGTTCGTTCCCTGGCCGATAGCCGAACGCACCGGGTCAATATCGGAAACCTGAGGCGCCGACTCTTCAATTTCTATGCCCGAGGTCTCGGTAAGGCCATACATGTCGGCATATTTTGCCAGCTGCTTCAGGCCCACATCCGTCATATACCTGTCTCCCACCGTTCCCAGGCGGTACCCCACTTCATAAAAAAAGTTATTGCAAGAGTTCTGGATGCCCCCTGTCACATTCAAAACGCCATGCCCGCTCCTGTTCCAGCAGTGGGGAGGCTGCTGCTCGATTTTATCAAACGTTCCCGTACAGACCACCGTTGTGGAAGTGTCTATCACCCCTTCCATCAACCCGGCGGTTGCGGACACCATTTTAAACGTGGAGCCGGGTGCCGTCTTCTGATAAGTGGCATAATTGATCATAGGGGTAGACAAATCATTCAAGAGGGAAGAAAAGTATTCCGCATCTACCCCGTTGGCCATACGGTTATTGTCATATCCCGGATAGGAAACAAGCGCCAGCACTTCACCCGAATTCACATTGGTCAATACGAGGGATGCCGAATGGGGATCCAACGCAAGCTGGGCCGGCGTAATATCCAAATTGCGGATGCGCTCCAGCATAAATTCGTAGGGAGAAACAAGCCCTGCCATGAAACGGTCGATTTCCTCTTCTTCTATATCAATAATCTCCTGCTCCAGCAAGATACTGCACACCTGCCTGCCGGATATAATGTTGTCCCGTATCATATATTTGTATATCTTTTTATTGAAATTGGTACTGTTATTGATATTTTCAAAAATATACTTCAAAAGCTGCTCATATATTTCTTCCGAATCCGAATACTGGCTGCTCAAATCCAGTTTGGTCACGTCAATCCAGTTTTTGGATATGACGTAATTCAAATATTCATGCAAACTAATCACCTCGTCGGTTGTCCATGCAATGTAAGTAGCGTCGGAAGTATCCACTTGGCCTTCCATGATAATCCCGTTGGAATATAGCATGGAGGTGATAAAGCTTTCATAAACCTGGTAATCTATCGTCAAATCCTGATAAGACGTTTTTGTATCCGTCAGTTCTTCCCGAAGCCTTTCCATGACCTCCGCCTTCCGGGCAATAAAACTGTCATAAACCGCTTTCTCGTTTTCCCCCGCCTCATAATCGGCAAAATGGGCCGTATTGATAACATTATTATCAAACAAGGCGAAATAGACATCATCGATGGGAATCGGTATGTCTCCCCCCGAATTTTCTGTAGGGGTATACTCTTTAATGTTGCGTATCTTGGCCAGCAATATACTGGCCAGTTTCGCTTCCAGTATATTGTATACAGTTTTCTGCAAATCTTTATCCAACGTAATGTATAAATCATTGCCGGCCACCGGCTCCACCCGGTTGCTGGTTTCGATGACCTTTCCCACATTATCCACAACTACGTCTTCAGACCCCTTCGTGCCTTGCAGCTGCGCTTCCATGGACAGTTCTATGCCTGATTTGCCCACCGTATCGTTCAAATCGTATTTGGGGTTTTTCCCTTTCAGGGAAGCAAGCTCTTCCTGGGAAATTTTACCCGTATAGCCGATTACCTGGGAAAAATACACGCTGTCCACATAGCGCCGCACCGTATCCTCCGCAACGGAAACCCCATCCAGGCTGTCGCTGTTTTCCATCACCACTGCCACAGTCTCTTCGCTCACATTATAGGCTACCGTAGTGGCTATATATTTTTGGAAGCTGTTGGCGTTCATGGCATAACGCACAGCCAGTATTTTCAATATTTCCTCTTTTGTATACCCCATCCCCGGCACAAAGGATTTCCTGTCGTCCGGATCCTGGTAGCCCCCTATCCCGAACCTGTCGCTGGCGCACAGGTCATAAACCACTTCCTCCGCCGTCTTTGTGGCATATTTATAGTCCATTTCGTCAATTGACGAGAAGCCGTAAACATCCGCCAGGAAGCGTTTTAACTGCCTGTCTTCCACCGCAAAAGCATAGTGGCCGTCATCGTCGAGAATCACATTAAAGTCATTGACGCTGCTGTCGCCGTTCTTCTCAATCATTTGGATCAGACGATAAATCGTATCGTTCAAATTGGCATTTTTATTCCTTCCGGATTCGTAAACGTCTTCAATGGTTACATTATAGGCCAATTCATTGTAGGCCAGTATATTTCCATTCCTGTCATAGATATTCCCCCTCGTGCTGGCCAGGGACCTGACCTTGGTGGTTTTCAGCTGAAAATCATTCAGGTAATTTTCCCCGTTGACAATCTGCAAATCGAAAACACGGTAAATCATCACTGCGCCCAGGGCGATAGCAATAACTGTCAGGACAATCAAGCGTATATTCACCATATTCAGAAAATTTTCTTTCCATTGTCTAAACAAACTTCTTTGCGCTCCTTTGTTCGCTATCCTCCAACCTTTTGTTAATCCAAAGAACTGCCGGGTAGAGGACAATGGTTATAAACGTCGTATAAACGATTTCAGGAAGGATAATATGGGTGAAATAATACCCGATGTTGAATTTCGTCCTCATTAAAAACAACAGCACATAACATATCAAGCCATAAAACAAGTCGCTGACAATAATAAGCGCCATGGGCAGTTTCACATCCTCCGGATAAAAAATACGGTTAAATTTGCCATTGGTATACCCTATATACATGTAAACCAAAGCGTAAAAACCCAAGACATCCCCGAAAAAAATATCAATGAAAAGTCCGCTGAAAAAACCAATCAGCAGACCGCTTTTTTCTCCTCTCATGAAACCGAAGGAGGCCGTTAGTATAATCATCAGATTCGGTACAATGCCTCCAAAGGACAAGGAGTGGAATACTGTGCTCTGCAGCAGGAAGCAGATAAAAATCAGCAGGCCCACTACCGTTATTCTTTTCAATGCCCTCCCTCCTTTCCTAAGCTTTGCAGCCGTCCGGCTTTTTGCCAAGCGGCCTGCCTGTCACTTTTCTTCCATCGACTGTTTCAGCTGCAGAATGACCAGAACCTCTTCCAGATGTTCAAAATCTACCGCCGGAGTGAGCTGCCCCGACTTGGTAATATTATTGGCATCCACGTTCAAAGTGCTGATGTAGCCGATTAATATATTAGGAAGATATTTATCGCTGATATTCGATGTCACGATTTTATCCCCCTCCACCACTTTATCCGCGCTGTCCACCAGTTTTTCAAAGCGGATGACGCCGCTCCCGTATAGTTCCAGATCCCCGGTCACAAGCAGATAGTCGGACGTGGCTAACACCTTTCCGCTCACGTTGGAATTATCCGCAATGATGGATGTCACTTTTGCCCAATTAGGTCCTGTGTCCGTTATCCGTCCTACCAACCCGCTTCCGGCAATAACATTCATATCCACGGCCACGCCGTCTTCCTCCCCTTTGTCAATCACAAAAGAATGGAACCAGTTCCCTGAATCCTTTGCGATAATCCGTGCCCCTATTTTTTCATAGCCCTCGTATTGGGAATCCAGCTGGTACAGTTCCCTTAAATTTGTCAGTTCATATCGGTCCTGCTGCAATATCGTATTCTCTATGGTAAGCTCGTCAATTTGGGCTTTCAGCTTTTCGTTCTCCGCAAGCAAAGACCTGATCTGCACCAATTCTTCGGAACGGTTGGACAGCCATCCCCCTACGGAACTGATGCCCTTCTGAAAAGGAACGACCACATAGCCCACTGCCGTATTCAAGACCCCGCTGAATATATTCGTATTGAATGTGAGGATAATTGACCCTGCACATATTATTGTTAAAATAAAAAGGAGATATTTACTGGGCAACGTAAACTTTTCTCCTTTTCTTTTTACTATTGGACTCATTTACCTGTTCCTTCAATCACAGACGCTACCGTTTTATAGTTATCCTCTTTAATGATTTTTGCCAGCCCCAGCGCAACGCTGCTCATGGGATTTTCCGAAGCCTGAACCTTTAACCCTGTTCCATTGCTTAACAGCTCGGACAAATGATTTACCTGGGATGCTCCCCCGGTGAGATACACGCCGTGCCTGTAAATATCCGCCGCCAATTCCGGGGGCGTCCGTTCCAGAATTACTTTTACATTATCGATAATCGTATTGAAATGCTCTGTCAGGGAGTCGTCCACCAGCGCCGTAGGTATTTCCCTTTCCACGGGCAGGCCGGTCACGATATCCCTTCCATAGACTACCGCGGATTTCCCTTCCTTCTCCAAATCCCTCAAGGATATTTTTACATTTTCAGCGGTTTTTCCGCCTACAATCAAACTGAATTCCCTGCGGATGGCCGCCCGGATGGCATCGTCGAATTTCTGCCCGCCTACTTTAATCAGCCTGCTTAAAACAATGCCTCCCAAAGAAAGGATGGAAATCTCTGTCGTGTCATAGCCCACATCCACCACCAGCACACCCTGTGAATTCTTTACGTCGATATCCATTCCCAGGCCGTCCGCCACCGCTTTTTCCACCACCATCACCGACCTGGCTTTTACGTTGGCATCTTTAAGGAGATTATAGAAAGCCCTCCTCTCCACGTCGGTAACATCCGTAGGCACTGCGATGTAATAGTCGGCCGGCTTAATGTTATGCCTGCACAAATCGCCAATAAAATATTTCACCAGCGTCTCCATATGCTTCATATCCGCAATCACCCCGTTGCTTAAGGGATAGGAAATGTGGATAGTCGCCGGAGCTTTCTCATACATATCAAAAGCAGAATTGCCATAGGCGAACAGCGTATCTTTATTTTCTATGGCAATCATATTCTTTTCAATCGTTACGCTGTCGTCGTTTCTGTTATAAATCTTAATATTGCTTGTCCCTAAATCAATACCAAACGCATTATTTCCCAAAGTGATTAACCCCTTTCTATAGTAACCCGGCTTCCCTGAAGCTCATATATTTGTTATCCCCGATAATAATATGATCAATCAATGGGATATCCATCATATTGCCTATTTCCTTAATTTCTTCCGTCACGCGAATATCGTCTTTACTGGGGATAGGATCCCCGCTTGGATGATTGTGCAGAAGCATGATGTGTACCGCTTCCTTCTTAAGCGCCGCAACAAATACTTCCCTTGGCGAGAGTGGGGATGAACTGACGGTACCTATCGATAAAAGCTCTTCCCCAAGAAGATGTTCTTTATTGTCCAGCAAAAGCAGCATTACCCGTTCCTTCTTCTCATGGCGCAGTTTCTCCATGTAATAGTTTGCTACAGATGAAGGGTTTAAAAACTGCAGTTCCTTTTTCGCAGTGGCCATTGCCATCCGCATGGATAACTCGGCAAGGCATTTCAGTTTTATCGCTTTTACCTGGCCAATCCCCTTGATTCCCATAAGTTCTTTGAGCGTGACGTGGTACAGCCCGCTTAAGCCATGGGATTTTACGGAAGGGAGGGACAATACTCTGTGACCGATATCCACAGGCTTCACATCCTTTGTGCCTGTCCGTATAATAATGGCAAGAAGCTCCGCTTCCGTCAGCGCCGAAGAACCCAGGCGCAGAAACTTCTCATATGGCATGTCATTTTCCGCCGCATAGCTTTCTTTGTTCATTTTTGCACCTTTCCTACCTGCTTCTCCGGGCAAAGGAAAAGTTTTTATAACAGCAAAGTTCCCCAAACTGTTATCGCATAGCTAATATTCATATTATCACACATTGCATTTCATGTACATAAATTTCCATTAATTTTTTCCAAACTTTTCTTGTAAAAAGTATATAATATCCCATTTTCAGACAATTTTTAACCTGTCTGGCGATATGACACGGTCATCCAAAAGCTGCTGTATGGATTTCATGATGCCATATTTGGCGTGGAACCAAGTGAGCCCTCCCTGGAAATATACCGCATAAGGCGGTTTGATAGGACCGTCCGCGGAAAGCTCTATGGAGGAACCGGACACAAACGCTCCGGCCGCCATAATCACCTGGCTGTCATACCCGGGCATATCCCAAGGCTCCGGAGTCACAAAGCTGTCCACCGGCGCGGCTGCCTGGATGCCTTTGCAAAAAGCGATAACCCCCTCCGGCGAGCCTAATGTCACCGCCTGGATGATATCATGCCGCGTTTCTTTTCCGTCCGGTATCACGGCAAACCCCAGTCTTTCATAGCAGTTGGCGGCAAAAATCGCGCCTTTCAACGCCCCGGCCGTCACTGTGGGCGCCAGGAAAAGCCCCTGGTAAAAGGAACTTAAAATTCCCAGGGAAGCCCCCACTTCCTTTGCCAGCCCCGGGGAAGTCAGCCTGCATGCCGCATTTTCAATACATTCCTTCCTGCCGGCGATATATCCGCCGGTAGGGGCAAGGCCGCCGCCAGGGTTTTTAATCAGGGAACCCACCACCATATCCGCCCCCACGTCGGAAGGCTCCGTTTTTTCCACGAATTCCCCGTAGCAGTTATCCACCATGCAAATGATGTCCGGCTTGATTCCTTTTATAAAGGAAATCAATTCCCCGATTTTTTCTACGGAAAGGGTAGGCCTTGTCTGATATCCTTTGGAACGCTGGATGGTCACAAGCCTTGTCCTTTCGTTCAGCGCTTTTCTTATATTTTCATAATCAAAGGTGCCGTCCGGCAGCAAATCCACCTGTCTATAAGTAACGCCGTATTCCGCCAGGGAGCCTCTGGAAGGCCGGATGCCGATGACTTCTTCCAGCGTGTCATAGGGCTTCCCCACCGGGGAGAGAAGTTCATCCCCCGGCCTTAAATTGCTCATCAGCGCCAGAGCCAGCGCATGGGTTCCGCACGTAATCTGCGGGCGGACCAGGGCATCCTCCGTATGGAAAATCTTCGCATACACTTCTTCCAGGGTGTCCCTTCCCAAATCATTGTATCCATAGCCGGTAGTTCCCAGCAGGCAGGCTTCGCTCACCCTGGCTTCCTGCATGGCTTTGATTACTTTCAGCTGGTTGTATTCCGCGGTGCAATCAATTTGGTGAAAACGGTCTTTGAGGCCCTCTGTTATCCGCTCCCCGTAGGCAAGCACCTGTGGGGAAATGCCCAGAGAGGCGTAAAGGATATCTGTTATGTCCGTTTTATTCATTTCCATTGTGTATTCCTCATTTCTGTATATGCATGTTTACCAGCGGGGATTGCTTCAAAAGATAATCCAAAATCCTTTCGTTCATAATCTGTTCTATCTGTCCCGATTCCGCCTTAAGATTATCAAAGGCGTCCCCGCCGCCTCTGAACTGGCTTTTGGGCACCCATATCACATTCCTTTCCCGCCTGAACCATGTCAGCTGTCTTTTGGCGAAATGACGGGTATCCCTTTTAATCAGGTAAATGGCACGTTCCAGGGAAATTTCCTTTTCCAGATAGCCTAGTATTTCCTTATATCCAAGGCCCTGCATGGATACTATATCCCCGGTACAGCCCATATCCCGTAAGCGCTTTACCTCTTCTACCAGGCCGGCGCTTATCATTTGATCCACCCGCACATCAATATTCCGGTACAAAATATCCCTGTCATCGGTGAGCACAAAATAGGCGGCGTTATAGGCCGCTTCCTTTCCCCTTTCGGTTTCGTTGTGCTCCGATATTTTCCTGCCTGTCAGCCTATAAAATTCCAGCGCGCGGATGACCCGTTTCCTGTTGTTTTCATGGATGGCTTTTGCCGATTCCGGATCGGCTTCCTGCAGCAGGCCGTGAAGATAAGCATTGCCTTTTTCCTCAGCCAGCCGTTCCAGTTCCTTGCGGTATTCGGTATTTTCCTCATTTTCGTCAAAATCGATGTCATACAAAACCGCCTGGATATAAAAACCGGTTCCGCCTGTTATAATGGGGATATTTCCCCGTTCATAAATCCCTGCCATGGCTTCTTTCGCCATTTTCTGGAAAAGGGCCACATTGAAATCTTCCCACGGTTCCAGGACATCGATGAGATGATGCGGGATTCCTTCCATTTCCTCCGGGCGTATTTTAGCGCTGCCGATATCCATGTGCCTGTACACCTGCATGGAATCCGCCGAAAGGATTTCCCCTCCCACCGCTTTGGCCAGCCGGAGCGATAGAGAGGTTTTTCCTACTGCGGTAGGACCGGTCAAAATAATGAGCGGCGGTTTTTGGTTCGTCTTCCTGTTTTCCATTGGCTATACAATCCTTTTAAACTTTTTTTCCAATTCATATTTACTCATGGAAATAATGGTAGGCCTTCCATGAGGGCAATGGTAGGGGTCTTCCAGCGCAAGGAGCTGGTCAATCAACGCTTCCATTTCCAAAGTTCCCATGGACATATTCCCTTTTACAGCCGCCTTGCATGCCATAGTGGCGATTTTCTGCCGGATGATACTGGGAGTTCCCTTCATAGGGCCGTCGGACAATTCGTCCAGCAATTCGGTGAACAGGCGCCCTTCTCCGCATCCGTACAAATCGGCCGGCACGCCGCGAATTGCATATTCATTGCCTCCAAAGGCTTCGATTTCAAATCCCATTTCCTCAAAATAATGCATATACTCTTTGAAAATACTTTCTTCCTTCCCGGAAAGGGTAATAATGACGGGAGGATTCAGCATTTGCGACGGTATATGCCCATTTTCCAGCTGTTTCATCAGCTTTTCGTATTTTACCTTTTCGTGGGCCGCATGCTGGTCGATAATAAAAAGCTTGTCATGGAAAGCCACCAGCCAGTAAGTATCGAAAATCTGCCCCATAATGCGGTATTCGCTCCTGGCTTCTTTGGTCAGCATTTTTTCTTCGAATAAATCCATCTGTACCGAATCGGATATGGGAAGTTCATCGGATATTTTTTCTGTTTTTTCTATTTCTTCTGTTTCTTTTGGCCTTTTTCGGTTATCCACAAAAAAATCATCCTCGTCCTCCGATACTTCGGGCCCAGGAACGCTGACGCTTTTAATCGCCGGTACCCGGTAGGCGCTTTCCTCCGCCACAGCTTTTACGCTGACCGTATCCTGAAAAATGCCCGGGTGGTTTTTTAAGCAATTCCCCTGATAATTTTCCTTGTATAAGCGTTGTTTTTCAAAAGGCTCAGGTATAGTGCCAGGGGCAATGGCCGCGCTCCCCTTTTTCCTCCCATCCTCTTCTTCCAAGCGTATTTCCGGAATCAATTCCATGTTATGAAGGGTCTCCCGAATATGCCGCTCGATAAAATCGTACAGTTTCATCCTGTTGGTGAACCGGACTTCCATTTTTGTAGGATGTACATTCACATCAATATCTTCGGAATCTATGGCAAAATGCAGCACCGCAAAGGGAAATTTGTGCTGCATCACATATTTTCGGTATCCTTCTTCCAAAGCCTTCCCTATTACGCTGCTTTTAATAAACCTTCCGTTCACAAAATATATTTCAAAATTCCGGTTCGCCCTGTTGATTTCCGGTTTCCCTAAAAAGCCGGACATATGAATCCCCTGTTCTTCCACATCAATGGGAACCAGCCCCTCGGAAACGCCCTTGCCGTAAATGCGGTAAATGATTTCCTGCAAATTGCCATTCCCTGAAGTATGGAACCTAAGCTGCCCGTTATTCATATACTTAAAGGATATACGCGGATTAGACATGGCCATATGCTCCATCAAGTCGGAAATATAGCCGCCTTCCGTCTGCGGGTGCTTCAAAAATTTTTTCCTTACCGGCGTATTAAAAAAGAGGTTCCGGACGATAACCGTTGTGCCGTCCGGCGCGCCTACCTCTTCGGTTTCCACTTCTTCCCCGCCTTCTATGAGATAGCGAATGCCGGTGAGGGTTTCTTTTGTCTTTGTAACCAATTCCAGCCGGGATACGGCGGCGATGCTGGAAAGTGCCTCCCCGCGAAATCCCAGACTGACAATGCGGGATAGATCTTCCGCTGTCTGTATTTTGCTGGTGGCATGGCGCAAAAAAGCGAGGGGCACCTGGCCGCTGTTGATGCCGCATCCATTGTCCGTCACCCGTATAAAAGAAATCCCCCCTTCTTTTATCTCTACCGTAACAGCCGTTGCCCCGGCGTCCACCGCATTCTCCAGCAATTCCTTTACCACGCTGGAAGGCCGCTCCACCACTTCCCCAGCGGCAATTTTGTCTATGGTCTCTTTGCTTAATACATGAATCTGTGCCATAAGCTACTCCGTTTCCCCGTTTCCCTGCCACCGGTTCTTCAGTTTATTCTGCAGCCTGTATAAGGTATTCAGAGCATCCAAAGGCGTTAGGGTGGTGATATTGATTTCCTGCAGTTCCTTTAAAACATCTTCATCGGTTACCGTATCGAAAAAGGATATCTGTTCCAAATCCACTTCATCATACCTTTTCTTCGGCGCTTTTTTATCCTCCTTGCTATCCACCGCAATACTTTGTACTTTTTCCGTAATATCGTTATCGCTGAGCTGTTCCACAATTTCTTTCGCACGGTCAATCACCATATCCGGCACCCCGGCCAGCTTGGCCACCTGTATTCCGTAGCTTTTATCCGCGCCGCCTTTTATTATTTTGCGCAGAAAAACAATATCGTCTCCCTTTTCTTTGACGGCGATGCAGTAATTGTTCACATTATTCATTTTCCCTTCCAGTTCCGTCAGTTCATGGTAATGGGTGGCAAACAGTGTTTTTGCCCCCAGATACTTACGGTTGCTGATATGCTCTATCACCGCCCAGGCAATGCTTAACCCGTCGAAAGTAGATGTTCCCCTGCCGATTTCGTCTAGCACCAGAAGGCTTTTGGGCGTGGCATTGCGCAAAATATTGGCCACTTCATTCATTTCCACCATAAATGTGCTCTGTCCGCTGGCCAAATCGTCGGAGGCTCCCACCCTGGTGAATATCCGGTCCACGATGCCGATATTGGCATCGGAAGCCGGAACAAAACTCCCAATCTGCGCCATAAGCACAATCAGCGCAGCCTGGCGCATATAAGTGGATTTTCCTGCCATGTTGGGGCCTGTAATAATTGCAATACAGTTCTTGTTATTATCCAAAAAGGTATCATTGGTAATGAACATTTCGTTCACAATCATCCGTTCCACCACCGGGTGCCTGCCGCCTTTTATATTGATAACCCCTTTTTCGTTTATTCTGGGCCTTACATACTGGTTTCTTTCCGCCACAAGGGAAAGGGAGGCAAAAACATCCAATGCCGCCACCGCTTTCGCCGTTTTCTGAATCCGCTCGATTTCGCCGGCTATTGTATCCCGGATGCGGCAGAAAATGTCATATTCCAGTGAATACAGTTTGTCTTCCGCATTTAATATGGTATCCTCCAGTTCTTTCAGCCGGGGGGTCGTATAACGTTCCGCATTGGATAAAGTCTGTTTGCGCACATAATCCTCAGGCACCATGCTAAGGTAGGAATTTGTCACTTCAAAATAGTAGCCGAAGACTTTGTTGAACTTGATTCTTAAGTTCTTAATCCCTGTCCTTTCCCTGTCTTCTTCCTCCAGGGAAGCCAGCCAGTTTTTCCCTTCCGTTTTGGCGTTGCGCAGGTTGTCCACGGTATTGTCGAAGCCATCCCGTATCATCCCCCCCTCTCTCACGAGAATGGGCGGGTCATCCACAATCGCACGGTCAATTAAGGTGAAAATATCCGTCAGGCCGTCAATATCCCTTTCAATATTCGAAAGCAGCTCGCAGTCCAAATCCTTCAGAACCGTTTTAATATGGGGAAGCATTTCCAAAGAGTTGCGGAATGCTATTAAATCACGGGGATTGGCCGTCTTATAGCTCACCTTGCCTAACAGCCGTTCCAAATCATAGACCGGATTCAGGTATTCCCTGATTTCATCCCTGGCCACGGAATTTTGGCATAACACTTCCACCGCATCCTGGCGCATGAGGATTTCCTTTAAGTCAACCAACGGCTGCTCAATGTAGCTTCTCAAAGTCCTGGCCCCCATGGCCGTCTTAGTCTTATCCAAAACCCACAGCAGGGATCCTCTCTTCTGCTTCTCCCTGAGGGTTTCGATTAATTCCAGGTTCCTCCTTGTGGAACTGTCCAAAAGCATGTATTTGCTTGTGAGGTACGGATATAAATGGGTAAAATGGGATAAGGAATTTTTCTGGGTATCATACAGATATTGCAGCAAAGCCCCTGCCGCTGTCATTCCCACGGGAAAATCTTCTATTCCCAAGCCAGTGAGCACTTGCACATGAAAATGGCGCATCAGGCATTTCCTGCACCCGTCATCATCAAAATAATGGGCTTCCAAAGGATAGACGGTAATGGATAAACGGTTCCGCAAATCATCAATATCCGTCCCGCTCACCATAAATGCGTCATTGCATATGATTTCAGAGGGCATATACTTATTGACCTCATCCATCAGCTTGCGGGCATCATCCACTTCCGTCAAATAATAATCACCGGTAGTGACATCCGCGATGGAAAGGCCTATTTTATTTGGGAAATAAGCGATGCTCATCAGGAAATTATTCTTTGATTCCTCTAAAGACTGTATATTCAAATTGGTTCCCGGCGTAACAATCCGGGTCACTTCCCGTTTCACCAGCCCTTTGGCCAGTTTTGGATCCTCCATCTGTTCACAGATAGCCACTTTGTACCCTTTGGATACCAATTTAGTCAGATAACCATCCACCGCATGGTAGGGAATGCCGCACATGGGCGCCCGTTCTTCCAGGCCGCAGTTTTTGCCGGTCAGGGTAATCTCCAGTTCTTTGGATGCCGTCAGTGCATCCTCAAAGAACATCTCGTAAAAATCCCCCAACCGGTAGAACAGGATACAATCCTTGTATTCCTGTTTGGTTTCCATATATTGCTGCATCATAGGCGTTAATTCTGCCACTTTTATTTCCTCTGCTTTTCTTTAGAATGATGTGGATATGCATGATGTTGCGTATCCGTTCATAATATAGCACAAAATGTGGGAAATGTAAATTCATTCTTATATCCCGCACCCTTCCGCAGCGGCTACACCCTCTCCCCTAAATAATAGAAGCCATGGCATTCTTTCAGGCGGACATTCACAATCTTTCCAATAAGCGATGCCTCTCCGGGGAAATGGACAATGGTATTGTTGGAGAGGCGGCCGGTCACCAGGGTATCGTCCTGTGCGTTGATTTCTTCTACTAAGGCTGGCAAAATCCGCCCCCGCAGCAGGGCGGTTCGGGCTTTGGCGGTTTCCTGGACCGTCTTTAACAGCTTATCGAACCCCTTCTTGACCACATCTTCCGGCACTTGATTAGGCATGGAAGCTGCAGGAGTCCCTGTCCTTTTGGAGTAGATGAAGGTGAACGCATTGTCATACTGCACTTTTTTCACTACATCGATCGTTTCTTCGATATCTTCCATGGTTTCTCCGGGAAAGCCTACGATAATGTCGGTGGTTATGGCCATATCGGGAATTTCCCGGCGGATTTTTTCCGCCAATGCCAGATACTGCTCCTTGGTGTAGCGCCGGTTCATCGCCTGCAAAATGGGGGTAGAACCGGACTGGAGAGGCAGATGGAGGTGGCGGCATATTTTTTTTGACTCTTTCATCACTTGAATCAATTCATCGGATAAGTCTTTAGGATGGGATGTCATAAAACGGATTCTTTCAATGCCCTCTATCTTTTCCACTTCCTTTAACAGCTGCGCGAAGCTAATGGGATTCTCCAGATTTTTCCCATAGGAATTCACATTCTGTCCAAGCAGCATGATTTCTATGACGCCGTCGCCGGCCAGCTTTTTGATTTCATTCAGGATATCCTGGGGAGCACGGCTCCTTTCCCTTCCCCGGACATAGGGTACGATGCAGTAGCTGCAGAAATTGTTGCAGCCAAACATGATATTAATGCCTGATTTAAAAGGATATTTACGTTCAATCGGCAAATCTTCCACAATCTGATCCGTGCCTTCCCATATATCGATGACCGGCCGATCCGATTCCAGCATGGCAAACAGCAGTTCGGCGAACTTGAAAATATTATGCGTTCCAAAAATCAAATCCACAAACCGATAACTTTTTCTTATTTTTTCAATAACGCTCTGTTCCTGCATCATGCAGCCGCAAAGCACAATTTTCATATGTGGGTTTTTCTTTTTCAGCCCGTTTAAAACCCCGAGCCTTCCGTATACCCGCTGGTTCGCATTATCCCTGACGGTGCATGTGTTATAAATAACCAAATCCGCCTCTTCCCTATCCGTTTCCATATAACCGGCGCTTTCCAGGATTCCTGCCAGCTTTTCGCTGTCCCTGGCATTCATCTGACATCCGAAAGTCCTGACTGCCGCGAAAAGAGGGCGTCCCAAACGTTCGCTTTCCGCTTTGACGTGCCGGCGGCATTTTGCCATATAGTAATATTGCCTGGCGGGTTCCTCCCTAGGCGGTTCCGAACTTAAATCTATTTTATCCAAATCAATTTCATTGTACATTCTCTGGCTTTTTCCTTCCTATTTTTTGCCGGAATTCTTCGGAAATGCGATACAAATAAGCATGTCCCTTTTTCCCGACACGTTCCGTTATGCCCAGGTAGGCCAGAATATGCAACACCATCCCCGCTGTTTTCGCAGAGATCCTGGCCGTTTTGGATAAATCTTTAGAGG
The DNA here is from genome assembly GCA_021769135.1 of Lachnospiraceae bacterium. Lineage (GTDB taxonomy): Bacteria > Bacillota > Clostridia > Lachnospirales > Lachnospiraceae > Kineothrix. The sequence goes on along the minus strand of JAETTM010000014.1, from coordinate 48,622 downwards.
TAAACGCGGCAGGAAGCCCTTCCGGAAGGAACTGGAGATAATCCTCCCTCCTGTCCACCGATACTTCATCGAATAAATCCACCGGTATCCGGTCATAACGGCAGGAGCCCTTTTTCCGGTCTTTGCTCCAGCCGTTTAACAGGCGGTATTCTTCCATGTCGATCAAAGGGAAAATAAAATGCAGATTTTCATTTTTCAAATAGCTTTTAATGCGGTAAAGCTCACCGAAAGCCCGATAAGCACTTCCGGTCAGGGGGCTTTTCCGCTTAGGCGACAATTCCCCTGTTTCTTCATCGATCCATATGAGCCATTTCGTATGGGGTATGGGATAGATAAGGGTAACCGGATATTCTTCTAAAAATGCATCCAGCTTTGCGCGCATTTTATAGAAATTCCCGTTCTGTATTTCTAAAATGGACTGCCCTGTATAGATATCCGCCACATAATTCCCTACAAGCACTTCCTGCATTTTCTCATCCGGCGCATAATAATTCTTAAGCACTGCATGGACTGTCTTTTCTTTCAGCGTTCCAATCCCTTCCCGTTCCCTCTCTTTCCCAATCACTTTATTTTTTGCGGCCTCAAACCGTTCCCTGTCCATAACGGTTAACGGACTCTTTCCGGAAACCCTATTTTTTTCTGTACCTTGCGCAGCGTCTTTGTGGCATAATAGTTGGCCTTTTCTCCATTTTCTTTAATTATGCCGTCAATATAAGCTTTATCCTTCGTTAGTTCATAAAAACGCTCCTGTACCGGTTTCAATACGCTGACCACCGCTTCGCCTACCGCAGGCTTAAATTCGCTGTACCCTTTGCCGTCAAACTCTTTTTCCGTCTCTTCCGGCGTCTTCCCGGTGCAGGCACAATAAATCTCAATCAAATTCTTGATCCCCGGTTGCTCATCCCTATACCTTACCGAAGCTTCCGAATCGGTCACCGCCCGTTTAAACTTCCTGATGATGGTATCGGGATCATCCATTAAATAAATGCTGGCATTGGCATTTTCATCCGACTTGGACATTTTCTTCTCCGGATTCTGCAGACTTCGGATATTTGCACCGGCCTTCCCCATATATGGCTCCGGAATCGTGAACACATCCCCATAAATAGCATTGAACCGCTGGGCGATATCCCGGGTGATTTCCAGATGCTGCAGCTGATCCTTGCCCACCGGCACCACGTCCGCCTGATACAGCAGGATATCCGCCGCCATCAGCACAGGATAAGTATATAATCCGGCATTGATATTATCCGCGTGCTTCGCCGCCTTATCCTTAAACTGGGTCATACGGTTCAGTTCCCCTATATACGTAAAACAATTCAATATCCAGGCCAATTCTGCATGCCCGGATACATGTGACTGGTAGTAAATGCAGTTTTTCTTCGGATCCAGCCCTGCCGCAATATATAAAGCCAGCAAATTCCTCGCCCTTTTACGCAGTTCCGCAGGCTCCTGCCGAATGGTAATGGAATGCATATCCACCACCGAATAAAAACATTCATATTCGTCGCTCAAGGTCACCCAATTTTTTAAAGCCCCCAGATAATTTCCCAAAGTCAGCGTTCCTGTTGCCTGCATCCCGCTAAAAAGCACTCTCTTCCCGTCTATCATATCAATTGCCTCCCGATAATTTCATTTTTGTATAAGTTTAGCATTGCTTGTCCTATTCGTCAAGCTACGCACGGATGCGGCTGAGGAATCGGGCAATGGTTCAGCCTTCGGCTTTGCTGCTACAATCAGTTTCCATCCCCGCCCCGCCGCCCGCCAAAACATTCCTCCCGTATAAAAACAGGAGGATGGAAAACCCTCCTGCTTTTATGTGTATATCATCGTAAACTTTTATGACTCTTTTTCTTCACATCCGCATGTACTTCCGGGCGAAGGGAAGCCAAATCCCCCTCTGCAGGAATCATCCCTGTCTCTATCCCTATCCCTGCATCTGCCATCATTCCTCGAATCCCTTCCGCCGCATCCGCAGTTATCGGGAACCGGAACATCGTTGCCGCATCCCCTGCCGCCGTTATTTCCGCAGCAGAAAAGCAAAAGCAATAAAACTAAACAATTATTCATATTTTTCCACTCCTTTTTGCATTGCACTTGATACTGATATATCTTATGCAGCAGGAGCGGAATGTTTCCGGAACGAAACCCCTTTCTTTCTAAGGACATGTTTCCTGATGTAAGCGAATGTCCTCTCTTCCCCTTTTTCCGCCAGCATATAAAGCAGCTTTTCCAGCAGCTTCCTCGTTTTCTCATGCAAAGGTGCCGGCTCTTTGGCGGACAGATAGTATTCCAGCGGAGACCGGTCCGTATACGCCTCTTTTTTATACACTTTACTGGCCGCAATGCGGTCCATCAGCATTTCTACAATATAGCGGTTGGGCATAGGGGCCGGAGCCATGCCGCCCGGAATATTTTTAGCGCTGTAGTCAAGCCAATATTCATAATGATGTTTGTTGCGCCCTTTATGGTGCAGCCATGCGCTGGAAAAACCGATATCTTCCCTTTCCGCATTGTTAGGGCTTCTGTCGCCCTGATAATACCTGGCCCCTACCAGGAACTCCGTGGGGCTGTATTTGGACAGGTCATGCATGATTCCCTGGTAATACAGCCCGACCTTAAAACATCCTTTCATCACCAGGTATTTATGGTAAGTAATTGTTTTCAAATGATTCCAAGCCTTCATTTTCTTAAAATGCGCTCCTTACATATTGGTTTCTGTCATAGGGTTTGGCGCCCTCTATCTGCTTGGATCTGTAAATCCGTATGGTACGGGGCGCTACATCCACATGCTGCTGTTCTTCTTCCGGCCTATCAGACATTTCCATTTTGCCCTCACTCCCGGTATCTGCCAGCAAATGCCATTCCATGCCTTTCGGCAGCTGGGGCAGGGCGAAAGAATGGGTAACCCAATGCATGTTGTATGCCACGTAGAAGAAACAATCCTCTTCCCCCTGCCGGTTTTTCGCATAAAACCCACAGTACATCGCCCCGGCGAAACGGCTGTAATAGTTAAGTTCCGGGCGCCACGCCTCTTCGCCATGGTAAGACAGATCGGGATAGCCGCAGCCAATATAATCCAGTATTTTTAACTCCGAAGGGTTTCTAAGGACCGGATGCTCCTTCTTTAGACGGACCAATTCCTTAAGGTAGGCAAAAATTTCATTCCCCACTCCGTTCCGGTTCCACTTTACCCATCCGATTTCATTGTCCTGGCAATAAGGGTTGTTGTTCCCCGCCCTGGAATTGCAAAATTCATCTCCGCTGTAAATCAAAGGGGTTCCCTGGGAAAGCCAAAGCATGGTCAATGCATTCTTCATCTGCCGTTTGCGCAGCGATACAATGCCCTTCTTTCTGGAGTTCCCCTCTATCCCGCAATTCCATGTACAATTATCGTCATTGCCGTCCGTATTATTTTCTTCGTTTGCTTCGTTGTTTTTCTTCTCGTAGGACACCATATCGGCCAAGGTAAAGCCATAATAATTGGTCACGTAATTGACAACGCCATGCTGCTTCGGATTCCTTCTCTGCAGTTCCAGGAAACAGCCCAGCATATTGTCATCCCCTTTCAAAAAACGCCGGGCAGTATACATATAGTCGTCCGAGTATGAAGCCAGGTTTCGAAATTTCGGTATTTCGTTTTCTTCATAAATCTGTTCATAAGGGAAATGGTAATAAAACAGCTTCGTATCCGTCAGAAGAGGTTCGGTACCCAAGACCTGGAGAGGAATCCTCTCCCCTTTTAAATGGATGCCGTCTATGTGGTATTCCGTCACCCAATATTTAACCACATCCAAAATCAACCCCTGTTTTACCGTATTGGGGAAATAGAACTGCATAATTACTTCGATATGATTTTTATGCAATGCCTTCACCATATCTTTGAATTCTTCCGCCGCATTTTTGTCTGAACTGTACGCCGCCTTAGGGGCAAAATAATATCCTTCCTTATATCCCCAACAATTGTATTTTACAGCCAAATCTTCTTTATTCAGATTCATGTTCGTTTGCAAAGATATGTTTGTCTCATATGAGGCATTCGCCATGCCTGCCCTGGGAACCTCTATTTCATCAAATTCGTAGGCCGGCATCAATTCCACAGCAGTAACCCCCAATTCCCTCAAATGCGGAATCTTTTCTATAATGCCCCGGAAAGTCCCTTTATGGGCCACACCGGAAGTTTTGTGCTTGGTAAAGGCACGCACATTCAGGCAATATAAAAAACTCTCTTCATACGGGATTTTCAAAGGCTCATCATCCTCCCATGCATAATCCTCATCCAGGAATCCGCCCTTCAGCATTTTCTCCCGCCTGCCCCACTTCTCATGCCCATGGATGCTCTTCGCATAAGGGTCTGTAAATACATTTTCCCCATCGTAAAAATTATATGCATAGCGCTTGATATCCAAATCTTTTATTGCCATGCTATAAATAGAGCCGAATTTGTTCCGCGCATGAAAAGGAAGCTTTTTCTCCCTCCCAGTTTTTTTATCATACAGAATAATTCCACAATCCTTTCCATTCTTCATCACTACAGAGAAATAGGTATTATCGCATTCTGTCATTACGCCTAACGGGTACGGTTTGTTTTTCTGCCTGCTATCCATTGTGTACATCTATAAACCCCCATTCTTGCCCAGCTTTTGCTTTTTTCATTTCATTGGTGCATAACTGCCGCGGTTATCTTATCTCTTTATGGCTGCAGTTCCCGGCCAATCCCCAAATTCTTCTATGGCAAAAAAGCCGAATTTTATATATTATAGCATAAAATCTTTTTTCTGTCTAAAAATACATAAAATTTATTGATTATTTATTGATTATTATTCTTTCCGCTAGTACAATGAAAAGGAAATATATTTAATACACAACGGAAAGGAGTTTTTATGCACAATATGAATTCATTTCACTCGGACGGCGCAGAGGATGAAGAAATGACCGTGGAACTGGATCTGGATGACGGTTCCCATGTGGTCTGCGCCATTATCACAATTCTGGAATGCCAAGGCAAGGATTATATCGTCCTTCTCCCTTTGGATGAAAATGGGGAAAACGATGACGGCGAAGTCTGGTTTTACCGTTATTATGAAGATGAAAACGATGTAAACGCGGAGCCTGTACTGGAATTTATTGAAGATGATGAGGAATATGAAATAGTTGCTGATGCTTTTGACGAGTATCTGGACAATGCTGAATTTGATGAGCTTGTAGATGATTGAGAAGCAAAATATCCGGCGAATTCTTTAGCTTTTCCAAAAAGCGGGACGGTTGGCCAAAGGTAAGGATTTCCAGCCTTTCTTTGGCCCTTGTCATAGCCACATAGAAAAGCCGCCGCTCTTCTTCCAGCTGTCCGGGCGATACCGCCTTGCTGTGGGGAATCACTTTGGCATTGGCATCGGGAATAAAAACGGCATCATATTCCAACCCCTTTGCGCTATGCATGGTAATGAAAGCGACTCCCCCTTTTTCATCTACCCCTTCCGCCGTCCTTTGCTCTTTGCATTTTTCCATGTAGGCCTCCCATTCGTCGAAAGAGGCGAATCCCCGGATTATTTCCTGTACACGCCCGGCAGTTTCCATCCATGTTCCTGCCCCGTCCCTTTTTCCCGTCAAATAAGCGTCATATCCTACCGACTTTCTAATATAATCCAAAGCCAGATAAGGCCTTAAGGCATTTATCCGCTTCAAATCTCCCCAAAGCTTCCTTATCCGGTTTTGCATATAGGGAACATTCTCATAATATTCCAGAAGCTTCCCTTCATCCACCGAAACGTCCTCCGCCGCCTGCCGGTGAATATAACGGCAAGGCCTATTCATAATCCGAAACAAGTCGGCCCTCCGTCCGCTTCCGGTTTCAGAGATATCCTTGGCCAAACGCAGATATGCCAGAAAGTCTTTGCAGACGGGATGCTCCCACAAATCCTCGGTTTTCCCATGTACATGGAACCGGATTCCCTCTTGAAAGAAAAGCCTTGCAAAACCGTCCGCCTGGGCATTGGTCCGATAGATAAGGGCCGTTTTCCCTTGCTCTATGGGGGACATTTCCTTTAAAGTTCCGGCCAGATACCCGGCTTCCTCCTCCCATGACCCAAAAGTGCAAAGCTTTACCGCCTCCCCGCCTTCCCTGGCTGCCCTCAGGGCCTTGGGAAATCGTTCCTTATTTTCTCCAATCAGCAAAGAGGCTGCCCGGACGATGTTTCCCCGGCAACGGTAATTGATATCCAAACAGACCTGAGACGCTTCCGGATAATCCCGCATAAACTGCTGCATTACCTTGGGCCCGGCCCCCCGAAAACCGTAAATCGACTGGTCATCATCCCCCACGGTAAAAAGATGATTCCGAGGCGCTGCAAGCTTTTTTAAAATTTGGTATTGGAGCGGGCTGATATCCTGGAATTCATCCACCAGAATATGGGAATACCTGTTTTGCCAATATGATAAAATATCCCGGTTGCCAGACAGCATTTTATGGCATAGGATAATCATATCGTCAAAATCCAGCCGGTTCCTTTCGTTCATAACCCGGCAATATTCTTCGAAAATGGAAGGGAAACGGTCTTTTATGACTAAAGGGGTTTGCGGGTACCGGTCCCCTTCGTATTCATCCCTGTTTTTCCTGGCGCTAATCGCTTTAAACAATTGCTCCATCGTATCCCTGTCCACTTCCTCAATACCGCATACCGCCAGGCTATGCTGCAACAGTTCGTTTTTTTCTTTGGCTGAAATGGGCTGATATTTTTTTCCGCCTTTTCCCGAACTGTTCAAAATATGGTAAAACACAGCGTGGAAGGTGCCGAAGTTCACCTCCGGATAGCCTCCTTTTGTCAAATCGGCAAACCGCTGCTGCATTTCCAGGGCCGCCGCTTTTGTAAAAGTAATAACGAGGATTTTTTCGGGAGATATCCCATGATGGCAGATCAGATGACGAATCCGCCGAATAACCAGATAAGTTTTGCCTGCCCCCGGCCCGGCCAATACCTGCATAGGGCCATAAGCATGCTCTATCGCTTTTTTCTGTGCGGGGGAAGCCTCCCCCGCCCTTTGCTTGTCATCCATATTTTATCCGCAGGCAGCCTTTAACAGCTCGATGCCTTTCTTTATTCTGCTTATGGATTCCTCTTTACCCAGGATTTCCATAATTTCCGTAGCCCCGGCAGGCGTCATCTGTTTGCCGGATACCGCTGTGCGGATTGGCCACATCGCATAGCCGTTTTTACATCCCTTCTCTTCCACGTAGGATACCAGCATCCGATACAGGGAATCGTTGTCGAATCCTTCCTGGGCTTCAATACGGGGCAGAAGTTCTTCCAGCACCTCCAGGGAAGAAGCCGCCGTCGTTTTCATTTTCTTATGGGTATACATGGCGGCATCGTAAACCGGCAGTTCCTGGAAAAAGTCCACCATCTCCTTAATATCGGGGAATACTTCGATACGCGTCTTAACCATTTCAGCTATTTTCTTAAGGTTCAAGTCCTTTGTGATGGCTTCTTTCAGATAAGGCTCCGCCATGGCATAGAAACGGTCAAAGTCCATCGCCTTCAAATATTCCCCGTTCATCCATTTTAGCTTTGTAAAATCGAACACCGCCGGGGATTTGGAGATATGGCGGTAATCAAAAATTTTTACGAGCTCTTCCAGGGAAAATATTTCCTCGTTCCCTTCCGGGCTCCAGCCCAGGAGGGCTACAAAATTCACCACCGCTTCGGACAAAAATCCCTGTTCAATCAAATCCTCATAGGAGGAATGCCCGCAGCGCTTGGAAAGCTTATGATGCTCTTCATCGGTAATCAAAGGGCAATGCACATATATCGGCACTTCCCATCCAAAGGCTTCATATAACCTGTTATACTTAGGGGAAGAGGAAAGGTATTCATTCCCCCTCACCACATGGGTGATTCCCATCAGATGGTCATCCACTACATTTGCAAAATTATAGGTGGGATAACCGTCTGATTTAATCAGTATCATATCATCCAGCTCGGCGTTATCCACCGTTATATCCCCGTATATCTCGTCCTGGAAAGTGGTAGTTCCTTCCGTAGGGTTGTTCTGGCGAATTACATAAGGGATGCCGGAAGCAAGCTTCTCTTCCACCTCTTCTTTGGATAAATGGAGGCAATGTTTATCATACACATTGATTTCTTTGCCCGCTACAGTGCGGTTCAAGGTTGCCAGCCTTTCTTTATCGCAGAAGCAATAATAAGCTTCTCCTTTATCAATAAGCTTCTTGGCGTATTCTAAATAAATTCCTTTTGCCTGCCGCTCGCTTTGGACATAAGGCCCTACCCCTTTATCCCTGTCCGGCCCTTCGTCATGAATCAAACCCGTTTTTTCCAAAGTGCGGTATATAATGTCTACCGCACCCTCCACATACCTCTCCTGGTCGGTGTCCTCTATGCGCAGGATAAAATCCCCTCCCTCATGCTTCGCTATCAGATAGGCATAGAGGGCTGTCCTTAAATTGCCTACATGCATGCGCCCAGTAGGGCTGGGAGCATATCTTGTCCTTATTCTTGTCATCTATTTCTCCATTCCTTTCCCCGTTTCCATTTCGGGTATTTTCTTCGCTGCCGCAGCCTTAAAGCCCGCCACTTCTTTTGTTGCCTGAGGAATCGGTATGTTAGTTCCCGCGCCCGCCACGCAGCCGCCGGGGCATGCCATCCCTTCAATCAGGCATCCGTTCTTTTTTCCCGCCTTGGCCAGCATAAGTATTTTCTTACATTCCGTAAGGCTTTCCGCATGCTCTATATTCACATCCACATCCGGGTAATATTCCCGTATGCACTCTTCGATGGCATTGGCAACGCCCCCCGCCACACCATATCCGCGGCCTGCGCCGGTGGCATCTTCCATCTTTGCCTCTGCGCTGACCTTTTCCAAGTCAATCCCTTTCGCTTCAAACATCCCCGCCAGTTCTTCAAAAGTAATGACAAAATCCACATCGGAACGAATGGTTCGCCTGGAAGCTTCCAGCTTCTTGGAAGCACACGGGCCGATGAAGACTACGCTGGCATCCGGATGGTCTTCTTTTATCTTGCGGGCGGTGGCCACCATGGGCGTTAAAGCGTTGGATATCTTGTCAATAGTTTCCGGGAAAAACTTCTTCGCCAATACTGACCATGACGGGCAGCAGGATGTCAACAGGAAAGGCAGTTCCTTCGTGGCCACCGAATGGACATAATGCTCCGCTTCCGCCATAGCCCCCATATCGGCGCCGATTGCCGTTTCGTAAACATCAAAAAACCCCAGTTCCTTTAATGCCGTCTTTATCATATCCGGCGTTACATTTTTCCCAAACTGCCCTACAAATGCGGGGGCCACCTGGGCAATAATTTTCCTCCCCGACTGCATGGCGCGAATCAACTGGAAAATCTGCGATTTATCCGCAATAGCGCCGAAAGGGCAGTTCACCATGCACTGTCCGCAGGAAACACACAAATCCGTATCGATTACCGCCCTGCCCTTTTCGTCATTTTTGATGGCATTCACCCCGCAGGCCGAAAGGCATGGCCTCACCTGATGGGAAATGGCATCGTAAGGGCAAATGGTCTTGCATTTCCCGCACTTGATGCATTTTTCCTGGTCAATTATTGATTTGCCGTCCTTCATGGAAATGGCCCCCCTGGGGCATACTTCCCGGCATGGATGGGCGACACAGCCCATACATCTGTCCGTCACTTCATAACGGTTCTCCGGGCAGGCATTGCATGCGGAAGGGATTACCTGCATTAACGGCGGTTCATAATATTTTTCATCTATATTGCTTTCCGCCAGCCCCTGCGTCACATGCACCGGCGCGTTTTCCGGCCTTAGGGAGAGCCCCATGGCAAGGCGGATACGTTCCCTGATAATGGCCCGCTCCCTGTAAATATTGCCATACTGGGATTCATCGTAATCTACTATCTTATAAGGCAATGCTTCCACATCGTTGATTAAATCTTCCGAAGTGTAGGCAAGATTTGCAACTTCCTTAAATATGCGCCTGCGTATCTTTCGGACTTGTGTATCAATACCTCTCATTGCTCCAATGCTCCTTTCTTCCTCCGCAAAAGTAAATAAAAACAAGATTGTTAATTATTTATCAGAATACTTTTCTATTATTCTTACACAAAAGAAGCAAGAAATCAAGGAAAAAAACTTTTCCCATACAAAATACCGTTTCCTCCCCTGTATAGACGGCGTCAAAAGCCCTGCCCACAGATGGCCCTCGACAAAGTGCGCAAAACATGGATTTACAGAAAAAGGCTTCCCAGCTGGAAAACTATAACCGAAACCGTCCATGCAAATATCAGCTGGAAAACAATCATCCCCAAGGTAAATTTCCAGGAATTGCTTTCCTTTTTGATGGTAGCCACCGTGGCAATGCAGGGAACATACAGCAGGCAGAAAAGCATAAGGGAAAAAGCATTTAACGGCCCAAAGCCGGGGTTTATGCTTTGGATATTCCGGACAATCGCCTGCATCCCGGCTTGGGAATTGGCGTTCGCCACCCCGAAGAGTACCGCGAAACTGGAAACCACTACTTCTTTTGCCGAAATGCCGGAAATAAGCGCGACTACAATCTGCCACATATTCAGGCCCGCAGGCACGAGCAGCGGCACAAGGAAACGGCCGATAGCCGCCCCAAAGCTTTCCGATGGTTCCTCCACCATGCCTCCAGTGCCGAAGTTCAGCACAAACCAGATAATAATGGAAGCGATGAAAATAGTAGTCCCGGCCTTGGATAAATAATCCTTCAGTTTATTCCATACATAAATCCGGATAGTCCGGGGATTCGGCCTTTTATATTCCGGCAGTTCAATGAGAAGGGAGTTATTTTCCTTCCCCTTTTCCGCCTTATGGATTATCTTTGCAACCAGGATGGCTATCCCCATCCCAATCACATACATGGAAAAAGCAACCGCTGCTGCACATTCCGGGAAGAACATATCCGAAAACAATACATAAATAGGAAGCCTGGCGGAACAGGACATGAAAGGGGTAACAATCATCGTTTTCCTCCTGTCATGCTCCGTTTCCAAGGCGCGCGTCGCCATAATCGCCGGCACGGTGCAGCCGAACCCTAAAATCATGGGAAGAAATGCTTTTCCCGAAAGCCCTACCTTTCCCATAATATTGTCCATTACGTACGCCACCCTGGACATATAGCCGCTGTCCTCCAGAATAGCCAGCGCCAAGAACAGTATAAAAATATTGGGGATAAAAGTGAGTATCCCCCCTACCCCGGAAATAATGCCGTCCACAATCAATGACTGCAGCCAGCCCGCCACGTGTAGGGAAACCAAGAAGCCGGTAACGCCTTCCGAAATAACATTCAAGCCCACTTCAAAATAGCCTTTCAAGAAATCCCCCACTGTAAACGTAAGGAAAAAAACAAATCCCATAATCAGCAGAAACATGGGAACGCCCCAGACAGGATGGGTGAGCAGTTCGTCCACTTTATCCGTCCTCTCCTTCTTTTTCGCTTTATGGAACAAAGTTTCATTTACAATATTTTCTATATAAGCATATTTTGCCTGTATAATTTCTTTTTCGTAGCTCCGGTCCACCACATTGGTGACGGAAATGGGGTGCTCTTCCATGACTTCTTCATCATCCTCCAACAGTTTGATGGCATGCCATCTCACCGAAGAATGGGTAGGATAATGGGCCTGCATCATCACTTCCAGCTTGGCCAGCTTCTCTTCTATCACTTCCCCATAATTCAACACGCAGCCTTTCGAACCTTCTTCATAGTGATGCACTACCGCATGCAGCAAAATATCCAAACCAGTCCTCTTGGCTGCGGAAACGGGAACTACAGGGATATCCCCAAGCAGCTCCGGCAAACGGTGCAAATCGATTTCCATCCCCCGTTCCTGTACAATATCCATCATATTCAAGGCCAGCACTATGGGCTTGCCCAATTCCAGCAGCTGCATCGTCAGATAAAGGTTCCTTTCCAGGGAAGAGGCATCCACAATGTTCACAATCACCTCGATGTCGTCATCCATTACGCATTGCCTGGTTACCTTTTCTTCAATTGTATAACTGGTCAGGGAGTAAATCCCCGGCGTATCCACCAAAGTCAAATGAAACCCTTCGTATTCCGCCTCCCCTTCCATCCTCTCCACCGTTACCCCTGGCCAATTGGCCACCTTTAGTTTCGAGCCGGTAATGGCGTTGAATAATGTGGTCTTCCCACAGTTCGGATTCCCTACAAACGCCACATGAACCGTTTTATCCTTATCTAACATTTCCCTGTCAATCATTTTTACCCCCCTCTTTTATCTCAATGCCGGAGGCTATATGCTTTCCCAGAGCAAGCCTGGTTCCCCTCACCTGGATAATCAATGCCCCGCCTTTTTTGCGGTTTAAAATTTTTACTTTCGTTCCGTCATTTAGGCCCAGTGCCTGAAGCCTTCTCGTAATGGGTTCTTCCACATATACCCCATTTACTTCATAAACACCGCCTTTTTCTCCGTCATAAAGTGTCATTTTTCCCTCCGTTTTGCACATGCTTTACGCTTGCTGCCGTTATGCAATACAGATAAATTATAAAATTTGATATTTGGAATGTCAATATGGGATGCGGATAACCCACGAAAATTGATTTCCGGGAGGATAATCCCAAATGTTTGATTTGTATAAAAAAAATGAAAATACAAACACGCCCGAAAACAGCCATCATATATTATATTAGAAATATTCAGAATCTATGAAAGGAGAATTATGCAGGATTATAATTTCAACGAATATTTTGACCGTTTCCCGCTGGCTATGGCCTATGTGCCCTGGCAGCATCTTACACAAATATATGAAGACTTGGATAAAGCCTATTGTACCGGCACTATCTTCCCCGAACTGACCAAACCTTTTACAGGAAGGAGATGCGTGCAATGAGCTATAAAATGAACACGGAACAGGAAAACATGCTCCGCAATATCGGAATTGTGGATTTTGTAACGGTAGAAATGACAGAATATCTGGACACCCACCCTTTCGACCGTGAGGCAATGGAATACTTCAACCATTATATGCGCATGAAAAACCAGATGATGCGCGACTATGCTGTAAAGTTTGGGCCGCTCTCCCTGTCCGTTGCCGATACTTGCAGCAAAGAATGGAAATGGGCGCTGCAGCCTATGCCCTGGGAAGGAGGATGTTAAGATATGTGGAATTATGAAAAAAGGTTACAGTTTCCGGTAAAAATTACGCAGCCCAATGCCAAACTCGCCCAGGTAATCATCAGCCAGTTCGGCGGGCCGGACGGCGAATTGGCCGCTTCCATGCGTTATCTTTCTCAACGTTATACCATGCCCTATAACGAAGTTGCCGGGCTGTTAACGGACATCGGTACAGAAGAATTAGCCCATATGGAGATGATTTCGGCCATCGTTTACCAGCTGACGAAAGACCTTTCTATGGATGAAATCGAAAAATCGGGATTCGATAAATATTACGTGGACCATACGCTGGCCCTTTGGCCCCAGGCCGCGGGCGGCACTCCCTTTAATGCCTGCGTCTTCCAGTCGAAGGGGGATGCAATTACGGATTTGACAGAGGATATGGCAGCAGAGCAAAAAGCCCGCACCACCTATGACAATATCCTTCGCCTCGTCCATGACCAGGAAATCTGCGACCCTATCCGCTTCCTGCGCGCAAGGGAAATCGTGCATTTCCAGAGGTTCGGCGAAGCAAACCGGGAAGATTGCAGTAAATGAAACCACAAAAAATACAATCATTAAGACGCATACCCACACGCCCCTTAAAGCTGTGTACTTCGACTTTCACACTAAAAGAAGCAACAAGAACCACTTTATACTATTCCCGTATAGTGTACTTGCCACTTCTCATAAAATTTAGGGAAACCGTCAAAGGAGAAAGTTTATGTCAAAAACTAATAACTCTCCTACACCCGATACCCAGATACGCAAAGATAAAATGAGGCTGACCGTTACCAACATCTACCCCGCCTTTCAAAAAAAATCAGAGCAGGAAACCCGACAGGAAATCGGGGCACGGCTCTATCAGATTTTTAAAAAATATGCGTAAGTCCCTTGCAAAACAATCATTGAAACGATATGATCGTTTTGTGGATATGCGTCTTACGTTTTAGGAGGTAGATAAAATGTACGACGCATTATATGCAAGACAGTCAATCGAAAAAAAGGACAGCATATCCGTGGAAAGCCAGCTTGAGTATTGCAGATACGAAACCCACGGGGAAGCCTGCATTGAATATACGGACAAAGGTTTTTCGGGCAAGGACACCAACCGTCCCGGCTTTGAAAAAATGATGAATGATATTCGTGCAGAAAAAATCAAACGGGTTATTGTCTACAAACTCGACCGTATCAGCCGTTCCATTTTGGATTTTGCAAACATGATGGAGATATTTCAGAAATATCATGTGGAGTTTGTTTCTTCCACGGAAAAGTTTGACACGTCCACCCCGATCGGCAGGGCGATGTTAAATATCTGTATCGTGTTCGCTCAACTGGAACGAGAAACGATACAGAAACGTGTAACGGACGCTTACTATGCACGGTGCAAGCGTGGCTTTTATATGGGTGGGCGTATTCCCTACGGCTACCGTCTGACAAGCACGGTCATTGACAATGTGCGCACTTCCATGTATGAGGAAGTCCCGGAGGAAAGCGAACAGTTAAAGCTGATTTACTCCATGTATGCGGACACTGACAATTCCCTCGGAGATATTGTGCGGTACTTGAACGAACACCAGATTAAAAATCTGCGTGGCGCAAACTGGAGTACTGCCCGTATCAGTGAAATGCTCCGCAATCCCGTGTATGTGCAAGCCGATATTGATGTGTATCAGTTTTTCCAAAGTCAAGGCGCTAACATCTATAATCTGGCAAGTGATTTTACAGGTTACAATGCTTGCTATCTCTACAAAGGTACGGTTTCCACTTCAAGAAAGCAGAGTGACCTGTCCAATAAAGAGATTGTGCTTGCGCCGCATAAGGGTTTTATCCCCTCTAAGACATGGTTAGCCTGCCGCATACGGTGTCTAAATAACCGACAGTCCACAAAGACCTGCAAACCGAAAAATTCATGGCTTGTAGGCAAAGCAAAATGTGGAAAGTGCGGTTATGCGCTGACAATCCGCAAGGCAAAGACAAAGTGGGGACGTTACTTTGTTTGCAGCCAGTCGGGAAGCCGCGGAAGCAACTGTACCGGGGCAGGCTGTACGATTTACGCGGATGTTTTGGAAGAATATATGCTTGGTGCAATCAAGGAAAGACTGTCAGAATTTCAAAAACTCTCCTGCCTATCTGACACAGGAGAAGAACAATCGCACATGACGAAAAAAATCCGTCTGACACAGATTGAGGAAGAAATCGAAGAGCTTCTCTCCAAAGTGCCCGGGGCAAGCGGCGTTCTGATGAAGTACATAGACGAAAAAGTATCAGAACTGGACGCAGAGCGGAAAGCCTTGCAGGAAGAAATCGTTACGGAAAATGTCACAGACACAGAGGGCAGATTGAAGCAGATAACCAATCATGTGAAAACATGGGAAACGCTCTCTTTCGAGGACAGACAGGCGGTAGTTGATACGCTTATCAAAGTTATTCGCATTGCAGACGGAAACATTGAAATCACATGGAACATTTAACAATTAATCACGAAAGTCTAAGACACACAGTTTTGAGGAAAATTTAATAAAAATCTGTTGATAAGCCAATACTAAATACCGTATAATGTATAATAAAGAAAACAACCGAAAGGAAGTGATACTATGGCACCTGCAGCACAGGCAATCAGAAATCAGGAAATCCTTAAAACTGAATATTCCGAAAAAGCAGCCATAGGCGCGTTATATGACGAACTCTCTAAAGGAATAGAAAGTCTGAAAAAAGGCGATGTTTATACGATTGATGAAGCATGGGAGGAAATTGACAAAATATAATGCCAGATAAACCAAAGAAATATAAAATCGTAATATCCAAAGATGCTCTCTTGGATATTAAATCCACAAAAAAGTATATTCTCGACACCTTCAAATATCGGGAATATGCGGAAAACTTTTCAAAGAAGATAAAGAAGGCAATTAAAGAATTGGATTCCTTCCCCAAAGGCTATGAAGCTACGGGATATGTGATTGAAGGATTAAGCGTTTATTTCAAGCCTTACAGTACATATTTAATTTTCTTTGTTGTGGAGGATTCCACCATTACGGTAATCCGGGTCTTAAAAGACCGCATGTATTGGCAATCCATTATCAGGAAAATGCAGAAAATCAACAGATAAATTTACTTCAATCCTCCCGTTTCGGCGAAGCGTTGCGCATTGTACAGGATAAACTGGATTCCAAGAACTTCTACGCCTTCAATCCTGAATTTGACCGGTGCAAATCATAAGAATATCATATTTATTTCAAGGGCCGCCCGTCCATTTCGGTGCCGGCCCTTTTTGTTTTTTGCCATCCCATAAGAAATGCCAAAACTTGTCAAGCCATGTCTGGTTTTTTATGGTATGCTTGTAATAGTTTAGCTACCATAAAATCTTTTTTGAATGGAGGAAACAATGTCAGACAGCCGTTTATTCAAAATTTTATACTATCTTTTGGACAAAGGTAATGCAACTGCCCCTGAATTGGCCGCCAAATTTGAAGTTTCTCCCAGGACAATCTACCGCGACATAGAAGCATTGAGCGGCGCTGGTATTCCAGTCTATGCTGAACCGGGAAGAAATGGCGGAATATATTTATTGCATGATTTCGTCCTGGACAAAGCTTTATTATCGGAAAATGAAAAGCAGGAACTATTAGCGGCACTGCAAAGCATATCTGCCACAGGCTATACTTCCAGCAAAGAGACACTGACAAAGTTATCCGCGCTTTTCCATTTGGACATGGGCGATTGGCTTGAAGTGGATTTTTCCCGCTGGGGAAAGTCCACTTATGATAACGAAAAATTCGAAGCGCTAAAAGATGCGGTTATTCGTCATCGGGAAATAAAAATAGTTTACGAAAACACCAATGGCGAAAGAAGCGAACGCACCGTCCAGCCATTAAAACTATCCTATAAATCAAAGGAATGGTATTTGAAGGCATTCTGCCTGGAAAAGCAGGATTTCCGTATGTTCAAATTGAATCGAATTATAAGGTTGGAGCAATTGGAGCAAGCCTTTGTTCCCAAGCCATATCCGGAGCCGGAAAACAGCCTGCAACAGCCATATCCCCGGATAGTCCTGCTGTTTTCAAAAGAAATGGCCTACCGCGTTTATGATGAATTCGATGAAACCCAGATTGAGCATCGGGAAAATGGTGACTTAATCGCCACCGCCCATATGCCCGTGGACGCATGGCGGGCTTAATGGTCGCCGCAACCGACAATTACAAGAAATTAAATACTCTTATTTCCGGATTAACAGAAAAAGAATTATCCACGCCGTTTGACTTTGCTGATGATGAAAAAAAGAAAGAGGCACATTGGAAAAGGGATAAAAACCTCCGGGATGTTTTAATTCATTTATATGAATGGCATCAGCTTTTGCTAAGCTGGGTGCATTCCAACCTGGACGAGGAACCGCAGCCGTTCATTCCAGAGCCGTACAATTGGAAAACATATGGCGATATGAACGTGGAATTCTGGAAAAAGCATCAAAACACCTCATTGGAAGAAGCCAGGGAAATGGTTGAAAAAACCCACAATGAAGTTCTATGTCTGGCGGAAACATTTTCCAATGAAGAACTATTCACAAAAGGCGTATACCAATGGGTTGGCGGCAGCGCGCTAGGGTCATATTTTGTCAGCGTTACATCCAGCCATTATGACTGGGCTATGAAAAAATTGAAGGCGCATATTAGAAATTGCAAAGGGAAATGAAGCCGCTTCCCAAAAGCCAATATCCCCGCCGCAAGGGTTTCAATTTACCAAAACCAAATCATCCCTTTCCCTCGCAAGCTCCATCAGCTCATCGGTAAATCCATTCACCGCAAACAGGACAAAATATTCCTTTCTCATGCCGCGCTTCCATTCCACCTGTCCTGTTTTCCGCTCCAGGGCGTTTAGGACATCAATTCCTACCTCGTTGAGCCAATACTTGCACTCGCCAAAAATGATGTTATTGCTGCTTCTATCAATCGCCACTATATCTATTTCATTATTACCGTTCCACCATCTGCCAACTTTATCAAAATGAAATCCCCATGTGCCGCAGGCATTAAGCTCCCACATTTTCTCCATGCAAATATCCTCATATACGTAGGCAATATGGGAATCCACAAGGTTATTCCTTATCTTTTTCATCGCCAGTTCCCCATGCCCTGATTCAATATAGCTCAGGTTGGGGAAAATGAACTTAAACCAAAACAGCATAAAATTATCTTTTATTTTGTACAGCCCTTTTTTGCTCGTCTCCGGATTATCCTCCGTAACCGGAACTTCCCGCTCCAAAATATCCAGGTTTATCAAAGTTTTCAAATACTTGGTCAATCCTGTTTGCTTTAACTCTAAAGCCGTTGCTATTTTCGAAAGTTTTCGGTTTCCCGCAGCAATTGTTTTTATTACGGAAAAATAGCTTCCTACCTCTCCCACTTCCCTTTGCAGCAAAAAATTCGGTTCATCATACAAAAAGCTGGATTTTGACAGCACATTATTTTCTATTGCCGCATAAATATCTTCGAAATCGTAAAATAATTCGATATATTTCGGCACTCCTCCCGTTACTGCATAAAATGCAATCAATTCCTTCTCGCTTTTATTGGGGAAAAATTCATGGTAATGGCAAAACGGAATCTGCTTTAGCTTTATCTGCCCCGTTCTGCGCCCATATAAAGGGCTGGAATATGCCAGGGTCTGGCTCTCCATCATAGATATCAATGAACCGCAGAGAATTACCATAACATTCTTTTCCTTAAGCATCGTATCCCATATTTTTTGAAATACGGAAGGGAATGCATGGTTGGCCTTTCCAAGATATTGGAATTCATCTATTACCATCAGTTTTTTTTCATTGCCGGCAGTTTCCATCCAAACTTTAAAAATGATATCCCACCCATCTACTCTGGCATTCATTAACAGTTCATTGCCTATCTGTTCCGCTATTATATTTTGAAAGGCAAACCTGTTCTGTGCCTCATTTTCTTCCGTAGCCAAGAAATACGCTGCCCGCTTATCCTTCATAAACTCGCCTGCCAGCGCTGTTTTCCCCACTCTTCTTCTCCCATAAAGGATCACCAGCGATGAACTCTCACGCCGGTATTCCTTTTCCAAAAAGGACAGCTCTTCCCGTCTGTTTATAAATGGCTTCCTGCTAATAGACATATTTTTATATCTCCTTTAGAAATATTATACTTCAAATTATAATAATTTCAAGTATATTTTCCTTTTTATTTAATATAATCCTTAATCAAAAAAAGGACTTGAACTGCCTCATCCCAGCTCAAGTCCTTCCCTTTATCATTCTAATCCTGCTTCATCCTAAGCCTGCTTCACTGCCCGGTACACCTTCGTCTCATAAGCCGAAAGCACCACTTTCCCCTGCGCCGTCTCCTTGGTATCCATATCTTCGCAAGGCGCTTTTAAGCATATTTCCTGCTCTTCTGCCAGATAATTCAATACAAACAGATAAGTTTCCCCTCCTTTTTCCTTGACGCTGATTTCACAGCCTTCCGGGGCCTCTATCACTTCTCCCCAAGGCTCCAGGATTCCTGTATAAGCCATAAACGCCTTTACATTCTCCCTAGTGAACGTGCCGCCGAAATGCAGCACCTTCCCTTTTCCATAAACGTTTTCGATTAAGGCCGGCTTTCCCGCATAATAATCAGAAGTATATCTGGCCAGCACCTTTGCATTCTTGCCAACGGCATCCAGGATATCGTGGAAAATCCCCGTTTCCACCAAACTGCCGTTCCACTCCATGGGAACCTCATCGTCAGCAGGGCCCACAAAAGTAAATTCCTTCACGTCGCTTCCTGTAAGTTCTGCCAGGAGCCCGGGCATCGGCGTCATCACACATTTTCCGTTTTCATCCTTCAGCCCAGTCCTGGCCCCCAGAATTAAACATCCGCCCTGCTCCACATATTCCTTCAGCAGCGCCGCCTTCTTTTCCGACAGCAAAAAGCCATGCGGATAAATCAGCACCGGATACTTGGCCAGTTCACAGGCCTCCGTCTCCTCCAACAGATATACATAGTCCATAGGCGTATGCTGCAATTGGGAAGCGGTAAAAATTTCCTCTCCGCTCGCCCAGACCAGCCTTTGATGCCATACGTCCACCTGGGAATCCCAAATATTGCTATAATCCGAAACCACGCCAAAAGCTGCTTTATAATCGGCGCCCGCCGTATTTTCAATGGCTCGTACCCTCTTATATATCCGTCCTATTTCTTCCAGCTTCCGGTTATCCCTGTTGTCATAATCCAAAATCCCATGCCAGTAAATCTCCGTTCCCATCGTACATGTCCGCCACCGGAAAAAGCTGACATAATCCGCCCCATGGGCAATGCTCTGCATCGCCCAAAGCATCATCTGCCCCGGCTTTGGCGCCGGCGCTTCCATCCTTGTATTCCAGCCGTTTGCCCCCGACTGCTGCTCCATAATCCCGAAATGAGGGCAAATCGAACGCACCTGGGCCAGCTTGTCGCTCCACCTTCTGTCATTCAAATGCTTTGCATGTTTCTGGTCCTCCGACAAACAATAGGCGAAATTCGGATAAGAATCATAAGTATACACATCCAAGGCTTCATCCACCATTTTATGGTTATCCAGATTTCGGAACATGCCGTTTGTAGTAATAAAATCCCCTTCTTTTACATATTTTCTCAGGATATCGCTCTGCATCTTACAGAAACTGATGGCGCTTTCCGATACGAACCTGATGTAATCCAGCGTCTGATGAGGATTGGTGGAATTATGTATCGTAGGGCGTGGAACATAAACCTCCTCCCAGTCCGTATATTCCTGATTCCAGAATACCGCCCCCCAGGCTTTATTCAGCTCCTCCAGGTTTCCGTATTTTCCCTGCAAAAACCTCCGGAAAGCCGCAGTATCGCTGTCCGAATAAAATTCGTCCACTTCGCAATTGATTTCATTGTCAATCTGCCATCCTATGACATTGGGATGTTTGGCATAATGCTCCCCGAATTTTTCCACGATTTTTGCGCAAAGTTCCCTGTAGACGGGAGAATTATAATTATAATGCCTGCGCATGCCATGGCGGAATTTTACCCCGTCCATCCTGCAGTTTAACACCTCCGGATATTTGTTGGTCAGCCATGCCGGCGGCGTGGCCGTAGGCGTGCCGAAAATCACTTTCATGGGCGTTTCCTTCACCACATCCAAAAAAGAATCAAAAAATTCATAAGTAAATTCCCCTTCCCTGGGCTCTACTTTGCTCCAGGCGAATTCCCCGATGCGGATGGTTGTTATCCCACAGGCCAGCATCCGCTCCAAATCTTCCCTCCAAAGGCTCTTATCCCAATGCTCCGGATAATAGCAAGTGCCAAGACTCATTCCTGGCCATTGAAAATTCTGTTTTTTTCTCATACGAATCCTCCTTTTCTTTTTTTATATTAATAAAACAACGGATGCTAGGCTTGCCAGCCATCCTTATGTTAACAACGGACGGCACGCTCCGCGAACTGTCCTTATGTTTTAATAAACCGCCGGAATGGAAAAACTAATCCGCGTTCCTTTCCCCTTCTCCCCTGCAATCCTAAGGCAGCTGCCTTCCCCATAGCATAGCAATAACCGCCGGTATACATTTTTCAGCCCAATGGACTTTTTCGTGTCATTTTCCCTGCATTTCTCATAGAGAAAAAGGATTTCCTTCTCATCCATCCCTACGCCGTCATCTTCTATGACAAAAAATAACCGGCCATTCTGTATCTGAATGGAAATATTCAGCATCCCTTTCCCTATTTTGGGTTCCAGCCCGTGGATAATGGCGTTTTCAATTAAAGGCTGCAAAATGAAATTGAGAACCTGGCATTCCATCGTTTCCCTGTCGATTTCATAATGTACCGAAACCTTTTCCCCAAACCGCTCTTTCTGGATGAGCAGATAATCCTTCACTGTTTTCATTTCCTCTTCCAAAGAGATAAAGCTTTCTTTCTGTATTGTGGCCCGAAGCAGTTCCGCCAGGGCTATGGTCATTTCCGAAATATCCATATCCCCCTTTTCCAGGGCCATCCAGCTAATGGTGTCCAATGCGTTATAGAGGAAATGGGGGTTAATCTGCATCTGCAAAAACTCCAGCTCCGCCTGCTTTTGGGTCAATTCCATTTTATATACTTTTTCGATTAAAGTCTCGATATTTTCGGCCATCTTATTATATTCCGTGCCAATCATACCGATTTCGTCTTTTGTCACTACCTTTACCCTTGGGTATTTGTCATCTTTGCCCAATGTTTTCATGCTTTTGAGCAGTTCCTGGGTAGGCTGGGTAATCCGGGAAGTAGCCAGGCGGATGCAAAAAAAGCTGATGACCAAAACAACCAATACAACCCCTACGGTAAACCATAAAAACAGCCCCAGCCTCCGGTTAAACTCCTTGGTGGAGACCGTCTGCACCAGAACCCAGCCATTGGGCATCCTGCTGCCCACATAGTAAAAAGCCTGGGTATTGCTCAGCACGTCATATCTTGCCTTTCCGAATTCCCGCAAAGATTCCACATCCAAAGGAAATTTCTTCCCCAAAAATTCCTCCCTGTTGGTTACGGTAATGACCCCTTTTTCATCCACCAGATAAGACGCCCCCGAATATTCCTGGGAAATGTCCTTCAAAATTTCCCCGAAATATGAATTTTCATATATAATATTGATGTACCCAATGGGCTGCATCGTTTTTAAATCCAAAATCGCTTTCGCCGAACAAATCCTCCCCTCATCCCCGGCCAGCCCCCAAAGGGTAGTTCCATTTGCTTCGTAAATCTCCTCTTCCGAAAAGCCAAAAAGGGTACCTCCAATTTCCATCTTTTTTACCGAAGATTCCGTTCCATCCAGAGAAATCACGCTGACAGAGACTACATAAGAAGCATAAAGGGCTTCCACTGCCAGCTCCCTTTCGATAAGTCTTTGGCATTGCTGCAAACTATAGCTGTCCAGCCCCATTTGATTGATGATGCGCAGCTGATTCTGTATTGTCTGGCTGGAAAGGAGCTGCACATGGATATCCTCTATTTTCTGTATATTGTTTTCCAGGTTGTTTGTCGTCTGGCGGTTTACATCCTGCAGATAGGTTTGGGAAAGGGAACTATACCCATACCAAAATATCATCATGAACAGGCCCACCAGCCCTATTCCCATGAATCCAATTAATATGGTGAAAATATACATCATTTTCCCTCGTATGCTGCCTGATATTTTATTCTTCATGAAGCCTCCCCTTCCCGGCAGCTGCCGGATAAAGGCTGGCGGGCGGTTTACGTTTCCCCGTCCTCCGTCATTTCCAGTATTTCCTTTATCCGATAATGCTTGAGATTTTCTTTCTTCCTGAATTCCGCCGGACTGCAGCCAAAAGCCTTTTTAAATACCTGCCCGAAATACTTCTGGTCCCGAAACCCTATTTGTTCACCAATCATGCTGACTTTCATATGTTCCTGCATCAAAAGTTCCACAGCCGCCGCCAGGCGGATGCTGTTCAAAATAATGCTGAAGGAGTATCCCGTCTCTTTTTTCAGCATCCTGGACAGATAGCCAACGGAAAAATGGTATTTCTCCGCCAGGGAGTTTAACGACAGGCCCTGGGCATAATTTTGTGCCATATCCAGCAGAATATCCATGGCCTGCCTGTTGACCCCCCGGAAATTCCAATCCATCTGCTCCGCAAAGTTCAAAGAGCCTGCGGCCGCCTCGTACTGCCGCACGGCCATATCCTTATACCGCTTCTGTTCCAGCCGCTTCTTTACCCTCTCCACCGTATTTAGAATGTCCTTGGGGCGCAGCGGCTTTAGCATATAATCGAACACCTCATTGCGCAACGCCCTTTGTGCATATTCAAAATCGGAAAATCCGGTCAAAAGGATTACCGCCGTGTCCATGGCATACTTTTTAATATGTTCTGCCAAATCCAGCCCGGTCAGCCCCGGCATCTTGATATCGCTGATGATAATATCTATCTTCTCTTTTTTCAGAACCTCTATGGCTTCTATGCCGTTTTCCGCCTGATACACTTCATGGATGCCAATGCTCTCCCAAGGGAGGGATAGCAGCCCTTTCCGTATTCGTTGTTCATCGTCAGCAATCAGTAATTTCATTTTTATCTATCTTTCACCCCTTGACAGCCCCGGCCACCATGCCTTCCATGATGTGTTTATGCAGCCAGATGTATACGATGATGCTCGGTATAATAGTAATGATTACCGCCGCAATCTCCACCACATAGTTGGTTGTATACTGCCCCTGGAATTCCGTCAGCCCCACGGGCAGCGTCATTTTTGACGAGTCCGTCAGGAAAATCTGGGGCAGGAGCAAGTCATTCCAAATATTGATAAAAGTAACTACCGCTACCGTTACGATGGAGGACTGGGAAATCGGCATGATAATTTTAAAGAAAATCTGATAAATATTGCACCCGTCCATTACAGCAGCTTCTTCCATTTCCTTCGGCAAAGCCCCCATAAAGCCGCTCATAATGAAGATAGCCATAGGAAAAGAGATTCCTATATGGGGGATAATTACCGCCAAATGCGTATTCAAAAGGTGCATTTTATTAAACATGGAAAAAAGCGGCACAATCATAGCATATACCGGAATCATCATTCCCAAAAGAAAAACCTGCAGAGCCACTTTTGACAGCTTCCACTGCATCCTCATAATCGCATAGGAAACCATACTGCTTAACAGCACCGCGATTACAACGGCCGATACTGCAATGATAACAGAATTTCCGAAATATTGCAAAATATGTCCTTCCGTTATAGCCTGTATGTAGTTTGCCAGGCTGAAGCTTTCCGGAAGCCCCCATGGATTGGAATAAAGTTCGCTGTTAGTTTTAAAAGAACTCAAAAACAGCCATAACAAAGGATACAAACATAAAATTGTAAAAAAAATAAGAATCACATATTTAAGAACAAGAAAAACCCTTTCTTTGGTAGATGTTTTCATTCTTCACCTCATTTCCGGGCAGGCTGTTCCCTGCCAGTCCTTGTTGCCAACTTATTTATGAATACAGACGCCTTTTAATACAGCGCCATCTGCCAAAATCCTTAAAACTCCACCTGCTCCGTGCGGAATACGAAATTGGACAGCAGCACGGAACACATGCACAAAATCAGCAGGATAACGCCTATTGCCGCGGAATATCCATATTTTAAAGTGCGGAAGCCCTGATAAAACATATAAGTGGACATCAATTCCGTTGCATGGTTCGGCCCCCCGCCGGTCATAACTGCCACCAAATCGTAGTATTTCAAAGAGCCGGTAATAATCAGCACAGCGTCCACCTTCAAAATCGGCTTAATCAGCGGAAAAGTAATGGATTTAAACTGCACCCATTTGCTGGCCCCATCAATTTCCGCCGCTTCATAATAGGAAAGCGGGATATTTTTCATCGCCGCAATCTGTATGACCATATGGTATCCTACAAACTGCCACATAACAACAACGATAATGCAAAACAGCGCCAGATTTTTATCGGCCAGCCAGACATGCTGCAGGCTCTCCAGGCCGATAATTTCCAGAAACTTGTTAATTAGCCCAAACTCGGAATTATATACAAAAGTCCATGTCAGGCCCACCGCCACGCCGCAGATAACGCTGGGGAGGAAAAACACTGTCTGGAAAAAATGGCTCCCTTTTATTTTCTGGAACAAAATATTGCCGAATAACAGCGCCAGCGGCAAATGAGCAATCAGTGAACCGATTACCATAAGAATATTGTTTCTCAAAGCCCCTGTAAAAGTTTTATCCTTAAATAAATTTATGTAGTTTTTCACCCCTACAAACTTGCTGGGGCTCATTAAATCCGTTTGCAGAAAGCTCACGTATATGTTATATCCAATCGGCACAAGGACGAAAATAGCATATATGATAAAAGCCGGCAAAACAAAAACGGCAATGCTCTTCTTATTTCCAAGAACCTTATTCATGGCAACCCTCCTGTTTATTTTCTTGATATTTTCCTGTTTTTAGAATTCCCCCTGTTTTTAAAAGAGAGGCAGCCCATACAGCGCCTCTCTTTTTCTTACGATAAGCCGGCTCGCGGAGCGTGGCGGCGTTCGTTTATCTGTCAGCATTGTCCTCCGCAAACTGCTGCAAAGCATCGAACGCTATCTGTGCGTCCTCGCCGCCCAGCACTGCCACGCAGGTATTATTGAATTCAACGCCTTCCCCTGCGCCAAACTGCCTATCCCACCAGGGTGTCAACCCTACTTGGGAGTTGGAAATCGTAAGGATATCCGTCATAAGGGAAGAAAGCTTGGACTCGTCGATTTCATAATTCCCTGCCGGAATTCTGCCGCAGTCATATAAAAGCATATCTTCGCTTTCCTGAGAAGTCCAATATTTGAGGAACGCTACCGCTGCATCCCTATTTTTGCATGTTTCCGAAACAGCGAAGCTTGTATCTATGGAGCCTACGGAAATATTGTTGTATTGCGCATCATAGGCCGGAAGGACAAATGCCCCTGCATTTTCGCCGATATCGCTCAATTCTATATTGGCCGCTTCCCATGCTCCCATAAAATACATTGCCGTTTTTCCTGCAAAAAATTGTTCTTTGGATTCTTCCGGCCCCATACCGATATATCCGTCCTGGAAATACCCTTTGTCCGCCATATCCTTCACTTCCTGCGCGGCTTTGACATGGGTCGCGTTATTCCATTTTTCGTTGCCGTCGCAGATATCTTTAAACATCTTATCCCCAGCCATGCCCCCTGCTATTTGCTGTACGAACTGGGCCGGAATCCATGCATCCGTTCCGCACATTGCCATGGGCGTAATGCCTTTGTCCTTCAAAGTCTGGCATACATTGAGGAATTCCTCATAGGTAGTGGGCACCGCAACTCCGTTGTCCTCAAAAATCTGTTTGTTATAAAACATAACGCATAAGGACTTCTGGGTAGGCACGCCGTAATTTTTCCCGTCATAAGCTACCAAATCCAAAGTGCCATCCGCAAAGGAATTCTTCCATTCCTCATCTTCGTCCAAGTAGGAAGTGATATCCACTACTTTGCCGCCTTCCACAAACGGCTGCAAATAAGATAATTCCCATGTAAAGAAAATATCGGGCACTGCATTGGAAGCCATCAAAGTTGTTAACTTCGTTTTATACTGTTCGTTTTCATAAAAATCAATTTTAACCGTTACGCCATATTCGTTATTCTCTGAAAATTTTTCAGCAACCGCATTATAATAATCTATGTAGGAATCCGCTTCCGTACCTACGCACATTACTGTAAGCGTTTCGCCGCCTTTGCTGCCACCTCCCTCGGCCTGGGCGGACGCTTCTTCGCTGCTCCCCGCACTGCCGCTTTTACTCCCTCCGCTGCTGCCGCTTCCGCAGCCGGAAAGCAGGCTTCCTGCCATCGCCGCGGCGAGCAATAATGCTGTCGTTTTCTTCGAAAAAATACTTTTCATATCATACCTCCATGACTTGTTTTTTGTTATATCTACTTTATCATTAATCACTTTGACGAAACAGTCATATTTTATACCTAAAAGGCTAAACATTTTGACCAATTTATATTTGTTCAAATCATAGAGTCCATTGGAATGATTTTCTTAATCTATATTTTGAGGGCTTTCTTTTGTGCAATTTGTCGGCGCGCCAGCCTATAAATCCCCCGCAAATAAAAAACGCATGGTTTACAATTTATTGTTCCATGCGCTTTTACGCTGTTTCTTGTATTAAATTGATTTGCCCTTGCTCTTATGCTGTACTATACATGCATTAAGGATTAGCTGCTTTTCAAACACATCCATAAAAATATCACCTGGATTCTCCCATAAAGAACAGTGCAATCGTTCCCGGTCCGGAATGGGCGCCAATAGTAGGGCCAATATGGTTTATCATGAAGCTGTCGATGCCAAAACGCTCTTTAACTCTATCCCGCACGAACTCCGCATCCTCCAGGGCATCCCCATGGCTGATAAATACAATATCGTTCTGCTCCCTGTATTTCCCCATCTTCTCTTCCATATAATCCACCAGGGCATTCAGGGATTTCTTCCTCCCCCTGACTTTGCTGATGGGAATCAGATGCCCCTCATCGTCCACATGGAGCACCGGTTTAATGCCTACTACCGTTCCGATGACGGCGGCCGTCTTGCTGACCCTTCCTCCCCGGTAAAGGTGGTTTAAATCATCCACCGTGAAAACATGCACCAGATGAGGTATATTTTCCTCCAGCCATTCGGCTGCCTCATCCAGGCTTTTCCCTTCTTTCTGAAGCTGCACGGCCTTGTGTACCAGCAGCCCTTCGCCCATGGAAGCGCATCGGCTATCAATAATTCGAATCCTGCAGCCCGGATGCTCTTCCATTTCCATATCCGCCGCAATGCAGGCGCTGCCATAGCTTCCGCTTAAGCCTGAAGAAAATCCGATGTATAGCAATTCCTTATTTTCCTTTAAATATTCGTCAAAGTACTCCCTGTATTCCATGGGGTTGACCTGGGATGTGGTGGGCATATTTCCATCCCGCATCATCGCATAGAATTCCTTCCAGTCCAATTCATGCCCTTTGCTGTAGGTTTCCCCCTTAATTGTATAATTAAAAACCGTCAGGCCTAAATTGTTTTCTTTCACATAATCCAACGGCAAATCCGCCGTAGTATTGGTAATAATTTTAAATCCAGACAAAATCTCTCCCTCCATAACTTTCCATAGGCTCCCAAAATCTCTTGGTATCTGATTTTGCAAGCAGATGAAAGGGAGATTCCGAAAGGCTATTTTAAATAAAGATGCCATAACATCTTTATTGTAACACCTTGGATGATAAATTACAAATTATTCTTTTTTCTTATTCCTTTTCCAAATCTATATATTATTGCATTATTCAAAATTTCCTTTTTCCAATAATTCTATCATTCCAATATTCATATTAAAAAGAAAGCACGTTTTCTTTCCTCCCAAAACCGATACTGGGCTTGGACCATCAAACCTTATAAAACCTTTTTTTTCCAACCTTCCAAGGTCTTCAGTAAAAGTATCTGATTTATAACAGATATGATATGGTGCATTTTTATACGTTTTTAATAAATTACTCACCACTGATTGTTCAGATGAGGGACTGATAAGTTCTACAATATACCCATCCTTTTTTAGAAACACAACATCAATATCTCTGTATGAATCATAAACAGGGCCATAAGTTTTCTGATACCCCAACATCTCAAATGCATTCAAAGAGTTTTCAATATTTTTTACCAGATACCCAATATGATGCACTGTTATCATATTTGAATCCCTCCATCCCTTTACTATTTATAAATAATTTATTCATAACAGACAATATGTAAAATTAATAATAAAACTTGCACTAAAACAAAAAGCTGTATTTCCTCCGGAATTGCAACAGTATGCAACGGCAATATATTTAATTTGGCCTATCCTGGTCGCCATCCCCCCTAAACAAAACAATTTCAGAATCCGATGTAATATAGTAGATTTCTATGTTTTTCTGTTCAAATGGCTCAAAATAATTTGGAATAATGTTGCCAGACCCTTCCGTCTTTATCCATCCCGCTTTTTGAAATATGCAATCAGCAATTCCTGTTTCATAACAGTCCACATACTCTGCTCCATACTTGTCCAGTAACTGGTCTATCATTGGCATTGCCTTGCTGATTTTTTCCATATCTCCTATGCAGTCGATAAACTTCAACATAGAACTGCCATTTGCAAAAATCTGCCTGAAAACAAAAATTGTTTTTATCTCTAAACCTTCTTTTATCCCAAACACCTCATATTTGTATACCGGGTGATGAAAATATCGCCTTTTAATATACCAGCTTTCTTTTAACGGTTTAGGGTTCCTCTCATAATACTTGTTGAAATCAAACTGTCTTTCCAGCTGTTCCCAGGACTCCAGTTTCTCAAACTCTACTTTTCCCACATAATTGTTTGGAATTATTGGGTTTTCTACTTTTGCAATAACATACTTTTCTTTCTTATTTAACCGATACCAATGGGTCATCTTCCCAAAATAATACCCCAGATAAGTACATATAACTTCTGTCTCCCTTTTCTTAGTGCCTGGGGATAACAAAATCCTGACATCGGCATTGTTCCTTAAAAATAGCAATAGCTTTACTCCCAATGCCAGATTCTCCGTATTACTAACCCTCCACATTACAGTAGAAATATCCCTGTGTTTCCTTCCATATGGAATGTACCCTAAAATCGCATCTATTTCACCCTCATCATTTTCAGAAATAACATAAGTAACGCCTTCTTCAAATAAATGTTCATATTCAAAGAAATCTCTGTCTTTTCCTAATAACACTTCTTTTCTCCACCAGTACTTCCTAATAAAATCCATGATATGTTCAATATCAGATTCCCTTGCAAATCTAATCAAAAAACCATCCTCCATGTTGGTATATTATTTATTTATCCTTTTTTCTATGATTGCTAGCATATCCCCTACACATTCCATTTTGATAATTTCATCAATATCAAATTTTATCTGAAATGCCTCTTCCAGCGAGTATAAAATCATAATATGATGCAAAGAATCCCACTTTCCAATATCCTTTGCACTGGTACTTTCATTAATCTGCAATGTTTCATCTTCAAAAACTTCCTGAAACGCTTTTTGCATTTTCTGCATAATTTCCATAATTTCTCATCCTCTCACTATTTGTATTTTTGTCTGTATTTCTGGTAAATTTGAAATATTGTTTATTGCCCATATTTCCTCATATGCTTTTTCTTCTACTTTTTGAAATCCTAGCTGACAGTAGAATTCCCTTACCCCCTGATTTTTCCGGCTTTTGCGATAAACACCATATATTCTGTCAATTCCACGTTTATCACATTCTTTCTTAAATTCATTCCACATGGCATATTCTAATCCACGCTTAAATACACGACAACTCATTATCCACAGCAAAATATGGGCAGCGTTCGACTCATACTTGGCAATAATTACCGATACTATGCCGTTATCCCCATATTTATCCATTAATTTTCCACTCAAAGTAATATAACTGTCTTCTCTTCGTATTTTATCTGCATCTTGAATGTTAAGCCGCCAGTTTGTCAGATTAAACTGATTCGTCTTATTGGATAACTGAATAATACGTTCTATATTATTGTCATTCATTCCGCTTATCTGACATAACATTCCCAAAGAGCCCAAATACTCATCATAATCCACGAATTTCTCTTGTTCCGTTTCTCTCAGTTTATTTTGTCGATAATATACTTCCCTGTTCTGGTCTTCCCCGCTTGGATGTGTAATTTCAAAAAAATGACTATCTTCTATTTGTCCTATCAAATATTGTGGATTTTTTACCTGAACAGTTGAGACTCCTGCTAAAAAATTCTGAACACTGCTGCATTCTACAGCACTATCATCAATAAATACTGCTGCATCTTCTCCAAGATTAACTTCTGACAAAATCTGCTTTACATTCTTGTATTTATCTTCCCAATTTATTTTCTTTACTATAAAGTCCTCCGGCTTTAACAAGGAGCCTTCCTTTTCCAACCCCGATATCCCCGTCTCATAATCATTCTTCGAACAAATATTCAAAACAATCCCATATCGGCGCAGCCTGGAAAGATAACCCTGGATTTTTCGAAATTGTTCTCCATAAGCCGTCTCCTTTCCTATCTCTATTTTTTCACACCCTATCTCACCAATTATTCCCTTCCATAAAGTATTGTCTAAATCTGTGATAATTGTTTTTTTATTCTTGCCATAAACTGACTTTATCAGCGATGCCAGATTAGACGCTATTTTCGGCTGAACCGAAATATCAAAAGGATATTTATATAATACCCATAAATTATTATTATACCATTTCTCCAACCCAATTGCTGCAGACAGATAATTCAAATCATTCAGCAAAAACCATGAATGCCTTTCTGCATAGTCAGAGATTTTCCTATTAATCTCATCAACGGAATATATCAACCCGCCTTTCAAATAGCGTGATGCATTTCCTATAACACGAAATAAATAATATTCAAAATTATTCTGAATCACATAACATCTGTATTTTGAATATAACGAATCCCAAATCTGAACTAGCTTTTCATATATCTGATTTATATCGTCTCTTTCCTGTGTATCAAACTCCAGATTATAGTTATTCATATGTATATATATAAAATCCGGCTTAAATTCTTCCAGCCTTTGATTGTCAAAAACTGCTTCTTCATAAACGCGATTATAATCCCCTTCTAGAAATTCCGCCCGAATTCCATATTGGTAAAGGAATACCTCCAGAAATTCTTTCAGCACACCAACTGTTGCCCCTGCCAGAATAGCAATTTTCACTGACATCAAATCCTTACGTTCTGCATACTCTTCCTTTATTTTTCCTTTATTTTCCATCATGGCTCGATAGTCATCTAATGCATTCCAGTTCACTCTGCCACCTCACATTTTTCTTGATATAAATATAATTCCTTTAGATTTATCCTTTGTTTCCGGGAAATCATCTGTCATAACATATTGCCTTTTCTCAACCGTACAAAATCCCTCTTTTTGAATCATCTTCTCAATCTGGTTTATTGATTCAAAATTAGTTATGTGGTCCATATGGTTTGAATCAATTACTGTAGTTAGAAACAGTAACCCATCCGGCTTGACAAGACGGGCAATCTCGCGAAGCGCATCCTGTGGATTCGGGACATGTTCTATCAATTCTGCCGCAACTGCAAAATCATAAACACTATCTTCTACATTAATTCCTTCCAGAACATTTCCGTATGCGAGACAATACTGCTCTTCCGGAACATCTCCTTTATCCAGCAAATTTTGGGCAAATTTCATCGCATACTCCGAAACATCAAACCCATCAATATGAACATCCTTTCGTTTACGGAGTATCTCCCAAAGATAAAAACCTTCCCCAAATCCAATTTCTATTCCTTTTGCGCTTTTTTTCAAATCAGGGATAAAAAATTCATTGCAATATTTTAATTTGTCATACAATATAGTTGTATATACATAAGACATCAACAAGCCGGGGTAATATGTATTCATCATAATTTCTTCATTATCATATATCTCTTCCCTGATATTTTCATAATCCTTATTTCCGTAAGAACCATAGTTTAAAAAATAATGCATTTGTTTCAAATAGTCATAAATATAAATTTTACTAATCCTTGAAATATCGAAATCAAGTTTCTCCACTAATGCCAATATCGCCTCTGCACTTTCTTCGTATTCTTTTCCATATCTTTGTGTTAGCAACTGTATCTGCTCTATAAAACCGGCCGTCATTGGCAGTCGGATTAATTCCTCTTCTAAATCCTTCAAACGTTTACTCATAGCTAAATTTGTTCCTTCCACTCATATAAATCACCAATTTCAATTATGGCTGGTAAATGCTTCGCCACCCTGCCCGATAAGGGTGGGTATTTCATATAATCTTCAGAATACATTGAACACAATACCTCCTTAACATTAGCCGGTACATAAAATGGATAACCTTCAAAATTCATTTCTTTAATATTTATATATGTTTCTCTTCTTGTATATACTGCATTATAAGGGTCTCTAAGAAAACTCAGATATGCCAGTTTATCACCAGGTTTCTTAACAAGAGTTGCCCATTTCATATACTTTTCATATGCCTTTTTATTAGAAACTTTACTTAACAGCATATAATATCCTTTTCCCTTTTTAGCACTGATTGCTCCCAGATGTGACCATACCATAGTTTTATAAAATTTGCACATTTTATGCTGTATCTTATGCACAATTTTGGAATTGCTGCCATTAAAAAGGGGTAGGATATCTATAAATACACCCGGATGAGTATTAAACCCATCCCTCATTTCTCTACAATAAACCGTGTTATTTCTTTTTAGCTGTATAAAAGTAATATTACAATCTTTATCCGTTTTCTGTGTCTTTAAAAAAAACTTTTCAGAATCAAGTTCTCCAGGTGCAATCTCTATAAATTTCACATAATCTTCATACAGCATAGCTACATCTATATCATCATCCCAAGGAATAAAACCGCCGTGTCTGACTGCCCCCAACAATGTACCGGAATACAATACATATTTCAATCCATACTTTCTACAGATGCGGTCAAATTCCCGTAGCATGTCAAGTTCAATCAACTGTATTCTTCTCATAATTTCCGGTCCAACTACATTTACCTGATTTACTTGTCTTGAAATTAGTTTTTCATATTGTTTTGCATTATAATAATCCTTAAGCCACTGTTCTGCATTTTGCATAATTGTATATATATGTCCGTCAAACACAATCTCCTGCAGATGTGAATATGTTTCTGCCAGGCAGCTTATTCCTTTATGTATCATCAAGCTAGGAATAAAAACATATTTTGTCTTTTCTTCCCCATATCCTGTAATCAATTTTTCTAATTTTTCAAAAGTAAATTTTCTTTTTTTAAAATAATAATATGAATTTTTTGCTATTTTTACACAATTTTTAATATTTATAGTGCCGCTCAATACTTTCCTCGCCCATAAACACCTTCTATAACAAGTGTACTGTTTTTTTATATCTTCCAATTCCTTTTTCGTATTTCCAACATAAAAGATTGGCACAATATCTATGTAATAAGCGTAATATACTTCATCTTTCTTTCGTTCTTCAGGCAGTACTACCCTGCTCTTCTTAGCCATCCTTATCCACAATTCATTAAACTGTTCACAATTTTCACAATTTATGATAAAGTATTCCGTTTCGCACAGCCTCTTTTTACATGCAGTAATAAACTGCAAAAAACAAGGGTATAGCATGCCAACGGTTATATGTTCCAAAAATGGCGCAACCCCCCCACATTCTTTCCATGCTGCTATAGAATCAGAAAGCAATGTATACTGTATCTTTTCTTCCTTACAAATTTTATGGACAATATCAGCCAGTTCCAACTGTACCATTTGATTAAAGTTCATATCTTCCATTTTAAGTCTCCCCGCACTATTTTCAGACACTATCATTCACATACTAATATTTCTTTTACTACTTCATTATATATTTTTTTCCCTGCACTTCCATCCATATTTTCGAACGCTTGTTTCAACATTTCCATACGTTCCCCATACTTAGGGTCTTCTCCCTTTATAACCATATTCACAAATTCAGAAAAAGTCAGTTTCCCTGGCCCAAACTTAAAATAATTCATATTTCGCTTGATTAATGCCCGCGCGTCAGCATCAGGTGGTTGCTGTTTCTGAAAAATCATAACAGGTTTTCCTGTCATCATATACTCATTAATCAAAGAGCTATATGTTGAAATCAACGCATCTGAACGCTGAAAAGCTATCATGTAATCTTCTGTCTTATCCATAACACAATTCTTAGAACAACTGATTTTCTTTTCCATATCATTAACAAATTCAAGATACTCCGGAAATCGTCCTTCCAGCATAGAACGTGAAAGAGGATGCGGACGCCAAATCAGAGAACATTCCTTATTATCAATAAAAATGTTCATAAGTTCTTTCAAATACTTTGTAGCATAATTATTTATACTTCCAGCAAAAACAAATGCCCTTGGCAAGTATGAAAGATGGGTGTTGAGCAAAAAAACTTTTCCATTCAGTTTTTCTTTCCATTCTTCCGGCACTTCCTGCTTTTCTTTCTGCCGCATTATAACTGAATCAATTTTGGGAGAGCCCTTCACAATTAATTTACTTCTCTTATGCCCATAGTATTGAAAAAGCTTACTAACTTGCTCCGATTGTGCCACAATTTTATCCGCATTATAAATTCCCGGCGCCGTATACAGGAAATCCGAAACTCCCTCTGTATAAGATGCTATTGTTAAATAGGGACTATAAACCAGGCACTGTATATATTTTTTCAATTCTCTTGAAAAATATTGTGGAAATACCTGCGTAAGATTATTGATATCATCATATGGATTATGAATAAACCCCATTTCTGGTTCTTGGGTTTTCAGGTTATAATGTCGGTAATCCATAATTGGAACATAATCTGGAAATTTGTCTCCTTCATATATAACTTTTATATTTTTTATATCTCCGATATCATAATACGGCAGCGGCATCACTACTGCATCACAATTAGGGTCATTCCTAGCCGCCATCCAGATGCTTTCCAAACTCGTCCACATAGACGCTTTATAAGGCATAAAAACAGCTTTATACCTACCTTTTTGCTCCTTTACACTTTTTCCAAATTCATATATCCCTTTACGAATCTGTGCTATCTTCACCTTTGCTTTTTCCTTCTTTATCCCAGCATCAGTGAATTTTTGTATCTGTACCAGCAATGCTTCAAGTATTTCCACATTATTTCTGTCATCAATACTTTTCATATAACCGGATATCGCCAGAAGTCCTTCCTCACAAATTGTTATATAGCTGTAATCATGCTTTTCAACTGCATAATCTATTGCCTCGATTGCTGTACTTAGAATATCAATTATCCTGTTCTTTTGACTGATATACATTACAAATTGTTCTCTCCCATTCTTCGGTACTGATAGCCCTATACCGCAATAACACATTTCTAACAGCATAACGGAAATATTTTTGGAGGAATATAGCGGAAATAAAATTCCACCGTTTCATCCCAAGCCCGTAAATGGATGAATGAAAATTTATTATATAATAAGATATATATACTTAAACTCCATATATTCTTTCATGTATTTATTTATAAAATAAGGCATATTGGTTACTCTTACGAGTAATGCGTTGCCGCCCTACGGCTGCCCCGCTTCGCTCCCTCATACATCACATCCTGTGTTCTGAAGGTCTTGGCACACCCAATTCACGTAAACCGCTATTCCAGCACCGTTTCTTTTTTTTATTTCCATAAAATATTCTGCAGTCCGAAAGATTTTTCGGTAAAATCCCACTTTTTATAAAATTCATCTGCAAAATATTTTTAATGAACTATGTAACTATCCTGCTTTTTCCATTTGCCGCGCTTTTTTGCATTCTTTGCAGCATTGGTCTTTTTATCTTCTTCATATCCGCAACTTTCACACACAAAAATATCATTTTGATATTTTCCATGTGCACCGCACCTATTACATTCCGTACTGATAGCTTTTCCTTCTACTTCCACATATTCGATAGAATTTTCCTGGCATTTTTGTCTGAGCCGGTCTTTCATAAATCCTTTTTTCCATACACCTACAGAATAATTTATCTTTCTATTGAAGCCTTTTTTATTCCCTTGTGGAAATCCGGGCAGAAAAATAGTTCTTGGCTTCTCTTCGTCAATCATTCGGTTAATTTCCTGATTCACATATGTTTCAAGCCGTGCATTTAATTTCGCTTTGTGTGCCTTATATTTCTTGCGTCCTGCATTATTATGTTTTTCCTTTCGGTATATTTGAGCCGAAATTCTCATATATTCTGCCAGTTCCTGCTGAATCTGTCCGAAGCGCTCTCCATAAATCCTTCCGCCATCAGTTGTAATCATATGCCACATTCCCAATGAAATCCCAACTTCATTTATATAATCTTTATGAAGCCTGGCTTTCTGTTCAATAGGAACCGATATCCGAACCTTGCATTCTTCTGGCTTTATTCGGATATAAAGCTGTCTGTTATATGCGTTATTGTCTGTAAGAGCAATAAAAATCCGTTTCCTGCTTTCTTTCGTAGAAATAAAGATTCCATGCTCTTTCCCGCAATACCCATAACGATAAGCGCGTTCCGTAAGGGAAAATCCATCGCCCCTGTCCGTTTGTAAATTTTTTAGCCTTTTCCTCACCTGCCTACAAAGATATTTGTTCAGTTTCTCTTCACAGGCTGAAGAATACTCAATGTCCTCCATAATACGTTTATATGTCTCTTCCATCATTTCTGGTATCACAACCTTTTTCCCATTCAAAATATGGTCAAAGCATCCTCCAAATTTCATCATAAATCTTAAATAATGCTTCTCTTGAGGAGAAAAATGCTCATTTCGGCTGATTGCTTCCAGAATACTTCTTTTCACATTCGTCCACTGGGCTTTGATATCCCCCAGTGCTTCAAAAACAGCCAAGTAAAAATATACGGATGGAAGCCCGAGCTGTGTGCGGATTTCGCTTTGTGTCATTTCATTTTGAACCGTATAACCAGGATAGATTTTCAAAAGGCCACCTACACCGCCATATCTT
Source organism: Lachnospiraceae bacterium (assembly GCA_021769135.1). Lineage (GTDB taxonomy): Bacteria > Bacillota > Clostridia > Lachnospirales > Lachnospiraceae > Kineothrix. Next base: position 10,427 of record JAETTM010000014.1, on the reverse strand, counting down.
TGATATACATAATTTTTCACACGGCTGTAATCTCTGGCAATCTCCTGCAGCTTATATATATCTTCTGCCGAGAGAGGTTTTTTATTATATTGATGTATAGTCTTATAAAATTTATTCTGCGGCATCATTCCCTACTATGGCTCTTTAGACAACGGATTTGCTATCTCCCCTTTTCGCAGATTGCCCAAATCTGCGAAAAGGGGAGATAGCAACGATAAACCAGGCATTTCTATGTTTCCTGACCATATATCTGACCATAAAACCTTGACAGGCTGTCCATATGTTGACGTTTGATATTCATGGAAGGATGCACATAACGGTTTAAAGTAATTTGCACATTGGAATGCCCCAGCATTTCGCTAAGGCTTTTTATATCAATCCCATCCTCAATACAATTAGTGGAAAAAGTATGACGCAGAATATGAAAATTGTATTCAGCCAACTGCGCTTCTTTCAGTATTTCCTTAAAATGATTCTGTAAAGTCCTTGGCTCCATCGGTTTATTTCTACCAAATATGTACTCTCTATTGTTATGGAACTTGATAAGTAATGAAAACGCCATCTCCGATAAGGGGATTTCTCTTCTGGAATATTCGCTTTTAGGCACCATTTCCATCAAAACTGTTTTTGTTTTATGATTATCCACATAAAGTCGCTGTACCGTCCTGTTAACCGTAAGTATTTTGTTATCCAAATCAATATCTGACCATTTCAAAGCACACAATTCCCCAAGCCTTAATCCTGTAAATAAACATATCAATATTGCCAGCTTATAGATATCAATTTCTCTGTAAAGCACAGAAATCAATTCTTTTTGTTCTTTTCTGGAGAGCACTTTAACCGGTTTGCTACGCAAATTTGGAATTGACCTTTTAAGCTGTGGCATCATAATAGAATACTTTATAAATGCAAATTTCAGAATCTGATTTAATACGCAATAAATGCTTTTTTCTATACTATCTGATAAATAGTCTGGAATCTTTTCTTTTACTGATATAGACGTTATTTCGGACAATAGTACATTGTCAAAAATATTTTCGATATAACTGCTGAATATAAAATGATATTTTATATAAGTTGAAGGTTTTCTTTTAGATTTTATTTCACAGAACCACTCTTGTGCCACATTCATAAGCCGCATATCTACATAAGAAACTTGATTCATCAATACGCCTTTTGAATTTATGCTATCGGCATGGTATTTAGCATTTAATTTTTCCCGAACTTCATTATATGACTTTCCATAAACAGAGTGATAAACCTGTTTTTGTTTCACTTCACAATATATCGGATAACGGCCTTCCCACCGTCCATCCTTTCTTTTTCTTATATTTTCTCCATGTCTTCCCATAATAACTGTTCCTTTCTTATACTTTTTTTTTGACCATAAAATAGACCATAAAATATTACTATATATATTTGATAGAAAAATCCAGCATTTTCGTATTTTTTACTATCTATTTGTTTCAATATATATTGTTTTTCTCCGTCTTTCTCAAAAAAAATTTGTCTTTAGGGTTAAAACATGATACACTTAAACCGATAAATAATAATGGAAAGAATGAGTTTATCTTTTTTTCGCAGATTTGGGCAATCTAAGAATTTAAAAGCAGATGCACTAGATTAATGGGTTAGCACTAGCACATCTGCTTTTTATGCAAATCACTTTATAATAAATTCAGCAATAAAATTATCGAACAATTATAACGGGCTGACCATCCAATTGGTGTCAGCCCATTTTTCATTTTATCAAATTCAATTTTATATTATCATCCCGCAGCACTTTCTCATATCGTTCTAATTGGAATTTCAGCACATGCAATGCCATCGTATCACTTTCCTCATCCAGCCGTCTATAAAGTTCATGATAATTAATTTTTAAGCCATACCCAAGTTCCCATGCCTGTCTCTCCAGATTAACCGAAAATGGCTGTCCGGTAACTTTCTCCAAGCAGCTTTCCAAAGGTTCATCAAAGGGGAACTCGCCCACATTACTAAGCAACGAATTTCCATTGTCGAATATAGGGGCATTCCGATATGTTCCGTGAGCAGCATCAGCTATTATTCCAATATTATTGAAATGCCTGTCGGTATTTAGAATCAGCACGTCAAAAGAAAGCAACTTTCCCAACTGTTCCCTGATATCCAATCCTATTTTCTCCTTCACATATCCCGTCACAAAGCTGACACGCCCGCTTATCGTATCCAACAGGCGCATCTGCTCAGCCAATTGCCCTCCCAGATACATATCATACAGACGCTGTAAACTAATATAGGCTTCTCCCGCCTTTAAAAAATTTATGCTACGGCATCCCGATTTTCCATTAATCTGGCATTTTTCATATTTTACATATTCGTCTACATTAGAACAGGAAAGCACCACTGACGCTAAATATTCCGCGGTGCCTTCATACCCGATTTTATCCTGTTTATACCAATATCCATCTTCATAGCATCTGTTTTTCAAAAAAGAGTACACTCGTTCCAATGACAGATTATTTCCACCGAAAGGCTGAATGATAGAATCAGGAACAAGTTTTTCAATAGTCACCTGTTTATGGTTCGCAGATACAAACACCTTTGCTACCGGATTGTTTTCATGCATTACCGTAAAATTATACATACACCTTACCTAAACCCCTGCAAAGCAAGTCAAACCTTATTTATCTAATACAGCAATTGTATCGTCTCGGCTATCAAAATACAAACTACTCTTTATTTCTCTTCAGAATAAGGCAGCCTACAGCGAATCAAGCGGCGTAACAGCTGTTTCGGGTTAAAAGGTATCAGGGGATATACATAGCTTTTCCCCGATACAGTCCGATTGGATACGATTGCCACAGCAAAAAACACTACAGCCCCGATAAATCCATACAGGCCGAATATTTGGGTCAGAATCAGGTTAATAATCCTCATAAATTTGATGGCATAACTTAGTTCATAGTTTTGTTGGGTATAGCTGGCGATGGCTACGAAAGCCATGTACAGCATCACTTCCGAGTTGAACCACCCGCTGTTTACGGAAAATTCCCCCAGTACAAGGGCCGCCATTACGCTTAACGGCGTACTTAGCATATTGGGGGTATTCACCGCAGCAAGCCGCAGCCCGTCGATGGCCAGCTCCAAAAGCAAAAACTGCCACAGCAGCGGTATATTTGTTGTTTCTTTTACCATGATGAACCGGAAGCCTTCCGGAATCCACTGGGGATTCTGCATCAAAAGCAAAAATAACGGGGGCACAAAATAAGTCATCAGCGAAATAATAAACCGTGACAGCCTCAAATAAGTCCCGGTGATAGGCGGAAAATAATAATCGTCCGCCTCTTCCACGATATCAAAAATGGACGTAGGCGTAATCATGGCGGACGGGGAATTGTCCACCAGGATGACCACATCCCCCTCCAACACCTGGGCCGCCGCCGTATCCGGCCGCTCCGTATACTTAAACTTCGGGAAGGGGTTGAACCACTTTCTGTCAAACAGGCATTCTGCCAGGCTTTCCTGGTTCATGGTAAGGGCGTCCACCTGGATATGGCTGATTTTCTCTTTCAGTTCTTCCAAAAAATCATGGTCCACCCTGGAATCCATATAGCAAAGCACAATATCCGTTTTGGAACTTTCCCCCGCCTGAAACATTTCCATACGGAGATCCGTACTTCGGATACGCCGCCTGATTAAGGCCGTGTTAAAAACCACCGTTTCCACGAACCCATCCTTGGAACCCCTAAGCGCCTTGTCCTTTTCCGGCTCAGAAACGCTTCTGGCCGGATATGTTCTGGAATCAATCAAAAGGCATTTATCATATCCGTCGATAAAAAGGGCGAAAACACCGGATAAAATACTGTAAATAATTTTCTCCCACTGCTCCTCCATATCCACTTCCACATATGGAATATTTTTTTTCGACATTTCGTGAGCGCTTTTGGGCATTTCTTCCGGCGTCATATCCATAAAATACTGGAGCATCTTCTGCATCAGTTCATCCTTGCAGAACCCATCGATTAGATACATGCAGGCGTTTTTGCCCCCTACCTGGATTACCCGGTATATCATATCAAAGCTGGCGCCTGTTCCCAGCGCCTGATTCAGATACTGCATGTTTTCTTCCAAAGATGTGGCGATATTTCCTCTCCTGATATCTCCCCCGCCCCTTCTTGTTCCCTTTGATTTCGATTCCATAACAAAAAAACTCCTTCCATCCATAATTTCCACAATTTATTATGTCTTGGAAAGAGTTTCTTATTCTGTTTTATTAATTCTATTTGTTCAGGCATACCCTAGCGGACGCCCGTGCTCCCAAAGCCTCCCCTGTCTTCTCCTGACAGGGAATCCACTTCATCGAATACCAACGCCGGCTGGTTCTCCATAATGCGGAACTGGCAAATCCTATCGTTTTTCCCGATATGAGTGTCCCTTAAGGCATAGGCCGGCATAAACCATTGGTCATTGTCTCCGCAATAGGAGCAATCGATAACCCCCTGATGGTTCGTCTGGATAATCCCAAAATTCTTAAAGGTACTGCTGCGAGGTACTATATGGGCTTCATATCCCTCCGGAAGCTCCATCGCCACCCCTAAAGGAATGAGCTTAAATTCCCCTGCCTTCATATCCACGCTTTCCGCCGCCCTTAAATCAATCCAGTCCGATTTCCCATCGATATAGGTCAGTTTTTCTATTTCATCCGTAAAATATTTTATCTTTATCCTTTTCAATTGATACCGCCTTTTCCATATTGCCGCCCGCGGACTATGCAAACATAACCTATCGCGGATATGCACGAGCTTGCCGCCGACAGCAGTTTTTCATTTTCAATTTTAATCCCCATAATCCCCGCAATGCAGTACCGGGTTATGGAAATCCGCCGACTGCAGGGATTTTTGCACATCTATGACTCTCTGGTTGCTGCTCCCCTTCCACAAAAGCTTCACATCCTTATGCTCCCTCTGGAATTCCCCGTCCACCAGCACATCCACATACTTCATCAGGGAATAATGGTAAATATTTTCCCAGGAATCCCCGGTATAAAGCCAGATGGTTTTATCCGGGTATTTTTCTTTGATTTCTTCCATCAGGTTCCGCACTCCCATCCGGTTGGCCGCATGGAGGGGATCGCCCCCGGAAAATGTAATTCCCGATATATAGGATTTATCCAACTGTTCAAAAATCTCCTGTTTTGCTTTTTCATCAAAAGGCAGCCCGCCGTCCGGGTCCCAGGTGACAGGGTTGTGGCATTCCTTGCAGCAATGAGAACAGCCGGCAACCCACAGGACAACCCGCAGGCCGTCGCCATTTAACATATCGTCCTTTGTTATGTTATGATATCTCATCCTTACATGCTCTTCCTTTCCGCAATCTCCGCCATTTTCGCCTCATTCAGCCTGGAATCCCCATGTACCCTGGAATAGGACAGATAACCGTTCATCCGGTCAATCTTCGTCAGGTTTCTGCTGCCGCATTTCGGGCATACATCCATTTCCAGTTCCTGATGTCCGCAATCATCGCAGTAAGCTAAGGACAGGTTCACCCCTTCATAAAATCCCATGTCCATAGCGCGCCTTATCAGCGTTTTTATCGCCTCCATATTATAGTCAATCGGATATTTTACATATTGAATCTTTCCGCCATTGGCCAGTTCCCAGAAACGGTATTCCAAATCCTGCTTTTCAATGGGCGTAATATCCTCCGTCACATGGCAATGGAAACTATTGGATACATATTCCCTGTCGGACACCCCTTCGATAATTCCATATTTTGCCCTGAACTGTTTCACCTGCAGCCCGCACAGGCTTTCGGCCGGAGTTCCATAAATCGCGTAAAGGTTTCCGTCCTCTTCTTTAAATTCATTGATTTTCTTGTTGATATGCTCCAGCACTTCCAAAGCGAATTCCCCGTCCTCCACCAGGGATTTGCCGTTATAAAGTTCCTGCAGCTCGTTGAATGCCGTAATCCCAAAGCTTGCCGTCGCCGATTTTAATATCGGTTTGATTTTATCCCCCAGCTTCAGGTGTCCGCCAAGGAATCCGCCTTCGCAATAGGCTAACGGATTGGTGGATGCCCTCATTTCCCCAAGATAAGCATAAGTGCGGATATGCAGCTGACGAATCAGGTTCAGGTAGTAGTCCAGCACCGTATAAAAATCCTTGCTCTCCTGCCTTGCCTTTGCCAAAATCATAGGAAGATGGAGGGAAACCGCCCCCACATTAAAACGTCCCACAAAAATCGGCGTATCGTCGTCATCCGCCGGATGCATCCCTCCCCTTTCGTACCAGGGCGAAAGGAAGGCGCGGCATCCCATAGGGGAAATCACCTTGCCATAACGCTTATACATGCTGGCAATATAGCCCTTCCCTGTCAGGCTCAGCCAGTCGGGGTACATGGTCTTCGCCGAACACTTCACTCCGGCTTCAAATACATCTTCCAAAGGCTTCCCCGGGCCATGGAGGTTCTCATCATACAAAAAGACAATCTTAGGGAAAAGGACCGGTTTTTTACATTCTTTCTTCCCCTGTCCTTTGCGTCTCACATTCAGCATGCAGATGCTTGCCAGCTTTGCGAAACGCCCTGTACCGATTCCTGCCGTCACGGTAATAAACGGGTAATCGCCGCGGCTGCTGGCAACCGTATTGAATTTATATTCCCATCCTTGAAAACCCTGCTCGAATTCCCTTACCACATCCGCATAGGCTTCCTTCTCTGCGGTTTTCTCATCCACGCCAAGCCGGGCATATTTTTCCAGGCTCTTATGGTATGTTTTTTCCGCATAAGGCTCCAGAATCTTGTCCACTTCCGGCACTGTAAATCCGCCGTATTGCTGGCTCGCCGCACTTAGCACAATATCCCCGATTACATCGAAGGCCACATCCAGCGTCTTCGGCTCGTTGTACCAGATATTGCCCATTTCGAAGCCGCCTGTGAGCACATTGGATACGTCGAACAGGCAGCAGTTCATCGTATCCCGGCGTGCGGACATATCGTGCACATAGATATACCCGTCGCGGCAGGCCTGGATTTCCTCCGTCGTCATGAAAAACTTCTGGTACAGTTCCTTATTGAACTGGTTAAAAATCAAACTCCGTTTGGTGGATACCAAGGCGCTGTCCGTATTAGCGTTCTCCTTGTCGCCCACATACATAATGGACTGGCTCTTCTTATAAACGTCATCCATCATGCGCACGAAATCCTGCTTATAGTTCCGGTAATCCCGATAACTTTTCGCCACGATTGGTTTTACTTCCTCCAACGCGCTTTCCACAATATTATGCATAATCGGGATAGGGATTTCATCCTGCTCCAGCTCTGCCACCTTATCTATCACGTACTGGCATATATGCTTTTTTTCTTCTTCTGTAAACTTCGTTAGAGCACGATACGCGCTTTTCCCTACCGCATCAATTACTTTCTGCACATTAAAGGCTTCCAGGCTCCCGTCCTTTTTAATTACCTTAATAGCCCTCTGCGGTTTAAACATTTCACCGTAATTTACGATGGCTTCTGCCTGAGCAGTTTCATTACCCATTCCCAAAACCTCCTATATTTCCTCTGATACAAAAACGCATGACGTGCGTTCCACCGTTGAACGCCCGTTATGCGTATACATATTCACCATATATTGTGATAAATATGTCTTGGCCATCAATATTTAGTGGTCAAGATATAGTATAGAGTATGTTCCGCCCTATGTCAATAACTGTTACGAAAAATATTTGGGTCCGCAATGATACGGAACTATAAGACCCCTGCATCCTTCACCGCCTCTACCGCTTCCTCAATCACTTCCACCGGCAAAGTGAGGGCAAAACGAACATGGCCTTTGCCCAATGTGCCGAAGCTGCTCCCCGGCGTACACAAAACCCCCGATTTTTCCATCAGGTCCATCACGAAAGCCACATCGTCTTCCCCATATTTTTCAGGTATCGACCCCCATGCGAACATCGTTCCCTCGCTGTCCTGAATATTCCAGCCGATGGAACGCAGTCCGCCGCAAAGGGCATCCCTCCTTTTTTGGTATTCCAGGCATTGTGCCCGAATCATATCGTCCGGGCCGTTTAACGCGGCGATGGCGCCATGCTGCACCGGATAGAAAATCCCATAGTCTATTTGGGAACGCAGTTTTTTGAAATTGGCTACGATTTCCTTATTCCCTACCAGAAAGCTCATCCTTGCCCCGGTATAGTTATAGGACTTGGACAAAGAGTAAAATTCCACACAGTTATCCTTTGCCCCAGGGATGGACAAAATGGAAATCCCTTCCCTGCCGTCATAAATAATGTCCGAATAAGCGTTGTCATGGATAATGACGATATTTTTGTCCTTTGCCCACGGCACCAGCCTTTCATAAAAACTCTTAGGGGCGGCCTTGCAAACCGGATTTAACGGATAGGATACCACCATGAACTTCACTTCCTTTAAAAGTTCATCATCCATAGCGTCCAAATCGGGCAGATAGCCGTTTTCCTCCGTCAAATCATAGGGGATAAGCCTGGCATCGGCCAAAGAAGGGCCGATAGAAAAAATCGGATAGCCCGGATTGGGCACCAATACCCCGTCCCCCGGATTGCACAGCGTCATGCCGATATGCGTAATCCCTTCCTGGGAACCGTAAACGGACATAATTTCATCCGGTTCCAGTTCCACGCCGTAACGTTTTCGGAACCTATTTATGACTGACTGGGTCAATTCCGGCAGGTCCGCCAGCGAATATTTATAATTTTCCGGCTTTTTCGCCGCTTCCACCACCGCATCCATTATATGCTGCGCCGGCTTGAAATCCGGCGTTCCTACCGAAAGGTTATAGACCTTTTTCCCCTGGGCTAACCTTTCGTTTTGCTTTTCATTCAATACTTGAAAAATTCCCTCTTCAAAATCTTTCATTCTGTCTGCAAATTTTAATTCCATTTTATATCTTCCCTCATTTCTGTACGATATCCCATATTTCATTTAAATTTTTAATTTCATAATCCACTTTAACTTCTGAAGAATTAAGAAGCCCTGACGGATTATACCAGCATGTGGCTATCTGCGCATTATTCCCGCCTTTCATATCGCTGCTTAACGAATCCCCCACAATTATGGCCCTTTCTTTGCAAAAACCGGGAATCATGGAAAAACATTTTGCAAAATATTCTTTGGACGGCTTAGGCATACCGATTTCTTCCGAAATAAAAATACCGTCCACCAGCTTATCAAAGCCGGCCAGATGCAGTTTGTTCCTCTGGGTTAGGGCCACCCCATTGGTAACAAGATATTGCCGGTACCCCCCTTCTTCCCTCAAGCCCTTCACCAATTCATAGGAATTGTCCTGATAATAATAGACGCTTCCAAGGGCCTGCGCGTATTCCTTTTGGAACATTTCCGCATCCATATCCTTTTCCCCTATTTGCTCAAAAAGGGAACGGAAACGGTCAACCAAAGCTTCCTTTTTATTGATTTGTCCTTTCTCTATCCGTTTCCAAAAGCTTTCATTGATAGAGGAATATAAGGCCACCGTTTCATCCGCCGCCTCTTTGCCAAACTTTCGGAAACAAAACCGGACCGCATAATCCTCCGATTTCTTGAAGTCCAAAAGCGTCTGATCCACATCCCATAGTATAGTATCGAATATTTTTAATTTTCCGGTTTCCCCATGCAAAATTCCAGTTCCTCCATGCAAAAAGGTGTCCATAAAATGAACACCCCGCCAACTTGCGGCAAGCCCTATACCGCAATCCACTTTGCTCCATCCACTTCTCATTTCGCCCATTTCTGCGCAAACGTCTATTGCTTCGTATTCACCGTATCCGGCATATTCGGCTGCCCGGAAATCCCTTTTTTAGCATCCGAACTCTTTTTCCATTTCACCCCAAAGATACAAGCTACAATCACCAAAGCTACAATAATTGCAAATACTAATAAGTAAGAAAAAAAAGAATTTAAAAATAAAATTACATTTGTCATTCTTATTGCTCCTCCTATCCGCCCAAAACCATCTTCAAATGATTTTTACCTTTACTATCATACCACTTTCCCCATTCCCACGTCAAGTGAATCGTGGCACGCATGAATCAGGAAAATCAATTTTCAGGGGCCGCTGGGAATTAACCTTATTCCCAGCTCCCCTTCTGCAGAAAGCTCTCCGCCAGTTCCTCCGCTTCCCGTATAATCTTTTCATCATAGCCCATCACTCCCAGCAGCTTAATGGCATTCCTGGTCGCCGCCCTTCCTTTCATCAGCTGATAGTGGAACACCACATCGTTATCAACTATTTCCTCTTCAAAATGATAGTTGTTATAATACTTCTCCAGCAAATGGGTCAATTCAACGTCATGGGTAGCCGCAAAGCAAAGCACCGAAGCTTTGGAAAGGCTTTTCAATATCTGAGTGGAAGCCGCAATCCTTTCCACCGTATTCGTTCCCCGCAATACTTCGTCCACGAAGCAAAGCACCGGGTT
>JAETTM010000101.1 GCA_021769135.1 Lachnospiraceae bacterium | reverse complement strand
AATAACGTAGCCACAAAGTTAAAGGACTTAAACCTGATAAACCGGTTCCTGTTCGACGAGGTGATGGAGGACAGGGAGTCCTACCAGGCGGCGGTGAGCATCCTGCTGGGGGAGGATATCCGGCTATTGACTGAACCAGAGACGGAAAAGGAGCTCCGGGTATCGCCGGAGCTGCGGGAAATCAGGCTGGATGTCATCGGCATGGACAAGGGCGGGAAGCTGTACTACACGGAGATGCAGCAGAAGGACACGAAGAACTTAAGGCGGAGGAGCCGGTACTACCAGGCGCAGCTGGACGTGTCGCTGTTAGAGCCGGGGAGTAAGGACTTCAACCTGTTGAATGACAGCTGCCTGGTACTGGTGGCCCCTTTCGATATCTTTGGCCGGGGGCTGTACCGTTATACCTTTGAAGGGGCCTGCAAAGAATGCCCGGACTTAAGGCTGGATGACGGGGCATTGCGGGTATTCATCAATACTAAAGGGAAAAACAAAGGGGATTTCCCGCAGGAATTTTTGGACTTTATGGAATATATCACCAGGACAACGGATGAAATGGCGGAAAAGACGGAGAGCCAGAGGATAAAACGGATACATGAACAGGTGAAAAGAATCAAGCTGTCGGAGAAGATGGGGGTGAAATATATGCAGTTGTGGGAAGAAAAGGCATATATACGGGAAGAGGGCTATGAGGAAGGTCATACTAAAGGATTGGGCCAGGGGCTGGAACAGGGGCATATTCAGGGTTTGGCAGAAGGTGGAGAGAAGCAGTTGATAAACCAAATATGCAAAAAGCTGGGCAAAGGGAAAACATTGGAACAAATAGCGGACGAGGTGGAGGAAAGCCTGGAACTGGTGGAGAAAATCTGCCTTGCTGTACAAAAAGAGGCCCCGGATTACGATTGCAATAGAATTTATGCAAGGCTTCATGGAAGGGAATAGCTTCTGAAAATTGATTTCCATCTGAAATGTGCCAAGGGGATTCCAGATAGAAGGCATTTGACAAAAGACGTAAAATATGCGCACTGTATACATGGAACAAAAGTCCTTCCATGTAGGGCATGTAAGGAGCAAAATGTATAGATTAAAAGTTGATAAACTGCAAAAATACATTTAAATGCAAATTATTTTGTCAAAATGGGACATTAGTCCTGTACTATTGGAGGGACATATGTCATAATTACTCTATGTAGCGAACAAACTTACAGGAGGATATTATTTATGAAAAGAAGAATAATTGCATTGACCCTTGCGGCTGTGATGGCTTTTTCGCTTGCAGCGTGCGGTTCCGGAAACGGGAATGATGCTGGAAGTACCGGCGAAAGCACCAGCGAAACAGGCAGTGAGAGCGAAAGCGCTCTCGAAGAAACTGCGGATGAAGGCGGTGAAGCAGCAGAAACAACAGATGGAACAGAAGCGGATGCATCCGGCACGGATATGAACATCGCCATGATTACCGACTCCGGCGATATTACGGACCAGAGCTTTAACCAGACAACCTATGAATCCTGCAAAGCATGGGCAGAGCAGAACGGCGCACAGTTTACTTATTACAAGCCTGACAGCGATTCCGACGAAGCGAGGAACGCCAGCGTTGACCAGGCAGTGGCAGGCGGAGCGAACGTAATTGTAATGCCGGGATATATGTTTGCGGCAGCTATTGTCTCACAGTCCGAGATGTATCCTGATGTTAAATTTATTGCTTTGGATGTAGGCGCCGGTGACATTTGCGAAAAGGGTGTAGGCGAAGGATACGATTACAACCCGGCAAATTATGACGTGACGGAATATTATAATACGGACAATGTTTACTGCTGTACATATCAGGAAGAAATCTCCGGCTACATGGCTGGATATGCGGCAGTGAAGTTGGGCTATAAGCATCTGGGATTCCTGGGCGGCATGTCCGTACCGGCGGTTACCCGTTTTGGATACGGTTATGTCCAGGGGATTGATGCAGCGGCGAAAGAACTTGGAATTGAAGGCGAAGTGGAAGTTGAATATGTATGCGGCGGACAGTTCTATGGCGATGCCGATATTACAGCGGCTATGGATACATGGTATGGCACAAAAGGCGTGGAAGTGGTATTCGCCTGCGGCGGCGGTATCTTTACATCGGCAGTGGAAGCTGCGGTAAAGGTTGATGGCAAGGTAATCGGCGTGGATTCCGACCAGGCGCCCATCATCGACCAGAGCGGGGAGGGGCTGACGGTAACATCGGCCATGAAGGGTCTGGCAGCAACCGTTAATACTGTTCTTACGGATATTAAAGACGGAAAATGGAGCGAGTATGCGGGCAAGATTGATAATCTTGGAATGGTTTCCGAGAATCCGGAAGAGAACTTCGTTCAGCTTCCTCTCGGAAGTACCCAGTGGGGCGATGGTTTCACAGAAGATGATTACCGCGCATTGGTAAAAGCTTTGTATAGCGGTGAAGTAAAAGTTTCCAACGATATTACGGCTATGCCGTCAACATCGGTGAAAGTAACCGATTACGGCAGTGTAAAATAAGTAAGGATTGGAAAGACGGAGGGAGCGGGTGATTCCTGCTCCCTCTTATTAGATTAAAGAGTCAATTGCGAAGCTTTAAGCTGTGAGAATATTCTGGCAATATAGTCTGTTCAAATCCTGCTTTGCCAAACATTTTTATTGATTTCGCAATTACCTAATTATCATAAAAAGAGAGGAGGTATGTAAAGGATGGCGGAGTATGCGATAGAGATGCTGAACATTACGAAAAGGTTTCCTGGCATCGTAGCGAACGATAATATCACTTTACAGCTGAAAAAGGGAGAAATCCACGCCCTGCTGGGGGAAAACGGTGCAGGGAAATCGACGCTGATGAGCGTATTGTTCGGGTTATATCAGCCGGAGGAGGGGGAAATCCGCAAGGACGGGAAGAAAGTCCAGATTAATGACCCTAACGATGCCAATGAACTGGGAATCGGGATGGTGCATCAGCATTTTAAACTGGTGGAATGCTTTAGTGTCCTGGACAATATTATTTTGGGGGTGGAAACAACGAAAGGGGGATTCCTCCAAAAGGAGGAAGCAAAGAGGAAGGTCATCGAATTGTCGGAAAAATATGGCCTTTTTGTGGACCCGGATGCTCTGGTGGAGGATATTACGGTGGGGATGCAGCAGAGGACGGAGATTTTGAAAATGCTGTACCGTGATAATGAAATCCTGATTTTCGATGAGCCCACCGCAGTGCTGACGCCCCAGGAAATACAGGAGCTGATGGCGATTATGAAAAGCCTGGCGGCGGAAGGAAAGAGCATTCTGTTCATTACCCATAAGCTGGCGGAAATCATGCAGGTGGCGGACCGGTGCAGCGTGCTGCGTAAAGGGAAATACATCGGTACGGTGGACATTAAGGACGCAACGCCGGAGAAGCTTTCCGCGATGATGGTAGGGCGGGATGTGAATTTCGTGGTAGAGAAGAAACCGGCAAAGCCTGGGGAAGTGGTGCTGGATATCAAAGGGATGACGGTGGCGTCGAAAAGCCATAAAAATAATGCGGTAAATAATGTGTCATTGCAGGTACATAGGGGGGAAATCGTATGTATTGCAGGCATTGACGGCAATGGACAGACGGAATTCGTATACGGGCTGTCAGGGCTTGAGCCGTTAAAAAGCGGAACAATTATGATGAACGGCAAAGATATTACCCATATGCCGATTAGGGGGCGTCTGACTTCGGGGATGAGCCACATTCCGGAGGACAGGCATAAGCATGGGCTTGTGCTGGATTATTCCCTGGAGGATAATATCGTCCTGCAAAGATACTTTGAGCCGCAATTCACCAATAAATTTGGTTTCCTGAAAAGGAAAGAAATCCGGGAATACGCCAATGGTTTAATTGAACAGTACGATATCCGTTCAGGGCAGGGGGCGGTGACCAAAGCTCGTTCCATGTCGGGCGGCAATCAGCAGAAAGCGATTGTAGCCCGGGAAATTGACAAAAATCCGGAACTGTTAATCGCTGTCCAGCCCACCCGCGGATTGGATGTAGGGGCTATTGAATATATCCATAAACAGTTAGTGGCGCAAAGGGATGCGGGTAAGGGCATCCTGCTGATTAGCCTGGAACTGGATGAGGTCATGAATGTGTCGGACCGGATTCTCGTCATGTATGAAGGCGAGATTGTGGGCGAATTTGACCCGAAGAAAGTTACGGTGGAAGAACTGGGGCTTTACATGGCCGGTTCAAAGAGAAAGGGGGCAGGAGCAAATGAATAAAAACTCCGGAAAGAAAGAGAGCCTTTGGCGCAACAACGGTTTTCAAACGATTGTAGCTTCCTTATTGTGTATTGTCATAGGCCTGTTAGTAGGCTATATCGTATTGCTGATAATCAATCCGGGCGGGGCGGGCAAGGCCATTTTGGCTATCATAAAGAATTTCCTTTACTATCCCAGTGCGGCAGCGGCCATGAAATATTTCGGAACTACCCTGGTAAAGGCATCCGCGCTTTTGATGTGCTCCCTGTCGGTTCTTTTTGCCTATAAAGTGGGGCTGTTTAATATCGGTGCTGCCGGGCAATATGTGGTGGGGGCTGGGGCTTGCCTTTACTTTGGCCTCTATCTTGGAATGCCCTGGTATGTCTGCCTGCTGGCGGCTGTGCTGTTTGCGGCTGTGGCTGGAGGGATTTCCGGCGCACTGAAGGCATATTTTAACGTAAATGAAGTAATATCCTGTATTATGCTGAACTGGATTGGACTGTACTGCGTCAATATGCTGCTTTCCATCGTCAAGGAGCAGTCCACGCCTTATACAAAATCGCTGTCCAGCACGAATAAAAGCGCGCTGATACCTAATTTGGGGCTGGATAAGCTTTTTTCGAAAAATGAATTTGTGACCATCGGCGTGCCATTGGCAGTAATTATGGCCGTCATCGTGTGGGTGGTTTTGGAAAAGACGAAATTCGGCTATGAGTTAAAGGCTACAGGAATGAACAAGCAGGCGGCAAAATATTGCGGAATGCGGGAAAAGAGAAATATTATACTGACGATGATGATTGCCGGCGGGCTGGCCGGTTTCGGGGCAGGGATTTTTTACCTGACAGGGATAGAGCAATGGATGGTGCAGCAGACTTCCGTTCCCGCGATGGGCTTCAACGGGATTGCGGCGGCATTTTTAGGAGGCTTAAATCCTATTGGAACAGTTTTTTCTTCTTACTTTATCCAGCATATTACAAGCGGCGGTACTTATGTGGATAAGACGATGTACTGCACGCAGATTTCGGATTTGATTTCTGCATTTATCATTTATTTGTGCGGCTTTGTGCTTTTCTTCAAAATCTGGCTGAACCGGATTTTGGATAAGAGGGAAGAAAAGCGGGCGGCAGACGGGCAGGAAACAGCAAAGAAGCAGAAAGCGGCAAAGGGGCAGAAAGGGGGTAGGGCATAATGTTATTATTAATCCAATATACTTTAATATTTGCTTCCGTTCTGGTGCTGGTGGCGCTTGGTGGATGCTTTTCGGAACACAGCGGCGTGATTAATATCGGTTTGGAAGGAATTATGGTGATGGGCGCCCTTGGCGGCGCGCTGATGATGAAGTACCTTCCGGCTGGAATGGCCGCCCCGGTTGTTATTCTGGCGGTGATTCTGGCCAGCGTGCTGGTGGGCATGATTTTCTCCCTGCTGTTAGGGGTGGCTGCGATACAGTTTAAGGCCGACCAGACGCTGGTGGGCACGGCCCTGAACCTTTTGGGACCGGCGGCAGCGGTTGTATTGGTCAGGGCGATTAATACGGCGGAAAGCGTGGACAACGTATCCTCCACGGTGGCTTACGGCCAGGCGAAGAAATCCTTTATTGTGAATATGGGCAGGTTTGAATTCAACTGGTTTATGCTGATTGCGCTATTGCTGCTGGTGGCCGCTTATATTGTGCTTTATAAGACGAAATTCGGCTTAAGGCTTTGCGCGTGCGGGGAACATCCCCAGGCAGCGGATTCTGTAGGAATCAACGTATATAAGATGCGGTATGCAGGAGTGCTGATTTCCGGCGGTTTGGGCGGCCTGGGAGGGTTGGTATACATTACGGCCGGCGTGAGCGAATGGAAATTTGAAAACGGGGTGGCCGGCTTCGGTTTCCTGGCACTGGCGGTTATGATTTTCGGCCAGTGGAAACCGGTGAATATCGGGCTGGCAGCGCTTTTATTCGGATTGTTCCGGGCGCTTTCCAACGTGTATACGGGGTTTGACGCTTTGGTGGCATTAAAATTGCCCAGTACGGTTTATAATATGCTGCCTTATATTATTTCCCTGGTGGTGCTTGTGTTTGTTTCCAAGAAGTCCAGGGCACCGAAAGCGGAAGGAATACCTTATGATAAGGGGCAGAGATAGGATGAATGGGAAAGGAGAGGCGGTATGAAGAATTATTCTGAAGATGCCAGCAGGCAGTATCATATACAGGTGGCAAAGGGGGAGGTGGGGCGTTATGTGATAATGCCGGGCGACCCGAAGCGGTGTGCGAAAATTGCCCAGTATTTTGATAATCCTGTGTTAATTGCGGATAATAGGGAATATGTGACGTATACGGGAACGCTGGACGGCGTGAAGGTGAGCGTAACTTCTACGGGGATTGGCGGGCCTTCCGCTTCGATTGCGATGGAAGAACTGTACCGGTGCGGGGCGGATACTTTTATCCGTATCGGAACATGCGGCGGCATGCAGACAGAGGTGAAGAGCGGAGATGTGGTGGTGGCTACGGGGGCTGTACGGATGGAGGGCACCAGTAAGGAGTATGCCCCTATTGAATACCCGGCGGTAGCCAATCTGGAGGTGACGAATGCCCTGGCAGCGGCAGCGAAGAAGAAAGGCTATCCCTTCCATGTGGGAGTGGTGCAGTGCAAGGACTCCTTTTATGGACAGCACGAGCCGGAGACGAAGCCGGTGGGCTATGAGCTGTTGGACAAATGGGAGGCCTGGAAGCGGCTGGGCTGTCTGGCTTCGGAGATGGAGTCGGCGGCGCTGTTCATTGTGGCCAGCTATCTCCATGTGCGGACGGGCTCCTGCTTCCTCGTAGTGGCGAACCAGGAAAGGGAAAAGCTGGGGTTGGAGAACCCGGTAGTCCATGATACGGATATGGCAATCCAGGTGGCGGTGGAGGCTATCCGCAGCCTGATTGCGGCGGATAGGGAACTGGAATAAAAATCGGCAGATATCCGGAGAGCACCTCAGAAAATTTACGGATGCGTAAGCAGCCGGGAATTTTCTGCATATGAAAAGCATACAGGTGCTGGAAGGGTATCTGCGGAACTGGAATAAGAGAATAGGAGAATAAAAGTATGGATGTAAAAGAAATTTTAAGGCATGTGGACCATACGCTGCTGCAGCAGACGGCCACATGGGAGGAGATAAAACAGATTTGCGACGATGCGGTGGAATATGAGACGGCTTCCATCTGTATTCCGCCCAGCTATGTAAAGCAGGCGCATGACTATGTGCAGGGCAAAGTGGAGGTTTGTACTGTCATCGGCTTCCCCAACGGGTATATGACGACCAAGATAAAGGAATTCGAGACAAAGGATGCCATTGCAAATGGGGCATCGGAAATAGATATGGTGATTAATATCGGATGGTTGAAGGATAAAAAATACGATTGCATTGAGGAAGAAATACGTACCTTAAAGGCGGCCTGCGGAGATAAGATATTGAAGGTAATTATTGAGACTTGCCTTTTGACGGATGAAGAAAAGATAAAAATGTGTGAAATCGTGACGAAGGCAGGGGCGGATTATATTAAGACTTCTACTGGGTTTGCCAGCGGGGGAGCAACCTTTGACGATATCAGCCTGTTTGCGCGGCATGTGGGTCCGGAAGTGAAAATAAAGGCTGCGGGAGGAATTTCTTCCATGGAAGATGCGGAAAAATTCCTTTCCCTTGGTGCGGACCGTTTGGGAACGAGCCGGATTGTGAAACTGATAAAGGGGCATTAGCCAGAAATGAGGAAACTATGGAGAAAAAATTAATAGAGGAAATGATTGATTTGGCAATAGCGCAGCTAAAATATTCCTATACCCCATATTCCGGCTTTAAGGTAGGGGCGGCGCTTTTGACGGCGGACGGGAAATTCTATACGGGATGCAATATTGAAAATGCCGCTTACTCCCCTACCAATTGCGCAGAGCGGACTGCTTTTTTCAAAGCGGTCAGCGAAGGGGAGAGGAATTTTAGCGCCATATGCATCGTGGGAGGGAAAGACGGTGTTTTGACGGAATATGCGGCTCCTTGCGGCGTGTGCAGGCAGGTGATGATGGAATTTTGCAATCCGGATACTTTCCGGATTATTCTGGCAACGTGCAAGGAAAAGTATGAGGTATTTACGTTAAGGGAACTCCTTCCGATGGGATTCGGGCCGGATAATCTTGTGGAAAAATGACAGCGGAAATATGGCCTTTCGGAATCTTTTTATGCCCTATACTGCAGGGGGATTCCGGGGGATATAAAAAGGAGGGCGGAAATGAACGAATATAAGAGAATCTTTGTAATAGTCCTGGATTCTTTAGGTATCGGCGCCATGCCCGATTCCCCGGCTTTTGGGGATGCAGGGGTGGATACTCTGGGGCATATCCTGGAGAAAATGGGAACGCTGGATATTCCTAATTTAAGGAAAATGGGGCTGCTGAATCTGCATACGGCGGGCAAAATGAGCGGCGTAGAAAAGCCTATGGGGAGATACATGCGCCTGGGAGAGGCCAGTAACGGGAAGGATACGATGACCGGCCATTGGGAAATGATGGGGATAAAAACGGAAAAGCCTTTCCAGACTTTTACGGATAC
>JAETTM010000013.1 GCA_021769135.1 Lachnospiraceae bacterium | reverse complement strand
AATTGTTTTCGCCAATTCAATTATACCATATGCAAGCGGTTTGTGCCTTTTTTATAGGCTAAAGTATTGATTTGTCAAGGTTCAACACACCAAAACGGTGTGGGAAGTTTGAGTTACATACTATCCGGATATATTTACAGATTTGACGAATTCAGGAATTGACTTCTCCGAATTCTCCGCAGCTAAAGTAGCTTACTCCACATTGGATGGAAAGAATTGGGGTATCCCGTTCGATAACGGCGCAGTTATCAACTGTGTACGTACCGATATCCTTGAGCAGGCTGGATATACTGTTGATGATTTCACAGATATTACATGGTCTGATTATATGGAAAAAGCAAAAGTTGTTCTGGAAAAGACCGGCACACCTATGCTGACAGCACAGGCAGGTTCTCCTGACCAGGTTATGATGATGCTTCAGTCCTGCGGCTCTTCCTTATTCAATGCTGATGGAACAGTAAATATCGAAGGAAATGAAGAATTAAAGGCTATCCTGGAAATTTATATCCAGATGGTTAAGGATGGAACTTTAGTAGAAGTAACTGACTGGGATCAGTACATCGCTTCTTTGAACAATGGTACGGCAGCAAGCGCTATGAACGGCTGCTGGATTATGGCAAGCATCACACCGGTAGAAGACCAGTCCGGTAAATGGGCACTTACAAATATGCCGAAGCTGGATGGCATCGACGGCGCTACCAACTACTCCAACAACGGCGGTTCTTCCTGGGCTATTTCCGCTAACTGCCAGAATGTTGATTTAGCTGTTGATTTCATGAATTCCACCTTTGCAGGAAGCAACGAATTATATGATGATGTTATTTCCAAAGGCGCTCTGGCAACATGGGCACCGGCTTCCGAATCAGAAGCTTACAACGTACCGGTTGAATTCTTCGGAAATGACGCTATTTATGCTAAGATTGTTGAGTTCGCTACACATACACCTTCCAATATTACCGGAGCATTCTACTATGATGCACGTGACGCCGTAGGTGTTGCACTTTCCAATATCTGCCAGACAGGTGCTGATATGGATTCTGAAATTAAAACCGCACAGGAAACTGTAGAGTTTAATATGGGTGGCTGATATTAGATAGTTTATATTGAAAAGGTCTGTTGTTGCTGCTAAAACAGGCAGCAGACAGGCCTTTTCTTCTCTAATAAGTTGAGAAGGAGGTAGTGTTCTATGAATGGTCAAAGTAAAAAAGGGCTGACGCTGGATCAGAAGCACAGCCTGACAGGGTGGTTATTTCTGATACCGGCGGTTCTGTTGATTTGTTGGACCAGTTTTTATCCTATGATTCAGGCATTTATTTTGTCTATGAAATCAGGCCTTGGGCTTAGTATGAAATTTTCAGGATTTAGCAATTATGCCCGTATCCTGAAAGATCCAACATTTAAACAGACTTTGTTCAACACATTTTTCTATTTAATTATTCAGGTTCCGGTTATGCTTGTCCTGGCATTGATTCTTGCTTCCGTACTGAATAATAAGGATTTGAAATTCAAGGGATTGTTCCGTACCTGTATCTTCCTGCCGTGCGCAACATCTTTGGTATCCTATGCCATGATTTTCCGTTCTTTATTTGCAAATGACGGATTTATCAATACAGTACTCCGTAATTTAGGCATGAATCCTGTGATGTGGTTTGCGAATGCGTGGACGGCCCGTGTGGTTATAATTATAGCCCTGATTTGGAGGTGGACCGGCTACAATATGGTATTTTATTTGTCCGGTTTGCAGAATATTGAATATTCCGTATACGAGGCGGCCAAAATTGACGGGGCAAGCCCGATACAGTCCTTCTTCAAAATTACAGTTCCTTTGTTGAAGCCGACTATTCTGTTGACCACTATTACTTCTACGAACGGTACATTGCAGTTGTTCGATGAATCTTTGAACTTGACCAACGGCGGCCCTGGTAAATCCACAATGACAATGTCGCACTATATTTATAATACATCCTTCGTTCAAAGTCCGAATTTCGGATATGCGGCGGCGATGTCCATTATTATCCTGATTATGGTTGCGATTCTAGCATTAGTTCAGATGAAAGTAGGTGACGAGAGATAATGTATAAAGGTAGAAAATTTTTAATGTATGCGTTTTTGACTATCTTCTCTCTTATTTCCATATTCCCACTGTACTATATGTTGTGTGCAGCTACTAATAAGAGTGTAGATGTTATTGCTGGAAGATTATATCCCGGTACCTATTTGTTTGAAAATTATAAGGCCCTGATTGGAAACCAGAATTTAGGTTTGGCGCTTGTCAATTCCTTTAGGAACTCTATCGTGCTGACAGTGCTCTGTCTGGTTATCTGTTCCATTGCCGGGTATGGATTCGAGATTTATCACGATAAAGGAAAAGATGCTGTATTTACAGTATTGCTGACCGCTATGATGATTCCTTTTGCGGCAGTTATGATTCCTATGTTCCGTATGTTCTCCAGTTTGGGGATGGTAAATACGATGGCGGCTTTCATGCTTCCTTCCATTTCCACTCCGTTTATGATTATGATGTTCAGGCAGGCTTCCAGGTCCTTCCCTCATGATATCATTGAGGCGGCGCGTATTGACGGGTTGAGCGAAATAGGTATATTCTTCCGTATGTTTATGCCTACGATGCGTTCTACATATGCAGCGGCTATGACTATTACTTTCATGAATGCATGGAATAACTACTTATGGCCGAAGGTAATCCTGCAGACAGACAATTCCATTACTATGCCGATGTTGGTTGCCAACTTATTGGGCGGCTATACCGTTGACTATGGTATGTTGATGCTGGGCGTATTTATCTGTACCGTGCCTACCGCTATTATATTCTTCTGCTTACAGAAGAGCTTCGCAGAAGGTATTACTGGTGCCGTGAAATAAGGGTTATGGTTTTGTTAGATTAAAAAAGCTTTCCGGGGGGTGGGATTCTCCGGGAAGCTTTTTTGATTTATATGAGGATGGCTGGCGAAGCATTTTATCATTCTCGCTGCGTCCGACACCATTCATTTAATGACATTATGGGGCCAAATTGCTACTATATCAGAAATTAATTACCTAATATACTAGTATAACATATGAAAATATGTTAGAATATGGGTTAGCGAAAAAATATGGAAAGATATATAGTGAATTTTGGAGAATAATCAGGAGGAGTTAATAAATGGCGAAGGAGAATAAACAGCAGGCGGATAAGGAGCAGAAAGTTCAGACAAAATATGATAAAAAGATGGAAGCGAGAAGGAAGCAGGAGGAAAAGGATAAAAGGGATGCAAAAGTTTTACGCGTTGGTTCGATTGCCCTTTGCGTCCTCATCGTAGCGGCGATTGCAATTTCTGTTTTTGTTTCCATATGGAATAAGAAAACGGCTACGAAAGATGCTTATGTAACAATAGGCAGCCATTCGGTGACGAAGCTGGAATATGATTATTATTACTCTATGCTGAAAAATAACTATGTATCCAGTTATGGTTCGTTGTTCTCTTATATGGGCGTGGATGCTACGCAGGATATAGAGGAACAGCAATATAGCGATACTATGACATATAAAGATTTTTTCGATCAGATGACGGTGGATCAGATTAAAGAAACGAAGGCACTGGTGGATGATGCCGCAAATAATGGTTTTGCTTATGATTCATCGGAGGATTATGCGGAAATAGCCAGCGGTATAGAGTCTGGAGCGGAAGCGGCCGGAACATCGGTAAAGGAATATTATAAAGCGATGTATGGCGATTATGCTACGGAGAAAAATGTGGAGCCTTTTATCAAGGAGGGGCTCCTGGCCAATGAATATTATAATCACCTAATCGAGCAGAATGCGCCGGAAGCCCAGGAAATCAAGGATTACTACGGGGAGCACGTCAGGGACTATGACAGGGTGGATTATCATAGTTTTGCCATTGCGGCGCAGACAGAAGAAGGCGCTTCGGAGGAAGATACGGATAAGGCTTTGATGGATGCGGAAAATAAGGCGAAGGATATGAAGGAAGCTTTGGACGGCGGGAAAGATTTTAAAGAGCTTTGCGTGGAATATGCTACAGAAGATAACAAGGCCACATATGAGGATGAAGAAACGGACGCTTCTTTGAGGGAAGGGGCATATTATTCCGGTATACCGTCGGTGGTTGCCGATTGGCTTTATGAAGACGGAAGAAACGAAGGCGATACCGTTGTTTTGGAAGATACGACGAACAATCAGTATTATGTAGTGGAATTTATAAACCGTTATTATGACGAAGCGGACGATGAAAATATTTCCAACACCATTTCCAGCGACAGGGTTAGGGAATATATAGACGGAATGCTTGTAAATTACGGAGTGACGGATGTGAAAGGCGAGCTGAAGTATCTGACGTTGGAAGAGGAAGCGGTAGGATAAATTTATAATTTATAATTAAGCATCAAAAACAGCGGCACTGGCAAAAAGCTAATGCCGCTTTTGTTGGAGCAATAGAGAGGTAAACGGAAAAATGATAATTGTTACTATATTTTTTCAAATGCTTGCATTGCTGATTATGATTGGCGCAGGGTATTGGATGACTAAAAAGAATATGATGGATGAACATACTAACAGCCATATGTCTTCCATGATTTCAAATGTGTTCAACCCTTTGCTTGTTTTTTCCAGCGCAGTTAATTCTGTGGGATTGGTTTCTTTAAAGACAATGGGAATTGTTGGAATAGTTGCCGTCTGTATGTTTCTCTTTTTTATTGTGATAGGAATGATATTATCCCCATTTTTCGATAAGGATAAGGAACAGAGGAAAATGTTCCAGATGATGTTCGTATTCTCTAATTTGGGATTTATCGGCATACCTGTCGTTTCCAGCATTTTGGGAAAAGAATATATCGTATATGTTACGGAATTTATGCTGGTATATTCCTTCGTTTTTTATACCTATGGAGTGACGCTGTTAGAAGGGAAATTTTCCCTGTCTTCCCTGAAAGCGATGATGAATCCCGGTACTATATTCAGCGTAGCTTCTTTGCTGGTAATTATTTTTAATGTACAAATGCCCGGTTTTATCAATACGGCAGTTACTTATCTTGGAAATGTAGCTTCCCCCATGGCTTTGGTGGCGGTAGGTTTTTCTTTGGCGCATACAGATTTGCGAAAAATATTCGGGGAATTGCGGCTCTATGTTTTTTCCGTAATAAAGCTGCTGGTATTGCCTTTGATTATGCTCCCTGCCCTCTGCTTTATTATGCCTGACAGGGAATTGATTCCTGTATGTATGGTCATGTTCGGAATGCCAATCGGCAATATGCCCCTTATCCTGGGAATGGAAAAAGGAATGGATGTAACCACATGCAGCGCGGCAATTATCTTGACAACCATACTTTGTGTATTTACTGTACCGATACTGATTGCGGCGACAGCCCTTTTGCATTAAATGTCAAAATAGTATAATCAATAATCATAAAAGAGTAAGATAACGGCAATATTTCCGATTATAATAATAAAAAAGTGAAAATTATGATTGCGGAACTAAAAAAATGGAGGTATTGCATTATGGTTAAAACATGGTGGAAGGAAGCGGTGATTTATCAGATTTACCCCAGAAGTTTTATGGACAGCAACGGGGATGGAATCGGGGATTTGAAAGGGATTACAAGCAGGCTGGATTATTTGAAGTATTTGGGGGTAGATGTCGTATGGCTGTCCCCAATATATAAATCGCCCAACGATGATAACGGGTATGATATCAGCGATTACAGGAATATCATGGATGAATTCGGAACAATGGAAGATTTCGATGAAATGTTGGCGCAGGCCCATAAGAGGGGGATTCGAATCGTAATGGATTTGGTGGTAAACCATACTTCCGACGAGCATAAATGGTTTATGGAAAGCCGGAAATCCAAGGATAATCCTTACAGGGATTATTATATCTGGCGGGAAGGGAAGGAAGACGGCAGCGAGCCCAATAACTGGGGGGCATGTTTTGGCGGTTCCGCCTGGGAGCATGATGACGAAACGGATATGTATTACCTTCATTTATTTTCTAAAAAGCAGCCGGATTTAAACTGGGAAAACCCGAAAGTACGGGAGGAAGTGTTCGATATGATGACATGGTGGTGCGATAAGGGAATCGACGGATTCCGCATGGATGTAATCAGCATGATATCGAAAACAGCGGAAATGCCGGACGGCGAGGTGAAGGATATTTATGGAAATCCTAATCCTTATTGCGTGAACGGGCCAAGGGTGCATGAATATCTTCAGGAAATGAACGAAAAGGTGTTGTCGAAATATGATATCATGACAGTAGGGGAGACCCCGGCAGTAACGACGGAATTGGCAAAGCAGTATGCAGGTGAAGATACCCATGAGTTGAATATGGTATTCCAGTTCGAGCATGTGGAGGGCGATGGAAAATACGGGAAGTGGACGGATGAAAAAGTTCCCCTTATCCGGCTGAAAAAAATCATGTCCAAATGGCAGACGGAGCTATATGGGAAAGCTTGGAACAGTTTGTTCTGGGATAACCATGACCAACCCAGGGCCGTTTCCCGTTTTGGGGATGACAGGCCGGAATACAGGGAAGTTTCAGCGAAAATGCTGGCTACCTGCCTTCATATGATGCAGGGCTCCCCTTATATTTATCAGGGAGAAGAATTGGGGATGACCAATTATCCTTTCCGCAGCCAGGAAGAATTCAGGGATATTGAAAGCGTGAACGCGATTAAAGAGTGGTGCGATAGCGGCGTGGTGTCCAAAGAAGATTTTTGGCCCTGTCTTTTGAAGAAAAGCAGGGATAATGCCAGGACGCCGGTACAGTGGGATGACAGCGAAAATGCGGGATTTACGACGGGAACGCCCTGGATAGGGGTGAACCCCAACTATAAGGAAATCAACGCCAAGGCGGAAACGGCGGATGAAAATTCGGTATTCCATTATTACAAAAAACTGATTGCTTTGAGAAAGCAGAACCCGGTTATGGTCTATGGGAAATACGAGCTGATGCTGGAAGACAGCGAAGAATTGTTTGTTTATACTAGGACCTTGGAGGAAGAAAAACTGCTGGTGGTATGCAGTTTCTCGGATAAAGAGACGGAATTGGAAATACCGGATGAGTTTGTGGGCAAAGCCTGTCTGATAGCCAACAGGGAAAATGTTTACGATAAGAAAAGGGTGGTTTTAAAGCCTTATGAGGCGTTTGTATTAAAGTAAAGCTAAAATAAACAAGTTTGCTGCTAAAGCGGCGCATGGGCCGCTCGGTGAGCAGGGAGAAGGACCTCCCCTACTCGATTCTGTTGAGCGCCACAGGCCCGGCCAGGATTTCCCGGGATACATAAAGGCTCATATCGTTTCGGGTAGCCAATGTCCATTTCACAAGGCAAATGCGGTTATGTTCAATTTCCAGGCAGGTAATGCAGCGGGGGTGGACGCAGCTTCCGCTGTTATAATAAAAATTATCCTCGAAGGAAAGGGCCGGGCGGTGGGTATGGCCGGTAATCAGGATGTGGTGCTCTTCCTCTGCCCAGCGGTGGAGCCGCTCTTCCGCCTTATGCTTTCTCGTATAATTTTTGGCGGCGCTGGTGGGATCCAGGACGCCGAAATGCTCCAGCGGCTTCCACAAATAACGGACGAGAAAACGGGACAGCCGCCAGAAGGTGGAATTGAACAAATCGGTCTGATGCCCGTGGGTGAGATAAATATCCATAGGGAAATTCGTTTCCAGAATGATTCCCGGATAAAAAGGGATATGGGGAAGGGAGAATTCATTGGGAATAGAATATTCTTTAGGAATAGAATATTCTTTAGGAATAGAATATTCCTTTCCCCAAGTAACAGGGTCTTCCGGGATACAATGGCAGCAGCGGCACATGTTTTTTGTATAACGGCTGTTCTTTTTCACCATATCGTGGTTGCCGTAGAGCATATATAAGCGGTTCTGCTCATGAAAACGGGAAAGCAGGAGGAAGACGTTGCTGTGGGTTTCAATAATCTGCTTCATGCTGCGGTTTTCCCACAGTTCGTCCCCATCCCCTAATTCGATATAGGTATAACCCACTTTGTAATAATGCTGCAGGGCGGCAAAATATAGATTCTGGTTTTTCAGGAAATTATCGTTGGAATTCCCTACGCCGCGGTGGCAGTCGCTGATTAATACATATTTGGAATTTCTATTAAGAGGGAGCCTGAGCGCTCCCTCAAAAGATTTGGAAAGCCGGGAATAGTAACCCATTGTTTTCCTCCTTTTATCTGCTTTTCTTTTTTATTTTCCTATGGTTTTTAAACTTTCTCACACAGAGTGTTTTCCTGAATGCAAAAGGCAGATAATAATACAAATACAAGATTTTATCCAAGGAAAGGCAGAATGGCCTGGTGACAAACAGGTATACTTTGCACCAGAAACGGTTTATTCCTTGTACAAAACGGACTCTTAAGCGATGCAGGCAGCCGCCGGCCCTTTCCAATGATTTTGTGAAGGAAAAAGAAACGGTGTGATGGCAGATACAAATGTCCTCCTGGCAATAGCCGGCTTCCGCCAGCCCTTTGGCAAAGGCTTCCGCCATTTCGCAATGGGGGAATGAAATGCTGGCGCGCATATTCAGGTCAGCGGGATTGGAAAACCGTCCTACGGAAAATGCAGTCAGCCACCAATGTCTTGCGCCTACGTCGGCAATCCCCATGCCCCGGCGGAATAAGTTGAAAGAGAGGCCAAGCATATCTCTGTCCGATACGCATTGAAAAAGGGTATTTTCCCGTTTCGATGGGGGTATGATGCCGTCCGCATAATAAATTCCGATTTCGCCGCCGGTGTTGATGCCGTATTGCCCTTTCCAGAATTCGATGAGCCAGGTCCTGTTATCATGATCGAAGTAAACAGGAAAGGCATCGAAAACCATATGAAATGTAAGGGCGGTTTTGTCATATAAAGAGCAGTAACCAAATTTTCTCTGCAAAGCATCGATACGGGAAGTTATGATATCCTGTGAGGCCACATAGCGGAAGCCGAAGGGCTCTAATAATTCATCCAGAAGATGGCATTTTGCCCGTGTGGACATGCAGCAGATTTTTTTGATTATTTTTTTCCGGCGCCAAAAGTTCAGGCAGAAAAAGAAAAGAAGGATGAGGAAAATTATACCGAAAAATAAATACATACCAATTTCCTTTCATCATAAGTTTGTTATATCTTATGATGAATTGTCGAAATTGGTACGGGGTTTTTATCATTTCATATTGAGGAACATGGCTGGTGTCATGATTATAGGATTTTTCAAACCGGATTCGAGAAAGTCTTTATCACCAGTGAGCAGGATATCGGCCTTTGCATTAATGGCAGCTCTTAAAATTGGGCGGTCATTGACATCCCTAATCTGTGATTCAGATAAATTTTCATCTATAGGAATTGGAACTAATTCAAGTGTCAACAGGGCAATTGAGAGAAATTTATTCAACGATTCAAGCCGTTGTGGAAACTTTTTATTAAAAATCCTTTTCATTTCATCTACGTTTTGTTCACAGATTAATCCATGGTTAGGATAGGAGGTGGCTTTTATATAAGCTTGAAATGGTACGCCATTTGCACTTAATGCCGCAGATATGAGAACATTTGTATCAATTAAAATCCTCATACATTTTCGTCCTCATTTCTTAATTCTTTTACAAGAGCCATAACATCTTCATCAGATGTAAGTCCAGTCCGTTCCGCTTCTCCAATCATTTCGTTTTGGAGCATTTGCATGGCATAGACTGCAGAATTAACAATACGGACAGTATTGCCTTCAACAATAAAGGAAATACGGTCTCCGCTTGTTATTCCAAGAACTTTTCGAACATCCTTTGGAATTGTAACCTGTCCTTTGGCCATAACCTTTGCATTATCAATAAAAGCATTTGCCAACATATTTTTACCTCCTGATAATATAATATGGAAAGTAGGAATTTCCCTACTTATATTATATTCGAATACTGAAAAAAATCAAACGGGTTTTACAAATATTTTAAATTAAGGAGAAATATGAATCCGCGTGGCTTTTCCTTTAAACCCGGCATCCCCTACAATCTGGGGGAGCTCTTTTTCCCCTTCCATGTTGGAAATATGGGGAAAATGCACATGTCCGGCGATGACTGCTGCGACAGGGCTGTCTTTTGCAGTAGTCAAGCCCATAAATTCTGCGGATACATCATTGGGATAAGTTCCTCCATGGACGCCGCCGCCCAGTACCACGCTTTGCTGCCAGAGGTCAGAAGCCTCTTCCAGGAGAGACGGGGTATAAAAGGGCACATGAACCAGAAGAAGGACGGGCTTTCCCTGTGCCAGGACTGTTTTATATGTTTCCAGGGCATCGGGGTCAATCTGATTGCTGCTGTTATTCACCGCTACAATGGTGAAATCCTCCAGTTCCAGAGTATGAATAGCTGTATTTCCGTCCATATAGGGGGAGAGGGAAGGCAGATAATCGTTGGCGGCGGTTTCCGTCATATATTCCCAGGGGTAAGTCCAGTCATGGTTTCCCGGCGTATAGATGTAAGGAACTTCCAACTTTTCCAAAGAATTTTCCAGGAACTCCATATTGGAAGGAGAGGGCGAATCAATAATATCCCCGCCTAACAGTAGAGCGTCCGGCTTCGTGTCATTAGCATAAGACAGCAAAGAGGTAAATAAATCGGAAGAAACGAATTCGCTTTCACCGGCAAACTCGGAAAGCCTTTGGGAGGAGTAATCCTTGATTTCCTGGGAAGCCCCTTCGGATGTTTCAGGGATGATGACATGAGTATCCGTAAGAAAAAGCAGATTATATTCCCTGGAAATGCCGGGAATCGTAATCTGGCAGCTGTCAATGGCTTCGGAAGTGATTTCTATAGGCTGTGTACGCCCTGCGGCCAAATTTTCATGACCGGTATCTTCCTGAGCAATGGGGGAACTGGAAGCGCATCCGCTTATGGGGATGGCGGACAGGAATGCAGATAATGTCAATAATATGATAAGGCATCTGTTTTTAATTTTTTTGTTTGATTTCATATTGAAAGTTCTCCTATTTAAGATGTTAGGTTTTGGAAATATTATAGCAAAAGAAAGGAGGAATAAAAAGCTTTTTCCATCTTGCCATTATTTTTATAATCTTGTAAAATAGGTCTTACCGCTATCTTTTAGGATATTTTCTCCTATTAAGGTTTTACCATAGATTTGTGCAAGGCGGTGCGCATCTGCAGACTAAGAAAGGAGCATGGCTATAAGCATGAATAACACAAGATTTTCAAAACTACAGAAACTATTTGCACCCGTCGATATGACGGTAGGGAATCCGGGAAAACAGATTGTGGCATTTGCTATTCCTATGCTCATAGGAAATATTGCCCAGCAGCTTTACAACACTGCGGATAGTGTCATTGTCGGCAGATATGTAGGGGATAATGCATTGGCAGCAGTGGGCAGCGCATCGCCTATCTTAAATCTGCTTCTTGTACTGTTCGTAGGCATATCCGTAGGTGCAGGTATTATGGTTTCCCAGTATTTCGGGGCGAAACAAAGGGAAGATTTATCGGGAACGATAGGTAGCTGCATTACTTTGACGGCTATTTCTTCTTTACTCATTATGATTATAGGGCCATTGGTATCCGGGCCTCTGTTAAGCTATCTGGATACGCCGGAGTCGATTATTGGATGGTGCGAATCATATCTGAATATTATTTTTATCGGTATTCTCGGTATGGCATATTATAATATATTGGGCGGTGTGCTCAGAGGGCTTGGGGATTCCGTGTCGGCCCTTGTTTATCTGCTGGTTGCTACAATAGTGAATATTGTGCTGGATATTATATTTGTAGCCAGCTTCCATATGGGGGTAGCCGGGGTGGCGTTGGCTACGGCCATTGCCCAGGCGCTGTCGGCTGTCCTTTGTTTTTTTAAGCTGATGCGGATGTCGGATATCTTCGATATGAAGAAAAAATATTTAAAATTACATAAAAAATATGCTATGATGACCATACGGCTGGGATTGCCTTCCGGCCTGACCCAGGCTATATTTTCCATGGCTATGATTATCGTGCAGTCTTTGACCAATAGTTTCGGGGAAATGTTTATTGCGGCCAACGTTATTGTGATGAGGGTGGATGGCTTCGCTATGATGCCTAATTTCTCTTTTGGAACGGCAATGACCACTTACGCGGGCCAGAATGTAGGCGCGCGGGAGTTGGAACGGGTGGACCGGGGAGCAAAACAGGGAACGTTTATCGCTATGGGCGTATCCGCCGCGATTACCGCGCTGATTCTTGTTTTCGGCAAATATCTGATGGGGATATTTACGGATACAGCAGAATTGGTGGATATGAGCATGAGGATGATGCGTATTCTTGCAGTAGGATATGTGGCTATGGCGGTTACCCAATCGTTGTCCGGCGTTATGCGGGGTGCGGGGGATACGATGACGCCTATGTGGATTTCCCTGATTACCACGGTGGCGATTCGTGTGCCGGTGGCTTATGGGATTGCTTATCTGACTAGAAGCGAGCAGTATCCGGGCGGGCGCTGCGAGAGCATCTTTATTTCCCTGCTGTTCTCCTGGACATTGGGGGCTGTTATTACTTTTATTTTCTATAAATGGGGTAAATGGAAGCAGAAGGCTATTGAGAGCGTATAAGCTTTGTAGATGTGTTGGTATCAGTTTGGCCGTTCGGTAAAAGTGAAGCCGCAGAATGAAATGGTACATGTAGTGGAAGGGATGTGATATAAATGCAACAGGAAGAAAAGTACGTATATATGACGGAGACCCCCGTTCCCCGGCTTATTGGAGAGCTGGCTGTGCCGACCATTATCAGCATGCTGGTGACTTCGTTCTATAATATGGCGGATACTTTCTTTGTGGGGAAATTAAATACCCAGTCCACGGCAGCCGTAGGCATCGTATTTTCGGTAATGGCTATTATTCAGGCTTTGGGGTTCTTTTTCGGCCATGGCTCCGGGAATTATATTTCCAGGCGGCTGGGGGCAAAGGACTTTGAAGAAGCGGCAGTGATGGCGGCTAATGGCTTTTTCCTTGCCTTTCTCTGCGGGATTGCAGTTTTATGCGGAGGGCTTATTTTTTTAAAACCGCTGGCGATAGCCCTTGGATCCACGCCTACTATACTTCCTTATACGGAGGATTATTTGAGAATTATTCTAATAGGGGCGCCTTTTATGACGTCTTCTTTGGTATTGAACAATCAGCTTCGTTTCCAGGGCAGCGCGGCTTATGCTATGGTTGGTATTGTGACCGGGGCAGTAATTAATATCGCATTGGATCCGCTGTTGATTTTTGCCTGCGGCATGGGCGTGGCCGGTGCCGCTGCGGCGACGGTAATCAGCCAGTTTTGCAGTTTTCTGCTTCTGTTGTATCAGAGCAGAAAGGGCGGCAATATCGGAATAAAGTTCAGCAATTTTAAACCAAACGGCCATTATGTAAAGGAAATCTGCCGGGGCGGCGTTCCCTCCCTTTGCCGGCAGGGTCTGGGCAGCGTGGCCAGTATCCTTTTAAACCATGGGGCAGGAATTTACGGGGATGCGGCTATCGCCGGCATGTCCATCGTATCCCGCGTGACCATGTTTGCCAGTTCCGCCCTTATCGGATTCGGCCAGGGCTTCCAGCCGGTCTGCGGGTTCAATTATGGGGCTGAGCTGTATCACCGGGTGAGGGAGGGCTTTGTATTTTGCGTGAAATACGCCACCATTTTTTTGGTAGGGATATCTGTTATAGGCGTAGTATTCGCGCCGGAGATTATCACTTTGTTCCGCAAAGAAGATCAGGAGGTCATCGCTGTGGGGGCTGTGGCGCTGCGCATGCAATGTATCGTATTTCCGTTAACGGGATGGATTGTAATGTCCAATATGATGCTCCAGTCCATCGGAAAGGCGTTGAAAGCTTCCATCTTGGCAGCGGCGAGGCAGGGATTGTTTTTCATTCCCTTGATTTTAATATTGCCCCGCCTGTTTGGATTGTTCGGCGTGGAAATATGCCAGACGGTTTCGGATATCCTGTCTTTTTCGTTAGCGGTGCCCCTCTCCATCAGTGTGCTCAATGAGATGAAGCGGCAGGAGGAGGAACTGCAGCTGCAGGCAGGCCATGCTAATTAAGAAAACGGGCAATGTATTTGCCAGCAATGAATCGGGACAGGTTGAAAGCCCTTATTTTTGTACCTTCCATTTCTATCCGTTGATTGTGAAAGGATATTCTTGTTGCATATTCGTCCATCCATGAATCTCCGGCATATCGGGTTTGATGGAGGGCTGAATATGCATTTTTATCTTCCGAAATATCCGTTAGCCGGATAAGGGTTTCTTCGTCCAGGATGGCCGGCGCCGCATCTGCGGATAAAAAGGCCAGATAGATAGTATCGTGATGCGTGTCCGGGTTCGACAGCATCTGTGAAATATTGTATTTGGCGATGAAATAGTCGGGGTGGCTGAAGGAGAGCCCAATATAGAACACGGTTACCACCACCATACTATATTTAAATAAAGGAAATTTTTCTTTGTAAATGTTAATCAGTACGCCGGACATCAGAAGGAAAATGACAGCCAATGACCAGAGCACGAAAATCCGGAGAAATGTCAAATCATAGCTTTTAATATACATCAGCATGCGCAGGGCGCTGGACGCAATCATAATATAAGTGCATAGGGAAATGACAGTCATGATTGCTTTAAGGATATTGTGCACCTTGAACCGCCCGAGACAGATGAGGACGATGCATAAATTTAAAAAGCAGATGAAGAGGAGTTGGAAAAAACCCTCCCTGGCATACGCGGCATAGCTGTATCCGATGGGCAGTTCCATGCTGCCGGTAAACAGATAAATAATTTGTACGGCGCAAAACAGCAGATAAACAGCGGAAAGGATGGATGTAACGGTAATGGCGAGAACTGGTTCTCCCGTCCGCTTATCAACTATTTCTTCCTTTATAGTTCTTTTCACTAAATAGGCAATGATGCAATAGGATGCAAAAAAGGAGAAAAGGATGGTCCAGCATATGGAGAAAAAGTTCTGCGGTATTTTCAGGGATGAAAAAATATCGTCCACAATGGAAGCGAAGACCATATCCGCAGAGCAAAGCAGCATCATTATGACGAACAGTAAAGGGATGGAGATTAGGATGCCGATAAAAATGTACTGCCCATAGGGCTTCTTGGTTTCCTTTTCATCTTTCCGCGCTTTCATAAAAAGGCCAAAATCTGAGATAGGCCGGCCGATAACGCCGATGGAACCGAATATCGTCTGAAGAATGGATTTCATATATTTGGAAAAATTCCATTGGGAATCCCCATAAAAGTTATGTATCATCAATACAAAGAAAAGCACAAAGATTCCCGCTTTATTCATGGAAATAATATTGCTGCTATCGGTGCAAAAAGTGGAAATGCCCAGGAGCAGTATGGCAATCATATAAAAAATAGAATCTTTTTTCGCGGAAATCCCTAATTTTTTCAAGGACAAGAAGAAACAAAAGAGGGTTCCGCCTGTGAAAAAAGGGTAAGTAATCCCGGATGCATTTTTATAAAGGCAGAAAGTGTAAAAAAGGGCATAAATAACGCTGGTGATGCTGAACAGGCGGAAATGGCGGACACGTTTTTCTTTTTCTTCTTCGCTTAAGCCGTTCGACTGTGGGGTAATTGGGGCAGCCGGGGTAAACTTCCAGGTTTGAGGTGTCTGGGTGAGGTTGGCGGCTGTAGGGGCGGCGCTATTCCTGTGGTCGGATATATTTCCATTTAATGTGGTCTTCTCGTTTTCCGTAGAAGATGTGTAATATTCCTGGTTTGGATAATCGTTCATAATTTACCTCATTTCTGTATATCTATAATATTTTAAAGTTGCCTGTTACGGCTCTTCCACATATTGTAAGATGTCGCCGGGCTGGCAGTCCAGGGATTTGCAGATGGCGTTGAGCGTGGACAGGCGGATGGCCTTTGCTTTATTGTTTTTTAATATGGATAAATTGGCGAGGGTGATGTCCACATCTTTGGCTAGTTCAGTCAGGCCTTTTTTCCGTTGTGCCATAACCACGTCTAAGTTAATAATAATTCCCATGGTTTCCCTCCTAAATCGTTAAATCATTTTCAAGTTTATAAGTAACGGCTTTATCAAATACCTGGGATAAAACTTTGCTGAAAAGCCCTGCGATGACGAAAACAAGGATGACGATAAGTACGGAGGGAGTGATATAGAGGAAAAGGCGGCCGGCCGTAATCAGGGCGATAATCAGACTGTAAGTTCCCATACGTCGAAGGCTGATGACATTGGCCTGTATAAAGCAGTCATCATTTATCACAGTGCGGAACATTTTCCGGAGTTCATAAATAATAAGAATCGCAAAAACGCTGGAAGAGGACAAAAGCAGGATGAGAGGAATGTAGTTATCGGCAAAATAGGTGTTATATCTCCCAAAGAACTTGATGCTGAACGGAAGGGTGAGGATAACCAGTATCCCTGAATAAAACATGAAGTCTAAAATAAATTTGGTAATGATTGTCAGTTTGTCTTTCATTGGAAAACCTCCTTGGCGGAATGTAATTGGTACAGTACATTTTACCTTATGTTGGAATTAATAGTAGCACGATAGAGATTGATTGTCAATAATAATTTATCGTAAATCAATAAAAATATATTGAAAATCGATGGATTGTTCTCATGAATGCATGTTTTGGGCATAATGCCGAAAGAAAAGTACAAAAAGGAGAAATTACACATTCGATTTATTACTATTAACTAAAATGGGATAAATTGGATGGCCAATTTTATAAAATATTTACAAATTATTCACATTTCATCATTCTCAGGAAATATCCGTATGCTATCCTTATATTATAGGTGTTCTGCAAGAAAAGGTATTGGAGAGCCAGACCGACACCGGAACAGAAAGGGGATGGGCAAATGGGAATGAGGAGAAGGAGGTTGTGGTTGGGTATAATTCTGGCCATAGCTTTGATGCTGAATATTATAGCATGGAAGAGCCCGGCTTTTTGTGACTTTTACGTAAAAAATATCTATCCGTTATGGGTAAATACATATGGCAGATTTATGGGTATATTTCCTTTTTCGGTAGGGGAAATGATGTTTGCAGCAGGCGTTTTGCTTACGGTGGTGGCTTTCATCCTGGCATTGGGCACGGCTGTTGCTTTATCTTGTAAAAAGATAAAATGCCTGTGGGGGGCTTTTATCAAAGGGCGCATAAATGAAACGGAAAACGATAAAGGGGAAAACAGGGAAGATAAAGCGGGGGATAAAACAGAAAAGGCGGATGGAACAGGACGAAACGGAAAGGGAAAAAGAAGCCGGATTGGGAGATTCCGCCAAATTTATTTTGCCGCCTATGGCTGGATATTCACGGGGGTTGTGGTGGTGATGACGCTGAATTGCTTTATCCCTTATCATTGCTCTACCCTGGAAGAGAAATATGGGGTTTTGTGCAGGGAAATGGAAGAGGAATTCCCTGTGGAGGAACTTTTGTTTAAGGAGTATTCCCTGGACGAACTGATTCGTTTAAGGGATTATGTGGTAATTAAGACGAATGAATTGGCTAAAAAAGTAGAGCGGGATGAGAATGGGAACATTGTTTTCCCGGAAAACATGGAGGAAATTGCGGTAGAGTGCATGCAGGAATTAAGCGGGGAATGCGGGCAATTGGCGGGATTTTATCCACAGCCGAAACAGTTTACTTTTTCCGGGTTTTTCAGCCAGCAGTATATGAAAGGGTATTTTTTTCCTTTTTCCATGGAAATCAACTATAATAAGCTGATGCATGAGATTAACCGCCCGGCTACGATTTGCCATGAATATGCCCATTTGAAAGGGTTTATGTATGAGGAAGAAGCGAATATGATTGGCTTTCTGGCCTGCATTAATTCTTCGGATGAGGTGTTTCAGTACAGCGGGTATTTGAGCGTATTGAACTATATTGATAACGAATTTTACAGGGCTATCGGCAAGGATAAGGAAGTGTATTTATCCCATGTGAATATTTCCCCGTTGGTGAAGTCGGAAAATATTTTCCTGAAAGCGGAAACCTGGGAAGAGGTGGAGGAAAAAGCGGTGCTTAAAACGGAGGTTTTGGATAAGGTCTCCGATAAGCTTTCGGAAACCTCCATGGTTTTAAACGGGGTGGAAGACGGGGTGCTCAGTTATACCAGAGTTGTAGGCTTGCTGCTGCATTATTATGATGGAGCCCCTGAAGTGGATGAGACGCTGTTGAAAGCGCAGGGGGTGGATGGATTCTTCGACGATGCGGAAATGGCGATGGGAGGGATGGAATAGCACAGAGGTAAAATGACAATAAATCCTTTAGGCTTTTTGTCAAGATTTTCTGAAAATAGCCAATGTGTCCGAAGTGCCTACGGCTATGTAATTTCCGTCTTTGGAAAATCGCCGCAAACCACCGACTGCATAAGTAGTTTTCTCCCATCCGTCAGGGATACCAGTCGGAATGCGCTGGATGATGTCCTGCATCCTTTTTCTATGCGCAACCTCATTTGCATCCATAACATACCTCCGTTACATATCTTTATCCGGTGCTTATAATCAGACCATTAGAATGAATAAAATCCCTCTCTCCAAATCATTGCAAGTAAATAAAATACTACAAAAGCGCAGAAACCACCCAAAAGCAAAGGGATAACTGCCAAAAATTTGAACCGCGCCTTTTTCCAGATTTTCCATGCCGCTTTCAGTAAAACAACGGCTATCGCCGTCGCCCCAAATATCGTAAGAAACAAGAAAAAATAAGCTAATCCCATAGTTTCCACCTACTTTCAACGCTCATCCAATGCAACTGAAATTGTTTCGTTCCCTCCGGCTCCATCAGAAACCGATAATATCACTGTATCTCCATCCCAAACAAGCGAGTATTCTCCAGTACAGATTGGTCTGTGTCCATCATCGGTGATAATGCGTTCCTTTGGATAAATCAGAAATGGATTGACCCGCTCATATAAAACAACTTGCCCGGAAATCAAGCTGACATTTTCCATAATAACAATGGTATGCCTGTTGTCTGGTGAAGTGAAGCTATGGTATTCCTCCGCCCTGTCAAGAAGGACACAAAGAAAATTCCAACATAACAATGCAAGGGCCACACCACCAGCAATCACCGTAAGTATAACTTTATTTTTCAATGCTTTTTCGGTTTCTCGGTAATGCTGAAATGCAAGGACAATTCCACAAGCCGCAGCAACACAGTTTAGTATGCTCTGTATGAAAAATGCTGTCCCCGTAGTTCCAATCAACAGGTTATAGTCCGCCATCCAAATAATGACCACAATGCAGGGGAAAACAAGCCACAAGGCAAGGCACAAGTACAAAAATTTTCGCAATTTCATTTTCGCTTATCTCCACAACAGCCTTTAGGTGCTTCTATGGTGTATTATAGTATAGAGGATAAAATTTTTCCACTGATTTTCTGCCGGTTATGCTATAATTGTGTCAAAGAAAGGAGTAAAGCATTATGCCACTTATTATGCCTATTAAGGATTTACGCAATACAACCGAGATTTCTAATATCGCACACAAGGAACAGGAGCCTATTTTTATTACCAAAAACGGATATAGCGATTTGGTTGTGATGAGTAGTGAATTATACGATAAATTTGCAAGAAGAAATCGCATCGACCAAGCAATCTTCGAATCCGAGCAAGAAATTGCTAACGGAGCAGAAGCAGTTGACGCAGAAATAGTTTTTGCAGAATTCAGTTTATGTAGTAACAATACAGTATCAAGGACGAAATCTATAAAACAAGCGCCAAAAAAGTAAAGCGGGATGAGAACGGACAATGGGAGGGATAGAATAGCGCTGCGGAAGGAATTGGCGCTGTGGGATTGTGAAAAGGAATAAAAGAATATGGATAGAATAAATAAGTGGGGATTATTAAATTCTTTGATTGAAATTGTCAACAATGAATCCAGCGATGACCCGCATGCGATTTTGGCCCGGCATTTTCTGAAAAATTTTGACAGGATTGGCCAGCTGAACGTCTATGATTTGGCAGAGGAATGTTTTACAAGCCGCGCATCCATCAGTCAAAGCAGATTGTTTTTCTTGTTTCTGATATTTATACGCGCCAATGTATAGAATTTCAGAAAGAAATGATATTATCAGGGAAAATGACATATCTAGTCAATCAACAGTATAATAATGCCAATATACAAAACAGTTATCGGCAGAAGATTTGTTGATTACGATATCGGTTGGAGGTTTCTTCACAAAGGAAACGTTAAAACTGGTTGAGAACCTCCCCGCCCGTAAAATGCTGCTGACGTCGAACGGCAATGAGAAATTCAGGGAAAGCTACGATAAGGTATATTATATGAGCAGTGAGGAGGCTGGAAGAAATCGGTCTGTTTACCACATGTTTGGAATAGAATATTGTCTGGAAATAATTTATTTGGAATACTATAAAAGATTTTTAAAATAGGGGCGATTTTTGAACCCCCTATTTTTTTATATTATAGGAAATTACGCCACAGTGTTGTAAGTCGCCAGGAAAGAATGCGAAGCATTCTTTGAAGTTGGCCGCCGGGCCAACTTTTTTTATCTTCTTATATGATAAAAACAGGAAAGAAAACAAGCTGCAGCAACTTTCCAATTGAAAAGGAAAGGTAAGAAGGTATGAAAAAATTTGATGAATTAGCAGAGCATTTAATGGATTTTATGGGTGGGGAAGATAATATAACATTTTTCACCCACTGCGTTACAAGGCTTAGGTTTAATATAAAGGATAAAAGCAAAGTCCGGCAGGAAGATATTGCAAAAATACAAGGGGTGATAGGCGCTTTGTGGAACGGAGAGCAGTATCAGATAATTATAGGGCAGGAGGTGGGGGATGCCTATGCCCTGATATGTGAAAAGACCGGGCTGAAAGGCGATAAATCAGTGGATACGGAAGAAAAGCCCATGGAAAAAGAAAAGGCGAAATTAAGGGGAAGATAGGGCAGTATTCATTGATAGGAGGGAATTTACTGGGCCAATTTATAATCAGATTGAGGAAGCTTACCAATTTGTATTAAAACATATCAACCTTGGTGCAAGAATTGATGGAATTATTCGGAAAGACAAATATGAATTGCCGCCAGAGAGCATTCGGGAGGCAATTATCAATGCGGTATGTCATAGGTGCTATTTGGAAAATTCCTGTGTTCAGATTGCTATTTACGATAACAGAGTGGAGATAACTTCTCCTGGTATGCTGTACGGTGGATTGACAATGGAGCAGGCTATATCAGGGCGCTCGAAAATCCGCAATGTTTGTATTGCAGAAGTGTTCAGTAGAATGGGCATTATTGAACAATGGGGAACAGGCCTTCAGAGGATGATTCGGGGCTGTAAGGAATATGGAGTCCGAGAACCGGAATTTATTGATATGGGCGATGCTTTTCGAGTGAATTTTTATCGCTCAAATATAGAAACTGGCATAGAAACTAGCATAGAAAGTATAAAAACTAGCACAGAAAGCCGAATGACTGGTATAGAAAACATAGAAACTGGTACTGAAATTACCCAGGATAAAATAGCTGAAATTTTGGGAATGTCAAAAAATGGAATCAGATATGTTATGAATAAATTAAAAAGCAGAGGAATCCTCGTACGAGTTGGGGCTACCAAGAAGGGGAGATGGCCTATTAATCTTTAGGATTTATTTTATATACTGTGATATTATTTAACGTTTATTCAATTCTGTTCTAGAGCAGGGCGGAATAGAATAGAGGGCCGGAAGGTTCATAAACAATCCGATTGGAGTCATCCAATAAAAGTATATAGTGGATATTACGGATATGGCAAAAGAATCTTGGGGTTAGGAACACAGGTGTGGGGAGGCAGTGATTTTGGGTTTAATTATGACATTACAGAAGACTGGAATGGCTGGCCAAATATAGCGGCGGCGGAAAAAATGTTCTGATTATAGCGCATATATTGCATAAATTCAATATATGCGCTATAATCAGAATAAAAATGAGGTATAATGGTATGATAGAAAGAACTATATATCTTACACAATTAGAATCCTGGAAAGATAAGCAAATCATCAAAGTGATTACAGGAATCAGAAGATGCGGCAAATCAACACTGTTAAAGCAATTTCAGAAAAGGCTTTTAGATGCCGGTATTGATGATGCACAAATAATATCCATTAATTTTGAAGATATGGATTATGAAGAATTACTGGATTATAGAAAGCTTTACCAGTATTTGAAAGAAAATATCATTGAAAATAGAAAAATGTATATTTTTTTGGATGAAATCCAAAAGGTAGCTCAATATGAAAACGTAGTTGACAGTTTATTCATAAACGAGGCAATTGATATTTATATTACAGGCTCTAATTCCTATTTATTTTCCGGGCAATTGGCCACTAATTTAAGAGGGCGTTATATCGAATTATCGATGCTGCCGTTATCTTTTAAAGAATATTTTGATTATAAGGCAAAAGAGAAACAGGCAGCTTTCAATAGTTACATGAAAACCGGAGGTTTTCCATATTTGCAGCATCTCAATGAATTGGATAGCCAGATGGACATGTATATAGAAGGTATCTATAATACTGTTCTGTTAAGAGATATAGAAGAAAGGCTGAATAGAAAATATAAAATATCCAGTAATAGCAATGTTACAGATGTTGCATTGTTGAAATCCATTGCCAAGTATTTATCCAGCGTAATTGGAAGCCCGGTATCGATTAGAGGGATTACAAATTTTTTGATTTCTAATGAAAGAAAGGTATCCCCTAACACAGTGAGCGATTATATAACTGCGTTATGCGATTCTTATCTTTATTATCCTGTAAATGCAATGGATATATCGGGTAAAGAACTATTGAAATCAAATAAAAAATATTACATTGTTGATTTGGGGATTAGAAATTATATTTTGCCAAAGAAAAGGTATGATTTGGGGTATAGCATCGAAAATATTGTATATTTTGAACTGCACCGCCGGGGCTATGAGATTTATATTGGAAAAAATAAAAATATGGAAGTGGATTTCATTGCCAAAAAGAACAATGAGTATACTTATTTTCAGGTAACGGCAAGCATGGTGGAAGAATCCACATTTAGCCGGGAGATGAAACCCTTAGAATCAATTAAGGATAATTATGAAAAAATAGTTTTAACGCTGGACGAGTATTCGGCTGGCAATTATAATGGCATTAAAGTGGTCAATATTATCGATTGGCTGTTGGAATAGGATATAGGGAATAAATGTATTGAGAAAGGAAATGCGTCAAATGAAGTTGATTTCATGGAATGTAAACGGGCTTAGGGCCTGTGTGGGGAAAGGGTTTTTGGATTATTTTAAGGAAGCGGATGCGGATATTTTCTGTATACAGGAAACAAAGCTGCAGGAAGGGCAGATTGACCTGGACTTGCCGGGGTATTTTCAGTATTGGAATTATGCGGAGAAAAAGGGGTATTCGGGCACCGCTATTTTTACAAAGAAAGAGCCTGTTTCCGCAGCCTATGGGATTGGGATGGAAGAGCATGACCATGAGGGCAGGGTAATTACGTTGGAATTTGAGGACTTTTATATGATAACGGTATATACCCCAAATTCCCAGGACGGCCTGGCAAGGCTTTCATACAGGATGGAATGGGAGGAAGCATTTCTTTCCTATATGAAAGGGCTGGAAAAGAAAAAGCCGGTAGTTTTCTGCGGGGATTTGAATGTGGCCCATAAGGAAATCGATTTGAAAAATCCCAAGTCAAACCGGAAAAATGCGGGTTTCACCGATGAGGAGAGGGAGAAATTTACAAAACTTACGGAGGCCGGTTTTATCGATACTTTTCGGCATTTCTACCCGGATAAAGAGGGGATATATTCCTGGTGGTCATACCGTTTCAGCGCCAGGGCGAAAAACGCGGGGTGGCGGATTGATTACTTCCTTGTGTCGGATGCTTTGAAGGGGCGGCTGGAAGACGCATTTATCGATACGGAAGTTCTCGGCTCGGACCATTGTCCGGTGGGGCTTGTGTTAAAGGATTAAAAAGCATGTATGAAAAATATATCCAGGCAAAGCTGGCCAATAAGATTATATTGGTTATAGGGGTTATCTGCTTTTTCCAGTTGGCCGCATCGGTGGTTATTTATGCATATGCCTATAAACAGAGGAAAGAGGAAGTAATAGAAAATAATATGCAAATCCTGCAACAGGCCAACAGCAACTACCTTTCCGCCATGATAGAGGATTTGGAAAATGCCACCAGGGAGCTTTTTTATGAAGGGGGATTCTGGGGCTCGGGACAATACGAGCCTTCAGGCGTGGAGGATAATAGGGTATACAGCATATTGGCGGGAAAATACCATTCGGTAAGGAATATTGACAGCATTTATCTTTTTTCCAGTCAAAATGATAAATTTTATATTATGGACGAGCTTTCCTTTAGCGGCATACCTGTAAAAACATTAAATAAAAATAGCTTCCTTACGGATTATGAAGATTTGGCAGGGGAACAATGGTTTGCGGAAGCGGTAAAAAAGAACGGTGGAATGGCGGTAAGCAGAAATAAAGAAATCCGCACCGGGCTTAATGATATCGTAAGTTTTTCCAGATATTTAAAGTATCCGTTGAAAACAAGGAACAGCTATTATCTGGTGACAATAAATATAGGGGAAGAACGCTTTGATATTTTAAGGAGACAGCTGTGCAAAGAGGATGAATACCTGCTGATACTGGATAATGAAGGGAAATTTATTTACGGAAACGGGGAGGATGCTACTCATATACAGTTGGAAAGCAGTATGGAAATATTGGATGGGATGAACGGGAACCATCCATGGTGTAATCTGAAGATAAACGGTAAAAATTATATTGTAATCAGGAATGTGGCG
The DNA here is from genome assembly GCA_021769135.1 of Lachnospiraceae bacterium. GTDB lineage: Bacteria > Bacillota > Clostridia > Lachnospirales > Lachnospiraceae > Kineothrix. The sequence goes on along the minus strand of JAETTM010000013.1, from coordinate 47,073 downwards.
GACAATGGGAAATGGACAATGATAAAAGCTGTCAGGAAAGAAGCTGTGATGGAAGGGGTTACCACGCAGTTTATCAGCAATTGCTTTTTCATGTTGCTTCTTGTTTTGCTGGAGGCTTTTACTTCATATTATGTCATATGCAGGACAACAAAGCCCGTTGAACGGTTGGCTGGGATTATGAGCCATTATACCCAGGGGAAAGCTTATGGGGAATATGGGGAAAAGCTGTCGGGAAGGAAAGATGAGGTTGGGGTGCTTTATTCCAGCTTTGAAAAAATGAATGACCGCATCAATGAATTGATTAAGCTGGAGTATATGAGTCAGATTAATGAGAAGCAGGCCAGGCTGGAGGCGCTGCAGGCGCAGATTGACCCTCATTTTCTTTATAATACTTTGCAGACAATCAGCGGAATAGCTATTGAAAAGGATGTTTTGGAGATAGAGCAAATTAATAATTCGTTAAGCAGCATTTTAAGGTATAGCCTGAATAAGCAAAAAAGCGTAGTGCATCTGTCCGAGGAATTGCAGAATGTAAAAAACTATATGGAAATCCAGAAATACCGGTATGGGGACAGGATAGATTTAAGGATAGATTTGTCGGAGAATATACTGCAATGTTACGTGCCTGTTTTTGCTTTGCAGTTGGCGGTGGAAAATGCAATTAAGCATGGGCTGGAAAAGAAAATCGGTGTGGAAATTATAGAGATTTTTGACAGGACGGAAGGTGAAAAAAATGTTTTGTGCATACGGGACAATGGAGCTGGAATAGAAGAAGGGCGGCTGAAAGCGATACAGAAAATGCTTCTTGGAAAAGCAGGGGAGATAACGAGAGGATACGATTTGAAAGGCTTGGTAAATCTGAACGAAAGAGTGAAAAGCCAGTTCGGGGAGGAATATGGGGTGATGATAGAAAATAATTTAGGAGAAGGTGTATTGTTAAAAATATATATTCCGAACACGTATTTATTGGGCATAAAATAAATGAAAATGCTAAGGTGTAGAAGGGGGGAGCAGAATATAGATTTGCGGGGCGGTAGGAAATGATAAAAGTGATGATTGCGGATGACGAACGTATGGTGAGGCGCACCCTCAAGGCAGTGGGAAAATGGGAAGAAAACGGGATGGAAATTGTGGGTGAGGCCCAAAATGGCATAGAAGCATTGGAAATATTGGAGAACGAGAAACCGGATGTGCTATTTCTGGATATGAGAATGCCAGGGCTGTCGGGCAGCGAGATTTTGGAAAGGCTGGGGCAGAAAGAAGAAAAGCCGATAACAGTGATTGTCAGCGGATATGATGAATTTGAATATGCCAGGACAGCATTAAAATATGGGGCAGTGGATTATATATTGAAGCCAATCGAAAGGAATGCTTTTAATAGGCTTTTGGAGAGTATTGCAGCAAAACTAAAAGATGCAGGGGAGGGAAAAAGTGCTTTTACGCCTTATAAGGATGTGGCGCAAAGGATTAAAGAGGACATTGAAGAGGAGTATGCCAAGGATATTTCTTTGACTTATTATGCAGAAAGCTATTATATAAATAAGGAGGTGTTGTCCCGGCTATTTAAGAAAAAATATGGGGTGGGAATTACGGCTTTTATCAATCATGTCCGGTTGGAACAGGCGAAGGTGCTTTTGTCTTTGGGCTATTCTAGCACACGCTCGGCAGAAATAGTAGGCTATCATGACGTGAATTATTTTAGCAGGATTTTTAAGAAAACATATGGGATGACTCCTTCGGAGTATATAGAGTCATTAGATAAATGACAGCGGCTATTCCTGACAAAAAATTATTTTTGCCGGGAATGGTGACAAATCGATTTGTTTTTATTTGGAGGTGCATATTATGAATTGCCCATACTGTCAAAATGAAATGCAGTCAGGATATATATCGAATTGGTCACAGCCGGTTCAATGGCTGCCAGACGGGAAAAGGCCATCTATGTTCGCTTTTACATCTGCAAAGGATGGGATTCCCCTTATCAATCAGTATAAACCGTTAAGGGCAAGTGGATATAAAGCGGAAGCCGGCTATTGTCCAAAATGTAAAATTGTTATTGCACCCACGCAAGGATAATGGATGCAAAAGAACACCCCATAAGGGATGTTCTTTAATTAGCTTTCATCCGCCGTATAACTTTGAACATGACATCAATGTCTACCGGTTTGGCTAAATGTTCATTCATTCCGGCATCCTTTGCCATAGCGATATCCTCTTCAAAGGCGTTGGCCGACAGGGCTATGATGGGCACGGTTTTTGCGTCCGGGCGGTCCAGGCTGCGGATTACCCGCGATGCTTCATAGCCGCTCATAACCGGCATCATTAAGTCCATGAGTATACAGTCAAACATTCCTATATCGGATGCTGCAAATTCATTTACGGCTGCTTTTCCGTCGTTGGCAGTCACAACCTTCGCACCCGCTTGCTCCAACATGAATTCCACGATTTCGCAGTTAATTTCATTATCCTCTACCAAAAGGACTTTCATCCCGGCAATATCGTTTCGTATATTCCGCTCTTCAGCTACAGGCTGCTCAATCGATATATTGTCGATTTTAATAGGCAAGGTTACTTGAAAGACGGTTCCTTTCCCTACTTCACTTTTTACCTCTATGGTTCCCTTCATCTGGTCTACCAGCTTCTTCGCAATGGACAGGCCAAGTCCTACGCCGCCATAATGGGTTCTTGCGCTTTTGTGCTCTTGGGTAAATGGTTCAAAAATATGCTTTTTGAAATCCTCACCGATGCCGATTCCGGTATCTTCAATTACAAACCGGTAGTCGGCGATTCCGTTCTGACAGTTGATTTCGTTTATCTGAATAAATACGGAACCGTGAGGGCGGTTATATTTAAGCGCATTGTCGATAATGTTCATCAAAATCTGTTTTAATTGCAGCGGATTGCCAATCAACCTACTATGATGCAGTTCAACCTCTTCTAGCACCAGTTGAATGCCGGCTTCATCCGCCTGAACAGATAAGATAGTAATGCAGCTTTCCAATATATTATGGAGGTCAAAGGGTTCTTCTATTGTGGTCGGCCTTCCGCTTTCCAGTTTGCTGACCTGGAGAACATCATTGACTAAGGAGAGTAAATGTTCCGTGGAGACGCGGATTTTCCTTCGGCACTCCTTTTGCCGCTCCAAATGCCCTTGGCTATATTCCATAATATCCAGCATTCCCAGGATCCCGTTGATAGGTGTACGGAGGTCATGGGACATATGAGAGAGGAATTCGCTCTTTGCCGAATTCGCGCGCCTTACCTTTTCAAGCAGTTCTATGATGGCCTGATCTTGTTTTTTTCGTGCCATTATGATTTCGGTGATGTCTTGATGGTATCCGTTCAGGGCAACGCCTTCCTTTTCAAATTTCTTATCTGGAACGCCGCCGCAGCGGACATATATTTTACCCAATTCTGGATGATTCCAGGGATAAACCACCTCGGAGCGGCCGGTTTGGAGTATCTCCTGCACCGCGTCCTGCACCATTTCCACATAATCGGGCTCGATGTTTTCAAACCAGCGCCGATAGCACTCTTCCGGCTCGATTTCCTCCGATACAGCCAGAAGCATCCGCATGGTTCGGTCCGCATACATTCTCGGTTGGCAGCCTCTTTCCATTTCAATCGTCCAGATACCGGTTCTGGCGCCTGCCAGGATATCCTCTAGGCTCTGCCTTGCTTCCAGTTTATATTTTTCCTCTTGTTCCACTACAATATTGGCATCCCGTTGGGCGAAAATGGCGCAATTTTCTTCCTCCGGCGTTTCCGTAGCAGAAAAGTGGATTTCCAGATGTTTCAAGCCATAGGGATTATCCTTTACCTGATAGCGGACATAAAATTTCTTCTTCTTTCTAAGTTGTGCGAGTACATAGTCTTTTTTCGTCACAGCGCGAAGCCGTTCCTGCTCTTGGGGAACCACATGCAAGGAAATATACCGATCCATGGCTGCCTGATAACCGTCCGCAAAGTTGACGGTTTCATCTATTTGGAGCCGTTCATCATTTCGATATATTTCGCATTCATCGGTATCAAAATTTACTTTATAAATGCCTAAATAGTCCACGCTAAGGGCCTGGAGGACGTTATAGCTTTGTTTTTGGAGTTCACGGAACAGATTGCGTCGTTTCAAGGAAGATACGATAAAGTATGCTGCCGTCTGGAGCATATTCGACGCATACTCCAATGATTTTACGGGAGGATTATCCACGCCATAAAAGCCAATGGTTTTTTCGTTATCATAAAGGGGAACTACTACAAGGGAATGGATATTCTGTTGTTTCAGAGTGTCATACTGCAAGGGGTCGGTTTCCCGGATATCTTCCAAATCCTCAATGACGATATGTTTGCTTACGCGAAAATTCCGATACCAGTTTTCGCATACCTGCTGAGGAACATTTTGAAGGTTCTTCTTTTCCGGTTCTACTCCATCGGCCACCCATTCGTAGGTGTTATCATCGCCGCCGGACTCGTTCTGCTCGAATATGTAAGTCCTTTCTCCATTCAATGCTTTTCCCAGGTATTCCAGCAACACTTCCAGCGACTGATCCGGAGTTTTTTCCAATAGGGCAACACGAAGCCCTTCATTGATGATAGCCTCCAGATTCTGAACGCTTTGCATGTCGTTATACCCCATAATCTTGTCCTCCATATGTTTTGCCTGAGTGAGTACCATACTTACTCCAGTCTAATATACTTTTAATTCTACAGCAAGAAAGAATATCATACAAGTGGATAATTTTCAATATTTTATGCTAAAAAAGGTCAAATCTGTCCATATATAGAAAAAAATATATTGGTTATAATTTTGTCATGGGATAGGGAAAGCCGCCAGCGGACACAAGATTTGCTGGAGGAATGTTGAAAGTACATTAAAAGAAAGAGAGGGTTAGAATGAAAAAGAGAACAGTACAAAAAATTATGGCAGCATTATTGATAGCTGGCCTGCTTGGCGGATGCGGGCAAGCAGATGCGGGGAATGAAAATAGTACGGAGGGGGAAACGGTACAAAAGAACGAAGCGGCAGGAAATGATGCTTCGGAAAATAATGGGGGAAAGGAAGAAACCGCCGCAGAGGGCGAAATGGTAGAATTGGAGTTCCTCTTTGGAGACCCCAACAGGACTGAGATTTTCAGCAGGATAGTGGAAGATTTTAATAACAGCCAGGGGGAAGTCCATGTGACATTTAACGCGACAGGAACGAACCACCTGGAGGAATTGATGACAAGGCTGGCAACCAACGATGTTCCGGATATAACAAGCCAATTGCAAGGATACGAGTTGGCCAGCTATGTGGAAGCTGGTTATATAAAGGATATCAGCAATGAGCCTTATCTGCAATATATCAGGGATACGGAATTGGATACGGTGACAATAGACGGAGGGGTATATGGTATTCCTATGGATACCCAGGCGTGGGGCGTTTTTTATAATAAAAAGCTGTTCGAGCAGGCGGGGATAGAGAAAATTCCGGAAACGGTGAGCGAATTGGAGGACTGTGTGGACAAACTGAAGGCGGCAGGCATTACGCCTTTTGCAGCGGGATACGGAACGGAATGGACGATTGGACAGTTCCTCGGTTATGGGGCATCCGCTATTCTGACGCCAAAGGCAGTGGAACTGGGGGATAATTATAAAAAAGGGAACTGGACTTTTGACCTGCCGGGAATGGATATGGCCTTCCAGGTGTTGGATTTAGTGGCGGACAATACCCAGGAGAGGCCCTTTGATACGGATGTATCAGGCCAATATGCGGTGTTTGCAAAGGAAGAAGCGGCGATGATGTTGCAGGGGAATTGGTCGATTCTGCAGATAAGGGAATTGAACCCGAATATTCAGATGGGGATGTTCCCGCTGCCGATTAGCGAAGAGAAGGAAGGGCTGGTTTTCCCGAAGCAGTATGGATTTGTAATCAATGTATTGGCCGCAACGGATGAGGACCCCCGTAAGGCGGAGGCCATTAATCGATTCATGGAATTTTTCTTAGACCCTGCAAATGGCGGCGGTTATTATTACAATGAAATTGGTGTGCCGACGGCAAATGCCAAAGCGGAGCCTAAGTTGGATGAGGCTTCTGAAATCCTTCAGGAATATTTGAAGGAAGGAAAAACAGTGTTTACTTATTACGCCTATGAACCGGCCGGTTTCGATGCGGAATCATGGAAAGTTACCGTGCAGTATCTGAACGGAGGCACGAAAGACCACGGGCAGCTGATAAAAGATTTTGACGCGGCATTTGATAAATATGCGGACGCTTTGAACTAAATGCCATGCGCTTAAGGCAGAAATGGAGTTAAAAATGAAAAGCAGAAAGAAGTTAAGGAAAGAATGTTTGGGTTTTATTAAGTTTGTAGCTCCTATGCTAATTCTTTATACGCTTTTTTTCCTGATACCGTTAGTACAGACCATATATTATTCTTTTACGGATTATAATGGCATTAATCCCAAATTAGGATGGATTGGGCTGGGGAATTACCGGGCGGTATTTCAGGACAAGTATTTTTATAATTCGTTGCTGTTTACTGTCTTAAGCGCGTTGCTGTTTATGGCGGTTATCAATGTGGCGGGCTTTGTGCTGGCACTGGGATTGAACCGCAAAATACGTTCCAGAAATATATTAAGGGCAATTATTTTTTGCCCGTTCATTTTCAACAATGTAACTGTAGGTTTTATCTGGCAATTTTTGTTGGGAAGGCTGATGACGGATTTATATCCGCTGACCGGGTGGGGGATTTTTAAAATAGGATGGCTGTCTGAGGAACGGCTGGTTATTTATTCGGTAGTGCTGGTGAAGGCATGGCAGGCGGTAGGTTATTTTATGGTGATTTATCTGGCCGGGCTGCAGATGCTTCCCCAGGACCCTTTGGAAGCCGCAGCCATTGACGGCTGCGGGGGATGGAACAGGATTTTTAAAATTGTCCTTCCCCTGATGCGCCCTACCAGTTTTGTCTGCTTATTCCTGGCTATTACGGAAACCTTAAATATGTTTCCGCTGCTGATGACCTTGACCAATGGGGGGCCGGGGCATGCTTCGGAAAATATCTCGCTATATATTTATAATGAAGCTTTTAAAAGCCATAGGATGGGGTATGCTTCGGCATTGTCGGTAATCCTTACTATAGTAGTGCTCATGGTGGCAATGGTACAGATGCGGCTGACGAAAGAGGGGGATGCATAAAAATGAACCGGCGAAAAAAAACGAATATTGCGGTGGGGCTATTGCTTTGGGTATTTTGTGTGGCTATGTTTTTCCCCATGCTGTTTATTATCATCAATGCGTTTAAAACCTTTGGTGAAGTAGTGATGGACCCGTTAGCCTTGCCTGCCGTGTGGAATCTGGATAATTTTAAGGAAGTGATACGGACAGGAAACTACATAAGAGTTTTTCTGAATACTATTTATTTTGCCATGCTGAGCGGGGTAATCGTCCTGGTGTTCGGCTCTATGGCAGGGTTTAAGCTGTCGAGAATGAATAATAAGGTAAGCCAGGCGATAATGCTGGTGTTTATGATTGCCATGATGCTGCCGTTTCCGGTAATTATGATTCCGTTAGCGGTCATGGCCACAAAATTACATATATCCAACCATCTAACGATGATTTCCATATTAAATGCCGGGTTTTCCTGTTCTTTGGCCGTTATCATGTATATGCAGACCGTAAAAGGAATTCCCCGTGAACTGGATGAATGCGCAGATATGGACGGGTGCAGCGGGTACAGGTTCTTTTTTACCATTATATTTCCTCTGCTTAAGCCCATGAGCGGAACATTGGCCGTACTTTATTTTATCCGTTATTGGAATGACCTGATGTTGCCGATGATTTTAATTTCCAAGAAGGAGCTTTATACGATTCCGCTGTCTCAATTGTCGTTTTATAACCAATTTACGCAGAACAGATGGAACTTGCTACTTGCTGCGGGGCTGATGGCGTTGCTGCCGGTGATTGTTTTGTATTTATTTGCCCAGAAGACGATTATCAGCGGAATGGTTGCGGGAGCGGTGAAAGGATAAGGAATGCTGTAAAGCGGGATAATGGAGGTCGGAATGAAAAATTATCATATGCTTAGGCCGTCGGATATAAAAATAACCGGGGGAATATTGGGAGAAAAAAGAAGGCTGATTGCCGGGGTGACGGTTCCTTATATTGGAAATGCCCTTTGTGATGAGGTGGCGGGGATTAGGAAAAGCGGTTCGGTGGAGAATTTCAGGATTGCTTCCGGAGAAGTGAGGAAAGAATTTCATGGGCTGGTGTCTCAGGACAGCGACTTGTTTAAATGGATGGAAGCGGCTTCACTGGCGTTGGCACAGCAGGAAGAAAATGGTTTTTTGGGGGAGAAAGGAAATAAGGAAACATCCCGGAATATGGGATTGAGAGCCAGGCTAAAGGAACTGGCTGATTTGCTGGAAAGGTGCCAGATGAAAGACGGGTATTTGAATACCTATTATATAATAAACGGTTTAAAGCATAAGTGGAGCTATTTGAAGGAATCTTGCCAGTTGTATTGCGCAGGCCATTTGCTGGAAGCTGCTGTGACGAATTATGAAGTTACTGGGGAGAGAAGCCTTTTGGAAATAGCTATGAAATATGGGGATTGCATAGATAGGGCATTCGGGGCAGAAGAGGGAAAAATCCACGGGTATGATGGGCATGCAGAAATAGAGCTGGCTCTGTACCGGCTCTATGAGGCCACCGGAATGGACAAATACCGGGATTTAGCCGATTTTTTTGTAGAAGAAAGGGGAAAACAGCCGTATTTTTTTAATCAGGAAAAAGGAAATGTAGATGTGACGGGGAATCTGGTTTATGAACTGAAGGAAGATGATTTTCATCATTCCCAGTCGCACTTGCCAGTGAGGGAACAGAAAGAAGTGGTTGGCCATGCGGTGAAAGCGGCTTATTTTTATACGGCGGCGGCGGATAAGGCCCGGCTTTCCAAGGATGAGAAGCTGTATGAGGCGGTGGAAGGGCTTTGGGAAGATGTGACGGAGAAAAAAATGTTCCTCACGGGAGCAATCGGCTCTTCGGAATATGGGGAAAGCTTTACCTACGCTTATGATTTGCCGGGGGACTTGATGTATGGGGAAACCTGTGCGGCTATCGGGCTGTTTCTGTGGGGATATCATATGCTGCGGATGGATACGGACAGGAAATATTCGGATGTAATGGAACGGGCGTTGTTTAACGGGATTTTGGGCGGCATATCGGAAGACGGAAAGAAATTTTTCTATACCAATCCCTTGGAAATGGATCCGGAAAGATGTAAAAAGAGGAAGGATTATAGCCATTTAGAGACGGAACGTCAAAGCTGGTTCGATTGCCCATGCTGCCCTCCTAATATAGCCCGCTTGATATTGTCATTCAACCGCTATATGTATACTGCGTCTTTAGGGGAATTAAATATACATTTTTTCGCGTCCAGCGCAGCTGATATAGAGGGATGGCATGTAGAGCAGCGTACAGAGTATCCGGCGGAAGGAAAAATTATGCTGACAGTGGAAAGAAAAGGGGAAGGGAAGGGGCGGCTGCGCATCAGAGTGCCAGGCTGGTGCGAAAACTTTATCATAAAAGCAGACGGCAAAAAGGTTGAAGGAACTTTGGAGAAGGGCTATCTGTTAATGGAAGAAGATTTCAGCCATAAAAAAATAATAGAATTGGATTTGGACATGCCGCTAAAAAAGGTATATGCCAATGGCAGAGTAAAAAGCCTTGCCGGGAAAGCGGCAGTTATGCGTGGGCCGTTGGTGTATTGCCTGGAGCAGGCGGATAATGGGGAATTATTCGATTTGTTTTTCAAGGAAACGGGAAAGTTGGAAATGGGGGAGGACGGAACAGTGCTTGCGGAAGGATACCGGATGGCCGGGCCGGGCTCCGGGTTATATACTTATCAAAAACCGGATTACCGGGAAGAGAATATCAGATTGCTGCCATATTACCGATGGAATAACAGGGGAGCAGGGCAGATGCGGGTATTTTTGGGGGAAAGGGGTTATTTGAATGGAAGTGAAGATAAACGATAGATTTTGGAAACCGAGGATAGACAGGATGTGCGGCGAAATTATCCCTTATCAGTATAAGGTGCTGAACGATGAAGTGGAGGGGATTCCCCCGAGCCATGCGATTGGGAACTTCCAGCTGGCAGCAGGGGAGGAAGAAGGAATTTACGGAGGCATGCTTTTTCAGGACAGCGATGTGGGGAAGTGGATAGAAGCGGCATCTTATGCCCTGGACTGGGAGAAAAATCCGCTGCTGGAGGAACAGATTGATGGTCTGGTCTGTTTGATGAAAAAAGCCCAGGGAGAGGACGGCTATTTAAACACTTATTATACATGCAAAAAACCTGGGGAACGTTTCACCAATATCGCTCATGGGCATGAACTCTACTGTGCCGGGCATTTGCTGGAAGGAGCCGTGGCTTATGCAAAAGTTACCGGGAAGGAAGAATTTTTGCACATAATGATAAAATATATTGAACTGCTGCGGGAAAAAATAGGCGCGGGGCAGGGGCAGATGCGCATATATCCGGGCCATCCGGAACTGGAAATGGCGTTGTATAAGCTGTATCAATATACCAAGGAAGAAAAATACCTGGATTTCATGGAATACTTTATAAAAGAAAGGGGAAGCCAGCCTTCTTTTCTGGAAAAGGATTCCGGGTTTGGGGAACAGTTTAAAGATAAATGGTTCGGCTTAACATATCATCAGGCCCATAGGCCTGTGGCGGAGCAAAGGGAAGCAGTGGGCCATGCTGTCCGCGCAATGTATCTGTATGCGGCTATGGCGGATTTGGCCGGTGAGAAAGGGGATGAACAGTTAAAACAGTCGCTGCGGGCCCTTTGGGACGACGTAACGGGGAAAAAGATGTATTTGACGGGAGCAGTCGGCTCGGAAGCCCATGGGGAGAGCTTTGGAACTGCCTATGATTTGCCCAATGACAGGGCTTATGCGGAAACCTGTGCGTCCATTGGATTGATTTTCTGGGCAAAAAGGATGCTTCGGCTGGAAAAAGACAGCAGATATGGAGATGTGCTGGAACAGGCTTTGTATAACGGGGCTATCAGCGGCATTTCGGAGGATGGGAAAAAGTATTTTTATGTGAACCCTTTAATGATGCTGCCAGAGGAAGCGGAGGCCCGTTATGACTTGCAGCATGTGAGCAAAGAAAGGACAAGCTGGTTTGGATGTGCCTGCTGTCCGCCCAATGTTGCCCGGCTGATAGCGTCTTTAAAGGATTATATCTATGAAGATAATGAAGGGAATGAAAACCTTGAGAAAGGCCTTTATATACATTTATATGTGGAAGGGGAAATGCGCTTTGGGCGAAACGGGGAGAGCGGGTTTGCTGTGGAGGGGGATTATATCAAAAATGGAAGGATAAGATATACTTATAAGGGTAAAACGGCAGAAAAGGCGATATATTTCAGGATTCCTTCGTGGTGCGGACGCTGGGAAATCCGGTTAAATGATGAGCGGATAATGGGCGGTGAAGCCGATGGGGAGAGAGATGAGGAAGCGGCGAAAAGATTGAAGAAAGGATACGCCGCAATAAACAGGCAATGGCAGGAGGGAGATACCGTTGATGTGGCCTTTGAGATAAAGCCCAGGCTGGTTTTTGCTAACCCGAAAGTATGGGCGGATGCGGGCCGCTGCGCTCTGATGCGCGGGCCAGTGGTCTATTGTTTGGAAGAGAAGGACAACGGGAAGAATCTGAATGCGATTGTGGTAAAAGGCAAAGAAGGATGGACGCTGGGATGGAGAGAAGAACAGGGATATCTGGACGGGGAAGCGGCCATTTCCTTTCCAGCGGAAAGAGAGGACGCAGAGGAATGGGGGAATGCGCTTTACCGCTATAAAAAAAGCGCAAGGAAAGAGATAAAAGCCGTGGCTATTCCCTATCATAGCTGGGGAAACCGGGGATGCGGAGAAATGGCGGTTTGGATGAGGGTGGAATAACGGCAAAATAGAGATTGCCTGGGGAAAACTTGCGGCATTGCGGCATAAAAGTTTTCCCTAGGCTTTCATTATTACGCCATAAACTTTTCAAATTCCGAACTGTTTCCTAACTAATTTCACTTCATCCAATGTACAATTGCAGGATTCTGCCAGGATATGGTTATCTGTTTCGCCTGACTGAATTTTTTTATAAATGCGGCTTCCAATTTCTATACCGATATTTTTTCCCTTTTCAATTCCGATGGCTTCTCCATCCTCCAGAAGAACTTTGTCATGAAGCTCCTGATTAAATTCAAAAATCCCCATCTCAATAATTTCCTCCCTATGCTTTTGAAAAAAGTTTGCAAGGATATCTTCAGCAATGCATTCATCTACTGCTTGGCGAACGGCTTCTTCCAATTTTACCTGGAAGGCCTTTTTGTTCCTGATTTTGTTCACAAATATCATATATCCTCTAAGACTTTCGCATTTTCCCAGAAGTTCTTCGTTGTAGCCCGAATTAATATTAATAACTGTCACTTTCAGTTCTAATTCCGGCTCTTTCTCATCCCGAAAAAATAATTCGGAAAGCCTATAAATCTGTTTCTCGGGCTGTTTTGCAGTACCATTATAAAATACAACAAATTTTGGCACCGGGATTTTAACCTTTGATGTTTGATGCAATCTGCCTGGTAGGGCAATTTTCTTCAATTCTTCCACCACATAGTATAAATCCCGAAGCGGCATATTGGGATTGACACTGGCCTGTTGTTCATATAAGTTTAGTTTTGAATCAATGACAAAGGCGGCATCATTCCTAATTTTTAGGCAAATAGCTTCCTCAAGAGTTACTACTTCCAGCTCATCTTCTCGCTCATAGGATGTTTCGTTCATTGCATTGTACAGAGAGAGCAAATGTTTCTTTTCTCTGTATAACAGGCGGAAGACATTATCCTTATGATTTCTTGTTATAGTAGACATAGTTTTTCTCCTTTTCCGCAGGAGAAAGCCTAGCCTTTCCATACCTAATCTTTCCCTGCTTCTTAATTAATTTGTTTGAATTTTAAAGCAGGAATTTCGAAGATACCTTTCGGTTGGATATGGTTGATATTTATAACCATTCGCTGAAGTATAAAGACTATATTTATAGAAATAATCTGCTTTTGTATGACTGTAACATAAAAAATAGATTCTTTCAAGCTATAGCCATAAATTTATAGATATGTTGTCCGAATTTATAAAATCTCAATATTTTGTTCACAAATTAGACACATTTATGCCATAATATGTTTACAGCCGGTGAGGGAAAGGAACTACATAAGAAAACCAGCCCGGCCAAGATGGAGTTTGCGTCCGCGCTGCACCCGCGAACTCTGTGGCATACAAAAAGCAGTGCAGAAAAGAGGAGAGAAATTATGAAAAAGAAAGTAGTTATGTTATTGACGACAGTAGCAACATGCGCAGCCCTGATGACGGCTTGCGGAAATACGGAAGCAGAAGCTCCTGTTGCAGAGCCTGCTGTAGAAGAAGCAGCAGAAGTACAGGATGAGACTACAGCGGATGTAGAAGCAGAAACTCCGGAAGCTCCGGCAGAAGATGCAGCAGCTGATACAACGGTAGAAGCTGAAGGAACAGAAGCTCCGGCTGAGGATGCGGAGGCAGATGCAGACGCGGCAGCTGATACGGAGGGTGCAGCAGACGCAGAAACAGCAGTAGATGCTGAAGCAAATGTGGAAGATGCAGCTGATACAGCAGCGGACGCTGAATTGGAAGGCGCAGAAGATGCAGCATCAGATGCTGAATAATTGAAAATCCATAAACAGATAATTTTCTTATATGGGTCTGTGCATAAAAAAGAAGGCTGTGTATTAACGCAGTCTTCTTTTTTGGCCCGATTAAGTATAATCCACCTTGATTCTATCCTCATAAGGAAGAATCAATTCATAGACAATCTCATAAGCCAAATCCCTCATGCCGGAAAGCTTCTGCCTGTAATTGTCTTCTGTCAGCCGATGGTTCCCGGCGATAATCTGTTCCGCCATATATTGGTTGATTTCCGGTGAAAAGTGCAGGGTGTCCATATAATTTTCCAGGTTGGTGACAATATCCCTTTCATCCTGGAAATAAAATATTTCCACGTTATCATAGGGCAGGAAGGCGGCGATTGCCTGCTCCATATTATAAAGGTAGGCTTCCAAATCCCCTGTTCGGTAAAGGTTATCCCAGAAAAGCATGGAATAGGCGGGGAAAAATATTTTAAATTCGGTTTCCGGATGGCCTTCGATTTGTTTTTTCATCAATTGGATGTTTGCATCCAGCACATCCTGATAGCAATTCTTTTCTTTCATAGGGGCAATTTCTTTGGTACGGATGTAAAGCCCCAGGGCCATATCCTGGTTGAATTCCTTCCACTGGGCCCAGTTATAAGAATTGTTGGCGTCATAATCCCCGATAAAAGAGTTGGCAATCATATAGGGTATTTTTTCAAAAAGGACCCCCTTATTATAGAGGTATTCCACATCATCCAGATAATTTTTGTTGTATAAATACATGGGGCAGCCGGTGAGCTCATAGGTGGGAACGGGTTCAGCGGCCAGGGAAGAGGTGTCCATACTGTAAAAAACATACTTTAAATTATGTTCCTCATAGGCCGCATCCAGCAGATAGCATAAATCCGCAGTAGCCCCATAGGAACGGATAGCCTTGATGGGAGTACAGTTAAAGCCATCGCCGAACCAGGCATTGTAATAGTTTTCCGCTACGGAGGAGCCCACAATCAGGCTGTCATAATCGAAAGTCCTCAAGGAGCCGATGCATTGGTATTCTTTGTCTGTAAGCACCTCTTTTAACCCGAACCAGGGCTTGTGATAGTGGAAGAAGGGGTCGATAAGGATAACCGCTGCCGCGATAAGGAGCATGAGCAGCAAAGCCCTTTGGAAAAATCGTTTTATAAATTGCCGGCCTGGCGAGTGGTTTGCATTTATCATAAAAAGTCCTTTCATTAAAAGTTAAAGTATATAAAGGTGCTGACCTGTGAAAAGGAAATCAGGGACCATATAAACGTAATGGTAATAAACCAGCAGAATTTGGAGTTATAATCGGTGGATTCCACTATCTGCAAGGTGTTTTGCCGGGTTAAGATAAAGGCGCTGACGGCCAGTATCAGCAGCAGCAAAACGATATAAGAGGCATTGAGCATGCCGGGTGCAAACATAGAAATGGCCTGTTTAAAAATATAAAACTCGGGAATGTCCATATTTGCGGCCAGTTTAAAAATATATCCGGTATTCCGGAAGGAAAACAGGTTTTTAAACATCTGGAAGGCGTAGGCCATGCTTTCGCTGCGGAAGAAGAACAGGGAAAGGTTAAAAAAGGAAAAGGTGAAAAACCATCCGAGCCACCGGGGGATGTAAAACCGGGCAGGGGTTTTTTCCTGCGAGCCCCGGATGCCTACGATGCCTAAATTGTCCCAGACAACGAGAATGCCCTGCATAATCCCCCAGGCCACGTAAGTCCAGTTTGCACCATGCCACAAGCCGCTTAGGGCGAAAACAGCCATAGTGTTGCATACGGCCTTCGCTTTCCCTTTTTTGCTGCCTCCAAGAGGAATATAGACGTAGGCAATAAAAAAGCGGGATAAGGTCATGTGCCAGCGCTGCCAAAGTTCTTTGACAGAGCAGGATTTATAGGGGGAGTTAAAGTTTACAGGCAGCTGTATATGGAACATATGGCCCAGCCCCATGGCCATATCGCTGTAACCGCTGAAGTCAAAATAAATCTGGAAGGTGTAGGAAAGGATGACTAACAGGGTGGAAGGCGAATCCAGGAAATAGGTCTGTTCAAAACCGAAATTGGTCACCAGCGCCAGCACATCGGCCAAAAGCACTTTTTTCCCCAATCCCATTACAAAAAGGGAAATGCCTTTGGCGAAGCTGTCCGCATCGAATTTTCTGTTATTTAAATTATTGAATTGGGGGATAATTTCCTTGTACAGCACAATTGGCCCGGCGATAAGCTGGGGAAAAAAGGTGACAAAGACAGCGTAGTCGGCAAAAGGATAATGCCCTGCTTTTCCGGTGCAGCGGTCGATAATAAAGGAGAGCTGCTGGAAGGTAAAAAAGCTGATTCCCAAGGGGAGGAGAATATGCTTTAAACTAAAGTCCGCCCGGAAGATATAATTTATATTTTCAATAAAGAAATCATAGTATTTGAAATAGAATAAAATGGCCAGGTTTACCCCAATTCCGGCAAGCAGGCCAAGGCGGTCCGCCAGCCTGGATTTGGAAAAGGTCATCAGATAGCTGATAAAATAGTTTATGAGGATGCTGGCCACGATAATAAGAAGATAATAAGCGTTGAAGTAACCATAGAACCAAAGGGACATACCGGTCAGGAATATTTTTGCCAGTTCGTATTTTTTTAACCGGTTCAGCCCGTACCAGCCTGACAGGGCGATGGGCAGGAAAATAAAAATGAATATATATGAATTAAACAGCATGTATGATATATTACCTTTCTTGCGTATTGTATACATGGGATAAAAAATATGTATTTTCCCTGCGTTTATCCGCCATGCCCGCTGCCTGCACGGCATATGCAGATTCCCGATTTATATTTAATATATACATCCTATCAAATATTATTTACAATGTCAAAAAAGTTTCCATAGAAAGGATTTTTGGGATAAATTTGATGAACTGGGAAATACTGATAACTGGAAAAGAAATTGTCTTATTGTCAGGCATTGAAAGGAATACGGTTAAAGGTATGAAAATAATTAGTGATATGAAAAATTTTGCAATAATATTAGGCATATGGGGGCTGTCGTCAGCGGTATTGACGGGCTGCGGGGAAGGGCGGATTTCGGATTCCAATACAAATAGCGTAAAGAACGGGAAATGGATAGGGATGGAAGAAATAAAGGAAGCTGTGGTAAGCATTCTTGGGGATAATTATTGGCCGGATAAGCGGCTTACATCGGGGGAACTGAAAACGGAAACGGGAATAGGCGAAGAGATGTATGATGATTTCCTGGCGGAAAAGCTGAATGAGGAAACGGATATCGATATAATGATTATCCTGAAGGCAAAAGGGGAGCATTTAGCGGAAATAGAAACTATGCTGAATGCATACAGGGATGCTCTTTTGGTAAAATATGCGGACCGCCCGCAGGAATTGGGGAAGGTGCAGGCATCCAGGATAGAAGTGATAGACCGTTATGTCTGCTACGTGCAGTTAGGAGCGGACACCGGCGATGCGGCAGAAAGGGGCGATGAAGAAGTCCTGGCGGTATGCCAGCAGGAAAATGAAAGGGCAGTCGATATTATTGAAAAGACCATCTTAAGTGTGAGTTGAGGCTGTGAAGAAATATCACGGCCTTTTGCCTGAAATAAAGTTATTGCCCCAAGGAATACGATAGGTTATAATGAAGGAAGCGGTTTAACCAGTTCGTTATAAATTTATTTTACTTCAAAGAAAGGCATTAGGGTACTATGACAAACACAATCATATTCGACATGGATGGCGTATTGTTTGATACGGAGAGAATTAGTTATGAGTGCTGGGCCGAGATAGCGGATGCGATGAAGCTGGGAGATTTGAGCGAGGGCATAAAGGGGTGCGTGGGGCTGAATCACACGGATGCGGAGATTCTTATGCACAATCTCTATGGAAAGGATTTTCCTTTTGAAGAATTCATCGAGACGGTTCATGCCCTGATGAAGCGCCGTTTCCGGGAAGAAGGCGTTCCATTGAAGGAGGGGGTCAAAGAGATATTGAAATATCTGACGGAAAACGGATATATCGTAGGGCTCGCTTCTTCCACCGGCAGGGAAAGCGTGATGGAGCATCTGGAACAGACGGGGCTGACCCGTTATTTCCGTACGGTGGTTACCGGGGATATGGTGGAGCACAGTAAGCCTAACCCGGACATTTATTTAAAAGCATGCGAGGAACTGGGGGTAACCCCGGTAAATGCCATTGCTATTGAGGATTCCCCCAATGGAATCCGTTCGGCCTACCGGGCAGGGATGAAACCGGTAATGGTGCCCGATATGATAGAACCTACGGAAGAAATAGAAGCGATGTTGTACGGGAAGTTTTATTCCCTTCTGGATGTGGTGGATTATTTGAAAAACCGAAATAAGGGATAAAATTATAAAAATAAAATTGGAGGTATTTATGGCGGCATCAAAAGTATATTATACGAACATGAGGACATCATTTAACGAGAACCTTCCAAAGAAGCTGGAGAGATTAATTAAAACGGCAGGTATTGGAGAGATTGATTTCGACAGGAAATATGCGGCGATTAAGATTCATTTCGGCGAACCGGGGAATTTGGCTTTTTTGCGGCCGAATTATGCCGCAGTGGTAGTAAAGGTCATTAAGGAACTGGGAGGGAAAGCATTTCTGACGGATTGCAACACCTTATATGTGGGCGGAAGGAAAAATGCGCTGGATCATATGGACGCGGCGTATCAAAACGGTTTTTCCCCCTTTTCCACCGGATGCCATGTGATAATCGCGGATGGCTTAAAAGGAACGGACGAGGTGCTTGTTCCGGTGAACGGAGGGGAATATGTAAAAGAAGCGAAAATCGGCAGGGCGGTGATGGACGCCGATGTGTTCATATCGCTGACACATTTTAAGGGGCATGAAGCCACAGGTTTTGGGGGCGCGCTTAAAAATATTGGCATGGGATGCGGATCCAGGGCAGGAAAAATGGAGATGCACAGCGCCGGGAAGCCTTACATAGACAAAGAAGCCTGCATAGGCTGTGGGCGATGCATAAAAATATGTGCCCATGACGCTCCGTCAATTACGGATAAAAAGGCGGATATCGACCGTAATAAATGCGTAGGCTGCGGGCGTTGTATCGGCGTATGCCCTATGGATGCGGTACAGCCGGCGAGCGATGAATCCAATGATATTTTGAATTGTAAGATTGCGGAATACAGCAAGGCGGTAATCGAAGGAAGGCCTCATTTCCATATCAGCCTGGTAGTGGATGTAACGCCTAACTGCGACTGCCATGCGGAAAATGATATTCCGATTGTGCCGGATGTGGGAATGTTCGCATCCTTTGACCCGGTGGCGCTGGATTTGGCATGTGCGGATGCGGTCAATAAGCAGCCGGTGATTGCGAACAGCCAGCTGGACAGGATGCCTCATGTGCATCATGACCATTTTATGGATTCCGCACCCCAGACGAACTGGAAGTCAATGATAGAACACGCGGCTAAAATTGGTATCGGCAATAAGGAATATGAATTAATCGAAATTTGATAATTATTTTATACAAACGGAAACGGATGAATTTTTTATCCCGCAGGGAAGCCTGCGGGATATTTGATTTTTATGATTCTGTCGCTTTTTATTGGACTTGTCCGTAGGTTATTGCCTGGAAAATTAACGGATAGTATGATAAAAACAGGAAATATGGCAGCCATAGAGGAAAGGAGCGATGGATAGATGGAACAGATATTACAGACACGGAGCATACCTGTTACAGGGGAATATGATGTGGTAGTATGCGGCGGCGGCCCCGGCGGCTGGATAGCGGCGGTAGCGGCGGCCCGGATGGGGGCGCGAACGGCATTGATAGAACGTTATGGGTTTGTCGGGGGGATGGCCACTGCCGGTCTGGTAGTGCCTATCAGCGTATTCACCTATAACGGGAAATTGGTGTGCGGCGGGATTCCCTGGGAGTTCGTACAACGTATGGTGGAGGCGGACGGGGCGGAAGTGGAGCATCCTTTGGGCAATATCTCCCATGACCCGGAATGCTATAAGCTGATTGCCCAGCGTATGCTGCAGGAAAGCGGTGTGGAGCTCCATTTTCATACCTATTTGACCGGGTGTATAAAGGAAGAAGGTCGAATTACCCATGTCATTGCGGATACGAAAAGCGGCCCTCAGGCAATGAAGGCAAAATATGTTATCGACAGTACTGGGGACGGCGATTTGTGCGCTATGGCAGGGGCGCCAATGCAAAAGCACACGCAGCCTTTGCAGCCGCCCTCCTTATGTTTTTGTTTAGGGGGAATCGATACGGATGAACTGGAATTAATCCACCATGAAAAGCAGGGGCTCAATTACCATAACTTGAGGATTCAGGAAAAGCTGCATGAGCTGGAGCGGGAAGAAGAGGTGCCTATGTTTGGCGGACCATGGTTTTGCAGCATCCACAGACCGGGGCGGGTAATGGTAAATATGACGAGGACGAAAGCGGATATGCTGGACCCGGTGCAGGCTACGGCAGCGGAATGTCAGCTGAGGGAGGACGTGCATAAGTTTGTGGCCCTGCTGAAAAAGCATATTCCGGATTTTAAGGATGCCTATCTGATTTCCACGGCGGTTCAGACGGGGATAAGGGAAACAAGGCATATAAAAGGCGTACATGTGCTTACCGGCGAAGAATATTTGAATGGGGTATGTTTTCCGGATGCCATAGGAAGAGGAGCCCATCCTGTAGACATTCATGCTGCCGGGGATACTACCCAGAAAGTGGTATTCCTGAAAGACGCAGCCTATATTCCATACCGTTCGTTGATAGTGGAGGGCTTTGATAATTTATTGGTGGCCGGAAGGTGTTTTTCGGCAGACCAGGTGGCGTCCGCATCGGTGCGGGTACAGGCATCCGTTATGGGGTTAGGCCAGGCAGCAGGCTGCGCCGCGGCAAAATGTGCGGCGGATGGGGTAAGCGTGCATAGGGTGGATGTGTCTGAGGTCCAGAGGATATTGCGGGAATGGGGAGCTGTGTTTTAGAAAAAGTATATTTTTCAGGAAGAATCGCGAGGCGGTTCTTTCAAAACAAAAAGATGTGAAGAAATGGGGTTAAATATGGAAGAATGGAATTATGAAAAAAGATTTCCCGTAATTGGAAGCTATGATGTATTGGTGGCAGGTGCCGGGCCGGCCGGGATTTGCGCAGCGGTGGCGGCAGCCCGGATGGGGGCCCGTGTGGCGTTGATAGAACGGTATGGTGTGCTGGGCGGTAATTTGACAGCTGGATATGTCGGGCCAATTCTGGGCATGGTAGGAAAGGGAACGATGCGGGATGAAATCATGGGTTTGCTGGGCGTACCGGAGAATGATATGATTGGTGAGATAGGCATAGCCCACGATATGGAGAGGGCAAAACGGGTGTTGGCGGAATTTGTGGCCCATGAAAATATTCACGTGTTTTTGCAGACTCCGATTGGGGATGGAATTTTAAAAGGCACATCGCTAAAAGGATTGCTGGTGATGACGAAGGAAGGGCTGGGCATTCTGGAAGGCAAAGTGACGGTGGATGCCACGGGAGACGGGGATGTGGCTTATTTTGCCGGTGCGCCGGTGGAAAAGGGCCGAGAGGACGGGCTGATGCAGCCAGTAACCTTGGAGTTTACCTTGGAAGGAGTGGACGAAAGCCGGGCGGTGACATGTATCGGCGATGTGGACGATGTGGAATTGAACGGGGAACGTTTTTTAGACTACTGTGCCCGCTGCGCAGAACAAGGACTGTTGCCGGAAAATCTGGCAGCGGTACGCCTGCACCGCACGGCGCGCCCCGGTCAGCGTCAGGTAAATACGACGCAATGCAATGGTGTGGATGCAACCAGAGTACAAGATTTATATTTGGCAGAACGGGAATTGCGCAGCCAGATGGAAATCCTGGTAAAATTTTTCCGGGAAAATCTGCCCGGCTATGAAAAATGCTGGTGCATGGCCAGCGGGGATACCCTGGGCGTCCGCGAAACGAGGCGTGTAATAGGGGAATATGTGATTACGGCAAAAGAACTGGCCGCCGGCAAACGGTTTGAGGATGTGGTAGTGCATAAGGCGGAGTTTATCGTAGATATCCATAATCCGGCGGGGGCAGGGCAGGCGGAGGATAAAATCCAATACGTAGTGCCTTATGATTTGCCGTACCGTTGCTTCGTGCCTCTTAAAGTGGAAAATCTGCTGACGGCAGGGCGCTGCATTTCCGGTACGCATCGGGCCCATGCTTCTTACCGGGTGATGTCCATTTGCATGGCCATGGGAGAAGCAGCCGGTATGGCGGCGGCATTATGCGCAAAAGACGGGTGCTCTCCCCGCAGCCTGGATGTAAAGAAACTGCAGGATGCATTGACAAAAAAAGGGGTGGACTTATTTAGCGAGTAAATTCCGGAAAAAGTTCGACTTTTCTGAGTGCGGTTTTCCGGGAAGACTTTGAAAGGATATTATGTTGGAAAGGGGGCAGCGCAGGGTGTATAAAGCGATTATTGCCGACGATGAAGAAATGGTATGCCGCGGGCTGATTAACCATTTTGACTGGAAAGGCCATGGCATTGAAGTGGCAGGGGTGTTTCACGATGGTGCCTCGGCTTTGGAATTTGTACGGGAAAACAGGGTGGACATTATCGTTACGGATGTCCGCATGGCCCGTATGGACGGCATTACCTTGGCCAAAAATGTCCTGGCCTTCAGCCCGGATGTAAAAATTGTATTCATCAGCGGTTATGCGGATGTTGATTATCTGAAGGATGCGCTAAAAATGAAGGCAGTGGATTACATCCTCAAATCTATAGATATCGACGAGCTGGACACGGTAATTACTAAAGTGGTAGGAATGCTGGAGCAGCAGCAGTGGGAATCGGCTGCAATGGACAGCATGCGCCGCCGGCTGGATCAAAGCATGCCCTTGCTGCGCCGCCAGCGTTTGTGCTCCCTTTTGCAGGAAAGCGACGAAAGCGAAGAAGAGATATGGCAAAGCATAGAATTTCTGGATATCCCTTTGGTCAGCCGGAGCCTCTATAAGGTGCTGGTGCTAAGGCTTCAGCCAAAATCGAAATGGCTTGCCGTAGGCAATATGCAGGAAAAGGAATGCATTAATTTTGACTTAGCTATTGAAGAGCTATTTGGGCGCGCCCTGATGGAGCGGGGGGTGAAATGTTTTTTTAAGGACCATTCCTTTGAATATATTGCCCTTTTGGATATAGGAACAGAGGAAAACAAAAGAGGCCTTGACATTGCGGAATATTTACAGGAGCGCATGCGCAATGAGATGGATTTGGAAGTCATGATTGGTATCAGCGAGCCGTTTGGAGGGCTGCGGGAGGTGCACACGGCCTATCTTTGTGCCTGTGAAATGATTAGCCAGGGTTATTTGGGGCCTATAGACAGGGAACCCAGTCCAGGGCAGGCTCCGTCAGGGCCCGTAGCTTTGCGGCTGGCAGAAAAGGAGATTTGCGACAGCATACTAAACGGCGACATATTCGTAATGCGCAATGTGCTGAATCGCGTTGTGAAAGGTGTGCGCATGCTGACTCAAGAAGAGGAACAGCAGAATTTTATGGTATATTTATTATTTTTGCCTACTCAGCTGATGGCGAATATGCGGGCGGAGAATATGGGGCCTTATGCTTCTTACAGAAAGCTGATGGCCAGCTTCCTGCAATGCCGCGGGTTAGGGGAGCAGGAAGCCATGCTGGCTTCCGTATATGAAGAGCTGGCCGGGCATTTGCAGAAGATAAAAGCGCCCCGTTCCAATACTGCTATCAAGCGTGTGCAGGAAATTATCGCAGCCCAGTATATGGAGCAGTTGTCCGTGGCCAGCTTGGCCGAGGCGGTATACCTTACGCCCACATACCTTTGCGTTTTGTTCAAACAGGCCACAGGAAAGACGATTAATGAATACATTACACAGGAAAGAATGAATAAAGCCAAGGAATTTTTGTCCCAGACCAATATCCGGCTGTACGATGTATGTTATAAGGTGGGCTATTTTTCCCCCAGTTATTTTTCGCGTATATTTAAAAAATATACAGGGCAGACGCCGGGGGAATACCGCGATAATATCTTGACAAGTTAATTTTTCATTTCCCCGTACAATGAACCGTCATAATATTCCATGGAAGGGAGGATAGTTTGATGAACGATTCGCTGCTTTGGCGTATGGAAAAGTTTATTCAGAAGGATGATGGAGGCAGCACCCGCGTAAAGCTGAAGCATACGCGCAGTGCTGTACGTTTTTTAATGATGCTTTTGCTTGTGGCCGCTTTTGGTTTCCTCACATTGACAGTGCTCTCCTATACCCACAATACGATGGAAGCGATGGAAATGGAGCTTTGCCAGAAAATGCAGATATCGGTAGAACAGACCCGCAGCAATATTGATTATCGTTTTCAGCAAACGGCGGAAGACGCTTCCACATTAATGGGAACCTTGTATCCTTATTTGAATTCGGATGCGGATACGGAGGAGCAGCTTCAGGAATATACAAGAATCTGCCGCACTTTGACGGAAAATTTAGATAAAAATATGATTACAAGCCTGCGGCTATATGTGCCGGATGAAAAAATATATACCGGTCAGCAGACAGAGCAGTATTCTTTGCAGCCTTTGATGAAATTAGATAATGAAGAAGTGCTCACTCACAGGGGCGGGGCATATTGGATGGAGCCTCATACTGTGAAACTGGGCATGGCGCCGCCTGTACCGGTGATTTCCTGCGGTATGGCGTTGAAAAGCCAGGCTGATTATGATAAATGGGCAGGGGTGCTGTTTGTCGATTTGGGGGTATCCCAGTTCCAGGAGATTTTTGCCTCCGGCGGGGATGGGATGTGCCTGGTGAATCGGGAAGGGGAAATTTTAATGAATGCCGACGGCATTTATGCAGGACAGGCTGTTTTTACCAGGAAGCAGATGGAACAAATCAGCGCTCGGGAATCGGGTTATCTGCTGGATGAAGAAAACATTATCGCTTTTAGCCACTTGAAAATACGGGATTGGTATATTATTGCGTCCATGGCGCGCCATCAGGTACAAAGCCAGGATATCGGAACGGCCAACACCATAGTGGCCATGTGGGTGGTGGCCTGTCTGACATTGTTTATTATCGCTCTTACCGCAGGCTACAGCCTGACCCTGAACCGTACGGTACACAGCATTAATACGGCAATCCATACGCTGGAAATAGAGGACACAGGCGGGCAGGCGGGAAATTCTTCCGGGCGGTGTAACAAGGCCGTATTTGCATCCCTGGAATATGATACGGAACAGATACTGCGTTCGGTGGCGGATATTGTAGAAGCCCGCTATAAGGATAAACTGGCTATTTCCCAGTACCAGATGGAGTCGCTGCAGGAGCAGATAAAGCCTCATTTCCTATACAATACGCTGGATGCCATAAAATGGATGATTCTGGATGAAAAGCCGGATGACAGCGTATGGATGGTAAATGCCCTGTCCAAATACTTGAGGATGAGTATTAACGTAGGGGAGACAATTGTGCCTTTATCGGAAGAACTGACATTGACGAACACATATTTAGGCATTATGCAGAAACGCTTTTCCCACCATTTCGAGGTGGAATACCAACTGGATGAAAGCGCCATGGAATGCCTGATTCCCAAGCTTTCCATGCAGCCCCTGGTGGAAAATGCGCTGCTCCACGGCATTTTATATTGTGAAAAGGCGGATAAACGTTTGACAATCCGTACATGGAAAACGCCCCTGACATTTGGTATAGAAATTGAAGATAACGGTAATGGAATGCCGGAAGAAAATGCCCGGCACCTTGCCGAGATGAGTATGCACGCCGGCGGAAGCTATGGCGTGGCCAATGTGCATAAGCGTTTGGATATTTTTGGGCGGGGAAAATTGAAATTCGATATTATTTCCCACAGAGGGGAAGGAACCTGTGTAAAAATAGAGCTGCCTGTTGAGCGGGAAGGAATGTAAGATGAAATTATGGAAAACGCCTTTCATAAAAGGGATGCAAACCAAAAAATATGTGCTATTATACCAATTATTGGGCGAATCACAGTTGATTTCGGTGCTATGTGCATAATAGGGCAAGAAAACGAAAATATGGATTATTTACGTTTTGCCAGGCAACATTATAAAATAATACTATAAAATAATCCGGGAATTGCTTTCCGGAAAACAAAAGGAAGGAGTGAGGTTTAAATGAAAGCGTTAGCAAAACCCTCCGCAGCGGTTTCCGGAAAAACAGGATGGAAATATAAAGTGCGTAGTTTTTTTCTATATGTAAAACGTCATCCGGCGATGTACCTTATGCTAGTGCCAGGGTTGTTCTTTATGATTATTTATAAGTTTGTTCCCCTATATGGTATTTTGATTGCTTTTAAAGATTATAACATTTTTTTGGGGAATAATCCTATAGATGCCATAGCGCAAAGCGATTGGGTAGGGCTTAAGCATTTTCACCGCTTGTTTTCCAGCTCCCAGTTCATGAAAGTGCTTTCCAATACGTTAATTATCAACGGCCTGAAAATCGTATGGCTTTTCCCGATTCCGATTATCTGTGCGATTTTATTAAATGAAATCCGAAAAGTGACTTTCCGGAAATTTGCCCAGACGGCAATTTATATGCCATATTTCTTTTCCTGGGTAGTCATCTTCGGCATTTTCTATTCCCTATTTGGTTCTTACGGCACGGTAAATACCGTGATTACCGCCTTGGGAGGCTCGCGCATCGGGTTTTTTACGGATACGAAGGTGTTCCGCAGTGTCCTTGTATTTACCGAAGGCTGGAAGGAAATCGGATATAATACGGTAATTTATCTGGCCGCAATTACAGGTATCGATATGACGTTATATGAAGCCGCCCGTGTGGATGGGGCCGGGAAGCTGCGCCAGATATGGCATATTACAATGCCGGGGCTGCTGCCCACTATCGTATTAATGTTGATTCTTAAGGTGGGGCATATTCTGGAAACAGGCTTTGAGCAGGTGCTGGTATTTTATAACCCCGGCGTATATGACGTTGCGGATATTATACAGACTTATGTTTACCGCCTTGGAATGGGGCAGATGGATTTCCCGTTATCGACAGCATTGGGCCTGTTCAACTCGGTGGTGGCTTTTATCCTTATCGTAGGTGCAAATGCGGTCAGCCGCAAACTGTTGGGCCGGAGTATCTGGTGAGAGGGGGATACGGATGGAAAAGATAAAAGAGAATATATCTCATCATAGGAAAAGCGTTTTTGCCGGAAGGGGAATGCCCGCGTCAACGGGAGAAAAATGTATGTCGATATTTGCATATACGGTTATGGGCCTGTTCAGCCTTATTGCAATCCTGCCCTGTCTGCACGTAATCAGCAAAGCGATAAGCAACGGGCCGGATGTTACGGCGGGGAATATTTATTTCTGGCCGGTAGGCTTCCAATTGGAAACCGTATTCTATGTGCTGACAAAGACAGCGTTTCCCACGGCTTTGAAAAACTCGCTGATTGTCACCGGCTTCGGAACAGTTATCAGCATGATAACGACTATTACTACGGCTTACCCCCTTTCAAAGCCGGAATTTAAAGGGCGTAAAGTGATTACTCTGCTGTATGTTATCAGCATGGTGTTTTTTGGGGGGATGATTCCCGCCTATATGGTAGTGCGCAGCTTGGGGCTTTTAGATACATATGCGGCGTGTATTCTGCCCTTTGCCATTGTACAGTTCAATATGTTTATCGTCAAAAATTATTTTGAAAGCCTGCCGGAGAGCATAGAAGAATCCGCCCGGGTGGACGGGGCCGGCGATTTGCGTATTTTGGTATCCATTGTGTGCCCGATGTCAAAGCCGGTGATTGCTACCGTAAGCCTGTTGTATGCCATTAATTACTGGAATAATTATTTTCACGCGATGATGTATACGAAATCGCCGAATATGAATACGCTTCAGGTGTATTTATATAACATTATAAGCAATAGCCAGGATTTTGTGGAAAATCTGGCCAGCGGCAATTTCATGATTAACATTACATCGGAAGGGATGGTGGCGGCCGCTGTTACGTTATCCCTTATTCCAATGATAATCTTGTATCCCTTTGTATCGAAATTTATGATTCAGGGCATTACAATCGGTTCGGTGAAAGGATAAATCCCGGCAAAAGAGATATGGAGGGAAATTATGGAATGCAAAGGTGCATGAAAAGCGCACTTTTGGAAAGGAAACCTGTGACCGCATCGCATCCGCAGGTTTTATCATATAAAAAGCGGTGCAAAACAGAAGGAAATGAACGCGATAAGGAGGTAAGACTGAAAACAAGGAGGTAAGAATTAGGCAAGTTTGCGTCCGCACAGCACCCGCAAGCTTGACAAGCCGAAATGGCTTAGAACACAAAAAGCTGTGCAGAAAAGAGGGAAAATGAAAAAGATGAAACGAAGATGTTCTATTTTGTTAGTGCTGGCAATGCTGGCCATGTGTATTTACGCCTGCGGAAGCAAACCTGAAAGCAACAATACGGATGCCTCTTCTCCGGCAACGGAAAAAACGGAGGGAACGGAAAAAGAAGCGGAAAATACGGCTCCGGAAGAGGGCGAAACCGAAAAAGCCGATGTTCCTGCGCTGAAAGGGCCGGGCAATGTAACGCTAAAACGTTTGGGCTACAATGTGGCATGGGATCCTACCACTGATATTATGGTGGATATTCTCAAAGAATCTACAGGATATGATATGGAATATTTTATATTGCCGGCCGAAAATGCGGACGAGAAGCTGGTAATGGAAGTTTCCGGAGGGGCCGATTATGATATTATCCAGTGCTCCCCGAACCAATTCCAGACGTTGATGGGGCAGGGGGCTTTGATTCCTCTCAATGATTTGCTGGAAGCTTATGGGCCGAATATCCTGGCCGGCGTATCGGAAGAATCCTGGCGCGCCTGTTCGGACGAGGATGGGAATATTTATGGCATCCCTTACAAATATCCTTATGCCCAGGAGATTGCTTCTTTTATGGCTTGCCGCTGGGATATGATGCAGGAAGCGGGCATTGAGGCTATGCCCACTACAATCGATGAATTTTATGACTGCCTGGTAACGCTGAAAGATTATTACGGCGATGAATACATTATTTTCTCCGGTCCGTACCGCGCGCCGTCGGAAGGCAACGGAACATGGATATTCCCTAAAGTTATCGCGTCCGCATTTGGGATTTATAATGACTGGATGGTGGATGAAAACGGCAAGGTATACTATATGACAGAAGCGGACGGATTTGCCGATATGGTGAAATTCCTTACAAAATGCAGCAATGAAGGATTGCTGGATCCGGACTGGGCGGTGAATACGTCAACTACCGTTTGCGAAAAATTTGCCGGGGGCAAAGCAATTATTGCCCAGATGAACCGTAATGGTTTAGGAACCACGGTGCCCGCTATGCTGGAAACTTTAAATATTGATTATGATGATTTGAATTATGTAAATGCGTTAAAAGGCCCGGATGGAACATGTAAGTATATGCGTACGGAGGCGATTAACTTCGTTACAGTTATCCTGCGTGGTTCGGAAAATGCGGCCGATGCGGTGAACTGGATTGACTTAAAACAGCAGAATCAGCTGTTCCTCAATATCGGCGTAGAAGGAACCCACTTCAATTATGATGAAAATGATGGAAGTATTGTTCCAATTAACCCTATTTTCTCGGATGAAAGGGGTAATTCCTATTGGTATCTTGATTCCACTAATGAAGAGGAATTTGCAACCCAATGGCCGGCGCGTATCCGTAAATCACAGGCACAGTGGGAAGGCTTTGAGGCTACTACATTGTATGCCAACGAGCATATGCCGGAAATTTTTGTGGATAATGACTTTGCATTTAAGCCTGCCACAGAGAATTATTCCAAATATAATACGGCGTTGTTCAGCAGCATGAATGATTATATTTTACAAATTATGGCCGGTACGAAGACGCTGGACGATTTGGCTGCTTTTCAGTCTGATTGGGCGGCAGCTGGCGGGGAAGATGTCCGCGAGGAACTGCAGGCATGGTACAGCAGCTTCTATAATTAAAATGTGGAATACAGCAATTTGGTCAAAGACTGGAGGAATTTTCGATGAGTAAAAGACCGAATATTTTGTGGCTATGTACGGATCAGCAACGGTGGGATACCATACATGCACTTGGCAATGACTATATAGATACGCCTAATCTGGACAGGCTGTGCAGCCAGGGGGTGGCTTTTACCAATGCCTACTGCCAGAATCCCATATGTACGCCCAGCCGGGCCAGTTTCCTCACAGGGCGCTATCCTTCTTCAATAAACGCGAATATTAACGGAGCGTGCAACTTGCCGGAGCATTGCACCTTGATTTCCAAACGGCTGGCCGATGCTGGTTACGAATGCGGCCTGATTGGAAAGCTGCATATTACCTCCGCATGGGATGATTACGAGGAAAGGATGGATGACGGGTATTCCTATTTTTGTTACAACCTGGCATCCGGGCACCATCTGAAAAGCCCTAAGAATCCTTATGTGAAATGGCTGACGGAAAAAGGGGTGGATTGGCAGGATATTTTTACTACCGATGAAAAACATGATTATCATTGGTATCGGGAAGATGCGCCGGAGGAATTGCGCCAGACTGCATGGCTGGCGGAAAAAGCCATAGATTTTATGAAAGAGCGGACAAACTCGGATAGGCCTTGGCTGCTGTCGGTGAATTGTTATGATCCCCATCCGCCTTATGACGCGCCTCTTTCCCTGGTTAATAAATATCTGGACAGAAAATTGCCAGACCCTATTTACAGCGATGAGGATTTGAAGCTGAATGATAAGTTAAAGGATTTCTTTTTCCAGAGCGCAGCCCATCCGGTGGATGATAAGGCGAGGAGGAACAAAGCGTCTTATTACGGGATGATAGAACTGATTGACAAGCATTACGGGCGCATCATAGATGCTTTGGATGAGCTGGGAATGCGGGAAAATACGCTGATTATTTACAATTCCGACCATGGCGAAATGCTTGGCGACCATGGGCTCACCCATAAGGGCTGCCGGTTCTACGAAGGGCTGGTGCATATTCCGTTGATTATGTCCATGCCGGGAAGCTTTGACCAGGGGATACGGCATGACGGATTGGTAGAGGAAACGGATATCGTGCCTACGATTGCCGAGTTGTGCGGGATTGAGGCCGGGGATACCCATGGGCGGTCATTAGTGCCTGTCCTTAAAGGGGAGCCCGATAAAAAACCGCGCAAGTTCGTGCGTACGGAATATTATGATACTCTGGAACTGGACATGTGCTATGATGGGCTTAGAGAGCCGGGCGAAGCGGAAGTCAGCGATGGGGTGGACAGTTCCTATGCCACAATGTATTATGACGGGAGATATAAACTGTGCGTTTATCACGGCAGCGAGTTTGGTGAATTGTACGATTTGAAAAATGACCCCGATGAGAGGAAGAACCTTTGGTATGAGAATGAATATCAGGGGATTAAGAATAAGCTGGTGCTGGATTCCTTTGGAGCAACGGTGAAATTCTCCCGGCCGGGACAGAACAGGAGAGGGAGATACTAAATTTTGCAATAATTCAACCTCAATATCGTTCGGTTTAGAGTGACAATATATTTAAGAGCCTGATTTTTCAGGCTCTTAAATACATTATAGGAAAGTCCATAATCCCCATTATTATCACATCGGCAGAGTATGTCTCCGATAGCTTCTTACAACGCCTGCTACTGCAAAATCTCCTGCAGTACCTCCATCATCATCGAGATGTCAATCGGTTTCGCGATATGCCCGTTCATTCCTGCTTCCAGGGCTTCTTTCTTATCTTCATCAAAGGCGTTGGCTGTCATAGCAATAATCGGTATATTGGCAATCTCAGGATTTTCCAGCGCCCTGATTTGCTGCGTGGCTTCATAACCGTTCATGACCGGCATCTGGACATCCATCAGAATCAAATCGTACTGTCCGGCTTCCGCGTGCTTCATCATCTCCACAGCCTCCACGCCATCGCCGGCAACATCCAGTACAAAACCGGATTCCTGCAGGATCTCCACCGCAATCTCCTGATTCAGCTCATTGTCCTCCACCAGCAGGATTTTCTTTCCAGCAAAGGAAACGGCTTCTTCTGCCGGATTGTCCTCCGTGTTCTGCATCACAAAGGGCTCTTCCAGAATCTTTTTGAGCTCCGACAGAAAAATCGGCTTCTCGCAAAACGCTGTGACGCCCGCTTCCCTCGCCTCCAGCTCGATGTTCGACCAGTCATGGGCCGTCAGGATGATAATCGGCTTCTCCACACCGATGATTCTGCGGATTCGTCTCACTACTTCCACGCCGTTCATATCCGGCATGAGCCAGTCTATAATGTACACCGCATATTCATCGCCCTGTTCTATGGCGAGCTGGACGCGCAGTACAGCCTCCTTGCCGGAGGTCGTCCAGTCCGACCGCATACCGATTACAGTAAGCATCTTGGTCACGCTGGAACAGGTGTTGAAATCATCATCCGCCACGAGCACCCTAAGCCCGCGAAGCTCAGGAATGACTTCCTGCCGTACCGGATTGGAACACGTTCTGAACTGTAAAGATACCGTAAAGGTAGTGCCTTTACCCTCCTCGCTCTCAACAGTAATCGTTCCATTCATCATATCTACAATATTCTTGGTAATGACCATTCCCAGACCGGTTCCCTGTATACCGCTGACGGTGCTCGTCCTCTCCCGTTCAAAGGGTTCAAAAACATGCTCTAAGAACTCCTTACTCATACCGATACCGGTATCCCTAACCTGAAAATCATAGGAAGCCCATCCCTCAAGCGCATTTTCTTTCTGTACGATACGAACGCCCACAAGACCGCCGGGTTTGGTGAATTTCATCGCATTGCTCAACAGATTCAGAAGCACTTGATTTAATCTGAGCTTGTCACACAGCACATGCTCGTTTACCACATCCGCCGTATCAATATAGAATTCAAGCTGCTTCGCCGTCACATCGGCCTGCACAATCGTCTTTAAGTCATGCAGAATCTCCGGCAGCGACGTTTCCTTTTCCTCGATTTTCACCTTGCCGCTCTCAATACGGCTCATGTCCAGAACGTCATTGATCAGACTGAGCAGATGCTTGCTGGATGTGGTAATCTTCGCCAGATAATCCCGTACTTTCCCTTTATTCTCAATATGTGCCGCCGCAAGAGAAGTAAATCCGATGATTGCGTTCATAGGCGTCCTGATATCATGGGACATATTGTTGAGGAATGTTGTCTTCGCGCGGTTGGCATGCTGTGCCGCTGCAAGCGCATCCTCCAGATCGATTTTCTGCGCTGCGAGCTGCTCTTCCATTTTCTTCTTGTCATCAATATCTACAAAGAGCCCGGAGAAAGTAATCGGAGATCCATCCTCACGTCTTGACAGCCTGCCGGCGGCATGAAACCAGCGCAGACCCGCATGGCCTGTATACAGACGATATTCCACATCGTAGGTCTTCTCACCGGTGAAATCCCTGACCGTATCCCAATATTCCTTAACTACCCGCTCTTTATCTTCCTCATACAGCAGATTTGTCCACGATTCAATCCTGTTCGGAAACGCTTCCTCGCTTTCGTATCCTACCATTCTGCGGAACACATCTGACCATGTACAGGATATAATTTCCGCCTGTTCATTGAAATCCATGCACCAAAAACCGGAATTCATGGCGGAATGAATATTATCCATGGCCATTTTTTCCCTTTCAATCTGGGCATAAGCCGCGCGGATTCTGTTTCCATCCGCTTTTTCCTGCTCCAGAACAAGATTGGCATTTTTCCGCAACTGCAATACAAACACAAAGAACACCGAGAGCATTGCTATTATTGTAATAACAATCTGGATAATGCCGCGGCGCAGCATACCGGAACTGATGGAATTGATTTGTTCGGTAATGACATTATTTCTGATTGAAACCGTCATCATCCAATCCGTTCCCTCCACCGGGATATAACACAGATTTTCCTGCGCACCCATATAGCTAAAAGAAATCTGTCCCGGCCTGCCGTTTGCAAAATCACTTTGCAGCTGTTCATAACTGAAACCGTTATAAATATCCGCCTTCTTCAGTTCAAGGAGAATGTTGGTGCCTGCTTTCAGATTGCCGAAATCATTGTTCGTCAAATCCTCACCGTTGCGGTGATACAGGCTCCAGTATGTCTCGTTGTAATTGGTCTGTGAAGTCAGCGCACATAACATTTCTTCCAAATCAATCTGAATAAAGCAGGCTTTAATTCTGGCACCCTGAAATTCTATGCCCTCTACCGGAATCGCGAGAATCACCTGTTTTTGGGTATAATCCATATTCTTAGTAATAATTGCCCGCTCCGTCAATTCCTCGGACAAAAAATCATATTGACCGTAACCGGGTGTTATAGTGTATTCCGTATAAACAATGCCGTTCTCGTCTGCCAGTGCAAATTTACTAAAACCGCAGAGTTTTTTGACCTTTCCTAAAAACTGTCTCAGCGTCTCCTGCGATTCCAGATCTTCATCGTCCATTATGGCGACCGCATTCTCCATGTAAGTGAACCTTGTATTCAGTTCTTCGGCTACTACCTGTGCTCTTCGGCCAGCCAGCTCTTCAAGATAGAACTCGCTAATCCTGCTCACAGCCTGTCTTGTACCGGTATTGGAGCTGGTTGATACCCAGATTGTCGTAACAAGAAGAAGCAATGCAATCATGATTCCTCCCGCTACGGCTTTTATCGCTGTCTGTTTTCTCTGTTTCTCATTAAAACTTATAAAATGTGATTGTTCCAACTCTATCCCACCATCCTTAATTAAATCGTGGGGAAAATGCCGCTTTTAAGGCATCCTCCTATTTCTTAACCGGCAGCCATCTCAGTAATTTTCAAAATCTCTGGATAGTAAAAATTTGCCTTCTTATAAGACTATAAAAAAGAAAGACTTTTTCATACAGCACAGTGCAATATCAAAAGCCCTTCTTTTTTAAGACGGTTCTTTTCATTTACAGTTTATATACTATAGCATAAATCCCTTATATATGCAACCCCGCTTTGCATATCTCCACTTCCAGATGCTTTTTATGCCATCTAAGGCTCCTGCACCCAGTCCGGCTGCATACATAATATTCCCTCCAATCATTCCCCCAAATAGACATTCTGCTCTTTTAGCTTTTGCCGAAGCTCTTCCGGATTGATATCCGCCGGACTCTTTCCCTGCCTGAGGGCCATTGCCGCCGCAGTTCCGGCCGCCTGTCCAAAAGCGATGCAGCAGGGAATCATGCGGATAGAAGAAAAGGCCGTTTCGTCCGCGGAAATGCTTCGCCCCGCCACCAGAAGGTTTTTGGTTTTTTCCGGCACAAGGCAGGCATAGGGCACGCCATAATAAGGCTTATCTTCAAGCACATAGTAGCTGCCTCCCTCATCCTTTTCATTATGCATATCTATGGAAGTACCGAGCACGGCGATGGAATCTTCCCGTACACGCCCGGCCAGCACATCCTCGCCGGTGAGGCGGTATTTTCCCTTTATATGACGGGTTTCCCTTAGGCCCAGTGTGGCAGCGTTTCCCATAAATACCGCATTTTCAAACCCCGGCGCATACTTTTTCAGGAAGGAAAAAATGTGGGCTGTCTGTTCCATTCCTTCTATTTCCCCTCTGGTCAATTCTTCCGGATTCGTTCCATTCAGATGAAGAAGCCTGCTTACGTTCATCCGATATTCCCCTTTGACGGGCCCTTCAAAAAGGCATACCTCGCCCCGGGGAATCCCCCACTCTTCCTTTTTATCCCTAATCAGCCAGCTAAAAGGCCCATAGAAAGGACGGATTTCATCTCTGTGCGCCTTGATATGCGCATCCAGTTTTTGGGAGTCCACATTACAAACCCGGAAGAACAATGTGGCCGACTGCATTTCCCCTTTTCCGTTGCCCAGGAGGAAATCTTCTCCTGCGGCCATGGCCACATCCCCATCTCCGGTACAGTCGATTATCTGCCTGGCCCGTATCAGGGATAACCCCGCTTTATTGTGAATTACAACTCCTGTTATACTGTCTTCTTCCTTCAAAACATCCACAAAAGAAGTATGGAGCAAAATATCGGCCCCTGCCTCCTTAAGCATAGCCGTAGCTTCCTTTTTAAAGCATTCGTGGTCAAAAGGGCCTACATGGTTGTGGCCGATTTTATACCATCCGGAATAGGAACATTCGGGCCCCACATCATCCGGGTGGATGGCGCCGCCTTTCTCCGCCATGCGCTCCACCAGTTCTTCAAAAACTCCCTTAATAATCTGCTTTTTACCCTGCGCATCATAACAGGTCATAAAGGGCCCTACCAACCCTATGGTAGCCATGCCCCCTACACAGCCTGATTGGTCAAAAATGAGGGTTTTGGCCCCCGCGCGGGCAGCACAGACTGCTGCTCCAATTCCGGCGGGCCCCGCGCCTGCCACTACGATATCCACATCCCTATATATGGGGATGTTTCTGCTGTATCTGATATTTTCCATAGGAACCTCCATCTAGCCCATTTTATACTTCGAATTGGGTTGGGCTGTTAATATATAATTATTGTATCAAAGGAGCTTTTCTCCGGTAAATATCACATAATTTTGTTTTGTTGCCCTATCTTTTTCCTTTATTCCCTGCTTCCTTGTTTATGTTGCAAACCCCGCATACTGGGTCATGTACAGATCATGGTATTTCCCCTTTTTCGCAAGCAATGTCTCATGGCTGCCGCTTTCCACAATTTCGCCATGTTCCATTACTACAATAAGGTCGGAATCCCTGATTGTGGACAGACGGTGCGCAATCACAATGCTGGTGCGCCCCTGCATAATGCGCTGCATGGCATCCTGTATTGCCTTTTCGGTGCGGGTATCCACATTGGATGTGGCTTCGTCCAGAATCAGAATCTTAGGGTCTGCAATAAACGCGCGGGCAATAGCGAGGAGCTGCCGCTGCCCCTGGCTGATATTTGCGCCGGAACCGGCCAGCACTGTATCATATCCTTGCGGAAGAAGGTCTATCATTTCCCCACACTGGCTCATTTCGACTGCTGCCGTAAGCTGCTTATCTGTGGCCGCATCATTTCCGTATTTCAGGTTGCTGCGGACGGTATCGGAAAACAGAACTGTGTCCTGCAGAACGATAGCCACATTCTGCCGCAGGCTGGCCTTTGCAACATCCTTTATATTCTGTCCGTTTATACGGATTTCTCCGCTCTCTATCTCATAAAACCGCATGAGCAGGTTTACAACCGTGGTCTTTCCGCTCCCGGTTGCGCCGACTAACGCCACCTTTTTCCCGGCAGGAACGGTCAATGTAAAGTCTTTTATTACAGGCGTTTTTGGCTCATAGGAAAAGCACACATTTTTGAATGTAACGGTTGTTTTTTCCTCTTTCGCTAACTCCTCGCCGCATCCTTCCTCTTCCGTTTCATCCAATACAGCGAAGACCCGCTCCGCACCGGCAATTGCCGTCTGGAGCTGCCCATAAAT
Source organism: Lachnospiraceae bacterium (assembly GCA_021769135.1). Lineage (GTDB taxonomy): Bacteria > Bacillota > Clostridia > Lachnospirales > Lachnospiraceae > Kineothrix. The sequence continues at coordinate 9,949 of JAETTM010000013.1, read as the reverse complement.
CTGCGTAATTTCATTAATAGGGCCGCTGAACTGCTTCGCATAGACAATGAATGCAGAGATTACGCCTACCGAAATTAATCCGTTCACGGAGAAGTACCCGCCGAAAACAGCAATCATGACAAATCCGATATTCCCGATACAATTCATGACCGGCCCCATGACACCGCTGAAAATATCCGTTTTGATTCCGGCCTTTGTCAGGGAATCCGCGGTGCTGCAGAAATCATCCGTTGTGATATCCTGATGGTTGTATGCCACAACCGTGCGGTAGCCGGAGACCATTTCTTCCACCGTTCCGTTCAACTGCCCTAACAGCATCTGGCGTTTTCGGGAAAATCTGCGTACCTTTCCTGAAAGGATTTTCGTTGCGAGAAACGTCAGCAATACGGTGGCAAAGCTGAGCAGGGCGAGCTGCCAACAGTACCAAAGCATGATGGATACGGTACCGATAATTGTTAGCACGCCCGAAAACAGCGAAGGCAGGGATTGGGAGACCGTGGTGGAGATGTTTTCAATATCATTGGTCATCCGGCTCATCACATCGCCGTGGGAATGCGTATCGAGATAACGTATCGGCAGCCCCATAATCTTTCCAAACAGTTCCTCCCGCATCCGCTTCACTACATTCTGGCTGAGCCGTGCGCTGAATAATCCCTGCAGCAGCCTGTAGCCGCTGTAGAGCAGATAAACGGAAAGCATGAGAATCAATGTCTGGGAAAGGGTGCCCGTTTTTTCCCCAGCAATGATGTCAACGGCACTGCTTTGAAGGCTCGGCGCATAAATGCCGCACAGTGTGCCGAATATGACGATTCCCAGCATGCATATTACCAGAGTCCTTTCCCTTATAAAATAAGTAGAAATACGTCTTATTGTTGCGCCGATATTGTCTGCGTGTTCCGGCTCCGCAAAACGTTCGTGCCGGCTCATCATGCCAGGGATGTTACGTTCGGCCAGTTTTTGATTTTGTTCCATGCTCATGCGCTTTGGGCCTCCTCTCCAATTTGGGAATGGTAAATGTCCTGATAAATCCGGCAGGATTTCAACAATTCATCATGTGTGCCGCAAGCCGCAATTCTGCCGTTTTCCAAAACAACAATTCTGTCTGCCGTACGTACGGAAGCGATTCTCTGAGCAATGATAATCTTCGTGCTGTCGGGGTGCGACTGTTTTAGTGCCTGATACAAATCTGCCTCCGTTTTCAGGTCAAGCGCACTGGTGGAATCGTCAAAGATAAAGATTTCAGCCTGCTTTATAACAGCCCTTGCAATGGAGACGCGCTGTTTCTGCCCGCCGGACAGGCTCATGCCGCGCTCTGCAACGGCAGTTTCGTATCCTTTCGCCATGGAAGAAATAAAGCTGTCCGCCTGTGCAATAGACGCTGCGGATTTTAGCGACATATCGTCCGCCCCCGGCTGCCCCCATGCAATATTTTCTCCCACCGTCACGCTGAACAGTTCGCTTTTTTGCATGGCTATGGCAATTTTTTCACGAAGTGCCTCCTGCCGGTACTCTTTAACGTCAATCCCGTCCACCAGGACCGTGCCGGTACCGGCATCATAAAAGCGGGGAATCAGATTGGCCAGAGAAGTTTTTCCGCATCCGGTGGCTCCCATGATTGCTACGGTTTCCCCTTTGTGTATGGACAGATTGATATGGGAAAGCACATTCCGGCTGCTTCCGGGATAGGCAAAGGAAACGTCACGAAATTCAATTTCCCCCTTTGCTCCTGTTGCGCCGTCAAAAGCGCCGTCCATAAGCTCCGGAGCGCTGTCCAGAACTTCTTTTACCCTCTTCCATGAAGTAAGCCCCCTGGAAATGTTTTGAAACAGCATGACAAGCATTAGAATGCCGTTCAGAAGCTGGGTAGTGTAGGTAAGCGCTGCCATGACAGTTCCCGGCGTGCCGGTGCCATTTTCAACTTCAAAGTATCCTGCCAGCAAAATAACGGTAAAAGCCATATACATCAGCGCATTGGCCAGAGGGTTCATGAACGCGAAAATTACCAGGGTTTTTAACTGTGTTTTTACAAGCTCTCCGTTTGCTTTCTCAAAGCGAAGCTGTTCATAACCCTCCCGGACGCAGGCTTTAATGATACGGATGCCTGACACATCTTCCTGCATAATGGCATTGATGGTATCGAGCTGCATCTGCAGCTTGGAGAACAGGGGATTTGCTTTCCACAGGCAGAAGGCGATGACTCCCACCAGAAACGGAAAGGCACACAGTATGATAAGCCCAAAACGCGGGTTTAGCCGGAACATAAAGTACATGCTTCCGAATGTAAGAAGCGAGGTGCGAATCAGCCCCCGCACAAACAAAGAAACAAATGTCTGTATCTGCGTAATGTCATTTGTCACCCTCGTCACCAGAGAGCCGGTTCCGAATCGGTCAAGCTGGGGGAAGGAGAAAGCCATAATCCGCCGAAAACAGTCTTTTCGGATTTCGTTGCCGATATTCTGGCTTGAAAAGTGTACGAATGCATTATTGAGGGAACCGCACAGCCCGCCAAACAGGACAAGGCAGATCATCTGCAGTCCGAGCATCCAGACCAGATGCAGATTGGAAACGCCTCCATTGTTTACGTCAAGGACGCCGTCATCCACAATCCGGCTCATGATGCCCGGCTGGACCAAATCCATCAGTACCTCGCCAACCATAAACAGGCCCGCAATAACAGCAGTAAAAAGATATTGTCTGATATATTTCCACATGGTCAGTTTCCTCCATGCCCATGTACATGTCCGTTTCCTCTGTAACGGGTCCTCCAATCAGCACAAACTCTTTCCAGAAGCGACAATAATTCCTTCCGTTCTTCTTCCGAGAGACAGGAAAACATTTCTTCATGCCGTTTCTGGCGCTGCGCCAAAGCTTCTGCCGCAAATTCTCTGCCGGCATCCGTCAGACGGATGTCCGTTGTCCTGCGGTCAGTTTCATTTTGAGTGCGGAGGATTAATCCTGCGCTCTCCAATTTGGAAAGGATTTCACTGGCCGAGCCCGGCTGAATCCCCAAACGTTCTGTCAGGTCCTTTTGGGTAATGCTTTCCGTCTCATTTAAAATAATTAGAATGCGCTTCTGGCTTGCTTTCCCCTCATATAGAAAATGTATCATATGCCCTAAGTCCCGCAGATTGATGATTAACTTGTCATTCATATCTGCGGCATGGTAATGTGCCATGTGCATGCCATGATGATGGCCTCTCCTATGCTGTTTTTCAGGCATTTTGCCAGTGCGGCGGTATTCTTCCCCTCTGCCGCAATGTGGTTCATTTAAGTTACAGTGCCGCCCGCATCCGGGACAAATATTTTCTGGTGACATAAATCATCCTCATTTCATTAGGTACCTTGATTGTATCAGAGCAATAATTATTTGTCAAGGTACCTAAATATAAATATTTAAAAAACTTCTGAAATGGATTTCCCCATTCCAGAAGTTTTTCATACTTTGGTTTTATTTTCCGCAGTACTGTTACGGCTAATCCAGATAATGTCCTGTCGGAGAGGAATTATACTGTTTTTTAATCTCCATGATAACGGAACCGTCAGTCTGTGTCTCTTCCGAAAGAATTTTATATTGTATCTTATTCCTGTTCAGCTGTTCCTTATACTTTTTTACTTCTTCATTGACAAGCCTTAGGGCATAATCATGACCCACATCTTCCTTCAACAAAAAATGTAATGTTTGTGTAATGCACGCCGCTTTTATTCTTTTCATAATCTACCTGCCTTCCATCTTTGAACAAATTTATATTTTTATTATAATTAAAAAATATTTTTCTGTAAGCAAAAAATATTCATTTTTTTGCATTTCGTCACTTTGCGCATGCATTTCATTTCGCGGATTGTGCATTATGCCCATGAATCCCGCCGGGTTAATACCACCTTGTAATGGGCAAATCGTTATTAATGCCTTTTGTGGCAAGTACCTGATGCAGGTCAATAATTCCATTATGGAATGTCGCTGCACAAGCCGATAAATATAACTCCCACATCCTTACAAAACGCTCATCAAACATTTCCCTCACTTCTCCAATATGCTCCCGGTAATTTTTCAGCCAGCAGAGCAGCGTTCTGTTATAATGCAGACGGAGGCTCTCCACGTCCAATATGTGGAGATTGCTTTCCGACATAGCATAGACCATCTCTCGCAGGCTTGGAACAACGCCGCCCGGAAATATATACTTTTTAATCCACGCATCGCCCGGATGCTCCTTTAGTGCACTGATGAAGTGGAGTAAATATATCCCGCCATCTTTCAGCACTTTAACTACGCAATCATTAAAAAGCTGGTAATTTTTTCTGCCCACATGTTCCACCATGCCCACACTGACTACCCGGTCAAACTTTCTTTCCAGCCCGGGTAGGTCACGGTAATCCATCAGTTCAACCGTCAGATAATTTTCCAGTCCTTCGGCTTTAATCCTGCGTTGAAATTCTTTGTACTGTTCATGGCTCAGGGTAATCCCCGTTCCGTGGACCTTATACCTTTTTGCCGCTTCGATGAGCAGATATCCCCAACCGCAGCCTATATCCAGCAATGTCATTCCCTCTGCCAGATGCAGCTTTTTTAAGATATATTCCACTTTATTTACCTGCGCCTGATACAGCGTATTATCTGCTTCCTTAAAATAACCGCAGGAATAACTCAGCGTTTCATCCAGCCATAATCTGTAAAAATCATTTCCGATATCATAATGGCTTGAAACTTCCTTTTTCTGGTTCTGCTTTGTAACGGCGGAATAGATTAGTTTTTTCAATGCTTTTTCATCTGTTGAGAATTTTCCCATCTGCCCAAGGAAATGGTCCAGGGCATTGTACAGGTCTCCCTCAATCTCAAGCGTGCCGTTCATATAGGCTTCCCCCAGCGCAATTGATGTACTGGTTGCAAGTTCAGTCAAAGGAATCATCTGATGGAATTTTACGGCAAAGACAGGGTCTCCTTCTCCTATCCGATATTCCTTTCCATCCATTTTCACAATAAATGGATAGTCATCAAATTTTTTCAAAAAAGAAATAAGTACATTTTCTTCAAGCATAATATTTCCACCTCCCCTATTATTTTTATAAAGAAACTCCATCTCTATACTATTTGCTTTCTAAAACCATATTTGCCATGCTGCCGTCCAATTGCTTATAAGTGGATGTAATGACAACTATGGATATAACAAATGTTAAAATATCGGATACCGGCATGGAGTATAATACCCCATCCAGCCCATAGAAAACCGGCAGAAGAAGCGCAGAACCAACGCCAAACACAATTTCCCTTACCATGGAGAGCATTGTTGATGCCGCCGCTTTTCCCATGGCCTGCAGAAAGATAAATGCCGCTTTGTTAACGCAGGAAAATATCACCATGCAGAGGTAAATCCGAAATGCCCGGATTGCGAAGTCCGTATAGTAGGAACTTTCATTGGAGGCCCCGAATATGCCGATGAGACCGGCTGGGAAAAACTCTACAATGATAAATGCCAGAACGCCGACTGCCGCTTCTGCCATCAACAGTTTCGTAAGCAGCTCCTTTACCCTTCCGGCTGCCCCTGCGCCCATATTATACCCTACAATCGGGATACATCCTGCTGCCATGCCGACTACGATGGAAATTACAATCTGGAAGAATTTCATCACAATACCCACTACTGCCATGGGAATCTGCGCATACTGCGTCTGCCCGAATATTTCGTCCATCGCCCCATATTTACGGATCATGTTATTGATGGCCGCCATTGCCGCCACAAGGGATATCTGGGATAAAAAGCTGCAGATGCCCAGAACCAATGTCCGCCCGGCGATATCCCATTTCAATTTAAAGTCCTTTCGGGATATCTTCACAGTTTTTGTATGGGCCAGATACCATATTGCCAGAACCGCTGTCACAATCTGTCCAATTACCGTTGCAACCGCTGCCCCCATCATTCCCCACCGAAATACGAAGATAAAAACCGGATCCAGTATGATATTGGCCACAGCTCCCGCGAGCGTCGATGCCATGGCATATTTAGGGCTCCCATCCGCACGGATTACCGGGTTCATTGCCTGCCCAAACATATAGAACGGGATGCCGTAGGAAATCCAGAGGAAATATTCCTTCGAATGGCGGAACGTTTCTTCATTGACAGTCCCTCCGAACATGGCAATAATCTGGCTGCTGAATATGAGGTAACCCGCACACAGCACAAGGCTGGAAAGAACCGTAAGCAGGATGGAATTCCCTATGCTTGTGCCCGCATCCTGGGGCTTGTTCCTGCCCAGGCTTAAGCTCACAAAGGCACAGCAGCCGTCGCCCACCATAACTGCGATGGCAAGGGCAATCACAGTCAACGGGAAAACCACCGTATTCGCGGCGTTCCCATAAGAGCCGAGATAAGAGGCGTTGGCGATGAATATTTGGTCAACGATGTTGTATAAGGCACCTACAAGAAGGGAAATAATGCAGGGAACAGCATATTTCCCCATTAGCCGGCCTATCGGCTCATCCATCAGAAATGAATTGCTTTTTGTTTCCATGTCTGTCTCCTTTCATAAAAAAACAGCGCATAGCACTGGCTGCTGGGTTTACGCCAAAGGCTACACGCTGAATATATATAAAGATATAATGATAACAACAACGCATGACAAATAACTGGATTTACGCAGTTTAAGCCACACGTTCCTGCATATTGTACTGCCTTTCTCCCAAAATCTCAAAGGGATTTTTGCACAAAAATTATATGTTATAAGCAAATACAAAATGATGGATAAAGAAAAAATGGACAGAAAAGGAAGAGACAGGCTATAATTATATTAACAGGAGTTATCTGGGAGGTGGTTTCTATGGCGACCTACGTAATGGCGGATATTCATGGAGAATATGATATGTTTATGGAACTGCTTGAGAAAATCAAGCTGAAAGAATCGGATACCTTATACATCCTGGGGGATGTTCTTGACAGGGGGCCCCATCCCATTAAAGTACTGCTAAAACTGATGGAAATGCCAAACGCTGTTTGCATACTGGGGAACCACGAGCTTATGGCGTTGGAATGTCTGGAATTTCTCTGTAAGGAAATTACGGAGGAGTCCATTGCCGGAATGAGTCCTGAAATTATCGACAATCTGCTTTGCTGGCAGGGAAATGGAAGCACAACTACAACGGATGAATTCCATAAGCTGGATGGGGAGATGCAGAAAGAGGTCATCGAGTTCATCAAGGAATTTCTCATATATGAGAAACTGGCCGTAAACGGAAGGAACTATCTGCTGGTACACGCAGGCCTGGGCAATTTTTCCCGGAAAAAGGGCATGGAAAATTACTCGCTCCAAGAACTTGTATGGGATAGGGCAGATTATAAAGTACAGTATTTTGATGACATATATGTTGTGACCGGCCATACCCCAACCCAAATAATACGGGGAAATCCAAAGCCGGGTTACATTTACCGCGCAAACAATCATATTGCCATTGACTGCGGCGCCTGCTTTCCGGGCGGCAGGCTGGCGGCAATATGCCTGGATACCGGGGAGGAGTTTTATTCGCGCGAGTAATGAGCCAAGTAGACGCGCTTGCGCGTATATAAAGTCAGCAGCTGACTTGGCGAATGCTGCGCGGGTAATGGGTTCGGAGCGTGCCTGGGAAGACATAGGAAGCATGAAGTGGGAGAACATGGGAAAGAGAAGAATAAATTTTTTTCGTATCATAATGGCAAGCGCTGTAGTACTTGCCGCCGGTGCCGTTTCGTGGCTGGGAGTCATGGAGCATGGGAGGCTGGCGCAGAAAGAAGAGGAAATACGGCGCAAGGAGCAGTTGCCGGTGCGGATTGATTCCTGCCTGATTGATGCAGAGAGCGGAGAGACGGTAGTAAAAGCCCGGACAGATGAAATCCCGGAGAGCGATGATGAATACTTTTACCTTTTTGCCCTGCGCCCTTATGAAGAAAAGATTGGAGAAGGGCGGCCTTACCTGTTGAGGGAATATAAGGGGAAAGAAGTCGAGTTCCGCATGGAGACAGGAGTATTTGACAAATTTGCAATCGGGATAAAGGACGGCGGGCTTTACAGGGAGGCGAGCGTTTCCCATTATATTACCAATCCGGGAGCCATGGCGGTATTTACCTCCAATGGGGAAAAGCCGTCCGGCAAAAAGGGGCTGCTCATTGACCCGGATAAATTGATGTCGGAGGAACTGGATGATTTGGGAATACAGCATGCGGCTTATAATATTCCCGTTTCACGGATATTGGGGCACCCCGAGGAAGATATATATTCGGCAATCCATTATACATACAACGGAAATGAGTATATTTTTAACGGAAGGGTAATGGCGGAATACGATTTGATTTTCCATACGCTGACCGATAAGGGGATAGAAATTACGGCTATCCTTCTGAACGATGTTTCGTGGGATTATCCCTGGCTGATTCACCCGTTGGCCCGGGAAGGCATCGGCAAGCCGCCCTATTATGCCTTTAACGGCAGCGATGGGATGGGGGCGGAATATCTGGCCGCAATCGGAACTTTTCTCACAGAAAGGTATTCGGGCGTGATGAACGGCAGAGGCGTGGTGGCAAACTGGGTCATTGGCAATGAAATTAATGCGCGGAAAGAATGGAACTACATGGAGCATGTGGATTTGGAACTTTATGTACGGGAATATGTGAGGGCTTTCCGTATATTTTATAATGCGGTGAAAAGCGTGAACAATGCCTGCGGGGTTTATATTTCGCTGGACAACCAGTGGAACAGGATAAATATTTTGACACAAAGCTATAGGGCGAAAGATATTCTGGACGAATTTAACCGGCAGATAAAGGAGGAAGGCAATATTGACTGGGGCCTGGCTATTCATCCCTATAATAAACCGCTGACCAGGGTTGATACATGGGAGCCTTCCATATATGTAAAAAACAGGGCGGATACGCCGGTAGTGACTATGGCGAATATCCGCGTGGTTACGGACTATATGGAACAGGAGGAATTCCTCACGGAAGATGGGGAGGTGCGTTCCATTATTCTCAGCGAACTGGGGTATACTTCGTCAAAAGGAGAGGAAGAGCAGGCGGCGGCTATCGTATATGCATACCGGATGGCGGAGGCCAATCCCCATATTGATTCGGTGATATTCTCCAGACAGACCGATGCCGAAGAGGAAGTGGAACGGCTGCGGCTGCACCAGGGCCTGAACCGGACGGATGGCTCCCATAAATATGCCTATGAAGTGTTCCGGGAGATGGATAAGTAGGGGGTTTTGGATTAGAAGTCCATTGCTTTACTGTGAAGAAATGGATATACTTTAAGCATGAGATAGTATAGGGAGAAAGGATGGGTGGAATATGGCGAGGGTTATCGGGATTGGGCATGATGATTTCTCCGTTGTCAGGGAGTCTCATAACTTTTATATTGATAAGACGGATTTCATACGGGAGTGGTGGGAGTCAAATGATAAGGTTACGTTAATTATGCGCCCGCGAAGGTTTGGGAAGACTTTAAATATGAGTATGCTGGAGTATTTCTTTTCCATATCATATGCGGGGCGCGGCGATTTGTTTGAAGGGCTTTCCATCTGGCAGGAAACACCCCCTGATGGGGAAATATCTTCTTATAGGGAAAATACTGCATGCGGGGCAAAATTCCCTAACGGGGAAAAATATCGGCAGATGCAGGGAACATGGCCTGTGATAGCCCTTAGCTTTGCAAAAATCAAGGAAACTTCATATCAGAATACGAAAAAGAGGATATGTCAGATTATTACTGATTTATATAATAAATATGATTTTTTGATGGAAAGCGAAAAATTGAATGAAAATGAAAAAGAGTTTTATCGGAAGGTTTCGGCCGATATGGAGGATTATGTGGCGGCAGATTCCCTGAATGCGTTATCAAATTACTTGATGAAATATTATGGGAAAAGGGTAATCATTTTATTGGATGAATATGATACCCCGATGCAGGAAGCCTATGTAAATGGGTATTGGAA